>JAFVAL010000040.1 GCA_017480565.1 Lachnospiraceae bacterium | reverse complement strand
CCGCAGAGTCCAAAGAACAGCTGAGCGAACCAAATCAAGAGACCCTGCGGGGCGAATTGTTGGCCGCAGAGTCCAAAGAACAGCTGAGCGAACCAAATCAAGAGACCCTGCGGGGCGAATTGTTGGACGCAGAGTCTCGATCCAGCGAGATCCAGTTCCGCCGCATTTATTTGATTGCGCATGGGTGGTTTTTGGGCTATAATCAGTAAAGATTATGTTTGGAGGAGAAAGACATGCTTCAGTTTGTGGAACGAGAGTTTATCCCGGTGTTGCTGGGTGGTGATATCAATACATACAGTGTGGCGCGTGCATTTTACGAGCAGTATCAGGTGAGGACGTATACATTTGGCAAGTATCCGAGTGGGCCGAGCTACAACAGCCGGATCATTACGTACACGCCGAATCCGAAGATTGACACGGATGAAGTGTTTTTGGAGACGGTGAATTCTTTTGCAAAGGCGCATGCGGAGAAGAAGATTGTGCTGGTTGGCTGTGGGGACAGCTATGTCGCGCTGATTTCGAAGCACAAAGCTGAGCTTGCTAAGAATATCATTGCGCCGTACATCGATTATGAGCTGATGAATTCCCTGCAGATGAAGGAGACATTTTATAAGCTGTGTGACAAGCACGGGATTGATTACCCGGGGACGATCATTTATGACGCGTCGATGGGACTTGATTTTGAGATGAATTTTGGATATCCGTGCATCTTAAAGCCGAGCAATGGTATCCGTTACTGGGAGTGCCCGTTTGCGACGCAGAAGAAGGTTTACACGATTCATGACCGTGCGGAGCTTGAGAGCGTAATCGGAGACATTTACGGGGCAGGGTATGACGATAAACTGATTATTCAAGATATGATCCCTGGAAATGACGAGTTTATGCGGGTTTTGACGTCGTATTCCGACCAGAACGGCAAGGTGAAGATGATGTGTCTGGGGCATGTGCTTTTGGAAGAGCATACGCCGCACGGTCTTGGCAATCACGCCGTGATCATCACGGAGCCCAATGAAGCGCTGCAGTTAAAGGTCAAGAACCTGTTGGAAGACCTGCATTATGTCGGCTACTCGAATTTTGACATCAAGTATGATCAGAGGGATGGCAAGTTTAAGTTCTTCGAGATCAATACGCGTCAGGGGCGCAGCAATTTCTATGTGACCGGTTCGGGCTTTAATGTGGCGAAATATATCGTCGAGGAGTACGTTTACGGCAAGGAGTTTGACTTAGAGCTTGCCAAGGAAGAGCATCTGTGGATGGTCGTGCCGAGAGCGGTTGCGCTGCGGTATGTGAAGCAGCCGGAGAACAAGGCGAAGTTAAAGAGACTGCTCCGTGAGGGCAAAGTGGTCAATCCGGTGTTCTTAAAGGGCGACCTTGCGCCGAAGCGGTTTTATGCGATGACGCGGACACATTTGAGCCACTATATCAAGTATCCAAAGTATTATAAATGAGTTCTTTTCGGGGGAAATGACTGGAATGGGCGAACGAAAGAAATTAGGTGTGATCGGCGGCATGGGGCCGGAGGCGACGAGCTTTTTCTATGCGAGAGTGATCGAGCACACGGCGGCCGGCTGTGATCAGGAGCACATTGACATGGTGATTTTAAGCCATGCGACGATGCCGGACCGGACAGAGGCGATTCGTACCGGGGACGCGGAACCATTTTTAAAGACGATCCGTGCGGATGCAAAGGCGTTGGAAGCGCTGGGGTGTGAAAATATCGCGATCCCTTGCAACACCTCGCATTATTTTCTGCCGCAGATTCAGGAAGCGACGAAGGTTCCGATCATCAATATGATCGAGGAGAGTGCGAAGGTGATCAAAAAGCGTTACCCGGAAGCGGAGCGCGTCGGCATCATGGCGACGGATGGCACGATCGGTACGGGGGCATACCACAAGGCGCTGGAAGCGGTCGGACTGATCCCGGTGGAGCCGTCTAAGGAGCGGCAGAAGGACGTGATGTCCCTGATCTATGACGATGTCAAAGCGGGCGATCGCGGCGACAGACGCAAGTTTGACCGCGTGTATGCGGATTTGACGGATCTTGGGTGTGACGTGGTGCTTTTGGCCTGCACAGAGCTGTCGGTGTTTAAAGAGTATTATAAGTTGCCGGAAAACTGCGTGGACGCGATGGATGTTCTTGTGAAAGAGTCGATCAAGCGGTCTGGTGCAAAGTATCGATAAGGAAAAGATGATGATTCAGTTGAAATTAGAAGAATACCGCGAGAGACTGGCGGCGGAAGGAATGCTTGCCGGTGCAGAGATGGGGGACAATCCGGAGATTGCCTACCTGACCTATGATTCCCGTGCGGTGGTGTCTGGCACACTTTTTATTTGTAAGGGTGCGGCTTTTAAGGCGCAGTATCTGGAAGATGCGATAAAAAAGGGCGCGGTGGCTTACGTGGCGGAGCAGGCGTATGAGCTTTCCGAGGATGTGCCTCATTTGCTCGTAAAGGACATTCGTGTGGCGATGCCTGTGCTTGCCGAGCGCTACACCAATGAAGCCTGGAAGAAGCTACATTTGATCGGCATTGGCGGTACGAAGGGAAAGTCGACGACGGCTTATTATATGAAGGCGATTGTGGATGACTACATGGAAGCGACCGGCGGCAAGGAGAGCGGGGTGATCTCCTCCATCGACACCTATGATGGGGTGGAGAAGTTTGAATCGCACATTACGACGCCGGAGTCCGTGGAGCTGATGCAGCATTTCTTAAATGCCGAGCAGAGTGGGATTACCTACCTGGAGATGGAGGTTTCCTCACAGGCACTTAAGTACAACCGCGTGGATCGGATTGTGTTTGACGTGGGCATGTTTTTGAACATTTCCGAGGATCATATCAGCCCGATTGAGCACCCGGATTTTGAGGATTATTTCGCGTCAAAGCTGCGCATTTTTGGGCAGACAAAGAATGCGGTGGTGAATCTGGATGCGGATTTCTCCGACCGGATGCTTGCGGAAGCGGCTGTCTGCGAGCGGGTACTGACGTTTAGCATCAAAGATCCATGCGCTGACGTGTACGGTTATGACATCCGCAAAGATGGCTTGGAGATTGCGTTCCGTGTGAAAACTGCGGCATTTGACGAGGCGTTCCGCCTTTCTATGCCAGGTCTTTTTAATGTGGAAAATGCGCTCGCTGCGATTGCGGGGGCAATCGCGCTTGATATTCCGAAAGAGTGCATGCATTCCGGCCTTTACCGCGCGAAATCGAGCGGACGCATGGAGCTTTACGCAAGCAAAGACAAGAAGATCATCTGCGTGGTCGATTATGCGCATAATAAGCTGAGTTTTGAGAAATTATTTGGCTCAACGAAGGAAGAGTACCCGGGCTATGACATCGTGGCGATCTTTGGCTGCCCCGGCAAGAAAGCGTTGCTTCGCAGAAAAGATCTGGGGACGGTTTCCGGGCAGTATTCGCGCAAGGTTTATCTGTGTGCGGAGGATCCCGGCGCAGAGCCGGTCGACGACATTTCCAAAGACATCGCGCAGTATGTCGCGGCGCAAGGCTGTGCGTATGAGATGATTGAGGATCGCGGCGAAGCGATCGCGGCTGCGATCGAAGAGGCAGCTGAGCTGGAGAGACCAAGCATTTTACTTATCACTGGTAAGGGGAATGAGACGAGGCAGAAGTACGGGACGCAGTACTTAGACTGCAGATCGGATGTGGATTTTGTCAAAGAGTATCTGGCTGCATATGATGCGAGATAATCTGTGAGAAATGAATGGGAGGAGGCTTAAAAACCTCCTCCTTTTGCGTTAAATCTCTTCAATAAAACTGACATAGTCAAGCGTTGAGAGCGCTGTGACGATCTCTTTGTGCGACTGGTATTTTTTCAGCTCTGCCTTCGTGATCGTCAGGGAAATCGAATACACCGCGAGGCCGGAATTGGCGTAGGCGGGGTTGGACTCGATGTCATCGATAAGCAGGCCAAGCTTTCGGATGGTGGCGATGAAGTCCTGCAGGCGGTAGCGGTCGGTCAGCTCCAGATGTACTTCAAAATGATTCGAGCGGTCTTTTAGGTACTTCTCGAGATTCGGCAGCACCGAGAGGCAGAAGAGGATCGCGAGGAAGCCGACAAGCGCGGTGGTGTAGAAGCCTGCACCGAGCGCTAAGCCCACAACACTGCTGGTCCAAAGGCCGGTCGCCGTGGTCAGACCCTTGATCTGGCTCTTCGAACTGTAGAGGATCGAGGAGGTTGCAATGACCGCGACACCGATGACGGAAGCCGCAGAGAGCATCGGCATGGTGTCCTGCGTCGTCTGAATCAGGTAGCTGTCCGCAATCATCGCGACCGTTGAGCCAAGCGACGCCAGAATGAAGGTGCGAAGGCCTGCGGAGTGACGCTTGTTGGAGCGTTCACAGCCAATGATGGCGGAGAGAACCAGGGATAACAACAGACGTAATATGATAGAATAAATGGTGATTTCACTGGCCCAGGACCCGAGTGTGCGGGCGATGGGATCGACATTGGTAAAAAACATAGTCTGCTCCTTTCTCTATCATGAATGTTTAAAGCCGGGAATGTAATTTGCCAGGCTTCATGCGATAATTCGCGTCCATATATTCATACTGCGCGTGATGATCGGCAGCCTGTTGGAAGGCGGCCTCTTCCGGCGAAATCTGCGGTTCCGGATGCACGGGCAGTTCTTTTTGAATCTGCTGAATCTGCTCAATCAGGATCTCGATCGGCGCTTTCTTGTTGCCTGCTTCGTCGACCTGTGCGACTTCTGTCAGATCGTTGAGGTCGTTGGAATACGACTTGGACAGGTAGAGGCATAGCTTGCCGCAGGCGGGGCCAATGAGCTCATAGAGCACACTTGAGAACATGATGATCGTCTGCATATCGGTTCCAATGCCAGGCCCCAAAATCCTCGCACACATCGCGGCAAGACCGATCGCGACACCTGCTTGCGGGACAAGTCCGAGGCCGAGATAACGCCGCACACGCGTCTCCTTGTGGGTGATCAGACAACCCAGCCATGCGCCGGTATATTTGCCCAGAATGCGCAGGAAGAAATAGACAACACTGACCGAAATCAGCGGAATCCCGTTGATTGCGTTCTTTGAGGAAAATAAATCCCCCAGCTGGAAGTTCATGCCGGAGCGGACGAAGAACAAAAGCAAAATCGGCGGCGTGAAATAGTTCAGCTGCTTAAAGAGCTTATCATCCTTGGTCGTGTTGATGTAAACCGTACCGATCGCCATACAGCCAAGTAACGGCGATGTGTCCATGAAGGAACAGATCCCGCAGAAGACAACCAACACGCAGATCGCGATGATCAGGCGGTTGTCCGTAGACTGTCTGTTAAATGCGGTCAGTTTCAAGATCCAGCCGGCAAAAGCACCCAGGACCAATGCGCCAATGTTCTTTATAATAGGAAGAACAACTACGGTAAACTGGCTGCCACCGCTGGCACCGTGAATGCTGGAGAGTGCAACCGAAATCGCGATCGAATACGCGACGAGGCCGACGACATCATCGAGCGCGACAACCTGCAGCAGGGTGTTGACAAGATCGCCCTTTGCATGTGTCTGCCGGATCGTCATGATCGTGGAAGCCGGCGCAGTGGCCGCGGCAAGGGCAGAAAGCATGATCGAAAAGGCAAGGCCTAATCGCATCACATAAAAGGTTGCAATAAAGATCACAAAGGAAGCCATCAGGGATTCTAAGATCGTGATCACAACCACCTTCATACCATTCTTCTTTAAGGTGTCGAACTCGAAGAACTCACCGACCGAGAAGGCGATGAAGGCAAGTGCAAGATCCGGAAGAAAATCCATCCCATCGATGACACTTTGCGGCACCAGATGCAGCACGTAAGGGCCAAGCAGAATGCCGGCCAGAATGTACGCAGTTACGTTCGGAAGCCGCAATAAACGCACCACTCTGGTCATCAAATATCCGAACAGAAGCATGAGTGCCAGAGAAATGGTGACTGTCGTTGCAGATGACATATCCATCACTTCTTTCTTATAAATAAATCCGTTTTGTTTATTGGACTATAGTAAACCCTTGAGGCAAAAAAGGCAAGATCGAATTGAAAATCCGGCGCAAAAACCATTTCGAAACAAACTTGCACATAAGTCGTCGGCAAAACCGACGGGACAATGGGCAGATTGCACAAAAAACAAAGCGGAAATTCAGCAATTTGACCATAAAATCTCTTCTTGAAAGTTTGCGGTTTGAGGGCATATTTATGCAACTTGTACAAAGTTTGTTCAAAAATTGTTCATTTTTGTACAAAATACATATTTATTGTTGACATAAAAAATGAAACCTGATAATATAATTTTGGTGCTCAAAGAGTGCCAAAGTAACTATCGTAGTCCCATGGGGACTATAGAAGAAAAGAGGAGATATCTTATGAAAACAAGCAAAAAGGTACTTGCTCTGCTGTTAGTCTTCGTTCTTTGCGTAGCAGCTATGGCTGGCTGCGGTGCTAAGGAAGATACACCTGCAGAGACCACAACCCAGGGGCAGCAGGCAGCTGAGACAACAACTGCAAAGCCCGCTGACGATCAGCCCGCTGATGACGGTTTAACCGAAGAGAAGATCACTGCTGAGTATAAGTTCGCTCTTATGCTTCAGAACACCTGGAATCCTTTCTTCACCGAGATCCGTGTAGGTATCGATGATGCTCTGACCGCTAAGGGTGTTGACACATCCAAGCAGTTCCAGACCCTGGATGGTAACTCCGATATCGCTAAGCAGATCAACGACCTTGAGGACCTGATCTCTGCTGGCGTTAACGTAGTATTCCTTAATACCTGCGACTCCACCGGTATCGACGCTTCCGCTAAGAAGGCTGTTGAGAACGGCATGATCCTGATCGCTATCGATACCCCTCAGGACAACCCTGAACCGCTCCTTTCCACCGTTGCTTCTGATAACTACGGTGCTGGCGTTCTTTGCGCACAGGAACTGGCTAAGGCTCTTGAGAACAAGGGTGACTGCGGTGCATACCTTCGTTCTACTTCTAAGGTAGCAGCTCTTCGTGGTAACGGTTTCTGCGAGACCATCGAAGCTGATTATCCTGATATGCAGGTTGTTAACAAGCAGGAAGGTACTGCAGGTTCTGCAGATGCTGCTCTTCCTTGCATGGAGAACATCCTTCAGGCTAATCCTGATATCACTGGTATGTTCGCTCTGAACGATCCTTCTGCACAGGGTTGCATCTCTGCAATCAAGTCTGCAGGTAAGATCGAGCAGATCAAGGTTGTTGCTGTTGATGGTTCCAAGGAAGCTAAGCAGCTGGTACTTGCTGGCGAGCAGCTTGGTTCTGCAGCTCAGTTCCCTGGCGAGATGGGTAAGCTTTCCGTTGAGTCCGCTTACACCGCTCTGCTTGGTGGTTCTGTAGACGCTGAGCAGTTGATCCCGACCCAGTGGATGGATATCAGCAACGCTGCAACCATGAAGAACTACGACTATGACAACTAATTTCTGAAGAGGAATTAAGAACGACATAGTAGCGGTTAATCACTAACCAGAGATTGACGATTCACATGCCCCGATTCCTGGGGCATCGTGAATCGTTAATTGTATCCGGTGCTTTTTATTGGATATTTGATTGAATTTGCGACATTCACAAGAGATAGATCCTCGCAGGATTTTTTAATTTTGAATCATTTTTGTGATGAGATATATGTAACTGTTAACCAAGATTCGAGTATGAAGGAAGATTGAAATGGCAAGTGAGTACATTTTAGAGATGGATCATATTGAGAAGACCTTCCCTGGTGTTCATGCCTTGAGCGATGTACACTTCGACTTGGTAGCGGGCGAAGCCCATGGCCTTGTCGGAGAGAACGGCGCAGGTAAGTCCACCCTGATGAAGGTGCTCAACGGGATCTACAAGAAGGACGGCGGCACCATCAAGATCGAAGGCGAAGAAGTTCAGATGCACGGTATTGTCGATGCTATGAACAAAGGTATCGCATTTATCCACCAGGAGATCAGCCTTGTTCCTTACATGACCATCGCGGAGAACATTTTCCTTGGTTGTGAGAAGAAGAAGGCAACTGGCGTGGATCAGTATGCGATGAAGGTGGAAGCTCAGAAGATTCTGGACTCCCTTGATATGCCTCTTGACGCAGGTGAGTACGTGTATCACCTGACCATCGCACAGCAGCAGATGGTTGAAGTTGCGAAGGCAGTATCGAAGAACGTTAAGATCCTTGTTATGGATGAGCCTACCGCATCTCTGTCCCTGCGTGAGCAGGAGAGCCTTTATGAGCAGGTCAAGATGCTCAAGAGCCGCGGCGTTGCAATCATCTACATCTCCCACCGTCTGGAAGAGCTTTGGATCCTCTGCGAGAGATTCACAGTTCTGCGTGATGGATGTTATGTAGGTACCAGAGACGTCGCAACCGCAACCAACCAGGATGTTGTTAACATGATGGTTGGCCGTGAAGTAGACAACTACTATTCTGAGAGACTTCATGCACCGGCAGAGGATGTCGTGCTTGAAGTTAAGGGTATCACCAGTGACGTTGTTAAGAACGTATCCTTTGACGTCAGAAAGGGTGAGATCCTTGGTATGTCCGGCCTGGTAGGTGCAGGACGTACAGAGACCATTCTTGCAATCCTCGGTATCGACCGTCGCTTAGGCGGTGAAGTATATCTGGAAGGCGAGAAGGTTGAGTTCAAGAACATGAGCGACGCGATCAAGAAGGGCTTCATGCTGGTGCCTGAGGATCGTCGTGGACAGGGTCTTGTTCTTGGTAATACGGTAGGATTTAACATTATCCTTCCTTCCCTGAAGAAAATTTATAAGAATCTGACCATCAACTACAAACTGCAGGATGAGATCATCGATACTTATGCACAGCGCATGAGAATCCGTATGTCCGGTACCGATCAGAGAGCGGGTAACCTCTCCGGTGGTAACCAGCAGAAGGTAGTTCTTGCGAAGTGGCTTTCGATGTCGCCGAAGGTGCTTGTCATGGATGAGCCTACCCGTGGTATCGACGTCGGTGCAAAGGCCGAGATTTATGAGTTGATGACCGAGCTGGCGAAGCAGGGCGTGGCAATCATCATGATTTCCTCTGACCTTCCTGAGATTCTGAATATGTCCAGCCGTGTTGTAGTTATGTATGAAGGCGAAGTAAAGAAGATCTTCGATACAGCAGAAGAAGAGCTGACCCAGGAGAAGATCATGACTTATGCTGCAGGTGTAGGAGGAAATGAATAATGGCTGAGAAAACCACAACCGTGAAGAAAAACAACCCGATTAAGACATTCTTCAAAAACAACGGTGCTATCCTGATCGGATATGGCTTACTGATTGTCGTTCTGATCATTTTAAAGGGCGAGACGTTCTATAAGTGGAGCAACATTGAGAACGTTATTCGTCAGGCAGTACAGAACTCCTTGATGGCGTTCGGTATTACTTTCATTCTGGTCAATGGCTGCGTTGACCTTTCCGTAGGTGCTAACTGTGCTACCACAGGCGTTATCCTGGTTCTGTTCCTGAACATGGGTGTTCCGCTTTGGGGCGCAATCATCATCACATTGATCGCAGGTGCTCTGATGGGTCTGTTCAACGGTTTCTTCGTAACCGAGTGGAATCTGCTTCCTTACGTTGTAACCCTGGCTTCCCAGAACATTTACCGTGGTCTTGGATACGTTATTTCCGGCGGTCTTCCGGTCAGAAACCTTGACGAAGGCTTCGCATTCATCGGTAACGGCCGTATCCTGAACAACATGGTTTCTGTTCCGATCATCATCATGTTAGTTTGCTTCGTATTCTGCTCTGTATTCATGGCTCGTACCGTAACCGGTCGTCATATGTATGCAGTAGGCGGCAACCAGGAAGCTGCTCAGTATTCCGGTATCAACCCTAAGAAGATCAAGAAGATCGCTTACATGTTCTCCGGTATTCTTTCCGCAGTTGCAGGTATCGTTCTTGCTTCTAAGCTGTATTCCGGTCAGCCTTCCTCCGGTGTTGGTTACGAAGGTGACGCAATTGCTTCCAACGTTCTTGGTGGTGTCTCCATGAAGGGTGGTACCGGTACTCATATGGGCGCTCTGATCGGTGCTCTGGTTCTGGCAACCCTGACCAACGGCTTCAACCTGATGCAGGTAGACTTCTACTATCAGATGATCGTTAAGGGCTTCGTTATTATTCTTGCAGTTGAAATCGACGTTTTGAAGAAGGCTGCAGAGGAAGCGAACATCTCCCTGAGAGAGCTGCTCTTCCCGAAGAAGAAATAATCTATCTTCATAATACGAATCAAGATAAAGAACGGGGAAATGTAACTTTACATTTCCCCGTTCTTTTGTTATCTTTTTTAGTGGAAATGAAAGAAACCCCTCGCCAATTCAAGATATAAGGGGAGGAGCGTAAGGCGCTCCAGAATGGAGATTATTATGGACCAGAAAACATATCCGGAACTTGATGTATTGTGTGTCGGCATGATCACATCCGATGTGATGTTAAAGCCGGTAGATCCTAGCATTTTCACTGTGGATAAGACACATTTAACTAACCTGACCTATTCTGTGGGCGGTGACGCGGCCAATCAGAGCGTTATCTTTTCGAAGCTGGGGAATCGTACCGGTATTGCGGCAACCCCTGGCGCCGACGATGCGGGCGTGAATGTGACCAAGTATCTGGAGCGTTTTGGTGTTGATACCAGCAATTGTGTGGCGATTCCGGGGACCCATACAAGAACCAGTTTTGTGTTGATTCACAGTGACGGTGAGAGGAATCTCCTCGGTTATACGCTCAATTGTGGCCATGTCTCGAAGGAGACGTTAGATTTAGAACAGCTTGCACACACCAGAATGATCAGTGTAGGAAGCATCTTTTCCTATGCAGAGCTGGATGCCTACTTGCCGGAATACTTAGAGGAAGCGCAGCGTCGTGGCGTGATCACAGCAGCGGATACGATGAGTAACATGAATCATGTGCCTCTTGCGAATCTTGCAGGCATCTTAAAACACCTGGACTACTTTACGCCCAGCTATGTGGAAGCACAGGAACTTACCCACAAAGATAATCCGGACGAGCAGGCAGACGTCTTCCTTTCCATGGGCGTGAAAAATGTTGTCATTAAGCTTGGCACGGACGGGTGCCTGATTCGCAGTGGTTCGGAGCGCTATCACCTTCCGATCATTCCGACCGAGTGTATCGACTCGACCGGTGCAGGAGATAACTTTGTTGCAGGCTTTTTAACCGGTGTGTTAAAAGGCTGGGGACTGAAAAAGTGCGGTGAGTTTGCAACTGCTGTCGGCAGTATCGCAATCCGTGAAGTCGGAGCAAACTCCAGCCTCAAGAATTATGACCAGGTCATTGAAGTGTTAAAAGAGGCTGGACGCTACGAAGAATAAAGACAATTATAGAAATATTCAGATGATTGCCCCGTGCATTGCACGGGGCAATCTCTTTAGTTAAATACCATAAAAAAAGAAATTGCAGATAATTTTTGAAATGATAATTGACAAATGAAACTTCGTATAGTAATATATAAACATCACATTGAGAGCGAGGTGAAGGCCATGCTTTCGGGAGATTAGTGCTTTTCTTGTTCTTGGGAGTTGCAAGCTTTCAGGACATCAAGACAAGACGTATCCCCAACTGGTATTGGTTGACCGGATGGCTGCTAGGAGTAATCAGCCGTCTGTGGTCAGGAGGGCTAAGCGGCGTCCTGGATTGGGCGTGCGGCGCAGCCGGAACCTTCTTCTTTTCCATTCTCGGTTATCTCTGTGGCGGTATTGGAGCGAGTGATGTGAAGCTTCTATCCGTAGCAGGGGGCTTTCTCGGGGAGAGAGCCATTTTCTTTTTGCCAGTACATACACTGCTTTTCGCCGGTGTCATGTCTGTCATCTATCTGATCAGACAACGTCGTCTGATCCATCATTTGCGGGATCTCGCAAGAATGATTCCAGAAGTACTCTGTGGGTCATGTCTTCTTCCGGTATCGAAGACAAGAATTCCATTGGTACCTTGTATTTTAGGTGCTGTGATTTTGTGGTTTTTGAAAGGAGGAGGGCATTGACAGGGATACTTTGCCCAAAATTAAGACATTGAAGGAACCGATTGTAATTTACGACAAAGAAGAGGGATATGCACGTGGGCTTCTCATGCAGATGGAACGAATGCATTTCCCGGTTTCTGAGTGCGTCATCATTACGAGACTTGAGCTGCTTAGGCAGATTCTGAAGCGGCCGATTGAGTTATTGATTGCAACCGATGATGTAGAAGCACTGCTTCCGGGACATCAGATCCGGTGCGTTGTGATTTTATCAGAAGGACGCGCAGCGCACGAGACATCACTATTTCCAAGCGTTTATAAGTATCAGTCGATGGAAGAGGTGATGAATGAGATTCTCACGATCTACAGTGAGATCGGTGGGGATGCGATCACGCTCAATTATACAAATGATGACCCCAAGAAGATCATTGTGGTTTATTCGCCTTCTTCAGGCCTTTCGCGGACGATGTTTGCGATGGCGCTCGCCAAAGAATATGCAAAGCGAGTGGAGACACTGTATCTGCCGTTTGAGGCGTTTACCGTGGAGAACCTGATGGATGGTCGCGGCGGTATGTCGGATCTGATCTATTATCTGCGGGAACAAAGCGGTCAGATCGGGCTGCGGATTCAGATGATGGCGCATAAGGAGGATCATCTCAGCTATCTTACGCCGGTCGGACATTACCTGGACGTCAATGAGGCAACCATTAAGGAGTTTCGCTACCTGGTGAAGGAGCTCAAGGAGAACAGTCCTTATGATGTCTGTATTCTGGAGATGGGGTATTTTAACCGTCACGTGGCACTTTTGATGAATCTTTGCGACCAGGTTTATTTGCCTTATGAAAATGTGAGCGGTGAGGAATTGCTTGGAACCAAGGTTGGTGAAGAAAAGCGCGTGCAGGCATTTCACCGCGCATTGATTCACGAGGGGATGTCGGAAGTCTTGCAGAAGATGACAGCAGTTCCGATCCCGGTCGATGATGTGGATTGGTCGCAGGCCAGTGAGGTACTCAGGGCTTTGCGGGAAGATCCGTGGGATGACGGGACAGGATGGAGACGACGATGAGCTATGAAAAGACGCTGGATGCGCTTGCAATGCGTCTGGACGCGCGCATGGATCTGACGAAAGAATGGACCGACGATGAAGTGCGAGCCCTGATTGATGAAGAGATGATCGCGCTGCGAGAGATTCCGGTAGGGGAGAAGAGGAAGCTAAAAAGGGATATTTTCAATGAATTACGCGGGTTTGGCGTTGTACAGGATTTTCTGGAGGATGAAGACATCTCAGAGATCATGATCAACGGACCCGAACACATTTTCATCGAGCGAAATGGCGTCCTGTTAGAGACTGATCGTGCTTTTTTGTCGGCTCAGAAGCTGGAAGAGATGGTACAGCGGATTGCGGGACGAATGAATCGTTCGGTGAATACAGCAAGACCGATTGCAGACTTGCGGCTAGCGGATGGATCACGTGTCAATGTCGTGTTGGCACCGGTATCCGTTGACGGCACCTGTGTGACAATCCGTAAGTTTCTAAAGGACAGTTTATCGATCGAAGAACTGATCGAGAGGAAGAGCCTGACGAAAGAAGCGGCAGAGTTTTTGCAGACGGTTGTGAAAGCAAGGTATAACATTTTGATTTCAGGCGGTACCGGGTCCGGGAAGACCACATTTTTAAATGCGATCTCCGCGTTCATCCCCGAGGAGGAACGTGTAATTACGATCGAAGACGCGGCAGAGCTTCATCTGCAAGGGATTCCGAATCTGGTACGGTTAGAAATGCGTCCGGCCAATCTTGCAGGAGAAGGGGAGATTTCCATGAGAGATCTCGTCAAGACTGCACTGCGCATGCGGCCAACGAGAATTTTAATTGGAGAGACAAGAGACGGTGCGGCAGCAGATTTGCTGGCCTCCTGGAACACCGGTCACGAAGGAAGTATCAGTACGATCCATGCGAATACGGCTTCGGATGCGCTCGCCAGATTTGAAACGCTCGTCATGATGGGCAGTGAGATGCCTCTTGCAGCCATCCGGGCACAGATCGCCTCCGCGGTAGATATTGTGATCCAGTTGGGTCGATTTCGAGATCACACAAGGCGCGTACAGGCAATCAGTGAGGTGGTTGGCATGGAAGATGGCGAGATTATCCTGCAGCCTCTCTTTCTCTGGAAAGAGGGGGAGGATGGCCGGGATAAGGAAACAGGTGGCAGTTTAATCCGAATCGGCGCAGAGATGAATCGCACGGAGAAGTTCAGGATGTATGGAGGGTAGCCAGACATGGATTATCGAGGCTATCGGTTCAACAAAAGAGAGACTGTCATCACATTTGCTCGGTGCATCGGACTACTGGCTTTCCTGGGCTGGCTTTTCTACCAGAATGTGTGGGGGATGCTTCTGACACAGTGCATGCTGCCGGTGCTGATCCGCTGGGAAAGACAGCGAAAGTGTGCGCAGAGAAAGTGGAAGATGACACTTGCGTTTAAGGATGCGATGGAAAGCCTCAGTGCCGCAATGCTTGCCGGATATTCTGTGGAGAACGGATTTATCGAAGCAAATCAGGATTTGGGACATCTCTACCCTGAGGGGGATGAGATTCGTCAGGAATTTGCCGAAATCGTTGCTGGGTTTCAGAGAAGGATTCCTGTAGAGGAAGGTCTTTTGTCGTTGGCGAGGCGAAGCAGAATCGAAGAGATCGAGACGCTTGCGCAGGTCATGATGACGGGACGTAAAACCGGAGGGAATCTGCCTGAGATGATCACCGCGACCGTGAGAGTCATCGAAGAGAGAGTCGAGATGAAACGAGAGATCGCGCAGGCCATGGCGGAAAAACGCTTGGAGGCCCGGATCATGGGCTTGGTGCCCCTTGGCATGATCGTCTATCTAAAGATCTGCTCTCCAGGCTTTTTAACGCCCCTTTACAACAACCTACAAGGCGTCTTGTGGATGAGTGCGGCGCTCGCCTTCTATCTCGTTGGCTGGATCTTGTGCGAACACATTTTACAGATCGAGGTGGCTGTATGAAGAGGCAGAGAAAACGATGGCAGGGAAAGAACCGCATCCAAGGTGCGATTGAGGTTCGATTGGAAGAGCTTTTCTTGCAGGAGGAAGAGGCCAAAATAGCTTATAAAAAGCGCTTGAGAAAGCAGTATTTGTGTGGGCTTGCGATTGCTGCGGGCTTGATTTTTCTTTTGCTTTTGATTGGAATGCAGAAGGAAAAAGCAGCTAGAGCAGGGCGATGGACCCGTCCAGATGCGCAGGAAGGTGCGGTAACAGAGAGACTCTCGTATCTTCTTCGGGGTAACGGGGAAGAGATTGCGGTAGAGCAGTCGCTCTCCATTGCACCTCGTGAATACACCTTTGAAGAGGCAAGCGCTTGGCTTGATGAGTCGGCCAAGATGCTGGATGAAGTGGTTTTAGGAGAGAATGCTTCATGGTCTGCGGTCTCAAAGGATCTGGTCTTTCCAGATCATCTCGAGGAATGCCCTGTCACGATCTCCTGGGAGTACGATCATGATGTGTTTCAGTCTGACGGTACACTGAAGGACGTAGACATTCGTACGGAGCCAATCCAGACGCAGGTACAGGCGAAGCTGATGTGCTCTGGGGTGACAGAAGTAGTGAATTATCCTGTGACCGTGATACCTCCCACGCGAGGCAGAGAAGAGTTTCTCATTTTGGCTGCGAAAGAACAGGTCGAACAGGCGGAGGAAGCGCAAAGGTTTCAGGATCAATTTGTTCTTCCTTCTGAGCTGGGAGCCTATCAGACAGTGACTGGAAATGACATCCGACCGTGGCGCTTTTTGCTCCTCCTTCCTTTTGCTGCGGTCGGATCGGCATTACTTTTCTATGAGAGGCTTGGCGATGAAGTAAAGAGAAGGCGGCAGTGCTTGAAAGAGCAATACCCGTTGTTCGTGGATCAACTCTTGTTATTTTTACAGGCTGGTCTTTCTTTGCCGGGTGCCTGGAGGGAAGTAAGCGGTGTCTTTCAAGAGAAGCCACAGTATGAATATCTGGCAAGGGAGATGCGTGCTTCAGTCAATGAACTGGATAATCACGTGTCGATGGACCGCGTTCTGGGTACATTTGCGCAGCGAAGCGGTGTGCCGGAATATCTGAGACTGTCCTTCTTGTTGCGGCAAAATCTGCAAAAGGGGACAAAGAATCTTCCTGAGCTTATGTCTTATGAGGCGAGGGAAGCAAGAGAACAAAGACGAAGTTTATTGCGCCAAAAGGGAGAAGAGACGGGGACAAAACTTTTGTTTCCCATGATGATTTGGCTGCTTGTAGTATTGATGATTTTGCTGGTGCCCGCATGGATGCAGCTCTGATCGAGCCTGAATTGTGAGGGGTGCTGGGAGAAATGGAGGCTAGTGTGAAAAATGCATCGATATGCATTTTTCATCACTGTCTATTTGTGACGGAGCGCCACAAATAGACCTGATGGCAGACGAGAAATTGCCTACGCAATTTCTCGTCGCCCCGTCGCACAGAGCGCTCCGGAATGGAGGTTGCTATGCACAGAATGATTGGTTTTTGGAAGAAATTCTGGAAGGAAGAAGATGGGGTCGGTGTGGTCGAGATTATCCTCATCTTGGTCGTTTTGGTTGCGTTAGTTGTGATTTTTAAGGACGAAGTGACGTCAATCGTACAAAAGGCCTTTAAGTCGATTACAGGTGGTGCAAATAAGATCATTGGTATGATCCAGTTTTATTATCCGATATGAAGCGTGGAAGTATCACAGTATTTTTGTGCTTGCTTCTCACGATTTTTCTCGGCTTTGCAGGGTCACTCTTGGAACTGACAAGAATCCATTTGTCAGAAGATCTGGCCGAAGAGGTACTGTATTTTGGAGAGGATGAACTGCTGACACATTACTACCTCCCACTCTATGAAAGATATCATCTCTTCGGCCTCATCTGGGACGAGGAGATGATGTCTAAGCGATTGGAGGAGACGGTCAGTACATGCTTTGCGGAGAGCGATCATTTCTCTGTGTTTGGATTGCAGCCTTCTGCTCGGGTGGATCATCCGGTTTTCATGTCGGAGTATGATGGCAGTTTGTATAAAAAGCAGGCGATAGGATATCAGAAGTATCATGTGGTGACCGGGAAAGTAAAGCTTCCAGATACAGAGGCGATCCGAGAGCAACAAGAAGTGATGGAAGTGTTGGCTGCGCGGACAGAGCTTTCGGCATATGAGTTGGAGGCAAATGCAGAAGTGCTAAGCTTCATCTCGCTTGTGGAAGGGCTTAAAACGTCAAAGGCCGGACTTGTGCAAAAGAAAGGAAAATACCAGACCGAGCCGGTCTTTATCAAGATGTTTTGTCCGGCGGAACCCACAAAAGCGAACACCGGTGTGGAGAATGAGACGATCTTCCAGGCACTAAAAGAGCGATATATCAATCTTTCAGAGACGTTGGAATCCCTGACATCTGAGGAGTCTTCGGATTATGAAGTGGTCAAGTTGGCTCGTTCGATAGGAGAAAATGCAAAGAAAGCTGAAGAGAAGCTTCAGAAGGCAAGGAAGTGCCTAACGACGCTGAAAGAAAAGGAGAGAGAACTTTCGAAAGAACGAGAGCTTTACCGCGAGGAACTGGCCGCGCATCAGAGCAGCCTGCAGGAAGAGGTCTACCGTGCGCTTTTGGAAGATGCAAAGGATCAGCCACTGAGTTCGGTGCTGGGGGAGCTTTCTGTCTGGGAACGAGGCCTAAATGAAATCGAGCGGATTCTTTTCACGCTATCAAATTGGGCGGGGAAGGTGGATGCAGACACGATCCGAACAAGCGCCACAAGGCTTTCAGAGACGCTTTCTGCCTATCATATCAATGGTCTAAAGTTTCAGTACGATCATCTGACGCAGTCGGAAGGTGATACGAAGGATGTTTGGGACACTGTCAAAGAGACGTTCCAGAAAGGAGAGCAGACATTATTCTTTGGCAGCGTGGAACTGTCTGAGCAGACGATGTTGGGGATTAAGAGCAAAGGCGTTTCAGGGAAGAACCTGATATTGCGCTTGGCAGAGCGATTTCGGGAGGAATCTTATTCCTTCTCTGATGCTGCGCAGGACCTGCTGGAAGAATACTTGCTGCAAAATTATGCCGCCCAACATATGCCTTCTTTTCGCTCGCCAGCAGAAAATGAGCTCATCTGTTATCAGATGGAGTACCTGCTCTCAGGTCATGACGTAGATCAGGAAAACCTGTTAAAGGCTGCAGAAAAGATCTTTCTTAGCCGTCTGATTGTGAATCTGACGGCGGTCATGTCAGATGCCGGGATGAGAGAAAAGGCTGAGCTTCTGGCCAGAAGTACAGTGGGTCTGACAGGTCTGGAACCCTTGGTACAGACCGCAAAGTTCCTGGTGATGCTGGCGTGGGCAGCGGAAGAAAGCACGGTGGAAGTGCGGGCACTCACTTCGGGGAAAGAAGTGCCTGTTTGGAAGCAAGGAGCGGAGTTTCAGATTACATTTGAAGATTTGTTTCAGTTTTCAGAAGCGCTTGTGACCGAGAAAGCAAACCGTATGGGAAGTGTGGCCGGGATCGATTATGACGGCTATTTAACGGCCTTCTTTTGGCTGCAGGATGAGGCGGTGACACTGGATCGCATGATGACGCTAACAGAGGCAAATATCGCGTATCTGTATCAGGTGCCTTTTCAGTGGACGTCTTGTGCCGTGGGATTTCGAGGACATATCCTTGTGGAACCACGCGCAAGAAGCATGTTTGCCATGCCAGGGACAGATCTGATCTTTCGTCCAATAGAAGCAAGCAGAGACTATGGATTTCGATAGGATGGCGGGAGAGAGATTTCCTTTCGGCTCTTTCTAAATGGCAATTTAATTTCATTGTCTAGAAGGAGAGGCTCTCGCACAAACAACTCATGCTGAGAGGAAATCTCCCTCCTGCCATCGAAAGGATTAGTAGTACATGATGAAAAAAGGATCGTTTACGGTAGAAGCCAGTCTGGTTCTTCCGATATTTCTTGCGGCAATCTTAACGGTTGTCTCTTTTCTTCCTGTGATCAAAAACCAAGAGGAAATCCTTGTATCGATGCTGGAGACGGGGAAATGGGCGTCAGAAGTGGATTTCTTTTACGAGCGATGGGGCGAGGAATCGGACCTTGCAGAAGGGATTGTCCTGCAAGAAAAGATGCGTGCCGGCCTTTCCGAAGAAGGGCTCTTTGAGCGTGGCATTGTACTGGGAAGAGCAGGCTTTTTTGGCTGGGACAGTAGGGTTTCGGAAACCATTTGGTTAAAAGCATTTCATTTTCCGACACTTGCCGTGCGGCTTGCGCCCGTGTCGTTTCAAGCAGCCAGTCAGCAGGCGCAGACGAGGGGGTTCATCGGAGATGATACATTTCCCGGAACGCCCGGTAACACAGGGCATGAACATGCTGACGGGGAGGAAGACTATGTCTATGTGACGGATTACGGGGTTGTCTATCATCGGACACTTGCTTGTCCACATCTGAATCTGACGATTCTTGCTGGTTCCTTATCTAGCATCGACGGTGCGCGTAATGACTCCGGAGGCAAGTATTACCCATGTGAATTTTGTCACCCGGGAACGGCTGGCGGCGGGGTTTATTATTACACTACAGACGGTGATCGATACCACGCAGATTATCATTGTCAAGCGTTGACCAGGACGATCCGTGAGGTCCCGCTTTCGCAGGTGTCGCTTCCTCCTTGCAGTACGTGCGGATGGTAGAAGAATGATGTTACGATGGACCTTATTGATTTTGCTGGCAGTTGCTGCAGGCTTAGACGTGAAAACAAGAAAGATACCTACCTGGCTTTTGCTGGGTGGGCTTGCAGCGCTGCTTATTGAGGGATTACTACAGAATGCTTTTTCGCCAGGGACTACGTTGGCTGGCGTCTTGGTAGGGGCAGGACTCTTATTGCTTAGCCACCTGACACGCGGCAAGATCGGGGAAGCGGATGGCGTTGTGTTTTTGTGGACCGGGCTTGTGCTGGGAGGCCTTGGGAATCTATGGCTGCTGTTTTTAAGCCTCTTGCTTGCGGGCATAACAGGAGGTGTCTGGCAGTTTTTTAAGAAGAGGAGGCATCTGGAGATTCCCTGGATTCCATTCATTTTGCTCGCATATCTAGGAGTGTGGTTTTTTTGAAAAGAAGATATAAAGGATCATTTACCGTGGAAGGGGCCTTGATCTTTCCGTTTTTGCTAGCGGTTCTCATGAGCCTTCTGGTGTTTTCCATGGGGGTTTATGATCGTGCGGTCACGATGGCATGTCTGAACAGATGTCTTACGAGAGCTGCGGTAACAGCGAATCTTTCGGTAGACTGGGAGAGTGGAATTTTGGACGTTGACAGACAGCTGGAGCGCGGCCTCCTTTATCCGGTCACAGGAAGAAATGAGTTGGAGGCGCAGCTGGAAGAAAAGATCAGCAGTGATATCAGAAATGAGTTCCGGTTTGTCACTAACATCTCTAAGATCGATGTGGAAGTTGGCTTCACGCGAATCCGAGCGAGTCTCGTACCGGAGATCCGAAGGAGTCTGTTTACCATGTTTGTTCCGCAGCCGGACAAATGGGAAAAGACGATTCGAATCCTGCATCCGGAAGAACTGGTAAGAGCCTTCGGGGAAGTGGAGGCGCTGAAAGAGGCACCGCAGGAGGAAGAACTATCTCCATTGCTTCAGCAGGCAGGGGAAATCATTTTTACGGATCCGTAAACAGTGAGTGGAAAGAAGGTGTGAAATGAAGGAAATCGATGCACAATGGGAAGAGGAGTTTAAAGGAAAGACGCTGATCCTTCGCACAGAGATGGAGAATGAACCGTACTCTGCAAAGATGCTACGTTATAACCGGCTGCCGGGGATGCCTCCATTGACCGTTGGATTTATTGACGGTCAGGAGGAGTTTCGGTATGACATCTCCGGCTTAAAGACGTTGACAACGTTTGTGCAGGAGCATTCACTTCACAGTGAGCAAATACGCAACTGGATGCGGACGCTCCTGCACTTGTTTTCCATCGGAGAAGGATACCTGCTAAAAGAGGCAGATTTTGTCTGCCGGCCGGAATATCTGTTTTTAACACCGAAAGAGGAGCTGCAGGTCTGCTACCTGGAAGGTTATCGTGAACCCGTGGGAGAGCAGCTTCGTACTTTGCTGGGGCTTTTTCTGGAACATGTTGATTATCAGGATGAAGAAGCTGTGGCATTAGTCTACGATCTTTATCAGTGCTGCAATGAAGAGGCAAGAGCCGCGGATCTCAAGGAGATTCTGGAGCGCGAAAAGAGGGTGAAGAAGCCGGAGATTTCGGTCAAAGAAGTCGTAGTGGAACCAGAAGCGGTGTCTGTTTTAAAAGAGGAGGTAAGGGAGAAGACGCCGAAGAAAGATGTGATCTTTTTTGTCGCTATGATTGTGATTTCGGGGGCTCTCATGTTCCTGGGAGGGCAGATCATCGGCCCTGATGGAGAGTTTCATTGGCTGAGAACGCTTGCTTTTGTGGTTGTTTGTGCGGCGGCAGGTTTCTTTACATTTCGGGAGACCTTGATTTCGTGGTGGAAGCATCGCAAAGAGGAGGAGACTTTTGATTGGGGAGAGGAGATGACACATGCAAACGAGGTTGAGAGGCCTGAGGCAATGCAGACGACGTTACTCACATCCGGGGAGACGCAGCTATTGACAGGCATGCTTCCAAAGATGCCATTTGCGGTACTGGAGATGGAGGATGGCTCCTCGGTTGCGATCGAGAAGGTTCCATTTTCTGTGGGAGCCTTGGAGAAAAATGACCTGTGTCTTCCGGTGCGGACGGTGAGCCGGTCACATGCACAATTTGTCATGGATGATCAGGTCTTGTTTCTTAGAGATCTGGGGTCAACCAATGGCACCTGGCTGAACGGAAAGCGTCTTTCCGAGGAGAAGCAGACAGAGCTGCGGGAAGGGGATGCGATTGAATTCGCGAAAGAACGCGTTATTTTCCATACAGTGAAACAACACGATGGGCTTTTAGAGCCTTGAGATCATAAGATCTTAATGAAATCGAACTTTACCAAAGAGGGAAAAAAGAGTAGAATCTAGTTGTTAGTGTTCATTTTCGTTGTCAAAGGGATCCTTCAAGGTTGAGAGTATCATGATTTCTCGGTATGGTCAGATTCTTGCGCAAATGGGATATGACAGAGTGATTTTAAACATCAGTAATTGCCAGTTGTTCTGTGCGGAGAAAGCAGATGGCCTGGCTGCGCTGGTGCTTTTTGACTGTATGTACGGGAGTGAGTTTACAAGTTCGCAGGCCGAGTCGATCCTTTTTAGTGTGCATGATGAGCTTGAAGAACAGTTCCAGGTACCGGTATTGGTGCAGGGAATCATTTTCACGGAACATGTGACCGACGCGCGAAAGGTTTATACGGAGACCGGCAAGGAATGGATTGCAGATGTCTCGCAGAGCCGCTTAATCAGATACGATGAAGTGCCAAATGCCCTGAAGGAGGAAATGGAATTCCTGGAGTCGTTGCTCATTCATGATAATCCGAAGGATGTCAACGGGACATGGTATGCACAGAAATACGAGCCCGAACAGAACCGGAAGTTTTGGGAGAACTGGGTTCCGCCGTTTCGGCTGACAGCTGTGAATACGTCCTTGTTTGCGATCAATGTTGTGGTATTTATTGTCTGCAGCCTTGTGGGATCTACGGAGTCCGCGCAGGATTTGTATCGGTTTGGAGGCCTTTATTACCCGTCCATTTTGCTGGGCGGGGAGTACTACAGGTTGATCAGTTACATGTTTTTGCATTCCGGGATTTCACATATCTTTGGCAACATGCTCGTGCTTTCGTACCTAGGGGACAACCTGGAAAAACGCCTTGGTAAATGGAAGTATCTGACATTTTACCTGACAAGTGGTGTGATCGCGGGTGCAG
This sequence comes from Lachnospiraceae bacterium, assembly GCA_017480565.1. GTDB lineage: Bacteria > Bacillota > Clostridia > Lachnospirales > Lachnospiraceae > RGIG1588. Next base: position 108,734 of record JAFVAL010000040.1, on the reverse strand, counting down.
TGTCCATGTACTGGGACGTTTTGCACGATACACCTGTGGTCGGCGTCGGCGCTTCCGGCGCGATTTTTGCGGTCATTGGGGCACTGATCTATATCCTTGCGCGGAATAAGGGACATCTTGAAGATTTAAGCATTTATCGGCTGACGTTCTTTAGCATTTTAAGTCTGGTCAACGGTTTTGCCAGTGAAGGGATCGATAATGTGGCCCATCTTGCAGGATTTCTTGCAGGTTTTTTGCTCGGAGTCCTTTTCTATCGCAAGCAAAAGGTGTAAAATAGGTGCTAGTTTGTGGGCAAAAACATGAGCATATCACGGAAAAGGAGAGAAACAGATGGCAGATTGTATCTTTTGCAAGATCGCAGCAGGCGAGATTCCTTCCACAACGCTCTATGAGGATGCGGATGTTAGAGTCATTTTTGACATTGCACCGGCAAGCTTGGGGCACGCGGTGATCCTTCCTAAGACACATGCGGCAAATGTCTTCGAACTGCCGGATGAGACGCTTCAGAAAGCAGCACTGGTGGCGAAGAAGGTCGGTGCAGCAATGGTAGAAGCATTTCACAGTGATGGCTTGAATGTCCTTCAGAATAACGGGGAGGCAGCAGGCCAGACGGTGTTCCACTATCATGTACATTTGATTCCCAGATATCATGACGATGGGGTTGGTATCACGTGGAAGCAGGGATCGGCGGACGGTGCGTTGCTGAAAGAGAAGGCAGATTTGATTGCGCGTTTGGTAAAGTAATATAGTTGAAAGAAAGTGTGGTTTTACGATGGCTGAAAATGAGATGAGAGAAAATACAGGTCAAAGAAAGAGATCTGCGAACCAGAAGGAAAAGGATGCGTGGTCGAGGTTTCTTCGTTCGATGCTGATCCTTCCGGTTGTGTATTTCTATTATGAGATAGTATTTCGGATCGCGACCGGCGGAGGGTGGGTCGGCTTTGCGTTCTTCCCGATTTTATTCTTCTCTCTGATTTACGGTGTGATTGGCTACTTGCTGACGAGCATTTCCAGAGACAGGAACGTCAACCATTGGATCAAGACAGCGATCATGGGCGTTACTGCGATCCCGTTTTTGGTGGAGTACTTCGTGTATCGTCAGTTTAAAGTGCTTTATGACCTGAATACGATTACGAATGCGGCAGGCGATGTCGTCGGCAGCAACTTCCTTGGCGATGCGCTGCGACTGATCTTTAGTTTTAAGGGACTTCTTACCATCGCTTTGCTTTTATGGCCTACGGTGATTTATGCGATCTACTGGAAAAAGGTAGATCCCTGCCGGGTAGCTACCATGAAGAAGCGCCTGATTGCAGGACTGCTTTTAGTGATTACGATTCTGCTGACCCTGATTACGGTGGGAATTCCAAAGTCCTACCGTGAGACCTATGGAAGCAAGTATCAGTTCGGTACCGCGGTATCGGATTTTGGCTTGCTGACCGGCTTAAGGCTTGAGGTTAAGAAGGCGATCTTTGGCGAGAGCGTAGAATTTGATCCGGTCGAGGAAGGAACGACAAAGAACAAGGACGAAGCCACGACGAAGGGAAACGGCTCTGAGACACAGTCAGAGACGGAGACAGAGACGACGACGGAAGAGCCTACGACCTATGGGTTAAATGATCTGGATATCGATTATGAAGCGTTAGCCGAGAAGGCAGGAGATAATACATTAAAGAACATGGATCTTTATGTCGCTTCCAGGACACCTTCTTCCAAGAATGAATATACCGGAATGTTTGAAGGGAAGAACTTGATCCTGATCTCTGCGGAAGCATTTTCTGCAGAGGCGATCGACAAAGACCGGACGCCTACCCTTTACCGGATGGCGACAAAGGGCATCAACTTTACGGATTATTATCAGCCGGCTTCTGCAGGAACGACGGGCGGTGAAGTCCAGAACATTTTCGGTATGCTGCCGTTAAAGGGCGGATCTACATTTACAACGCTTGCGAAGCATCACAATTACTATACGATCAGCTGGCAGCTGAATAAGTTAGGGTACTACGGTATCGCGTATCACAACAATACCTACACCTATTATCACCGCAACGAGACACATACGACGCTTGGTTATTCCGATGGCTTTGTCGGTGTCGGCAACGGTATGGAAGATGTCGTCACGAAACAATGGCCGGAGAGCGACCTTGAGATGATGGAAGGAACGGTTGATAATTATATCAATCGCGACAAGTTCGACGTCTATTATATGTCTGTCAGCGGCCATTCCGGGTATACATTTGCGCAGAACGCAATGTCGAAGAAGAACCGAGAGGCTGTGGCAGATCTGGAGGCAGCAGGAACCTATTCTGAGCCTGTACTCGGATATCTTGCCTGCAACGTGGAGCTTGATAAGGCGATGGAGTATCTGATTGGGCGTCTGGAAGAAGCCGGGAAAGCAGATGATACTGTGATTGTCATCAGTGCGGATCATTTCCCGTATGGACTTGACTCGGATGCGCCGATCGGATCGCAGCCTTACTTGTCGGAACTGTATGGATTCGAGCCGACCAACTATATGGAGCGAGATCATAACCGTCTGATCATCTGGAGCGGAAGCCTGGAAAAGCAGGCACCGATCATTGTGGATGCACCGACTTTCAGTCTGGACATTTTGCCGACGCTGATGAACTTGTTTGGTGTGGAGTTTGATTCCAGACTCTGCCTCGGACGTGATGTTTTCTCGGATGCAACACCGTTGGTATTCAATACCGGATATGACTGGAAGACGGATCTGGGCACTTACATCGCTTCGAAGAACAAGTTCACACCGGTCGATGAGAATACGGAGATTCCGGATGACTATGTAAAGACGATCAACAAGATCGTTTCCAACAAAATGACATATAACAAAGGATTGATCAATTATGACTACTTCAAACATGTTTTTGGAAGTGATTATTGATCTGGGTAACGGAAATGAAGAGAAGTAGTGGAATTTTAATGCCGATTTCTTCGCTTCCTTCCCACTATGGGATTGGAACGCTGGGAAAGGCAGCCTACGATTTTGTGGATTTTCTGGTGAAGGCGGATCAGTCATGGTGGCAGATTCTTCCTGTGGGACCGACCAGCTATGCGGACTCTCCGTATCAGAGCCCTTCGACGTTTGCGGGCAATCCTTATTTCATCGATTTGGATCTGCTGATTGCGGACGGGCTTCTCACAAAAAAAGAAGTGGAGTCTTATACCTGGGGTGACGACCCAACCAAGGTGGATTACGGGATTCTTTATGAGAACCGATATCCGCTCCTGGAGCTTGCCACAAAGCGTGGCTGGGAGCGTGATGCGCAGGCAGTGACCGCTTTTGTGAAGGAGAATGAACGGTGGCTGCCGGATTATGCGCTTTTCATGGCGTGTAAGCGTTACTTTGGGATGAAGGCATGGCTGGAATGGCCGGATGAGGAGATTCGTCTTCGTGATTCGAAAGCGTTGATTCATTACCGTGAGATGCTTGCGGAGGATATTAAGCTGTTTACCTACATTCAGTTCTTATTCTTCCGTCAGTGGAATGATCTGCGGGAATATGCGCACGCAAATGGGATTAAAATCGTTGGTGATCTTCCGATCTATGTAGCGCTTGACTCCGCGGATGTCTGGGCGTCTCCTGAGAATTTCCAGCTGGATGAAGAGAACTTTCCGGTGGAAGTGGCTGGTGTGCCGCCGGATTATTTCTCGGAAGATGGACAGCTTTGGGGCAATCCGTTATATGATTATGATACGATGGCCAAGAATGGATTTGGCTGGTGGATCAACCGCATCGGCGGGGCGCAAAAGCTTTATGATGTCATCCGGATCGATCATTTCCGTGGATTCGCAAGCTATTGGGCTGTCCCTTACGGTGAGACAACCGCAAAGAATGGTCGATGGGTGGAAGGCCCGGGGATGTCCTTGGTTGGTGTGCTGACCGGATGGTTCCATGATATTTCATTTGTAGCAGAGGATCTTGGGTATCCAACACCGGATGTCGCAAAGCTTCTTTCTGACTCCGGACTTCCCGGCATGAAGGTGCTTGAGTTTGCGTTTGATTCCAAGGAAGAGAGCAATCATTTGCCTCACCTTTATAAGACAAATAGCATCTGCTATGCGGGTACGCATGATAACTCGACACTGCTTGGCTGGAAGGCACTTGCAGATCCTGCGGACGTTGCGCTGGCGGAAGAATACTTTGGTCTGCATGAAGAGGAAGGATTCGTCTGGGGCATGATCCGTGGAGGCATGGCGAGCGTGTCAGAGCTGTTTGTGGCGCAGATGCAGGATTACCTGGAACTGGATGATGCCGGAAGAATGAATGTTCCTGGCACGACCGGGGAGAACTGGAAGTGGAGAATGCTTCCGGGACAGGCAACGGATGCACTGGCGAAGAAGATCGCTAGAGTGACCTTGCTCTACGGGCGCGGGAAGCGTACGAGAAGTGAGATCGCAGCGGCAGAAGCGGAGAAAGCTGCAGCAGAAAAGGCTGAGGCGGAAAAAGCTGCAAAGGAACCCGAAAAAGCGAAAGAGAAGAAGGCTTCACCTTCTAAGAAGTAAAAAGAACCAATAAAATGAGAACAGGCAGTGTCAGAAAGCGCTGCCTGTTCTTTTTAGGATGGAACATATCTTATAACATGGCGTCTAAAAACGAACGCTGCATCGGAGAGATGACTGCGATGTGCGGGACATTGTCGCGCAAAAGCGTATTGTCTCCGGTGACTGCGGTGCGTGTAAGGACTGTCTTGCCTGCTGCGACGGAGCGTGTGAGCCAGACGTTACCACCGATGACGCAGTGATCCCCGATCTGAGTCTTTCCGCCGAGGATGGTTGCGCCTGCGTAGATGACGACGTGATTTCCAATGTCAGGATGGCGCTTGATGCCTTTGACTAAGGATCCGTCGTCACCTACTTCAAAGCTTTTTGCCCCCAAAGTAACGTGTTGATATAGCTTTACATGTTCTCCGATGGTAGTTGTCTCGCCAATGACCACACCAGTACCGTGGTCGATAAAGAAATAGTCACCGATGGTGGCTCCGGGATGGATATCGATACCCGTACGGCGATGTGCATATTCCGTGATCATACGAGGGATCAAAGGGATATGTTTTAGGTAAAGCTCGTGTGCGATCCGGTATGCACTAATCGCCGCAAATGCCGGGTATGATAAAATCACTTCGTCGACGCTTCTCGCAGCAGGGTCTCCCTGATATGCCGCAAAAAGATCTGTCTCTAACTGACGGCGGATTTCCGGCAGGAGGTCGAATAAATGCTGCAGATAGGGGAAAGAATCCTCATCCGGGAGAACAATAGCCAAAGCGTCAATCAAGTGTCTGGCTGCAGCCTGTAAGGCGTTTTCTCTTCGTTTTGTGAAGGAGAGTTCGCAGTGCTCCACTGCAAAGGAAGGGAACATTGCGATGGTGAGTTCGTCCGCCAACGCTTCTGCGTCCTGGCGAAAGCCCGCATAATCAATGCGGGCTCCGCTAGATATGAGAGACTCTGAGAGAGTGAGTCTGTCGCTGGTGACGGATAGTAATTTTTCAATTTCCTGATTCATCTTAATCTGCAAAAAGTGGTGTTGAGAGGTAACGATCTCCGGTATCGGGCAGAAGGACCACGATGGTCTTGCCTTCGTTCTCCGGACGCTTTGCGACCTGAATGGCTGCGGCAAGTGCTGCACCGGAAGAGATGCCTACGAGCACACCTTCCTTGTGTCCGACTTCCTTACCTGTGGCAAATGCATCCTCATTGGTGATGGTAATGATCTCATCATAAATGGTGGTGTCTAAGACATCCGGAACGAAACCGGCACCGATACCCTGAATCTTGTGAGCGCCGGCAACACCGGTCGAGAGGACTGCGGAAGAAGCAGGCTCAACCGCTACGACCTTGACGGCAGGGTTCTTTTCTTTCAGATACTTACCGACACCAGTTACGGTACCACCGGTTCCAACGCCAGCTACAAAGTAATCAACCTTACCGTCGGTATCTGCATAAATCTCCGGGCCGGTGGTCTCATAGTGTGCTTTCGGGTTGACAGGATTGACGAACTGACCCGGAATGAAGCTGTCCGGAATCTCCTCTGCGAGCTCATTTGCCTTCGCAATCGCACCCTTCATGCCTTTGGCACCTTCAGTGAGTACCAGCTCTGCGCCGTAAGCCTTCATCAACTGTCTGCGCTCGACGGACATTGTCTCTGGCATAACGATGATGATACGATATCCTCTTGCGGCAGCAACGGAAGCGAGGCCGATGCCGGTATTGCCGCTGGTAGGCTCGATGATGACGGAGCCGGGTTTTAACTTGCCGGTTGCCTCGGCATCATCGATCATGGATTTGGCGATGCGGTCTTTGACAGAGCCTGCCGGATTGAAGTACTCGAGCTTTGCGAGAATGGTTGCCTTTAAGTCAAATGCTTTCTCAATGCCTGTGAGCTCAAGAAGAGGGGTTCCTCCGATTAACTGATCTGCGGATGTGTAGATACGTGCCATGATTTTTCTCCTTTGTGTTGAAAATAAAATGAAAAAGTGTGGTGATCCATTCCGCAGACGATAAAAAAAGCGGAATGGAAAAAACCATTCCGCCTCACATTACCAAGGAATTGCGCAGCTTAAAGCTGCCCGTACCGAGAATGCGCGCAGAATGGTTTCTTATGACAACAACAGCACAGTGCGAACATATCGGTACTCCTTTCATGCAAGATTAAAACCTAGTAGCTTACTGGGTTATTGAGGCAACTATACCGCGTGGGAAATCATTTGTCAAGTACCTTTTTGAAAAAATATATTTCGCTTTTACGTGCTTTGTTGTACAATAAAGAAAAGAAATGTGCGCGATAGAAAAACAAAATACAGAATGGAGGAAGTTATGGAAGAGTTGAGACCTGGCTATATGTGGGCCCTTGTGAAGGAAAAACCGGAACGCGGCCTTTGGATGCGGCAGGTGCCGATTCCGGAGGTGGGACCGTCGGATGTGATGATCAAGATCCATAAAACGGCGATCTGCGGGACGGATGTTCACATCTATGATTGGAACCGTTGGGCGCAGGAGACAATCCCGATCGGACTGACCGTGGGTCACGAGTATGTGGGGGAGATTGTGAAAGTCGGCGTCGGCGTTCACGGCTTAAAACCGGGTGATCTGGTGTCCGGCGAAGGACATATCACCTGTGGAAAGTGCCGTAACTGCCTGGAAGGACACAAGCAGAACTGTAAGAATGCGAAGGGCGTTGGTGTCAACCGCAACGGTGCTTTTGCGCAGTATCTCGTGATTCCAGCGCGCAATGTCTGGCCTTGCAGCCCGTCGATCCCGGAAGAAATGTATGCGATTTTTGATCCGTTTGGCAATGCAACGCACACAGCGCTCTCTTACGATGTGCTCGGAGAGGACGTGCTCATTTCCGGGGCAGGGCCGATCGGATGTATGGCCGCTGCGATCGTGAAGTTTGCAGGCGCAAGACATGTCGTCGTGACCGATTTTAATGAATATCGTCTGAACCTGGCGAAGAAGCTTGGTGCGACGAGGATCGTCAACCTCAACGAAGAGACGTTGGAAGAGGTAAAAGAGAAGATCGGGATGACCGAAGGTTTTGATGTCGGGCTTGAGATGTCCGGCAGTGAAAAAGCGCTCGATACGATGATTCACACGATGAAAAACGGCGGTAATATCGCACTGCTCGGTCTGCAGGATAAGGACGCGACAGTCGATATGGAGCATGTCATTTTCCACGGACTGAATCTGCGCGGTATCTACGGCCGCAAGGTTTGGGATACCTGGATTAAGATGACGACGATGCTGCAGGCGGGCTTAGACATTTCCCAGATCATCACGCATCGGATCGATGTGAGAGATTTTGAGGAAGGCTTTGCGACGATGCTATCCGGACAGTCCGGTAAAGTGGTGATGGACTGGACGAAGCTGCCGATTAATGAAGTGTGATTGTTTCGTGCAAATGAGATGGAAAGGAGAAAAGCCATGAAGAAACGGGAAGTGCTTGATTTTTACCGGGATACCGTAAATGAGATCCGTGAGGCAGGACTGTTTAAGGGAGAGGCTCCGATTCTCTCGCCGCAGGGATCGCGGGTGAAGTTAGAGGATGGCAGAGAACTGCTTTGTATGTGTGCGAACAACTATCTGGGCTTGGGCGATAATGCGCGACTGATTGAGGCCGCAAAGCGGACTTATGATGAACGTGGCTACGGCGTTGCGTCCGTGAGATTCATTTGCGGGACGCAGGATATCCACAAGCAGCTGGAGGCAAAGCTTTCGGAGTTCTTGGGAACCGAAGATACGATTTTGTATTCCTCGTGCTTTGATGCGAATGGTGGTTTGTTTGAGACGCTTTTGACGGATCAGGACGCGGTGATCAGTGATGAATTAAACCATGCTTCGATCATCGACGGCATTCGTCTGTGCAAGGCGAAGAGATATCGCTACAAGAACAATGATATGGCGGATCTGGAGGAGAAGCTAAAAGAGGCGGATGCTGCGGGGGCGCGAATCAAACTGATCGCGACCGACGGTGTCTTCTCGATGGACGGTATCATCTGCAATTTGAAGGGTGTGTGTGATCTGGCAGATAAGTACAATGCACTGGTGATGGTGGATGATTCGCACGCGGTTGGATTTGTCGGCAAGCACGGTCGCGGCACGCCAGAGTATAACGGTGTGGAAGGCCGTGTCGATATCATCACAGGAACGCTCGGCAAGGCACTTGGCGGTGCGTCTGGCGGCTACACGTCCGGAAGAAAGGAGATTATCGATCTGCTGCGCCAGAGAAGCCGTCCGTATCTGTTCTCCAACTCGGTGGCACCCGCGATTGTGGGCGCAAGCTTAGAGACGTTAAAAATGTTAGAAGAAAGCACTGCGCTCAGAGATCATCTGGAGGAAGTGACGAAGTATTATCGTGACCGGATGGTGGAAGAGGGATTTGATATCATTCCGGGATCGCATCCTTGTGTGCCGGTGATGCTCTATGATGAGAAGACGGCGGCTGAATTTGCAAAACGGATGATGGCAAAAGGCGTGTATGTGGTTGCATTCTCTTACCCGGTGGTTCCAAAGGGCAAGGCGAGAATCCGCACGCAGGTGTGCGCAAGCCACACGAAAGAGGACATCGATTTTGCGGTGAAATGCTTCATCGAGGTCAGAGAAGAGATGAAATAATTTTCACGGAAAAATGGCTTTGCTTGACAAATTCTTTTGAATTTCATATACTACTAAAGCAATCCATTTGCGGATAAAGCCGAAAGGCTTTGTCATAAAGTTTCCGCGCAGCCGGGGAGATAGCGGTGCCCTGCACCTGCAATCCGCTACAGCAGGGGTGATATCTCGTCCGAGGGTCTTCGACTTGTGGGGCCGGCCTTGGTAAGTGGCGTTGAAGCTTGGGTCTTACGCAATGGGACTCTGTGAACCGTGTCAGGTTGGGAACAAAGCAGCACTAAGCAGAATCTCCCGTGTGCCGTGAGGGTGCCTGGGCCGAGTTAACTGCCGGGGTATCGCCTGTGAGCGAGATTCGAAGCGAGATGCGCGGTGATGAAAAGCGCGGCCTTTGCCGTGTTTACATAAGAAGCCCCGCAGGTCATCTGATCTGCGGGGCTTTCGTCTTGCCTCATGATTCTTCAGAAACCGGTTTATCAAGTTCTGCCTGGATCGCATGTTCTAAAAGCTCCGGCTTTTTCGCCGGAGAGAAACGTGCGACGACTTTTCCTTCTCGGTCGATTAAGAACTTCGCGAAATTCCACTGAATCCGACCGGGAAGTTGGCTCTTTAGATACGTGTAAAGGGGTGATTCCCCGCGGCCGTTGACATTGATCTTTTTAAACCGGGGAAATGTCGTCTGATACCTCATCTTACAGAAGGTATCAATGTCTGCGTCACTGCCAGGCGCCTGGAATGCAAATTGGTTGCAAGGGAAGTCCAGAATCTCAAAGCCTTGGTCGTGATACTTGTTGTAAATGTGTTCCAGCTCTTCATACTGTGGTGTAAAGCCGCAGCGTGTCGCGGTGTTGACGATCAAGAGAACTTTACCGCGATACGTCTCAAGGGATACAGGATTACCTTTGTTATCCTGCACCGAAATCGAATAGATGCCCATATTGTCTCCTCCTCTTTACATTTGCCGCCCTCGGGTTTTCGCCTTTTATAACTTATAATTTAAAACCTTTCACAAGCTTCGTCAATAGGAGAAATGGGAAGAATCTCTACATTTCGCTTAAGATTCTTAAGTTTCTATTCAGTTTCATTTGCAAGACTTTCGTAATAAGCCGCATCTTCTTCATTTCTTAAAAGAGGATCGGTCTTGAAGATCTCAGCAAGCAGGCGATATGCTCTCGGTGTGGCGCTTTGATCGAGCCATTCTGCGGCGTCCAAAGTGTTTTTCGGAAGTCCGTGCAGGCCGTGATAGTAGGCAAAGCCGATCTCATAAGGCTTTGCCCGATGGGATTGCCCACCGGATGAGTTAAGCTGAAAGGCAAAGTACTTCTTGGGTACATCCAGATCCATGAAGTATTGCCACTGGTTCGTCTCGGGATCGTAAGCGCGGTAGCGGGGCACCGGTTCCATCGTATCGATATCGATCGTAACAATGCTGCTTTGTTCGTTGGCACGATGTTTTACGCGGCGATAGGGACCATCCTGATCTGAACGGGTGAATTGCATGGTCATTGGCTGCTTGGCTATCTTTACGGTGCTTTCCTCGAGAAGCCCTGCATTGATCAACATGACATTCCGGTCGGGGAAATGGGTCAGAAACATCAGGGCAATACCGCCTTCTGTATTATACTCTTTGATCGCTTCCTCTGGCAGATAGAACGTCGATTCAACCGATTGTTCCTCCGAGGTCTGAACTTCGCGGTCACATTTGATCGGATAATATGTGACGGTATAGTCCGGCAGATCGTACTTTTGCATCACAGCATAGCATGCAGTGAGCCCTTCTGTCTCCGGCATGGTAAAGGAAAGGTTTTTGGCGTTGCCCGGCTCAGGTGCGGAGGATGGATCAGTTTCTTCAGATGCTTCCTCCAGATGCTTCACGTAGTTTTCGCAAATGCGCTTTAGGAGCTTCTCCCTCATGGGCGAAAGCTTGGGAGGCTCGGGTGTCTTCTCTCCATTTCCGAAAAGCTCCTGGAACCGGTCAGTCAGTGCATCATCGATGTTAAAGGAAGCCTGTGAAGCGACTTGCAGGTGACTCCCTGGCGTCGGATCGATGGCCTCCCCATGGAGATACCCATTCACCTGTTTTACAAAAGTCTTGATCACGGTTTCATCGGAAAGGTCATTCACTTTCGCCCAGTGAAGTGTGGAGAGATAGTAGCTTAGTGCGCGGTTGTAGGGCTGATCTGTGATGCGCAGGGTGATCACAGTCAAACCGTTGTGCAGCGCAAGCTCGATCTCGCGGATGACCTGATCGGACTGATTGGATTCTTCCGAGAAAATGAAGATCATAACGCGGGCAGATTCGATGGCTTTGGCGATCCGTTCTGCCCAGGAATTACCGTAAGGGATGTCACGCGGGGCGATAAAACAGCCCATCCCGGCTGCTTCGAGTTCGTCGGTCAGATGCTGGGCAAATGGATGATCTTTGCTGCTGTGGCTGATAAAGATCAGCTTCTCGAGTTCATTAGACATAAGCGTTCTCCTTACAAAACTGTTACATTTACAATAACATAAAAAAGCCAAAAACAAAAGAGAGTAGAGACAATATGGATAATTGTATCAATTCTCTTTTGATTTGTAGGTGCATTGATGGAATTATATTTAAATAATACAAATATTCAGACGTTTTCAAAAAGAAATATGAATATTATGTTAAATTTTCAAAATCGTATTGACAATTAAAACGGAGTTTGATATATTATTCACAACAGGAGAGCTAAAGAAAGTAGATCGGACACCAAGGAAGTGAGCCGGACAAGGAACTACTTTAGTGAGGAACATAGTCAAGCGGACGAATCGGTTCCGGAATAGGAGGGTGATTCCATTGGCAACAGAATATGAAACGCACGTGATGGCGGATGGTCAGATGATGGCGAGTGGAAGATCCCACGATAAAAAACTATAACATCGCAAGTTGTGAAGATACAAGCACTGTCGAAGAAAGCGCGATGATGGAATTGCTTCATCACCATCCAGGATAACAACAGACGACGATCGATACTCAGGTTAAGACTTCAAGGAGAGACCTTTCGGGGGACTGGATTTCGTTCCTGGCTTCAGGGAGACAATCTTTCTACAGAAGGATACAAAAGAGAAGATCACCAATTTTGTATAGATCATAGATTTGATTTAAGAGAAAACTTCGACAGAGTTGACTATCGTTAAACTGAATATGGAACAAGATGATAAAGCCCCCGGTTAGGTCACCGGGGGCCTTTTACTGCATTTTATAAAACTCATGCACGAGGCTGCGATAGCCGAGCTCTTTGATCTTCTCGTAGGAGAGTGCATAGTTTTTCTTGCAGTGTCTGCCTGTCATGATGTAGCGGATGCACTGCAGCATGTAGCGGTCGAGCTCATGTAAGCTTTCCGCGGTGTTGATTACAGGGAAGTACCAGCGGCACCACGTCAGTTCTCCGTGCACGGGATTGTCGTAGAGCTTGCGGTTATAATGCCTGATAAACCCGAGAATGGCTTTTTCGGGCGCCAGCTCTTTCCTAACGCCCCAGCGCAGCAGAGCTCTCGACTTGCGGCGCATCTTTCCTTTGAGCTTTTCCTTGGCGGCGGGAGAGATGTCCACAACCGAGCCGTTACAGAGAAATCCTAGAAATTCCCAGGGCTCCCCGGGAAGATAGTAGTGTTCCTTCTTCGGGTTGACCGTCAGACCTTTTTCCTGAAACTTTGCCTGAATGTACGAAACGTCCGCCTCAAGCATAGTTTCTTCATTTTCAAGGATAATGATATCATCGGAATATCTCGCGTAGAGTTTGTGCTCCTTTGCAAAGTGCCAGTCCAGATCTTTCAGGTACAGGTTGGCGAGAAAAGCGGCCACGGGAAGCCCCGCCATGATTCCTTTTTGGGGGACTTCTTCGATTCTTCCATCGACCAGTACCTGAGGCTCCGCAAGCAGTGCCTTGAAAAACGAAAGCAACGGCGGATCCTCTGCAAGCACTTCTTCCAGCATCGGAAACAACTTCTCAAGCGGAATCGAATTGAAATAATCGTGAATGTCTACTTTGTAGATGTAGGCGCACCTTGCCTCTGGCGCATACATCAGCCGACACACCGCGTCTTTGGCACATTTGCGCTGTCTGAAGGAATAAAGATTCGGTGCAAATAAGGCATCATAGCGATGCAGAAGCCAAGCGATGAGGCCGAGCACGAGGTTTTCCTCCGGCGCAAATGCATAGACAATCCTTTTCTTCCCGGTGCGCATCTTGTTGATCTCGATGCGGCGCGGGATGCCAAGAGAGGCTCCGTTTTGAAGTTTTTTAGCGATGGGCAGATATCGTTTTTCCTGGATAAAAGCAGCAAGCGAAGCCTCTTCTTTTTTAGAGAGGGTTCCGCTTGCCAGTTTGTGTGTCAGATACGACTGCCAGACGAGCTTATCAGAGAGCTCTGATAGAAGGCTGTCGTTTCGGGTGTCTGTGTTCATCTTAAGAGTGTTTCTTTAATTCATCGTAGGTGCGTCCCACGACATAGCTCTCATAATTGACCATATCGACAAAGAACCGGATCACAGGGATGCCTTTGCGCTTAAGCGAACGAAACATCCCGCTGCGGAGATGGTTTTTATCTGCGAGCAGTACAGCAAGGAGCGGTGCACCGTCCGCATTCGTGAAGAGAAAATCGATCGGAGTCAGCCAGCTGCGCAGTTCATCTACGGCAAACACCGCGTCCGGGGATGCATTGGTTTGGAACGTGTATTCCGGGAGCATGCTGCGGTAGAGGGCCGCGAAGTTTTCCTTTACCAAAGAAGTGTCGTAGTAACTGTAGCCGCCCATCTGACGCTCGCGGGAAGCTCTGGGATCAAACCACTCATAACCGCCCTCACCGTTTGCGTAGATCCCGTAATAATGCGGGTCATCCGGATTCGCGGCAAATACGGGCTTCTCTTCCTTTTTCCCGCTGGGGATCACATAGCCAACCTGACCCGGCGCGGGGCGCTGCGGCTGATACGTATCATTCTGTTTTTTCTTCTTAAGCAAATCAAAAATAGACATCGGAATCCCTCCAAATGAATTCTAAAAAAAGCACAAGCCGAACCTTTAAATCGGCAGTAATTACTGCCGTTGCACCGGACCGTACGCAGACCGTTGTCCGCAAAACGAAGCAGAATTTACTGCTGATATCGTCTGCGCTGTGCCCTCCGCGGACGCATTTCTGCATCGGCTTGTGCCATTTCGATTATAACAAGTGTGAAAGAACGTGTAAAGGGATGTGCTTATAAATCATGTGTCATGATGGCCAGCCCTTTTTCTTTTGCCCAACAGCGGACGTGTCTTCTCGCGGTGGCAGGAAGCTTTGCATTGGCAAATCCTTTTGCCTGACAAATGGCCTGATCCCGGACCTCGATCGTTCCGAAAGACTGATCGGGATCGGCTTTATTTCTCAGAAAATAGATGGAAGTGTGTCCATTGGCAACGGCTGGGACGTAGGTGCGCACACAGTTGTGCATCTGGGTGGATTCTGCGTAGAGATCGTCGATTTTCTCCGGCGCAAGAATCCGGTAAGGGCTCTCTTCGGGCTCTTCTTCCTCGGAGGTGGTAAGGCGCAGGTACGGATCCGCATGGACCTTTTCGTCAAATGCTTTCGCGTATTGTCTGGCATCGTGCATCCGTGAACCGTGCAGAACCATGTGATCGTGCGCCGCGCCCAGATCTGCAGGAATGAGGCCGTAGCGGAACTCATTTCCGGCCATCACACAAAGGTTGATGTAGTCGCGGTACTCGTAATACATATAGAGCGGGAGGGCATTGACATACCGCAGGATGCGAAGAACCTGCTTATCCGGCAACGCCCCGACATACTGCAGATGCGCATGTCTGCCGTAATCGGCAATATCCGCCTCCACAAGAAAATGCGCGCCAGACGGGCTGAGACGCTCGATCAAAAATGCAGGATTACGTTTCTTGACATCTGCGAAGGCATCCAGATAGGGAGCCGTAAGGGCGCTGCTGCCTAGTGTTTTGAGAAAACGAAGCGGCAGTCCGCCAAAGACTTCCTTTAAGTTCTTGTAAGAGTTCGGATCTTTCTTAAAATAGGGGTGATCCAGATACCCAGCGAACTTGGAAAGCCCCGCTTTTGCGGTGAGTTCCACAAGCTTGTGGTAGGTTCCTCCAAGAAGGGGTGCCAGGGGATTGCACGGGTGTTCCCAGGGGGATTCGGCATGTTCCAGATATCCCGAAAGGCAGGTTTCGGGATAAGCTTTAGCAAATATCCTGGCAAGGCGCAGGGAGTCTTTATCCAACACGAGCGAGGAAGAAAGCAGGTATCCCAGACGGAAATTTCCGACCTCCGGCGTGTAGATGTAGTCCGTGCCGCAGAAAAGGAAGGGGATGACCTGGTCATCGTGATCGATATCCATCACCAGAAGCTTTAAGAACAGATGGCCATGCGCTTTCTCGCGGTGCAGCTGGCAGACGGCAGGGAGTCTTGGCACCATGCGCTTCTTCTGCTTTAACTCTTTAAGGCGCGAGAGCATTTCCTGAAAATCAAAGGTGACCAGCTTGCGGGCGAGTGCCGGCGCGAGGAGCTGCCTGCTCTGATAGCCTCGCGTGAGGTAAATGTAAAAGAACATATCAAGCGAGTAGATGTCTACGACCGAAGGGAAGGCTTCGTGGATGATCTCAAGATCTGTTTCTCTGGTCAGCCGCGGAATGGAGCGGTTCTTGACCTTTTCGATCCATCCGTCCGCGTCCAGGAGGGTTTCATTTTCAAGGACTTTGCATTCTTTTTTGTCCATCGGAAGCGCGAGCCGGAAAACGGGCCTCCAGTGCGCACCGCTGTAGCGGTCAGGCATTCCGGGACGAACATCCAGGGAGACTTCGCAGATCAGTAAATAAAGCGTGGTGCCTTTTGCCTCAAATGCATAGGCATAACTGTATTCGCTGACCGGGGTGGTATGCACATCGTCGGCATCATAGTAGTTGTGATAGAGCTTAACGTGCTGCTTAAAATTGTAGGTATCTTTGTACGCCACACGCTTGCCGCAAAGGCTGCAGTAGGTTTCGGTGGTGTTGGGAATCGTGACATAGAAAATGCGTGTATTCATCGGTAACGACCTCCTTTCGATGGCAGAGTGGTCATTGCGGTTGGAATCCCTATGATAAATGGGGGAAGTAATATTTTCAATAGATTTCCAGGCTACAATGCGGTAAAATGGTGTTACAAAGAAAGCTGTCAATCAAGAAAAAGGATGAAAGAGAATCATGGATTTAAATGTACGTACCAAAGGAAATGCACTGCCGAAGGGGAAGCCGAAAGTGTACTTTACCTCCCATCCGTCGGATGCGAAAGTGTTGGGACTGATCTGTAAGGATTTATTTGCCGCACATGACTGCGCGGTGTATTATGCGGAGGATATGAGTGCACGGTGGGAGAGTTATGAAGTGGATTTGCAGGGCATGAACTTATTTGTCGTGCCAGTTTCTTATGCGCTTTTGTCGACGCCGAACCAGGCGATGGATCAGGATGTTGCCTTTGCGAAGGAACATCATATTCCGGTTTTGCCGGTTCTTTTAGAGGACGGACTTTTGGAGCTTTACGGGCAGAAGTTTGGCACGGTGCAGTACCTGGATCCGAATGCGGCTTCGGATACCGGGGTTAGCTATGAGGAGAAGCTGAAAAAGTATTTGAATACGGTGCTTCTCTCCGAAGAGATGATCAAGCGGATTCAGACTGCCTTTGGCGCATACATTTTCCTAAGCTACCGCAAGAAAGACCGTATGTATGCAGACCAGCTGATGCGCATGATTCATAGTGATCCCTCCTACAGGGACATCGCGATCTGGTACGATGAGTATCTGGTGCCTGGGGAACATTTCGATGAGAGCATCGAGCGGGCGATGAAAAAAAGCGAATTGTTTGCGCTGCTTGTGACGCCTAACCTGATCAATGAAGAGAATTATGTGCGAAATGTAGAGTATCCAGCTGCCAGAGAGCTTGGCAAGCCGATCTTGGCTGCGATGGCAAAGAAAACGGATGAGAAAGAACTGGCCAGACAGTTTGAGGAAATTCCCGACTGTGTGGATGCCAATGATGCAGGAAGCGTACATCGCCTGTTAAAAGAGCTCATTTCGTCTGCAAAGCTCCGGGAGAGTGCTGACGATCCGCTGCACAATTTCCTGATTGGGCTTGCGTATCTGGATGGGATTGACGTGGAAGTGAATAAAGCGAGGGCGCTTACGTTGATCACCAAAGCAGCAGACGCAGGGCTTTATGAGGCGATGGCAAAGCTTGCCAAGATGTACCATGAGGGCAGCGGTACCACGATAGATCTGAAACGCGCATGCGAATGGCAGGGAAGGATTGTCAGCTACTTTACCGAAAAGGCAGGGGAGACGTCGGCAGATACGCTGGCAGCCAGAATTACGTATATTCTTTATCTGTATGAGATCGGCAGACGTGATGAAGCGCTTGCACAGATGGAGGAAGTGTATCCGCTATGTGAAAAATATCTAGGCGAAGACCATCAGGATACAATTACGGCGCTGAACAATCTGGCGCTTTATTACGGCAATGCCGGCAGGTATCAGGAAGCGATCCGCTTCGGGGAGAAAGTATATCAGAAACGCACAGCTATTTATGGGGAAGAGGACCCCTCTGCTCTGCTGTTTTTGAATAACCTTGCGGTATATTACGGGAACATCGGTGATTTTCGGAAAGAAAAGGAATTGCTTGCGAAAGCATTTGCAAAGGCACAGATGATTCTGGGAGAAGATCATCCGAGGACATTACTGTATGCAAGTAACTATGCGGAAAGTATGCATCACCTTGGCGAGACGAAAAAGGCGCTCGCTCTGGCACAGGGAGCCCTTGGCCTGAAGAAAAAAGTGTACGGAGAGAATCATCCGTCGGTGTTTGAAAGCGAAGTCTTCATAGCCAGATATGAGAGTGCGCTGGGAAACTTTCCGGGAGCGATCACATTTGCAAAGAAGGCTTACGAAGGGCAAAAAGAGTTGCTGGGGGAGGACCATCCGTTGACGCTGAGTGTGCTGAGCGAGCTGGGATCCTATCAGTATAAAAACGGAGACCTGCAGGAGGCCGTGGAGAGCTGCCGTAACGCCTATGAGCGCAGCGCGAAAACCATGGGGAGCACCCACTATCTGACCCTGAACCGGAAGGTGGAGTACTGTGAACGGCTGGGAAATCTTGGGAAATATAAAGAAGCCGCGGACATGGCAAAGGATCTCTATGATACGTTCCAGAGGATGAATGGAAAGAGAGATCTGGTCGCGCTTCGTGCCTGCACGGATTATAGTGTTTATCTATTTAACCTGGGAAAGAATCAGGAGGCAATCCATTATGGGCTGGAGGCCTATGAGGGAAGGCGCGCGGTGTACGGGGAAGAGCATCCTTTTACCCTGATCAATCTGGACAATCTTGCGTTTTATTACAGTGCAACAGGGAATGAAAGAAAAGCGCTGGAGTATTCCGAAAAAGTTTTGCAGACGAGAAAACGTCTTTTTGGGGAGCGCCATCCGGACACGATAGAGTCTCTTCACGGAATCGCACTGCGCTACTGGAAGCTGGGTGAAGCAAAAAAAGCGCTTTCCTACGGGAAGGAAGCTTACGAAAAGAGATGCGAGGTGCTGGGCAAGGAACATCCTCAGACCGTGCTTTCTCTCGGCAATCTGGCACTGTACTACGAAGGGTGCGGAGATATCCCGCAGGCATTGAAACTGAGCCAACAGGTATTTGAGTTGCGCAAGAAACTGTTGGGAGAGAAGCATCCGACCACCCTGCTTGCAGGCTACAATGCATTTTGTTATCTGGAGAAGCTGGGAAGGTGGCAGGAAGCTGTGACACTGGGAGAAAAAACGTACCAAGCTTACAAGGAGACCTTGGGGCTTAGCCATCCGCAGACACAGAATAACCGAAAATGGCTGGCGGAAGCCTATAAGGCGACCGGTAAGTGGTTAAAAGCAAGAAAGCTGCAAAGTGAAGAACGGTAACGAAAAAGACGCAGGAACGAATCTACATTCCTGCGTCTTGCAATTATGTGAATCAGATTTATCCTTCTGTCACCTTCGGCATCGCAACCAGCTTGCCGTCCTCGACGGTGAAGTAAATGATATCTCTCGGGGCAACCTTGTCCTCCAGAATCAGTCTTGCAGAGAGGGTCTCCACATACTTTTGCAGATAACGCTTCAGCGGTCTTGCACCGTAGAGCGGGTCGAAGGCTTCTTCGGCGATGTAACGCTTTGCTTCGTCGCTGACTTCAATCGAAATCTCACGCTCGGTGAGTCGCTTGTTGATATCTGCAATCTGCAGATCAAGGATCTGCGTGATGTCTTCCTGCGTGAGCGGCTTAAACATGATGATCTCATCGAGTCTGTTTAAGAACTCCGGACGGAAGTGCTCGTGCAGCTCGCCTTCCACCATCTCCTGCGCTTCCTCGGTGATCTCACCATTCTCCTCAATTGCATCGAGCAGGTAGGAAGCACCTAGATTGCTGGTCATGATCAGGATCGTGTTTTTAAAGTCCACGGTGCGGCCCTGCGAATCGGTCACACGGCCATCGTCCAGGATCTGCAGCAGGACGTTAAAGACATCCGGGTGCGCCTTCTCAATTTCATCGAAAAGCACGACGGAATAAGGCTTTCTGCGGACGGCTTCGGTCAGCTGACCGCCTTCCTCATATCCGACATATCCGGGCGGTGCGCCGATCAGACGAGAGACGGAGAACTTCTCCATGTACTCACTCATATCGATACGCACGATGTTATTCTCATCGTCGAACAGGCTCTCCGCCAAGGCCTTCGCAAGCTCGGTCTTACCGACACCGGTGGGGCCTAAGAAGAGGAAGGAGCCGATTGGCTTGCCGGGATCCTTGATGCCTGCTTTGGATCTTAAGATGGCTTCTGCGACCTTGGTTACGCCTTCGTTCTGTCCGATGACTCTCTTGTGCAGTTCATCTTCCAGATGCAAGGTCTTTGAGCGCTCGGATTCATTTAACTTGGAGACGGGGATGCCGGTCCAGCGGGAGATGATCTTCGCAATCTCTTCTTCGGTTACATTCTCATGGACGAGCGTTCTGCCTTCCTTGGCAAATGTCTCCTCCTTCTCGAGTTCTTTCTGCAGGGCAGGAAGCTTACCGTACTGCAGCTCCGCAGCCTTCTCAAGGTTGTAGTGCTGCTTGGCATCCTGAATCTGGCGCTTTAATTCTTCCATCTCTTCACGCAGCTTCTGCACGCGCTCGACGGCAGACTTTTCATTGTCCCACTGCGCCTTCTGTGTGGCAAATGTCTCCTTCAGTTCGGAAAGATCCTTCTGCAGCACGGCAAGACGTTCCTGGGAAAGACGATCCTCCTCTTTCTTCAGCGCAGCCTCCTCGATCTCCATCTGCATGATCTTACGGCGGACATCGTCGAGTTCCTGCGGCATCGAATCCAGCTCTGTCTTGATCAAAGCGCACGCCTCATCGACCAGGTCGATGGCCTAGTCCGGCAAGAAACGGTCACTGATATAACGGTGGGAGAGGGTCGCCGCGGAAATGAGTGCGCCATCGGTGATCTTCACCCCGTGGAAGACTTCATAGCGTTCCTTCAAACCACGCAGGATCGAGATCGTCTCCTCGACGGTCGGTTCATCCACCATGACGGGCTGGAAACGACGCTCCAGCGCGGCGTCCTTCTCGATGTACTGACGATATTCATTGAGCGTGGTCGCACCGATACAGTGCAGCTCGCCTCTGGCAAGCATCGGCTTTAACAGGTTGCCGGCATCCATCGCGCCATCGGTCTTGCCCGCGCCGACAATGGTATGCAACTCATCGATGAATAAAATGATCTGGCCGTCGGAGCTCTTGACCTCTTCCAGCACTGCCTTCAAACGTTCCTCAAATTCGCCACGGTACTTCGCGCCTGCCACCAAGGCGCCCATATCCAGGGCAAACATTCTCTTATCTTTTAACACATCAGGCACATCGCCTGCCACAATTCTCTGCGCGAGGCCTTCGACGACGGCGGTCTTACCGACACCAGGCTCACCGATGAGTACCGGATTGTTCTTCGTCTTACGAGAGAGGATACGAACCACATTACGGATCTCCTCGTCACGGCCAATGACTGGATCAAGCTTCTGCTCACGGGCTCTGGAGACCAGATCATAGCCATACTTCTCAAGCGTGTCATACGTTGCCTCGGGGTTATCGCTCGTCACGCGCTGGTTGCCACGCACGGACTGTAGTGCCTTTAAGAAGTTATCCCGGTTGATCCCGTTATTCTTAAAAATCTGCTTCATCGTGCGGGAAGGCTGCGCCAGCATGGAGAGGAAGAGATGCTCTACAGAGACATACTCATCGCCCATGCGCTTGGCTTCATCCTCGGCGTAAATGAGCACCTTGTTCAAATCATTGCTGATGTGCAGCTGTCCACCCTGCACCTTCGGGCGACGCTTCAGCTCCGTCTCCAGATCTGCGAGCAGACCCTCGGAATTGCCGTTGATCTTCTCGATCAGCTTCTCTATCAAACTATCTTCCTGCGTCAGCAGACAGTGAAGAAGATGCTCCTGGTCGATCTCCTGATGACCGTACTCGTAAGCGAGCTTCTCGCAAGACTGAACCGCTTCGACAGACTTCTGTGTAAACTTATTGATGTTCATACAATCACATCCTTTACCAAATGGACGCGACATACATCGCGGAACTATTTGTTCTATTGCAACTATAACACCTATCATATAAAGTGTCAAGCAATATTTTCGCTTTTTTCAGATTATTTGCAAAAAAATCCCCTTCCGAAGTTCGGAAGGGGTGATTCTTTCTGGGATCCCAGACTCAATATACAAACTGGAAGACCGTGAAAGCCACGTAGATGCAAAGGAGTAAAATGCCCTGCCAACGGGAGAGCTTTTCCTTGATCAGTGCCGGGATGCAAAGAAGACCCATGACGATCCACATGACCGGCAGATCGATGACCAACGAGGAGTTGATGCCTGCGATGGTGCGTTCTGCGGGGATCGCAAACGGAGAGATCGTGATCGCCATGCCGGAGACCAGGATAATGTTAAATAAATTCGCACCGATGACGTTGCCCAGGCTTAATGCACCGTGCCCCTTGATCAAAGATGTGATCGCGGTGACAAGCTCCGGCAGAGAAGTGCCGAGGGCGATCATCGTAAGACCGATCACGGCGTCCGGGACACCGAGCGCTTCCGCGATGAGGGTTCCGTTGTTGACGAGAAGATTAGCACCGATCGCGATGACGGCTGCACCGACGATTAAGAGGACCAGTTCTTTCCAGAACGGCATATCCTTTGCTGTGGCCTCTTCTTCCTCTTCCTCCGCAAGCTCCGGATGCTTCTTCATGTGAAGCGTGCTGATGACCATGTATACGACAAATGCAATCAAGAAGCAGATACCCTGCCAGCGTTCAAACCGCCCGGAGGTCCAGGCAATCACGGAATAGATGAGAGCTGCACCTGCAAAGAAGGCAGCCGGAAGGGTCAGGTTCTTGCGGTTGGTCTTCCCGGGAGAAGCTGCGATCGTGATCGCGGCAATCAAACTCGTATTGCAGATCACGGAACCGATCGCGTTGCCGTAGGAGATGCCTGCGTTCCCTTGCAGGGCTGCCTGCGAGGAGACCATCACCTCCGGAAGTGTGGTTCCGATCGAAACGACCGTCGCACCGATTAAAAGCTCCGGCAGATGAAACCGGTGTGCGATGCCGACCGCACCGTCGACAAACCAGTCACCGCCTTTAATTAAAAGCACAAAGCCGAGTAAAAACAATAAAATAGGTACTAACATAAGTTCCTCCCAACAAACGAATAGGCATGAGTTTTGTTATCCACGCGCATCTTCTATTATAGTGGAGAAGCAAAAAAGGTGGTAGTAAAATTTGTGTAAAGTTGTCGTTTTTTGAACATTATAATGCACGTTTGCTCAAACATATGGTAAAATACAGGGAGAAGCAAAAAAAGAGGTCTGCAATGGGAGAGAAAAAAACCGCAGTATTAAAGAAATTATTTTTTTCAACATTATATCTGAGTGCATTTACCTTTGGTGGCGGATATGTCATCGTTACACTTTTAAAGCGTAAATTTGTCGACGAACTGCACTGGATTGAGGAGGACGAGATGCTTGACTACGTGGCAATTGCGCAGTCTTCTCCCGGACCGATTGCGGTCAACGGTGCGATCGTGGTGGGCTATCAGCTAGCGGGGCTTAAAGGCGTGCTGGTATCCGTTCTGGGTGCGATTTTGCCTCCGTTTGTGATTTTGACGGTTGTCTCTTTTTTCTACAGTGCATTTAAAGACAATTTTGCGATTCAGGCTTTGCTCTCCGGCATGCGTGCCGGGGTGAGTGCGGTAATCTTATCCATTGTCTGGGATATGTTTCTCGGGGTCTTAAAGGGCAAAGACTGGGTGCTTTTGCTGATTATGGCGATTACCTTTGTGCTCAATTATTTTGTGCATATAAATGTGATCTGGTTGATCTTAGGTACCGCACTCTTTGGAGTGGTTCGCGCTCTGGTACGCCAGAGAGGGGGCAAGGGATGATTTACTTACAGTTATTTCTGGCCTTCCTACAGATCGGCGCGTTTAGTTTTGGCGGTGGATATGCCGCCATGCCGCTGATCCGAGAGCAGGTGATCTTGCATTACGGGTGGCTTTCGGAGGCCGATTTTGCCAATCTGGTGACGATCTCAGAGATGACCCCTGGTCCGATTGCGATCAACGGGGCGACCTTTGTTGGGAATCAGGTCGCTGGCATTTTAGGAGCGCTTGCCGCAACGGCAGGATGTGTGCTTCCGTCCTGCGTTTTTGTGAGTCTGCTTGCCTTGCTTTATAAGAAATATCATGAGATGCCCTTGTTAAAAGGCGTGCTGGGGACGTTGCGCCCGGCGGTGGTCTCGATGATTCTGGCGGCAGGGCTTGGCATCTTGATTCCGACCATCTTTACCACGGGAACGGTTTCCTTTGTGGCCGGAAATGTGCAGTGGAGGTTTGTGCTTTATTTCATCGGATGTCTGGTTTTGCTTCGCAAATGGAAGCTGAATCCGATTCTGGTGATGGTGATTTCTGGAGTTTGCGAGCTTGGCATGCAGTGTGTGCTGCGCTTTGCGGGTTGATTTTTAGGAGGAAAAATGAAGATCAAGAAACGTGCGTTTACGTGTCAGAGAGATGGACTTACGATCCGTGGATTTGAGTTTCGCCCTGAGGGCGAGCGCTTGGTGCCGGTGATTGTTTCCCATGGATTTATGGCAAATCATCGGGCGAGCGATGGCTATGCGAGGAAGCTGGCGGAAGATGGCTATGCAGCGTATACATTTGACTTTAACGGTGGCGGACCATGGACGAAAAGTGACGGAGCGACCACCGAGATGTCCGTGTTGACGGAAGTGGAAGATTTAAAAGCAGTGATCGCTTATGTGTCTTCGCTTCGCTATACAGATAGCACCAAGCTGGTGCTCATGGGCATGAGCCAGGGTGGCTTTGTGAGCGCTCTTACGGCCGCACAAATGCGGGAGAGGGTGCATAAGCTGGTGTTATTTTATCCGGCACTTTGCATTCCGGATGATGCCAGACGCGGGCAGATGATGCGGGCCACATTTGACCCGGAAAATGTCCCGGAGACATTTCCGTGCGGCCCGATGAAACTGGGGAGACTCTATGCACAAGACGTCATGCACATGGACCCGATTGAAGAGATTTCTCCGTACACGGGACCGGTTTTAATCGTACACGGATCGGCCGATAAAGTGGTCGCCTATTCGTATGCAGAGAAGGCCGCAAGAGCTTATAAACATGCGCAGCTGGTTTTAATTGAGGGGGCTGGGCACGGATTTTTCGGACCATCGAATGCTAAGGCAATCTCCGCTACAACATGGTTTTTAAATGGCTACACGGAGGTTCTGACGGTGGATGTGACGCTGACCGGGCGCAATATTGAGAGAGATGGTGTGCGCACGGTGGTGGAACTGCCATTTGAAGGGACGGCTGCGGGCAAATATTTCACAGGAACGATTCTGCCGGGCGCAAAAGATACCCAGGTATTTCGAGGGGTGAAGGCAGTCTCTAAGTGTGCCGATTATGTGCTGGAAGGGAAGGATCGCAACGGCCAGGCTTGTCAGGTGCACATTGTAAACCGTGATGATGGAAATGGCTGGAAACCGACGATAGAAACAGACAGCAAAGCGCTTGCGTATCTCAATGACGCAGATTGCGAGGCGATGCTTGAAAATAGAAAGCAAGGACCGATCGTCCACATTTATACCAAGAGAGCGAGGAAACAGTAATGGCAGAGAGACCGAAAGACATGGATGGAAAGCAGGCGTTGAAGGATATTTACCGTCCGAATCGTTACAAACTGGACACACGTTTTGTGCTGGATGACGGCAAGGTACATCCGGTGGCAATCGTGGTGCCGGGCGGCGGCTATCAGATGGTGTGCAGTTTTATCGAAGGGGTTCCGATTGCGAAGAAGTTAAATGAGATGGATATCTCTGTCGTAATCGTGTATTACCGCGTGAAGAAGAAAGCAAAATTCCCGGCGCCGCAGGATGATCTTGCACGTGCGATCCGGGAGGTGTTTGCGCGGGCGGAAGAGTTACATCTGGACCTTGAAGACTATTCGATCTGGGGTTCTTCTGCGGGCGGTCATCTTGTGGCGACGATGGGCACGGAAGCGCTTGGCTATGTGCGCTACGGGCTGAAAAAACCCGGGATGGTGGAACTGACGTATCCGGTCATTTCGATGCTCTCTGAGCACACGCATCAGGGGTCTCACGACATGCTCATCGGCAAGGATGCTACCAGGTCGATGGAGGAGAGAACCAGCGTGGAGCTGCTGGTCAACGAGAAGTACCCGCGCACGTTTGTCTGGTGCGGCGATGCAGATCAGACCGTCGCGCCGGAGAACACGAAACGGATGGATGCGGCGCTTACGGCAGCAGGCATCGAGCATGAGACAAAGATTTATCCCGGCGTGGATCACGGGGTCGGACCGGGCACCGAGACGGCGGCAGAAGGCTGGATTGAGGAAGCAGTCAGATTCTGGCGGGGATAAATAACAGGAAATAGGGGAGATTATGGGATGAATTCGATGGGACTTGCCTTTAACGCGGTGTTTCCGCTGCTGGCGTTTATGGTTTTGGGCTATTTTCTCGGAAGGATCAGACTGTTGGATGAGAAGACCGCCTCCGGGATGAACAAGCTGGTGTTTAAGGTGTTCTTGCCGCTGAGCATCTTTCAGAGCGTCTACAATGCGGATATCCGCAGCGCATTTGATGTCAAGCTGGCGGTGTTTGTGGGGCTCACCTGCATTGCCTCGTTCCTTTTGATTTCATTTTTGGTGAATCGTGCAGAGAAGGATAAGACCATTGCCCCGGTTATGATTCAGGGCATGCATAAGGCGAATTACAACCTGCTCACGCTTCCGATCATCGCCAGTTTTTTTGGAAATGACATCGGCATGAGTGCGGTCTTGATGATTATCATTACCCCGATTGTCAACACCTGTTCTACGATTGCCTTTGAATCGGCACGCGGGATTTCCGGCAAGAAAAGTGCGAAAGACATCCTTCAGATGGTGAAAAAGATCCTCTTAAATCCCATGGTATCCAGCAGCCTTC
Source organism: Lachnospiraceae bacterium (assembly GCA_017480565.1). Classification (GTDB taxonomy): domain Bacteria; phylum Bacillota; class Clostridia; order Lachnospirales; family Lachnospiraceae; genus RGIG1588. The sequence goes on along the minus strand of JAFVAL010000040.1, from coordinate 82,038 downwards.
TGGGCCTTTTGGTGAACGCTTCGGGACTTAAGATCCCTGCAATTCTGATGAGCAGTGTGGTCTCAAAGCTTGGTGCGATGGCAACACCGGCAGCGATGCTCGCCCTCGGTTCAGGGTTTGATTTTAAGGCGGTGAAGAAATGGGCAGGCAGACTTGGAATTGTCAGTGCCTGCAAGCTTGTGATTTTGCCGGGGATCCTGGTGACAGCGGCAGTATTCTTGGGCATCCGCAGGGCAGATCTGATCGCGGTGTTAATGTATGCCGGTGCGCCGACCGCTGTGAATTCTTACAGCACTGCGGTTTCTATGGGCGGTAACGAAGAACTGGCAGGAGAAATCGTGGCAGTGACGTCTATTTTGTCTGTTTTTACCCTGTTTTTATTCTTAACAGCGATGGGAAATATGGGACTTTTGACATAAAAGAGCAAAAAGAATCAATATTTTAAATAGTATCTCATTAATTTTGATAAATATGCCAATTTATAACTAGTTATTCCTAATAGCGCATGGTATAATCATATTTGCAATGATGAGGCCCGTGATAGGGCTACGTGACTATAAGGAGGGTATATTTATGGAAAAAAAGAAGTTTTGGGGTAATGTCCCGATTCTTGACACGATCAACAAGGTTCCTGGCGGAATCATGGTGATCCCGCTGTTCCTCGGTGTTGTTGTCAACTCCCTGTTCCCGGATTTCCTTGAGATCGGCAGCTTTACCACTGCTCTTTTCAAGAACGGTTCGAACGCTTTGATTGCAACCCTGTTCTTCTGCTCTGGTGCACAGATTCAGTTTAAGAGCGCCGGACAGTCTCTGTGGAAAGGCGTTGTTATCAATACCAGTAAGGTTCTCTTCGGTGTTTCTCTCGGTGTTATTCTGGCAAAGGTTGGCGGCCCTGGTGCTACGGTACTTGGCATTACGCCTTTGGCACTGATCGGTTGTATGTCCAACTCCAACGGTGGTCTTTACACCGCTCTGGCTACCAAGTATGGTACCAAGACTGACGTCGGTGCTGTTGCTGTTATCTCTTCCAACGATGGTCCTTTCTATGAGATGCTGTTCATGGGTCTGACCGGTGTTGCAACCATCCCGATCAAGACACTGTTTGCCTGCATCTTCCCGATTATCGTCGGTATGATTCTTGGTAACTTAGATGATAAGATCCGTGAGATGTTAAAGCCTGGTATGCTGATCTCGATCTTCCTGTTCTCCTTCCCTCTTGGTGCAGGCATGAACTTCAAGACTCTGATCACTGCTGGTATCCCTGGCATCCTGCTTGGCCTTTTAACCGTTCTTTGGACCGGTATTCCGACCTACTTCATCTACAAGCTGCTGATTAAGAAGGAGCACAGAAGAAGCTGTGCTGTTGGTGCTGCTGTTGGTACTTCCGCAGGAAACTCTGTTGCAACCCCTGCTGCGATCGCTGCTGTCGATGCAGCCTGGGAGCCTTACGCTGCTGCTGCAACCGCACAGTGCGCTGCTTCCGTTATCGTTACCGCTCTGGTGACACCTTTCGTTGTCAACTGGCTTTACAAGTATGAGGAGAAGAAGGGTCTGATCAACTATGATCTGCCTCTTGCTTCCGAAGACGGCGGAGACGAATAATTGAGTTGAATAATTGAATCAAAATGATTCAATGATGATATGACAACTAGGGCTGCCGTTCGTTCGTAATGGTAGCCTTTGTTGTTTCTTGACGGAGCAATCTTGTATTTCAAAGAATTTGGAGGATGAATCTATGCAGTTATCATTTCCTTACGGAAAAGAATTTTTAACACTCGATGTGGCTGATGAGCGTCTGCAAGGCGTCCTGGTCTCTAACTTGCATCATTACAAGGCAGAGAAGGATCCGCTTTCCCTGGTGGAAGATGCGCTTGCCAATCCGATTGGAAGCCCGAAGCTTTCCGAACTTGCAGTTGGCAAGAAGAACGTGGTTTTGATTGCTTCTGACCATACCCGCCCGGTTCCCAGCAAGGTGATTGTTCCGCCGATGCTTCGGGAGATCCGTAAGGGCAATCCGGATGCAGATATCACGATTTTAATCAGTACCGGCTGCCACAGAGGCACGACCAAAGAAGAATTAATCAATAAGTTCGGCGAGGAGATCGTGGCAAATGAAAAGATCGTGGTCCATGACTGCGACAATTCACCGCTGGTGCACATCGGCACACTGCCGAGCGGCGGCGACCTAATCATCAACAAGCTTGTTGTTGATGCGGATTTGGTCTGCTCAGAAGGCTTTATTGAGCCGCACTTCTTCGCCGGATTCTCCGGTGCGAGAAAGTCGATTCTGCCGGGAATTGCATCCAGAGTCACCGTTATGGCGAACCATTGCTCCGAGTTTATCGCGGATCCGCACGCCAGAACTGGCCTCTTAGAGGGCAACCCGATTCATAAGGATATGGTTTGGGCGGCAAGAACTGCGAAGCTCGCATTCATTTGCAATGTCGTCATTAACGCAGAGAAGGAAGCGATCTTTGCGGTTGCAGGTGATATGGAAGAGGCTCATGAGGCAGGCTGCGCATTCCTTTCTTCCCTGTGCAAGGTCGATGCAAAGCCCGCAGACATCGTGATTACGACCAACGGTGGCTATCCGCTGGATCAGAACATTTATCAGGCAGTCAAGGGTATGACCGCTGCCGAAGCAACCGTCAAGAAGGGCGGCGCGATCATTATGATGGCGAAGAGCAACGACGGTCACGGCGGAGAGCATTTCTACCATCAGATGGCAGATGAGCCGGATATCGAGAAGACCTTGGCACTCTTCCTTTCCAGAGGAAGAAATGAAACCGTTCCGGATCAGTGGCAGACACAGATCTTTATCCGTGTCCTTCAGAAGGCATCTGTCATCTATATTTCGGATGCTCCTGATGAGATGGTGAAGGGCCTGCACATGATCCCGGCACATTCCCTTCCTGAGGCGATGGAGATCGCAGAGCAGATCGTCGGCAAGAAAGATGCAACGGTCACAGCAATCCCGGATGGCGTCTCTGTCATGGTCATTGAGTAATCAAAGAGCGTAGTTCGTAACAAATGATTCGGCCTCCCGGGATCACAGTACCGATGGTTTCCGGGAGGCTTCTTTCTTGGAGTTGCATGATGCAGAGTTTTGTTCAAAAAGTTGTTGAAAATTATATCATTTTCCTGTTCTTTATCGGATTGCTTTTGTTCAGCCTGATCAAGTCGGGGCAGAAAAGTAAAAAGAAGGCGAGAGCGGTGCTCATCATGATTCTTTTCTCGGCGGTCATCTGGGCGGACTATTATATGATTTATATCGATAAACTGCCGATGATGATGGCATGGATTGTTCCTGCGATTGTCTTAGTGATCCTTATTTTGCTGCGGCGCGTCGTCTTCCCTTACCGGGGACACTGCACCAACTGCGGAAAGAGGCTTTCGATCACAGAGTTTCTGTTTAATGACGACAATCTCTGCCATGCCTGTTATGATAAGCTTCATCCGGAGGTGATTCCGCTGCCGCCGGAGGAACAGATTCGCAGAGAGAACGAAGAAAAGAAAAAAGGATGGATCGGCTGGGAGCCGGAGCGAGAGTTCGTGATTGCATTTGCGGCAAAGCAAGAACCGAAAGACTATGAAGTGCTGGTTCTTGACCAGGTGCACATGCAAAAAAGGCCTGGTAAGCTTTCCGGTGCGATCGGAGAGATCAAAGCATCGGAGAACAGACAGGCCGTTGCGGTCAGGACGATCCAGAAAGAATTCGGGCTTTCCTGCGAAGCACCGGAATGCATACCCGAGTGTATGGGAAAACTACATTTCTGGATGCCGGACATGAATATTCGTTTTTATGTCTATATTGCCAGAGAGTTCTCCGGCGAGCCCAAAGAGAGCACGGAGAAAAATCCGGTTTGGATTCGTCTTAAGAAAATGAAATATGAGCAGATGAGTATGGACTATCCGCTTTGGCTGCCGAGAATGGTACGTGGACAATACCTCGAGTATTATGCGAAATGTAATACCGAAGGGAAAATCTACGAGGATATCTTGGACTTAGACGCGGAGCGCGACTCAACTGTTTGATGAGCTGCTTGCAGCCGCGGCAGCCTGCTCATTGGCGGCATCGATGGCAAGAACCAACATTAAAACAGGCAGTTCGTCTTCTGCGCGGTCATAGGAGATGATATAGGTATCTCCCCAGCTGATGATCTTTTTGCGGATGGAAGCGACCTGATATCCGTTATCATCATAAACTGCATAATCCCAACCCAGGAAATCACCTTCACATGTCCAGCCTCGATAATCAACGTTGTAGGTTGGACGGAAGAAGGTGAATTTTTTACGCACAGAGCCGATTTCCTCTCCATTGATCTCAATATAAAAGGTAGGCATCCAGGAGAAAACCTTCTGGCGCACGAAGCCTACTTCGTTGTCCAGCGCGTCATAGATGTGCAGCTTTTTACCGAAAGAGAGAAACTCTCCCTTCACATAATACTTGGTGTTCTCGTACTCATCATAGATGTCAAACCGATCGGTCCACGAAAACACTTTCTGCTTGATCCGTAATTCCACTGAACTATCCCTCACTTCCCTGCGTTCATAAAAAAGCACCGATGCGGGGCACCGGTGCCGGTTAAACTTTAAAAAGAAAACTTATTCAACCACGATCGGTGCATCAACCGCATTCTTACGGATGGACTCTACACCCTTTAAGCAGCTAGCCAGCTTCTTGTAACCTTCGCCGGTTGCGATGATCTGGCCGTTGGTTGCCTTCAGACGGAAACGGAACTCGCCAGCCTTGTCGGTGTAAACTTCAAACTTCGGATTCTTCTGTACTTCGAAGCCCTCTACAGTCTGATCTTCCAGTGCTGCAACAGGAGCATTCTTCATCACGCTAGCGATGCCCTTGCGGCAGGATGCCTCACTCTTATACACCTGAGAAGATGCGATTACCTGGCCATTGGTTGCCTTTAAATTGAACTTGAGACCACCATTCTTTGTCTCGTTGATTACAAATTTGCCCATCGATAAAACCTCCTTCCAAAACCTGTTTATGATGAACAGTACGTACGACTTTGTATACCTCATTGTAGCACGCACCGTTGCCGTTCTTCAAGAATATTTTTTCATTTAGAATGAGATTTTCTGCATAGTTTGGCAAATGATTCCCATTGTCAAAGTTACGGGATTCTTTTTAGAATTCGCCTGCGGCAATGAGGCTATAGTGCCCTAAACGCTCTAAGCGTTTGGCAAATGCATCCGCACAGATCCCCCGGTCATCCTGGATCCAGCGCAGCAGAAGCGACATCGATCCGGTAATCACAAAATCATATAAGAAGTCCAGGTGCTCTTTTGTGTGCGTTGGAAATTCTTTTTGCCACTCATCGATGATCTGTGTTTTGGCAAACTCCTGAAGCATCCTTGCAAATTGCGGATCTCCATTTTCTCCCATCAGGATACTGCATAGTTCTTTGTTCTCAATGATGCAGCGATAGACCCTCGTCAAGTCGTTGATGTCTCTTTCATTTTTCCAGTAATTGTCAAAATGCTGAAAATGTTCTTTCACAAAGTTCTCTTCAATCTCTTTTAGGACATCCCGCGGCTGCGAATAGTGCAGATAGAAGGTGCCGCGGTTGATGTCTGCAAGCTCACAGATTTCCTTGATGGACATCTCATCGATGGTTTTCTTTTTTAAAAGATCCAAGACGGCTTCCTGGATCACTTTTTTCGTATACTGCACACGCCGGTCACTTCTTGCCATATATCCTCCTGAATGTTTCATTTCTACATAGGAAATAATCAACATTTTTTCTTCATTTGTTCATGATCATGCAAAGAAAAAGAATCTGGTCATTGCATTTTCCTGACAGACCTATCATAATGGAAAACAAGAAAATAATCAACGCTACGTTCATAAAAGTTTATCATGTTAAGGAGGTTACACAATGAACTTTAACCAGGCAGTGGAGGCCTATCAGGCAAATCCGACCAAAGAAGTGTTAAAGCAACAGACCAGGGCACTGCGCGAGGCGATGAATCTGAAAGAAAAGATTCACATGCTCTCTGGACATCCGATTCTGCAGATCCAGAAGGATATGATCAAGACAGGCCGCAATTATAATGTATCCGCCCTGGAGGCAGGCGGTTGCAAGCGTCTTGGAGTTCCGCCCGTGTTCTTTACGGACGGTCCTCGCGGCGTTGTGATGCACAATTCGACTTGCTTCCCGGTTTCGATGCTGCGTGCCTCTACCTTTGATCCGGAGCTTGAGTATCGGTTTGGCAAGGCAATTGCAGATGAAGCAATCGCGCAAGGTGCGAATTATTATGCAGGCGTTTGCATCAATCTGGTGCGTAATCCGCGCTGGGGCAGAACGCAGGAGACTTACGGAGAGGATCCATTCTTGCTGGGTGAATACGGAGCCGCTCTTACCAAGAGTGTGCAGGAAGAAGGAATGATTGCCTGCCCGAAACATTATGCGCTCAACAGCATCGAAGACCTGCGCTTCTACGTAGACGTTCACTGCGACGACAGAACCCTGCATGAGGTCTATCTGCCTCATTTTAAGAAATGTATTGACGCTGGTGCACTTTCGATTATGGGTGCATATAACCGCTTTGAGGAGAGCTATTGCTGCGCATCCAAGAAGCTTCTCACCGATATTTTGCGGGACGAATGGGGCTTTGACGGCTTTGTGATGTCTGATTTTGTCTGGGGCGTGCACAATACCGAGAATTCACTGCGTGCAGGGCTTGACATGGAAATGATGTTTACAATGCATTATTCTGAAGGCAAGATCAAAAAGGCCTTAAAGAAAGGTTCGGTCGACGAGCGTCATATCGATCGGGCGGTCGAGAACATTTTAAGCGTTCTGATACGTCAGATTCCGAAGATAAAGTCGCGCGATAAATCCGTGATCGGCTCCAAGGAGCATCGTGATCTGGCACTGGAGATCGCCGAGAAGGGCATGGTTCTGCTTGAGAACAATGGTGTACTGCCGCTTGCGAAGGACACGAAGGTGCTTGTGACCGGTCCTTATGCGGAGGAGGCGAATATCGGTGATCATGGTTCCAGTCGTGTCTTTGACGAGAAAGTGGTGACACCGCTTACGGGCATCAGCAAGGTCTTCCCGAACGCATCGAAGCTTGCGGGCGATGTTGCGGTGGTGTGTGTCGGATCGAACTATAAAAAAGAGGGCGAGTATTTCGCCAACACCGGCTACAACCTGAAGGAGAAACCGAAGGACGGCGGCGGCGACCGTGCGAGCCTGCGGCTGGAACCGGAGGAGGTTGCGCTGATCAAGGATCTGAAGGCGCAAGGCAAGAAGGTTGTCGTGGTGCTTTACTCCGGATGTGCGATCATCGTGGAAGAGTGGAAAGAGTACGCGGACGCGGTCATCATGAATTATTATTCCGGCTGCGAAGGCGCAAATGCGCTGGCTCATTTGCTCAGCGGCGAGAAGAACTTCACCGGAAAGCTGCCGTTTACCGTGGCAAAGGATGAGAAGGATTATCCGGAGATCATCGGGATCGGGCAAAAGCCTTATGTGATCGAGTACGGCTACTATCACGGCTACACGAAGCTTGAGAAGGAAGAGGTGGAGCCGGCGTATCCGTTTGGATACGGACTGAGCTACACAAGTTTTGAGATTTCGGATGCGAAGGTCTTGGAGGTGGCAGATACATTTGTCGTAACGGCAAAGGTGAAAAACACAGGAGACCGCGAAGGCGCAGAAGTTGTGCAGGTTTACGCGGGAAGCCGCGGCGCAGCAAATGGGGAAGACCGGCCCGTGAAGCTGTTAAAGGGATTCCGGCGCGTGGAGCTTGCCGAGGGCGAAGAGAAGGAAGTGACCGTTACGATCCCGAAGGAAGAGCTGAAGTTCTGGACCCCGGGCGGCTGGGTGCTGGATGAGAAGTATGATTTTTATGTCGGCGCGGATATCCGCGCGGCGCAGCTGATTGATGAATAAGGATAAAGGCGGGTAAAACAATGGCAAAGAAAGAAAAACAGAATGAAAAAGGAATTCCTTACGGTGCGAGACAAAAGATGCCGCTCTGGTACGGCATGGCATGGTCGACCAGAGGTATCTCGGCGGCAATCAACGTCGTGCTCAGCATGAATATCGCGTTTTACTGCACGGACATCGTTGGCTTGAACGCAACCGTCGTCGGAACCTTGTTCCTGGTATCGAAAATTATCGACGCATTTACCGATCTGGGCTTCGGCTTCCTGCTGGATAAGACACACACCAGGTGGGGCAAAGCACGTCCGTACGAAGTGTTTATCATTTTTGAGTGGATTTTCACGGTTCTGATGTTCAATATCCCGAAAGCAGGCGCAGCCGTGCAGTATATCTGGCTCTTCATCATGTATACGATGGTCAACGCAGTCTGTGCGACCGCACTCGGCGGCATCGACTCCGTTTACATGGCACGTGCTTTTACGACAGAAGGCAACCGCATCAAAGCGATGTCGATCAACGGCTTCATCGTCATGTTCTGCAGCATTGTTTTCAATATCGTATTCCCAAAATTCCTGGCAGGAAAAGGAACGACGCAGCTTGGATGGACAGAACTTGTCATTACCCTGGCGATCGTGATGAGCATCATCGGCATCCTGCGCTTCGTCTTCTGTAAGGAAATCGTGGAGGATGATGCGGAGACGGAAGGAAAGAAGGGAAGCAACGAGCTGACCTTCAAGGAATCTCTGGTTCACATCGGAAAGAACAAGTATCTGTTTATCGTGGTCGGCCTGATGCTGCTTACCTTTGTTGTCAACAACATGCAGACAGCGACGACGTACTATTTCAAATACATTTACGGAGATCTGAGCGCGCAGGGAACCGCGGCGATCACGACCATGGTTGTCGTTCCAGCACTGATCTTTTTCCCGATGCTCTCTAAGAAGTTCGGAACGACCAGGCTTTTGCAGGCATGCTGCCTCATCGGCATCATTGGCATTGTCATCCGTACCGTTGGAGGCCCCTTCATGCCGACCATCATCATCGGAGGCCTGCTCTTCGGTATCGGCACCATGCCCATTTCCATGATGATCAATACCTACCTGATCGACTGCATGGACTATGGTGAGTGGAAGACCGGCGTGCGCATCGAAGGCCTGGTCGCCTCGATCGCGAACTTCGCGAGCAAGGTCGGAAACGGGATCGCAGTCGGCCTTGTCGGCCTTGTCATGGGTCTCGCGGGCTACGACGGGCTTGCAGCCGTACAGACACAAACGGCAAACAACGCCATTGTATTCTTGTATAACATTTTGCCGATCGTGCTCTTTGTCCTGATGTTCATTCTGAGCCTTCTTTATAAGGTGGACAGCTTCCGCGACCAGATGAACGCGGATCTGGAAAAAATGCATAAGGATCACGCGGAATAAATCATCAGATGGCAGCGGCCAACAGGGAAACCTTGCGGCCGCTTTTTTCTTTTGCCTTTTTCTACCAAATGGCTTGACAAATACGCAGATAGGGGCTATATTATACTACGTTAGCACTCGAAGGTTTAGAGTGCTAACAATTGAATTCGAATCTTATAAAAGTTGAGGAGGATATATCATGAAGTTAGTTCCTTTGGGCGATAAGGTTGTCTTAAAGCAGTTAGAAGCAGAAGAGACCACAAAGTCCGGCATCGTGCTTCCCGGCTCTGCGCAGGAGAAGCCGCAGCAGGCAGAGGTTGTCGCAGTTGGCCCCGGCGGGGTGATTGACGGCAAGGAAGTTGTCATGCAGGTGAAGGTCGGCGACAAGGTCATTTATCAGAAATATGCAGGCACAGATGTCAAGCTTGGCGAGGACAAGTATGTGGTTGTCAAGCAGAATGATATCGTAGCGATCGTTGTAGATTGAGAAAGAAGGAATCGATTATGGCAAAAGAGATTAAGTACGGTACCGAGGCTAGAAAGGCCCTGGAGAGTGGTGTAGATCAGCTTGCGAATACAGTCCGCGTAACGCTTGGACCGAAGGGAAGGAATGTTGTTCTGGATAAGAGCTTTGGCGCTCCGCTCATCACCAACGATGGTGTGACGATCGCGAAGGAAGTTACTTTGAAGGATGAGTTTGAGAATATGGGCGCACAGCTTGTCAAGGAAGTTGCGACCAAGACCAATGATGTGGCCGGTGACGGTACTACAACTGCAACGGTTCTTGCGCAGGCAATGATCCATGAGGGCATGAAGAACCTGGAAGCAGGTGCGAACCCGATCGTGCTTCGTAAGGGTATGAAGAAGGCAACCGAGAAGGCTGTCGAGGCAATCCTTCAGATGTCAAGCCCGGTCAACGGCAAGGAGCAGATTGCAAGAGTTGCAGCGATTTCTGCAAGTGACGATGCAGTAGGTGATATGGTCGCAGATGCGATGGAGAAGGTCACCGGTGATGGCGTCATCACTATCGAGGAGTCCAAGACCATGCAGACAGAGCTTGACCTGGTCGAAGGTATGCAGTTTGACCGCGGATACATTTCCGCATACATGTGCACAGATATGGATAAGATGGAGGCGAACCTCGATTCTCCTTACATTTTGATCACAGACAAGAAGATCAGCAATATCCAGGAGATCCTGCCTTTGCTTGAGCAGATCGTACAGAGCGGTGCGAAGCTTCTCATCATCGCTGAGGATGTCGAGGGCGAAGCTCTGACCACCCTGATCGTTAACAAGTTAAGAGGAACCTTCTCTGTGGTTGCAGTCAAGGCACCTGGCTATGGCGAGAGAAGAAAAGCAATGCTGCAGGATATCGCAATCCTGACCGGCGGCACCGTGATCTCCGACGAGCTCGGACTTGATCTGAAGGAAGCAACCATTCAGATGCTCGGTCGTGCGAAGTCTGTCAAGGTTCAGAAGTAGAACACCATCATCGTTGACGGTGAAGGCGACAAGAACGAGATCACTGCAAGAATCGCACAGATCAAGAAGCAGATCGAAGAGACGACCTCTGAGTTTGATAAAGAGAAACTGCAGGAGAGACTTGCGAAACTCGCCGGCGGCGTAGCAGTCATCCGTGTTGGTGCTGCAACGGAGACCGAGATGCAGGAAGCAAAGCTTCGTATGGAAGATGCGCTGAATGCAACCAGAGCAGCAGTCGAGGAAGGCATTATCGCAGGCGGCGGCTCCGCATATATCCACGCTGCAAAGGCAATCACACCTTTCGTTGAGTCCCTGGACGGCGATGAGAAGACTGGTGCAAGAATTGTCCTGAAGGCACTGGAATCTCCGCTCTATTTCATCGCAGACAATGCTGGACTGGAAGGCTCTGTCATCATCAATAAGGTGAAGGAATCTGAGCCGGGAACCGGATTTGATGCGTATAAAGAAGCATATGTTGACATGGTGCAGGCAGGCATTCTGGATCCTGTGAAGGTAACCAGAACCGCACTGCAGAACGCAACATCTGTCGCAGCGACCTTCTTAACCACAGAAGCAGTCGTAGCCGACATCAAAGAACCCGCACCCGCAATGCCTGCAGGCGGCGGCATGGACGGGATGTACTGACGCGATAAGAAAGCCTCAATAACAACAAAAACACGGACCCATGCTTGCATGAAGGTCCGTGTTTTTGTTGTTATTGCAATGGCGCGCAACGCGCGCCATGCAGACAGCTGAAAGCTGGATGCAGGGCGACAGTGTTGGAGCCAGAAAGGAGAATCTATCCAAGGGCTACTGTGGGCGCGAGCGCAGCGAGGGAGGCGGCTAATGATCGCGAGGATGCAGGGCGACAGTGTTGGGGCCAGAAAACTCCGCGAGAGCTTGCTCTCAAGAGGATCTTCCTCTTTTTATCATCCAATGGCACCGGGCGCTCTACTTTTTACTCTGCAAAAGCATTTTCACAGTGACAGAGTCAAATATAATGTTCATTTACAGCTTATTCTTGACGCGGGATATGCTTTTTGTGGCTGACAGAGTCAATGACAAGGCTGTTGCAGACAGTTTTTTTGACTCTAGGTAAAGGTTTTATTCATGTTCGAGTAAAACGAGATGTCAATACATCTAGTGACACATTCGCCTGGGATCATAGTGCTATCGTCTGGCTTTTTGTTGTCAAGACAATTTTATGATCTTGAAAATAATCATTTGCGTGTTAAAATACAAATAGGAGAACGAATCCTCTCATTTTTAAACTTGTGGGAGGTTACATTGGGAGAAAAAGATATTGCAGAGAAGACTCTGGAGGCTTTCAATGATGTGTTCGCCGACATTGTAAATGGGCTTTTGTTTGAAGGAAGGGAAGTGCTCAAGGAACATTCGCTTATAGATGCGCAGCCGGTAGCGATGTATAAGTCAGAAGGTCGGATTCATGAGCAGGAGAGAGATATCGCCAAATATTGGTACAAGACGTCAAACGAAAGAATCAATGTCAGAATTGCTTTTTTGGGTGTAGAAAATCAGACATCGTATGATAGGGATATGCCTCTGCGGGTGATGGGGTATGACGGTGCGTCATATCGCGCAGAGTTGTCTCAGGAAGATAGATATCCGGTCATTACGTTGGTTCTCTATTTTGGCAGTCAGCATTGGGGTAAGAACAAGTGCATTTATGATGCCATTGACATTCCTGAAGAATTACGTCCCTATGTCAGTGATTATAAAATAAACTTGTTTGAGATTGCATTTTTGCCGGAAGAGGCAATTCATCATTTTCATAGTGATTTTAGAATTGTTGTAGATTATTTCATTCACAGTAGAACGAATCCGAATTACAGACCTGTGGATCCGGAGAAGTTTATGCATGTGGATGAAGTGTTGAAGCTGATGTCCGTGTTGACACATGACGAAAGATTCGTTGATGTGTTGGAGTATGAAGGAGGGAGGCCAGAGAATATGTGTGAAGTGTTAGACCGCGTAGAAGCCAGAGGGCGAGCACAGGGCCTGGAGGAAGGCAGACGCATGCTGGACGAGGTAGAAGCCAGAGGGCGAGCGCAGGGCCTGGAGGAAGGCAGACGCATGCTGGACGAGGTAGAAGCCAGAGGGCGAGCACAGGGCTTAGAGGAAGGCAGACGCATGCTGGACGAGGTAGAAGCCAGAGGGCGAGCACAGGGCTTGGAGGAAGGCAGACGAGAGAGCAGACGCATGCTTAACCAAGTAGAAGCCAGAGGGCGTCAGGAAGGCGCTTTGAATGTGTTGTCTGGTCTGGTGAAGGATGGCGTTCTCACGACCGAAGAGGCGGCGAAGCGCGCGAACTTGTCTCAGGCTGAGTTCCTTGAGAAGACGACGGATCTGATGTAGTTTTTTGTGTTTAAGGATGAATCGTAATCTATGAGAGGATGCGTTTTCCGGTTGCATTTGGAAAACATCTTTGTATCAGATGTATGAGTCTGAAATCAGTGGATGAATGGGCTCCACAGTCATGTGTGTGTATGGCTGTGGGGCTCTTTTTTTGCACAAAATTTGACATACTTTCACGAAAAAGTTCATATGATTCTTTCATTTCCCCTGATAAACTAAAACCATAAAGAGAACTTGCAACAACCATAAAAAATAGAAAGGGAGTTTATCATGGCAAAAGAAATTTATCACGCTTTATCTGACCCGATGTATCAGGAGCCAATCATCGATGTGGAAGAGATGAGATCACATGTGCTTTCAGACGGCACTGAACTCGCATATCGGTATGTTCACGGAAGTTTCCGCGGGACGACGGTGAAGTTTATCTTCTGTTTCCCGAGAAGAGATGCCTTTAAGGGGAGATTCTTCCAGTATCTTTCTCCGTTCCCGGGGCCGGACGAGGAGCTTGCCAGCCTCAACAAAAAGGGCGTAGATGATGTCATCGGCTTTTCGCTGCTAAACGGCGGCTATTTTGTCGAGAGCAACATGGGCTCTGTGACGATGTTTGGACCGAACGGGGATGACAAAATGCGTTGGAAATCCAGTGCTGCGGTTGCGGAGTTTGGACGCAAAAAGGCGATGGAAATCTATGGCTGTGAGCGTCCGGTCGGTGTTGTCTTCGGCGGCAGCGGCGGTGGTTATAAGACCATGGCTTGTATTGAAAATACCGATGCTTGGGATGGCGCAGTACCGTTTGTGATCGGCTCTCCGGCTTCTCTGCCAAACACCATTACGATGCATGCGCAGGGCCAGAGAGTGCTTCGCAATTGTTTTGGCAAGATTATCGACAACATCGATGCAGGTGGCTGCGGTGATCCATACAATGGCCTGAATGAAGATGAAGCAGCGATGTTAAAAGAGCTGACCAAGATGGGCTTTCCGCCGATGGCTTGGTATCTGGAAGCGAGCGGCAAAATCGATGATGGTTCTCTGCCCGTCCTGACCCCTGGCGTGAAGATGGCGGATCCTGGTTTCTTTAAGGAGTTCTGGGAGGTCGAAGGCTATGCCGGTGCAGATCCGAACAGCAGCGCAAGCAAGGACAGACTTCAGTTTGACGGTGTGGTGAAGCGTGTACATTTGCCCGGAAAACCGGAGAGTGCCGATGAGGAGAATGAGATCGAAGGCCGCAACGGTGTGGATGATGCCTGGAAGAAGATGCTCACGGATGGCAAGGATGCCTGGATTGAGCTTGAGAAGCTGCCGGAGGGCGACAACCTTTACTTAAAGGGTGTAAACATGACCTTTGAGACCGGCGAGGCTGTGGGGTATACGTTGCTGCTTGGCGATATGCAGAGAGATGAGACAACCGGCGGTGGGTTCCTCACGATCGGTATGTGCTATGGTATGAGTGATTTAAATGAGGTGCTTGCGTTAGTCAAGCCGGGTGATGTGATGCATCTTGACAACTCGGATTACATCGCAATCCAGCATTATTATCGTCACCAGGTGCCGGATGAGACCTTCCATGCGTGGGATCAGTTCCGCAATCCGGACGGGACGCCTGCACTTCCTCAGCGTGCGAACGTGATGGGCTATAGCTTTACCGGAACCGGCACAGTGCAGGATGGTAACATTCAGGGCAAAGTGATGGTCATCCAGAGTTTGATGGATGAGTCTACCTGTCCTTGGTGTGGTGACTGGTACCGCCAGACGGTGCGCAAGGCACAGGGAAATGAAGACAACTTCCGTCTGTACTATATGCAGCGCTGCATGCATGGCAACACCGATACCATCGGCAATAATATGGTGGTCAACTACATGGGAGCATTGTATCAGGCATTGCTTGATATGATGGATTGGATTCAGTTTGGAAAAGAGCCGAGAGCGACCACGAAGTATGAGCTTGTGGAAGGACAGATTGTGGAAGAAGCAGATGCTTCCAAGAGAAATGGTCTGCAGGCGGGTGTGACCCTCACTGCAAATGGTCAGAAGTGTGTCCATGTCCGTGCGGGCGGAGAGTTTGTCCTTCGCACAGAAGCAGTGCTTCCGGAAGGCGCCGGTGAGATCACAAGAATCGCGTTCGACTTCCAGGATCGCTGGGGCTTCCCTGAGAAGTTAAAGGGCCTGTTCCCGGTGCAGGGACATGTCAACCGGACCGAAAAGGACGGAGTCAAGGGCGCGTGGGCGGAGATCATTTACCGCTTTGACGATCCAGGAACCTACTTCGTTTCGACACGTGTATCCAGCCAGAGAGATGGCAACAAGGATGAGATTTACACCCAGATCAAGAACCTGGATCGTGTGCGTGTGATCGTTGAATAAGTACACGAATTTTGGAAAAACAAAACGAATTCTTGCGTAGAGAAGTCGTTTCAAACCAGAGATAATAGAATCAACAAGAAAACAAAACCACTGACAGATAAGAGGGGAGTTTTACCGTGAGTAAGAAAGAAAAAGTGGATGCACAGGGTAATCCCGTAAAGAAAGAAAAGGGCGTTCCGTTTGGAAAACTGATGGCCTGGTCGCTTCGTCCCGGTTCCACCGGCGTTGCAATGATGATTATGGGTTATCTGACCGTGTTCGCAGTCAACACCATGAAGATGCCTGCGGCTTTAGTCGGCGGCCTGCTTTTAGCAAGTAAGCTGATCGATGGCGTGACCGATCTTTTCGCAGGATACATCGTTGATAACACCAAAACCAAGCTGGGAAAAGGACGTCCTTATGAGTGGTGTGTTGTCGGCATGTGGGCGAGTGCACTCTTAATGTTCTGCGTGCCTGCCGCAGCGACTACAGCGGTGAAGGCTGTCTGGATTCTGCTGACATACTTGTTTGCAAATTCCATTTTCTTCACCTTCTTAAATGCGAACCAGACGGTTTACATGGTCCGTGCCTTCAGCACCCAGAAAGAGTATGTACAGCTTTCTACTTATGGCGGTGTGGTACCGATGCTGATCGTTGCAGTGTTCAACGTTATCTTCCCTACACTGATGGGTTCGATTGCGACAAGCCAGGCTGGTTGGATTAAGCTGGTTTTACTGTTCGCAATTCCGCTTGCAGTCCTTGGCATGCTTCGATTCTTTGTTGTGAAAGAGACCCATGATGTTGACGTAAAGGCAGCAAATGAGAAAGTAAAATTCAGTGATATTCTGCAGTTATTAAAGAGCAACAAGTACATCTATATTATTGCATTTGCAACGTTGGTTATGAACGTGATTACCAATATGGGAGTTGCAGTCTTCTACTTCACGGATATTGTCGGTAATGTAGGCGTGATGAGCGTATTGGCGTTGACATCCTTTGTCATTCTTCCTCTGATGTTCATCTTCCCGCAGCTTTTAAAGAAGATCTCCGTCATGAAGCTGGTACGGACCGGATTGATCGTAACGATCGTAGGTTATGTCTTTAACTTCTTCGCAGGAAGCAATGTGGTGATGCTGATCATCGGCAATCTCCTCTTTAGTGCAGGCGTGGTCCCGATCTCGATGCTTTCCGGACTGCTTATCATTGAGTGTGCTGACTACAATGAATATATCGGCATGCAGCGTTTGGAGGGATCTCTTGGTGCTGTGAACGGTTTTGCAAATAAAGTCGGTGCAGGTCTTGGAAGCGGCCTTCTCGGAATCCTGATCGGTATGGCTGGCTATGACGGAAACCTTGCAGTGCAGCCGGCTTCCGCAATCACGATGATTCGTCTGCTTTACTCCTTAATCCCGGCAGCGGTCTACTTCATCGTCTACCTGGTCTGCCGTCTGTACAAGCTCGACAAGATGATGCCTGAGATTCGCGAGACCAACGAAGCGAACCGTGCAGCAGCAAAGGCAGCTGAGGCAAATGAGACCGTAGAATAAAACGAAAATGATATGATGCGGGCTGAGGCAATGTCAAATACTTTGGCATTGCCGTTTTTCTATGATATAATGATATCAAATATCATTTGGAGGAACGGACCATGAAGTTTGCACGGCCTAACGTGGAATACAAATTGAATGACTTACAGGGCATGATCTATGCAGCCTGTCAGATGGGAGCCTGGGCTTATAACGATCAGAAGCATCTGTATATGTCCACCGCACCGCATCAAAAGGAGTATGAGATGATGCTGCACTTTGGCGGCTGCCTGGATCTGGCGCTTGCAAAGAAGGATCTGGAACCGGTGCCTTATGTGCTCAGCGGTGAGCTGGGACTGCACTGGGTTGCGGAGTGGGTACATCTGCGGCAAGGAGGGACGCTTCTGGTTCTTCTCGGGCCTGTTTACTTAAAGAACAGCTCGGTTGAGAACAGCTTGCAGATCATTGATCGCCGGGGCATCTCGCCGCAGACCAGAAGAGATCTGGCACAAGTCTTCGGGGATGTGCCGTTTTTGCATATGGACACGCTGATTCACTATGCCTGCATCATGCATTTTCTCTGCTATGAGGAGAATCTGAGCCGTGAAAGCATTGTGTTTGAAAGTGCGAGAAAGCCTGAGAAGCCTTCGGAGGAATCTGAAGTGGATTTTCAGGAAAATGATTTTCGCCGGATGGTTGCATATGAAGATATGATGCTGCGCTGCCTGGTCCAGGGACGTGCGCCGGAGCAGACAAGTGATAAATACATCGGGGAATTGCAGGATTTTCACCTGAAGGATGGTGTACGGCAGACCAAGGACAATCTGATCATCTTCAACGCCTTATCGGCGAGATCTGTCATGCGCGCCGGTGTGCCGGTGCTGACTGCGAAGAATCTTGAAAGTGACTGGGTGCGACGGATTGAGGGCCTGCGCGGCATCGGAGAAACGCCGAAACTGACACAAGCGATGTACGCGGATTATCAGAAGCTGGTGCTCAGCGTGCAGGAAGCCGATGGGCTGTCAAGAGCGGTGCGTGAATGCCGCGACTATATCCGCCGCAACTATACAAAGCCGCTTTCGATGGAAGAGATTGCGAGACACTGCGGTTACACAGAGTACTATCTGACGCGAAAGTTTACCAAAGAAACCGGGATGAAGATCACCGATTATATCCGCTCTGTTCGTGTAGATGCTGCGAAAGTGATGCTCTTAAGCTCACAAAAGGACATTCAGCAGATCAGTGAAGAGCTGCAGTTTGGCAGCAGAAGTTACTTTGACCGGATGTTCCGACAAGAAGTTGGAATCTCGCCGAGGCAGTACCGGGAAACCATGGGGCAAGGAAAGCAAGAAAAGGAATAGAAACGTATGAGATTGAAAGAAATGAAGGAATATCTGTCTTTTATGGAGGCAGTGAAAAAGTGCCAGGGGGAGGTTTTTTTTGACTCCTCAGAAGGCGATCATTTGAATCTGAAATCGACGCTTAGCCGCTATGTATTTGCAGTGATTTGCAATGATAAAGACCTGCTTTCCAAGGGCAGGATCGTGTGCACTGAGAAGAGCGATTATGAACGATTAGAAGCATTTTTGGAGGAAGAAAGATGAGACAATACGAGACATTTGAGCTGGTTTATGAAGGGCCTGTCCTTGCAAATGAGTATGCCCGGGTGGATGTCACGGCAGAGTTTTGCTGCGAAGATGAAACGAAGGTTGTGAAGGGCTTTTATGACGGCGACGGACGTTATGTGGTGCGTTTTCTGCCGGAAAAGACAGGAAATTACACGTGGCATGTATCCGGCGTGGTAGATGGCTGTGGTGAGGCATTCTGTGATCCGGCAGGAGAAGGTCATCACGGGATTGTAAAGGCTGTGGAGACGCATTTTGAGTGCGAAGATGGGACACTGTTTACCCCGTTTGGAACCACGGTTTATGCGCTGGCTTCACAGGAGGACGCGCTCGTGGAGGAGACGCTTGAGAGCCTCAAAAACGCGCCGTTTAACAAGGTTCGGATGTGCGTTTTCCCGAAGCATTATGACTACAATCACAACGAACCGCCTTACTATGCATTTGAGAAAAAAGAAGATGGTTCGTGGGATGTCGGGCGTCCCAATCTACAGTTTTGGCATCGGTTTGAGGCAATCTTACACCGGATCGCTGCGATGGATATCCAGATCGATCTGATCTTATTCCATCCGTATGACAGGTGGGGGTTTGCTAGGCTTCCTCAGCAGGATAATCTGAAGTATCTCGATTATCTGCTTCGCAGGTTATCGGCCATGCCGAATATCTGGTGGTCTTTGGCAAATGAATACGATCTGAATCTGGCCTCTAAGAGTATGCGGGACTGGGAAGAGATCGAGGAATACGTTGCAGCCAACGACCCTTACGGACATCCGCTTTCCAACCATAACTGCATGGCGTTCTGGGATGCGAGTCGTCCGGCAATCACACATGCAAGCTACCAGACGAAGGCGTTGACGGAGATCGCGCGATGGATTGAGAAGTATCAGAAGCCGTTGATCATCGACGAGTGCTGCTACGAGGGAAATCTACAGCATTTCTGGGGCAGTATCTCCGGCAGAGAGATGGTCTACCGTTTCTGGAGATGCTATGCGAGCGGCGCGTACTGCACCCATGGCGAGACATTTTTATCGGATGACGAGATCCTCTGGTGGGCGAGAGGCGGCAAGCTAAAAGGCGAGAGCCCGAAGCGGATCGCCTTCCTTAGAGAGATCATCGAGTCGCTTCCAGGCGCACTTACACCGATTCAGAATGGCTTGGTGAAGCTCGCCTTAGCGACACCCGAACAACTCGAAGAGATGCTCAAAGTGCTTCCGGAAGAGATGAGAGGGTTTGTGCAGACCTTTGGAAATAGCCTTCAGATGATGAATGAGACGGAGCGCTTGATTCATCTGTCCGGGGAACATGAATGGACAGCGCAGGTGAAAGAAGAGGCTTACCTGTGGTTTAACGATAAGCAGTGTTATGCCATCCAGGATCTTCGTCTGCCGGAGGACAAGAAGTACCGGATCGAGATGATCGATGTCTGGGAGATGACGCGCGAAGTCATTGAGGAAGAGGTAACCGGACCGACCAGAATTCATTTGCCGGGAAGAGAAGGACTTGCGGTGCTGGCAACGCGAATTGGATAAGGAGTTTTGAGAGATGGAACCATATATGGATACGAATCTGAGCCCGGAAGAACGGGCGCAGGCATTACTTGCACAGATGAGTCTCGAAGAGAAGATGACGCAGGTGGCCGGGCTTTTTGCGATCCCGGGTCTTGAGGACCGTATGGCCCAGTTTTTGACCAACGGGATCGGGCAAATGTCTTTCTTGGAGATGCGCAGAATTAAGAGCCTTAAGGAGGCGGCCGCATGGCAGAAGCGGCTGCAGGAGATCGTGATGAAGAACCAGCCGCATCATATTCCGGCCATTTTCCACATGGAAGGTCTGTGCGGTGCCTATATTCAGGATGCGACGAGTTTCCCGAGCGGGATTGCGCGTGGTTCTTCCTTTGACCCTGCACTTGAGAAGAAGATCGCAGAGATTGTGAGCCGGCAGCAGAAAGCGGTGGGTATCACACAGATTCTTGCCCCGGTCTTAGACATTTCCCGTGACTCCCGCATGGGGCGTCAGGGCGAGACCTACGGAGAAGATCCGACGCTGGCTGCGGCGATGGGCGTTGCCTTCACAAAGGGAATCCAGGAAGGGGAGACGGACGGCAGACACGCGGACGCGACGGCGAAGCATTTCCTGGCCTTTCATCATTCGCAGGGCGGAATTCACGGTGCAGATGCGGAGGTGCCGGAGCGCCTGCTCAGGGAGATCTATGGTAAGTCTTTCCAGGCAGCGATGACGGAGGCAAATCTGCACGGTGTGATGCCATGCTATTGCACGCTAAATGGACGTTCCGTGTCCGGTGCAAAGAATATCTTGACCGGGCTTTTGCGCGAAGAAATGGGCTTTGACGGGGTTGCGGTTTCGGACTACGGTGCGGTGAGCAACATGCATGAATACCAGGGACAGTTTGAGAGCCTGGAGGAAGCCGGCTACGTCGCAATGAAGGCCGGAATGGATGTGGAGCTGCCGATGCCGAAATGCTTCGGAAAAGAGCTTCAGGACTGGTTTGCAGAGGGCAAGGCAGACATCACAGTGCTCGATCAGGCGGTGCTTCGCGAACTAACTGCAAAGTTCAGAATGGGACTGTTTGAGCATCCATTTGCGCTGCAGGACGAAGCCCTGATGGAGGCATTCTATGCGGATACTGACGAGGAAATC
Source organism: Lachnospiraceae bacterium (assembly GCA_017480565.1). GTDB lineage: Bacteria > Bacillota > Clostridia > Lachnospirales > Lachnospiraceae > RGIG1588. Next base: position 60,718 of record JAFVAL010000040.1, on the reverse strand, counting down.
ACGCTGCAGAGTGCAAGAGAGTCGATGGTGCTTCTGAAAAATGACGGGACGCTTCCGCTTTCAAAGAATCTCAAAAAGATTGCGGTGATCGGACCACACGCAGCCAATGCCAGATTTTTCTTCGGCGGTTATACGCATCTTAGCATGATGGAAGCGCAGTGTGCGGCGCATAATTCTATGGCTGGTGTATATGGTGAGAGTGAAAAAGCGGAGTACATGCGTGTACCGGGCACCGAGATCCAGAGCGACGAGGCGGAGGTCTTCGATGCGGTTTTAAAGCTCCAGAAGCCAAACTGCAAAAATCTCCTGGAGGTGCTTGGCAAGGAACTGCCGTGGACAGAGATCGTCTGGGACTACGGCTATCCGATCGCAGGCGAGGATGAGAGCCATTACGAAAATGCACTCGCAGTCATGAAGGATGCGGATGTGATTCTCTTCACCCTTGGTGGAAAATACAGCTCCGGATCCATTTCCACGACCGGTGAAGGCGTGGATGCGTCGACGATCAACCTGCCGCCTTGCCAGGACAAGCTGATCGCGCTTGCTGCGAAGCTTGGAAAACCGATGGTGGGTGTGCACTTTGACGGACGTCCGGTCTCAAGTGACGTGGCAGATAAGTACTTAAATGCACTGGTTGAGGCGTGGAGCCCGGCAGAATGTGGCGCGCAGGCAGTCGTTGAGACCTTGGTTGGCAAGAACAATCCGAGCGGCAAGATGCCTGTCTCGATCGCCTATCATGCGGGACAGATCCCGGTTTACTACAATCACCCGATGGGGTCTTTGTGGCATCAAGGTGAGAGCATCGGCTTCCAGACTTACGTTGACCTGCCTCACAAGGCGCGTTATGCGTTTGGACATGGACTCAGCTATACGACATTTGCGTACGAGAATCTCGTAATCGACCACGAGGCGGTAAAACCGGATGACACTGTGAAGATCTCGTTTGAGGTTGCAAACACCGGAGATGTCGCCGGGACGGAAGTTGTGCAGCTTTATTTACGCGATCGCTACGCGAGTATGGTACGGCCACAGATGGAACTTGCAGGATTTGCGAGAGTCGCACTGGAGCCTGGCGAAAAGAAGAAGGTGCAGTTTGTCATCGAGCCCAGTCAGCTGGCGTTCTTAGATGAGGACATGCGATGGAAGATCGAGAAGGGTGATATCGATGTGTTTGTCGGAAGCGCGTCTGATGACATTCGCCTGGAAGGAAGTTTTAAGATCACGGAAGATGCCTGGATCTGCGGAAGAGAGCGGAAGTTCTGGGCAGAGAGTGAGAAGATAGCATCCCTGGATAAAGACAATTGAGATATTTGTTAGAAACGATATGTGGAGAGCCCCACAACCTCGTGCATGCACGAAAGGTTGTGGGGCTTTTGTTGTGGGAATAAAGAAACTTTCGCAAACTGTCACTTTGCTGTCACTTTGGTCTTGTATCTTTATTACCAGGGTGGGAGCGAAAGTTCCCGTAATACAAAATCATTGGAGGAGAACCATGGAAATCTTACGTGTGGAGCATCTTTGCAAGGAATATGGAAAGGATCAGAGTTTGGTGAAGGCGCTGGATGATGTGTCGTTTCGTGTGGAGAAGGGCGAGTTCGTCGCAATTGTCGGTGCGTCTGGCAGCGGTAAGTCGACGCTGATGCATCTGATCGGCGGTGTGGACCGGCCGACATCGGGCAAGGTCATGATCGATGGCCAGGACATTTATTCGCTGACCAATGATCAGCTGGCGATCTTTAGACGAAGACAGGTCGGGATTATCTATCAGTTTTATAACCTGATTCCGATCCTGGATGTATGTGAGAACATCACACTGCCGTGTGAGCTTGACGGGCAGAAGGTGGATGAAGAGCGGCTCTCGGAGCTTCTTGACGTGCTGGGACTTAACGAGCGGCGGAAACATTTGCCAAATGAGCTCTCCGGCGGCCAGCAGCAGCGTGTTTCGATCGGACGAGCGCTGATCAATCAGCCTGCGATTATCCTCGCGGATGAGCCGACGGGCAACCTGGATACGAAGGCGAGTGAAGAGATTATCTCGCTGCTTCGCATGTCAAACCGCAAGTACAATCAAACGGTGATCATCATCACGCATGATCTTGGAATTGCCAATCAGGCAGAGCGTGTGATTACGATTGAGGATGGACGCATTGTGCGCGATGAAGTGCGCTAAAGAGGAATGGGAGTAAAAGGGTATGAATATCATTCGAAAACTAACGTATGAGAACCTGCGGCGCAACAAAAAGCGGACGATCGTGACGGTAATCGGCATCATCCTCTCGACCGCACTTTTGTGCGCAGCGGCGGGTCTGGTCTCCAGTGCGCAGCAGTCACTCATCAATTACGAAAAAGCGGTCAACGGCGATTATCATGTGATGTTTGAAGATGTGCCCGCGGAGGCGGTAGGCTACATTACGGAAAATGCAGATGTAGAGAGTTATTTTGCGGGACAAAACCTCGGCTATGCGGTGGCCGAGGAGAGCCAAAACACCTATAAGCCATACTTCTATGTGAAGTCGCTGGATGAAAATGGCTTTGCAAAGAGCGGGCTCTTCTTGCAGCAGGGTCGCTTCCCGAAGAATGGGTCCGAGGTGGTGTTGCCTGTGCATACGATCTCCAACGGTCAGATGGAGTATAAGATCGGAGATGTCCTCACGCTGGAAGTCGGTGTTCGCGTTGCGAAGGATGGAACCGTATTGACGCAAATGAATCCATTTGACGAGACATTTGAGGAAACCGTGATCAATACTCAGACGATGCAGTTTACGATTGTAGGTCTGATCAACCGTCCCAGCCAGCAGGTGGAAAATTTTTCCGCGCCTGGATATACACTGTTTACCTACCTGGAGAAGGAGAGTGACGTGGACCGCTTTGTGGGCGTGCGTTTTGAGAAGCCTGCAAAATGGTTTGGCGCCACCAAAAAGATCGCTTCCGTGATCGCGGAGGAGACAGGCAGAGAGGTTTCCTACGACCGCAACCAGTGGCTGCTGCGCTACGAGGGCGCCCTTTCGGATAATGATCTTGGCGCACTCTATGCGGTGGGCGCGATCATTTTAATCATCATTATTGGAACAAGTGTGTTCGTGATCCGTAACAGTTTCCGGATTTCGGTCGCGGAAAAGACCGCACAGTACGGGATGCTCTCCAGTGTCGGTGCGACGTCGAAACAAATCCGTGACAGCGTGCTTTATGAAGGCTTTTTGATCGGGCTGATTGGCATCCCGCTTGGCATCCTCGGTGGAACATTTGCACTTGCAGTGCTGGCAAGAATTGTTAACGCCCTGCTTCCAATTCAGGACATTGGGTTCTCCTTTACGTTCCATCTGCCATGGTATGTCATCCTGCTTGCGGTATTTCTCGGTGCTCTGACCATATTTTTATCGAGTCTCATTCCAGCCGTACAGGCGGGCAAGATCCCACCGATTGTGGCGATTCGCGGCAATCAGGAATATAAAGTGAGTAAAAAGCAGGTGCGCATCTCGCCACTAACGAAAAAACTTTTTGGCATCGGCGGTGTGATCGCGGCGAAGAACTTAAAGCGCAGCAAGAGCAAGTACCGCACAACCGTGGTATCCCTGGTGGTGAGCATCGTGGTCTTTGTCTCGCTCTCGAGTTTTGTCGGCTACACAAAGCGCGCGACAGGGGTCGTATACACCGATTACCAGTTTAATCTGGAGGTCACGGGGATCCGTTCCGTGGAGGAGATTGATCCGCTCATGGAGGCGATCGGTGAAGAAAATTATTCGTATTCCAAAGAGTATTCTTTGAAAGTGGACGTCGATACTTATGGATCTGAGATAGAGAAGAAAATGTATCAAGAAAGTTACGACAGTACCCCTGAAGAATATAGAAAATATATGTACTACAACTGTAGTCTTGTTGCACTGAATCAGGATTACTTCGAGCGCTTTGCAAAGAGTCTTGGTTACACGGAAAACCTTGACTCGTTGGCACTTGTCGCGGATGATCAGATGACTTACACGGAAACCGATGGCCGTGTGCTCTACAACTGCTATGGTGACTTGGAACAAACAGGACTTGCGATAGCACCGATTTCTTATGTGACCGATGACAGTGTCGAGATCTTTACGGAGCCTGTGAAATTGAAAGAAGTTCACCGACTCGACAAACGCCCGATGGGCTATGAGGCAACCTACACCAACGGCGGATATGTTTTCGTGTCGGAAAATTATCTAAAAGAGCTTCCGGTAACGGAAGACGGGTACTTTCACGGACTCTACATCATGTCGAAGCAGCCTTCTGAGACGGAAAACAAGCTGTTAACCTATAAGGGTGAGTCTGCGGGGCTTGCGGGCATGAACATCTATAATTTGGAGAAAAACACGCAAGACGAGAAAAATATGATTCTTTTGATCGAGATTTTCCTCTACGGGTTTATCACCGTGATTACGCTGGTGGGTGTGACCAATATCTTCAACACGATCACAACCAATATGATCCTGCGCAGCAAGGAATTTGCAATGCTAAAATCGGTGGGTATGACCACTGCGCAGTTCCACCGGATGATCCGCTTAGAGAGTTTACTTTATGGTGCGAAATCTCTGGCCTACGGGATCCCTCTGGGCATTCTGGGATCGGTTCTGATCTACCGCGCGATGTCACAAGCGGTGGATTTAGGGTACTTATTCCCGATGAAGGCGATTTTGATCGCGGCGGTATTTGTTTTCCTGATTGTGGGGCTTACCATGTGGTATTCACTTGCAAAGATCGAGAAGCAAAATATCGTGGAAACGATCCGAAATGATGCGATTTAAGTCTGTATTGAAAATGCGGTCGTTTTGCGGCCGCATTTTGCTGTAAGGATGGGACTGCAAATTGTGGTTGACTGTGCTATACTAATGGGCAAGAGACGATAGGAATATGAGAGGACCAGACGATGAATCAGATTCTTTTGGTAGAAGATAATGCGGTGATTGGTAAAGGACTTGTCTACCTGCTGAAGCAGGAGGGCTTTGGTGTGACGCACTGCAAGAACCAGGCGGAAGCGATCGCTGCGATCGATGCGAAGACATTTGACCTGGCAGTGCTCGATGTGATGCTGCCGGATGGCAGCGGCTTTGCAATCTGCAAGGAGATCAAGGAGAGCGTGCCGGATCTGCCGGTGATCTTTCTGACCGCGAAGGACGAGGAGAGGGACGTCGTCTACGGCTTTGACCTCGGGGCGGATGATTACGTGATCAAGCCGTTTCGCTCCAGAGAGTTGCTTTCGCGCATCAACAACGTGCTCAGGCGTTACCACAAACACGAGCGTGAGATTGTGCTGGGCGAGGTCAAGATCGACCTTTTGGGCAATCGTGTACTCAAAGGGGAGTCGGAAGTGTCGCTGAGTCCCTTGGAATACCGGATTCTGGTGATGCTCGCGCAAAACCGAGGGCGGACGCTCACGAGAGACCAGATCTTGGGGAAAATCTGGGACATTGCGGGAAATGTGGTCGAAGACAACACGTTGACAGTCTACATTCGTAGAATCAGGAATAAACTTGGAGAAAATGTAATCGAGACCGTAAAAGGAATCGGTTATCGGATCGATAAGGAAGCATAAAGAAAGGGCGTTAATAGCATGCGTAGGGAGACAAAGGAGCGGATAAAGAAAATCATCCTGCCTTGCCTTTTGTTCGCGGTGGCCGCGATTTTGATCTATCTGGGCGTCTTTGGGCTGGCCTTGCGGGAGTATAAAAAGAAGACAAACGCGCAGATGGCTGCTTTTATCGAGAGCGTGAGTCAGGAAAATGACGCGCTGTCTGAGGCAGAGCTTGTGGAACTCTACAGGAAAAGCGCGACACAGGAGAGCAGCCTTGCCGGAAAGTACGGCTATGATGACGAGCGGTTTATGAACGCCGTGGCGGGTACATTTGCAAGAAAAGTCGTCTGGCTTGGCATTGCTGTGATTGTACTGCTTGCTGTCGCATTCGGACTTTATCTACTTCATTTGCAGAAAAAGAGAGAGCGGGATCTCCAGGTTTTGATTAAGTATTTACACGAGATTAGCAGGAAGGTCTATCAGCTGAGTCCGAAAGAAAATGCAGAGGATGAGTTTTCCTTGCTTTCGAATGAGATTTACAAGATTGCGGTGCTTCTAAAAGAGACGTCCGACAACAGTCAGAAGGATGCCGAAAATCTAAGCCGGGCGCTTGCGGACATCTCGCACCAGCTAAAGACACCGCTGTCCGCGATCGGAATCTTGCTTGACAATATCTTAGAAGATCCGGAGATGCCGGAGGAGATTCGGCAGGACTTTTTAAAAAGCATGGACCAGCAGGTGACGCGGATCTCGGAACTTGTTGAAACCTTGCTTTCCCTGGCGCGGTTTGATGCCGGGACGGTGAAGATGAATCCAGAGCCGATGCGCGTGGGAGATTTGGTTGACGAAGCACTTTCTGAGCTTGCTATTTTGCTCGATGTCTCGGATGTCGCAGTGGAGACCACCGGAGACTTGGATTTTTCGCTCTTGCTTGATCGGCGCTGGGAGCGCGAGGCCATCAAAAATATCGTCAAAAATGCGGCGGAACATAGCAAACCTGGCACGATGATTCATGTCAATGGTGCGGACTGCGGCATGTATTACGTGCTCAAGATCCGGGACGAAGGCGAGGGAATCGCAAGCGAGGATCTGCCGCATATCTTCGAGCGGTTTTACAAAGCAAAAAATGCCTCCGCTTCGTCTGTCGGCATCGGGCTTTCGCTCGCGAAGACGGTCGTGGAGGCAGAGGAAGGTTACTTAAATGCAGAGTCGGAGACCGGGAAGGGGACGACATTTACGATACGGTGGAGAGTGAGGTAGGAAGGATCATATCGGTTGAAAAGTTTGGGGCTGCCGCAATCGCGACAGCCCCTTTAAGTACTCAAGATTACTTCTCCAGGAAATGAATGATCGCATCTGCGGATGCTTTTGCTCCGCCAAGCGAACGCATGTCCTCGCTGAATTCCTTCGCGGTCTCACGGTAGGAAGGATCGGTCAGGATCTTGACGATCGCATCCTTTAATGCTTCACTTGTGATCTCGTTCTTGTTCACAAAAGCAAAGCCAAGGCCATTTTTCTCAATCTGACGGGCCGTGATTGCCTGTTCATCCATCTGCGGAAGTGCGATCATCGGAACACCGTAGTAGATTGCTTCGCCGGTGCCGCCCATGCCTGCATGGGTGATGAAGACGGATGCCTGGGAGAGGATATCCAGCTGAGGAACCATCTTGCCGAGTTCTACATTTGCCGGGACATCGTGTAAGGTCTCCGGATCGATCGCGCCGAGCGCTGCAAAGACATTGATGTCTAAGTCGCGGACTGCATCAAAGAGGATCGGATAGTACTCCGGCCAGTTGTTGAACGCGGTTCCAAGGGAAGAGTAAAGCAGAGGCTTGCCATTGTCCGGTGCGGTCCAGGAACCGAATGCGGAGCGCTTGCCGATCTGAACGCCGGTGAAGACGAAGTTGTCGCCAAAGCTCTCATTGTTGGGAACCAGACGCTTCTGCATCATGACAAGGTTTAAGTCGCCCTGGCCGTCGAAGATCTCCTTCACGGTCATCTTGCGGCAACCATATTTTGCCACATAGCCATCTGCGATGTGATCTGCCGCGATGCGAAGCGGATGATCTGCCGGAACGCCGGAGAAGGACTCCGCTACGGAGTAGGTGTCGTTGGACGGATAGCTGGTGTAGAGCATGATGTTCGGAACTTTTAAGACATCAGCGGCCATGGTGCCTGCGATGCCTGCGAAGTCGTGAAGAATCGCGTCCGGACGATCATCCTTTAAGACATCAAGAACCGTGTCGATGTAAGCGCCGGCTTCATTTAAGAAAAGGAAAGGCACAACGGCTGCCACACTCTCCTCCTCACCGCCTTCTTCTTTCTTCTCGTTCTGCGGTGCATTGGAAGCCATCCAGGAGGGAACCGGGACAAACTTTGCGCCGGTAGGCTCCACGATCTTACGGAAGTCTTCGGTCGTAAAATAGGTCACACGAACGCCTCTGTTGACCAATTCTGTGACAGGGGAGAGGGTGGGGTTGACATGGCCAAATGCGCCAAGGGATACAACTGCAATATGCATAGGGTTACTCCTTTCTATTCGTAATCCGCCAGTCTGCGGATACAAGTTCAATTATTTTCTGGTTCCGTATACTTTTAACACTTCTGCTTTCTTGATGAAAATGCTGACGCTGGCGTGACGTACGCGGCAAAGCTCCGGCGCTTTCGGATCCATCTCGATGAAGCGATGATTTAGCTTGTCCTCGATCGTGGCCGTTCCGTCAAAGATCGCATCGACTAACGCAACATAGCCATCCAAGTAGGAGAGGGCGATTGGGGTACCATTGTGGTTGGGCAGCAGATACCAGCCTTCGCCTACGATTTCCTTCAGACGCAGTGCATTTGCCTTTAAGTTTTCAAGGCGCTTCTCCACGTGATACGGTGCGTCGGGATTGCAGGAATTATCGTACATGATCGTCTGATGGCTCTCATATTCGTCGCCGGTAAAGAGCATCTTATGATCTTCATCCACGAAAAACAGGGAGCTGTTGCAGTGCGCCGGCAGAACATCCAGCACGCGGATCTTGCGTCCGCCAAGGTCGATGATATCACCGTCATGCATCAATTTCTTGCGGTAGTCCGGGTGAGGCAAGGCATTTAAATCTACGGGGCCTGCGCCGGGGTTGTTGACGGAAGGTGCATCGATCTCCCAGGTAGAAGAGACCATGACTTCCTCCCACTCCCCGTTTCCAGCGGAATGATCCGGGTGGAAATGTGTGTTCGCAACCAGAATCTTCTTGTCGGTCAGACGTTCTGCGAGCTCTCTTAAGTGGCCGATGCCATAGCCGGTGTCTAAAAGCAGTGCGTATTCATCGCCTTCTAAAAGGTAAATGAATTCGCTTCCTTCCATAAAGCTGATGACCCATGTGGTGTCATCGATCTTCCAAGGCATATAATTGCCGAAAATCATTTCCAGCGGCGGGCCTTGCGGCTCCATACCCATACTCATGTTGATTTCCTCCTACATTATGCAATAACTAAATCTTTGATCTTTTCAATTGCTTCTTCTAACTTCGCCGGGTCAAACGGCAGGAAGCCTAAGTGTCTGAACTCTGCAAGTCCACAGCTGCCAAACTCCGGATCTTTTCCTTTGGCCATGCCGCCAATCGGTGGAACGAGGGAGAAAAGAATACCGAGTGCCTGTTCATTTTCCGCGAGCTTCGTGATCATCGTGGTCTCGTCAAATGGCTTGCGGAAGTCCTTTGTTGGCATGTAGGTGAAGTCGTAGCTGCCTGCAGGCAGAACTTCCGGATCCTTGCCAGAGCGAGGCAGGATGACCTGCGCTTCGCAGCCAAACGGAATCTCGATGTGAATCTGCACCTGACCGTCGGGCAGAAGGTCGGTGTTCGAGACAAATTTGCCGGACGCAGAGTCAAAGGAGCAGTGAAGCTTCGGCAGCCGGTAGTCAGGCTGCGGTGCGATGATCGCTTTTCCAAATCCAGGCTCAGCGGGGCGAATGCCTGCAGCGTAGCCGTAGACGAATTCCATGACCGAACCGTAGGAATAGTGGTTTAACGAGTTCATGCCGGTGTTGGAAATGGTGCCGTCCGGGCCGACCGAATTCCAGCGCTCCCAGATGGTCGTTGCGCCTAAGTTGACGCAGTAGAGCCAGCTCGGGAAGTCTTCCTTAAGCAGGAAATCGTAGGCAAGCGTTGTCAGGCCGCACTCTGCCAGAACCGTGCACAGAAGCGGCGCGCCGACGAAGCCGCAGCGGATGCGAAAACCATCTTTTTTCAGGCGATCCCTAAACTGTGCGATCAACCGCTCACGGTCTCTGTAGAGACCGAACTTTAAAGCGACGACGTAGGAAGCCTGCGTATCCATTGCAAAGCGTCCGTTCGGGGTAAAGTATTCGTTTAAAATGCCCTCGCGGATGTGAGAAGCAAGGTCTGCGTAGTGCGCTGCGTCTTCAGTCTTGCCAAGGATTTCTGCAGCCTCTGCGGTGAGCTTCGTGGACTGATAGTAATAAACCGCACCGAGGTAATGGTCATCGGTTCCACCCTTAAAACTGGTCTCACTCACGCCGTCAAGGCCAAGCCAGTCGCCAAACTGGAAGCCCGGCTCGAATGTGTAGCGGCGTTCTGTATCGAGGCGATCCATATAGTCCACCCAGCCCTTCATCATCGGGTAGGCGAATGCAAGCTCTTCTTTGTCACCGTAGTATTTCCAGAGGGTCATGGGCAGGAAGGTGCCGATATCGCCCCAGGCACTGGTTGCGTCAGCCTTGTGACCGAAGTTCGGAACATAGTTCGGAACCGCACCGTCTAAGTAAGCCTGCTCATCCATCAGATCCTGCTCGAACTTGTGGAAGAAGGCCTTGGTATCCATGTGATAGCTGGCGGTCGGTGCAAAGATCTGCGCATCACCGGTCCAGCCGAGGCGTTCGTTACGCTGCGGGCAGTCGGTTGGCATGTCAAGGAAGTTGGATTTCAGTCCCCAGACCGTATTCTCATAGAGGCGATCGATCTTTGCATTTCCGGTGTGGATATGACCTGCGCGGTCCATATCGGAGTAAAGAACGAGGCCGCGGAACATTTCCGGAGTGAGTTCACCCACCCAGCCGGTGACCTTCACATAGCGGAAGCCAAAGAAGGTAAAATGAGGCCGCACGGTCTTCTTCTGACCGTCGGAAATGTAGACAAACTGGGAGTTTGCTTCGCGGTAGTTGCCACGGTAGAAGTTGCCTTGCTGCAGGATCTCTCCAAAATCGAGGATGATCTTCGTGCCGCGCAGGAAGTCTGCGTCAAACTCCGGAAAGCCCGCGAAGTTCTGGCCAAAGTCAAGCACGGTTTCCCCGGCAGGGGTGTGGATGATCTCTTTGACGGGCAGGACTTCCTTGACGACAAGCGGAAGGCTCAGACGGTCAACAAGATGTTCTTTTTTCAGGTTCTTGGTGCCGGGATCCGCATCGGGATCGGTGATGACTTCCACAGCAGACCACTCATCGGCGTGTTTGGTCTCATCGAGCGTCTCACCAAAATAGATGCCGGACTCTGTAATCGCAGAAGGCTGATAGGTGAAGCGATCATCCGTGCAAATGACTTCGCATGAGCCATCTTCGTAGCACAGATGCAATTCACCGATGACAGCCATGCGGTCACCAAAATGTTTGTCTTCATTTTCCAGGCCGAAGGTGCCCATGTACCAGCCTTTGCCTAAAAGGAAGGAGAGTTCATTTTCTCCTTCTGTCAGGGAATCCACCGCAAATGTGACGGTCTGGATGCGCTTCTCGTAGTTGGTGATGCCGGGCTTTAAGTACTCTTCGCCGAGCTTTTCTCCGTTGATGTAAGCCTCAAACATACCGACGCCCACAGCGTAGAGACGAGCATTTACAAGGCCCTTCTTAACGGAGAATGTCTTCTTCAGATACGGATGGCAGTCATCGCCCTTCTTGGCAGAAATCCACGCTGCCTGCCAGGGCTCGCCGTGCTTACCGGTCTCAAAATGTGCGGTTTCGCAGGCTGAATCCCCTGCGTCGCCGAGGACCTCGATCTTGACAAGATATGCAGTGCGCGGCGCAAGCTCCAGGGAGAAATGTTCCCCCGCAGGGCGCAGATTCTCACCGGACTTTTCAGCGATCACAACGTCCGGCTGATCAGCCTTCACGATCTGGATGGTGGTCTTTTGCGCTTTTTTGCTCTTCGTGTCAGCGACATGGTAGGAGACGCAGAGCGGCTCCAAGGCAAATCCCAGCGGCTCTCTGACCCCATTGATCTTGATGGATGTGATGTTCATAGACAAGTTGTCCCTTCTTGTAGTTTCGTTCGTTATTTGTTATATTAATTATAAATATTAAATTTTCATAGAAAAGAGGTGATATACCATGCCTAGTTATGCGACCTTCGGTGACCTCGAGCGGACGCTCATTGACCACAAAGAGAAAAACGGGAAGCGCCTGCAGTTTACGGAAGCGATCCAATCCCTGTGTGAACAGGGGAAGCTTTTGGAAGCACCAACGCCCCAGCCGTCCCACGCGAGGATGATCGATCATTCCTCCATGGAAGCATTTGAAGCGATCGCCAACAAGATCAACTTTCCGGTCGCGCCAACCAGCGCGATGACGGAACGCGTGCTTGAGCCGATGATGTTTCCGGTGTCGAACGACGTCTTCATCATCCGGCATCCCAGATACACAAGACCTTTCCTGCATCGCCACGATTATGTGGAGATGAACTGCGTCATTGACGGCAGCTGCATTCTGCATTTTGAGGATAAGGTCTGTAAGCTTCACAGGGGGGCACTCGTTGTGATCGCGCCGCAATCCCTGCACGATATCGAGATCACGGATCACAGCACGGTTTACTGCATCATGCTGCGGCGCAGCACTTTCCAGGCCTGCTTCTTTTCTCTGCTCAGCAGAGAGGATGCGCTTGCTATGTTCTTCCGAAGGATTCTCAAACGCGAGGTGCAGCCCAACTATCTGCTCTTTCAGGAAGAGGAGATCGAGGAGGTGCGTCTGATCGTGCAGAACGCGATGTTGGAGAGCTTTCGCATGGACAGCTATTCCAACAGCTGCTGCATCAATTACGTCAACCTCCTGCTGGCCCATTTCCTGCGCGGAAATAAATTAGAACACCAGTATGATCATGAGCGGGCGAGCGGCGACTTCTCCCGGGTGCTGCACGTGATTCGCAGTGAATACCGCACGATCACCTTGGATGAACTCGCCAATCGCTTCCACTATTCAAAGCCGCATCTGTGCAATCTGATCAAGCAGAATGTCGGCACCAACTTCACGGATTTGGTCAAACAGATCCGCATCGGCAGAGCCGTCGAGTATCTGCTGCACACCAACTACCGCGTCAGCGAGATTGCGGAGACCGTCGGCTATCACTCGGCGGATCACTTCTCCCGCGTTTTCAGGAACACCTATGGTTGCTCTCCGCAGGAGTTTCGCCACCGCAATGCTTCCCCGGAGGACAGCCTCATTCCGTTCGAGATGAAGTAACCTCGACGTCTTTTGCAGCCTCGCAGACAATTCCTTCCGGAACCAAGGCCCGATAAGCAGGGCCTTTTTTGGTGCGCAAAGCTTCGATGCGGATGGTTCCGAGCGGTGTTTCGTAGGTGCACGTAAACGTATTCATGCCATCCGGCAGGTAAGGCGCGATTCGGACCTTCGCAAATCCAGGTGCCAGAGGCCAGATCCCGGCAAGACCGTTGTAATACCACTCGATGATGTGTCCCATCATGTCGTGACAATGGCTTCTTGGATTGGTCTCCCAGTACTCGCCAAGCGTCGTCTCACCGTCGCAGATAAATGCGTAGTAAGAAGGATGCGTCGTCTTTGTGATGAAGTGGCAGATCAGGTCATTCATCCCGTAGCGGCGGGCGGTCTGGATCACGTAAGGTAGTCCGATCTCGCCGGCGATGAGCGCATCTTTTTCTTCCAGAATCATTCGAAATGCACCGACAACGTCTGCTTCTCGCTCTTCGGGTACCATGCCCCAGTAGAGGGGAAGTGCCTGCGCAGCCTGCGTCGGCGCGGCATCATTTGCCAGAAGGTGATAACACCAAACGCCGAGGTTTTCATCGTAGCGCAGGAGCTTTTCGTTGTAATTTGCTTTGACTTCCTCTGCAAATGTATGAAGCATCTGTGCGTCGTCTGCATGGCCAAGGAGCGTTGCAAACTTCTCAAGCGTGATCGTGTCCGCGTAGAGGAACGCGGTCTCGATGTTCTCCCTTGCGAGCGCATTTTCCGGGTTGCCCCAGTCGCCAAGGCCGTGATTGATGAAACCTTCCGGCGTACGCATGCTCTTTAAGTGCGCGAGGTAGCGCATCCCTGCGTCGTAGTGATCGCGGATGACGGTCTCATCCCCATAGAAAAGGTAATGCCAGTAGGTACCAAGAATGATGGTGCTTCCCCAGGCAATGATGTCATAGAAGCTTCCCATGCCGGGCACCGGCAGGACATTGGGGATGTAGCAAGGGGCCTGCGAAGGCACGAGTCCGTCGCCCGGATGAATCTCATTACCCGCGAAATCGTAGAACACATCTTCTGCGGTGTGCTGCGCATAGTGCAGATCCCACAAAAACTTCTCCCAGAGGGCTTTTCCGTCCTTCATATAAAAGATGGAAGGAGCCATGAGATGGTTCGGTTCCTGCCAGGCAAACCGTTCGATCGTGGGGCAGTCCGTGTGGACGCCCAGCATGTTTGCCTCGACGGTCTTCTCGATCATGTCATAGATCCGGTTGTAGCGTTCATCGTCACAGATAAAACTGCCTGCCTGCTTCCAGGCACTGCTGATGGCCTGGGCGGAGAGGGATAGAACTTCGACTTCGCCTGCCACTGCCAGGTATCTGCCTGCAAAATAGGTAAATGTCTGCGAGAAGGTTTCTTCGGCATCGTCCTTTGCAAGGATGTAGGTGATCACGTTATCGATCGGCATCCAGTTTTTGGCTACTTGATCGACATCGCCTTCTGCGTCAAGCTTTTCCGCGGGATAGATATCCACGCGCACGCCGGCCTTGCCACGTACCGTGGCTTCCAAGATTCCGGACATGTTCTGGCCGAGATCGTAGATGCGGCGGCCATTTACCGTACCGAGATACTTGCCTTCGTAGCGGTGCAGCGCCTTGACGGGCGGAAGGAGCGCTTCTTTGAGAACCCCCTTCGGCGCTTCCTCGGGAAGCGCTGTGGATGCATTTGCCCAGGAAGAATCGTCGTATTCCGGCAAGGAACAAAGAGGCTCCAGCTCTGCACCGTCGATCCACTCGGAACCATAGACATTGCTGTGGCGCACGCCGTGCGGCTTGACCTTGCACGTTTCATCGGAACAGAAGGTCTGAGTGCTTCCATCCGCATAGGTGACGGTCAGAAGAAAGCTTGCGACGAGGCTTTCGCCGTAAGGCTTGTAAGGATTGGGATTCGGGGGCATAAAGGGTGGAAAATGAAATCCGTACCCATACTCCTGATCCCAGAGATACCAGCCGTTACCCACCTCCATCGCGAGGGCATTCTTGCCCGCCACTAGCAGCTCTGTCACGTCAAACCGGTTGTAGAGCACGAGCTTATGGTAATCGGTCCAGGCGGGATCGAGAAAATGATCCCCGACCCGCTGGCCGTTTAAATAGGCATTGTATTGTCCGAGTCCGCAGGCAAGAAGTGTTGCGCTTTCCGGCGCTTCCTTAAGGGTAAAGGCGCTGCGCAGGTAAAAAGGTGTCTTGCCTTTGTCTGTGACCCAGCATTGATCCAAAGTCAAGAGGAGGATCCTCCTTTAGAACAGTGTAATTTTCTGGATGGTCAATCCATCGGTGTGTTTGAATACAAGTTTGAGCTCCGCTTCTCCTGCGGGTGCGTGGATCTCTGTGGTGGTTTGCACTCCATGTTCCACGAGAATCGTTCCGGCGAGATGATCACCGAAGTAGACTGCAATCTCTCCGGAGCCGTCTGCTTCTAAGGCAATCTTGCTCCAGCCGGTCTGAGACTTCACATAGCGGAAGATCGCGGTATCGCCTTCAGAAATCTGCGTCAGAAGCTCTTCATAAGGTCCGCCCAGCCCGATATAGCAGGTGCCGGTAAGTCCGCAGGCCTGATATCCGAAGATATCCTCGCCCGGCCCGAAGGGATCTCCGATGCCCTGGGAGGTCATCTTGACTTCCGGGATGGATCCATCAGGTGCAATCTCGATCTTCTCAATGCAAAGTCTGCGATGCTGCTGCATGCCACGGGAACAACGATGATAAAAGACGTACCACTGACCATTCACACATTCAATGGATCCGTGATTGTTCCAGCTTGCAGGATCGCAGCCGTCGTTGTCGATGATGATGCCGCGATAGGTGAAGGGACCGAGCGGAGAATCGCTCGTCGCATAGCCGAGACTGGTGGGCTTGCCACGCTGCATGTCCGCGTAAACATAATAATAGGTATCGCCGATGCGGCGCATGGAAGAGCCTTCGTGGAAGAAATGTTCTTCCTCCGTCACCAGATTGTCGACGATGTTAGCCGGATCGAAGCTCACCATATCCGGGTTTAACTTCACGCCGTGAGAGAAGAGCTGTCCCCAGTAATAGTAGGCGCTTCCGTCCTGATCGATAAAGATCGCCGGATCGATGCCGCCGATCGGGAACTGATGGATGTCTCCGAACGGGCCTTCCGGCTTGTCGGAGATTGCCACACCTTCACTGTCATCGGACATGCAGAAATACAGGTAATACTTTCCATCCTTTTCCAGGCAGTCCGGCGCAAATAATAGCGGCGGTTTCGGCTGATTCGATTGCTTCTCAAATTCCGCCTTCAAATCGACCCCATTTTCGATATCGCGCTGGATCATTCGCATGATAAACGGGGTGGGATGGGTCCAGTCGATACCGGGGTACTTGACCGCATTTGGATCGGAAAACCAGGGAACATCATTGCCATCAAGAGATTTCTCGTGGACGGTCCAGTGCTCCATATCCGGGGTGGATACGACATGATACTCTTCGCTGCAGTACACATCTTCCCGCAGATCATAGCTGCCGTACACGTAGAGCTTTCCATCCGGCATCACATGTGCCTCACTGTCCGGCACATGGATGCTTACAGGGAGAATCGGGTTTCTTTGATTCTTGTAAAATGTAGCCATCAGGGAATTCCTCCTTATAATGCAAAGACTTCGCCTTCCATAATACCATATTCATTGAAGGCGTCGACACGCACGTAAACCGGTTCTCCCTTGGTGAGGGCACCGATGTTCTTTTCATTTGCGCCGAGGACCAGATAGCTGTGGTAGAGCTTGTCCGGTGCATAGCCCCAGAGAATGTTGTGGCCGACAGCACCGTCCTCTGCCCAGGAAACAAGCATATCGAGGTCACTTACGCGCACTGCCTTGACATTCTGCGGTGCTGCAGGAGCGACACCATTTCCATGGCCGAAGACGCGAAGACCGGAGATGGCCACCGGCTGGTCAAACGGTACTTCGGTGACGGTAAGCTTCAGATAGCGAAGCTTCTCACCATCTTCAAAGAGCAGGAAGTCGTTGCCGAGGTTGGTATCTGCGTCCCGCTTGTCGACCAAGATCTTCCAGTGCTCCTGATCTAAGGATCCTTCAAGCATCCAGCGGGTGATGCGCTTTTCGGTATCGATGTAGCGAATCTCGTGTGCGATCAGGCGGTCTGCGCCTTCCGGGATCTCTGCGTCGATGCCTTCGTCCGCGAAGTTGATCTGGACGGCTCTCACATCCATCGCTTCACCAAGATCCAGAACACACCATTCGTTCTTGGAACGCTCCGCACGCCACCAGTCTTTTGCATTCTCGTTGGTGATCTTTTCCGCACCAGTTCCAGAGGAGACTGTGACCGGCTTTTTGTAGGATAACAGCATGAAGTCGGGGCCTGCAAAAGGAGCGGCTTCCGCATCGATCGGCCAGTCACCGTAGCGCTGGTCGCAGAAGAGTTCTCCATCCGCGTCAAAGCCTGCCTTCCAGAGGCCGAGACGACGCTCCATGTCGTTGTTGATCGAGATGGACATCGAAGCAGTGTGCCAATACTGACCATTTTTGTCTACAATCGTAGAACCGTGTCCTGCACCGTTGATGAAGCCGCCTGGCTTATAAGAGAACGGGTTATTCTTGGCAAATGTAAACGGTCCCAACGGGTGATCCGAGACCAGAACCGCATCGCCGTAGACATTGCTCTGCGTCTCCGGGAAGGCATACTGCAGATAGTAGCGGCCATCGTGCTTGGTCATGTAAGCGCCTTCGATGTAAGGATCGTCACCAGCAAAGCCTCTGGCGAGGGCACGCACCGCCTCCTCGGTGGTCAGGCCTTCCTTCTCGCGAAGCTCTGCGGGCATGTGCATCAGATTCTGAAACATTTCCTCGGTGGCAGCTTCCAGATCGATCCCAGCCTTCGGACTGACGTGGTCGATACCGACGCGCTCGTAGCCGCGGCTCTTGTTGTCCATCGTAAACATGACCTGCTTCTCCCCGATGGGGTGCATGGTCTCAGGGTCAAGCTCTACGCCCCAGATCGGCGTGATGTTGGAGCATCCCCAGTAGAAGTAGAGGCGTCCGTCATCGTCGCAGAACAGATCCGGATCCCAGAACGGGAAGATGCCCGGGATCTCTTCAAATGGCTCGTTGATCGGGTCTTTGGTGCGGTAGAAGTTGCAAGGTTCGCTGCGCTTGGAGGCAGAGAAATATAGATAGTCGCCGACGGCGCGTACATCCGGTGCATAGTCAAAGAGCGGAATCGGTGCGGCTAGTTCATGGTACTCCCAATCGACCATGCCGTCAGAAACATAAAATCCACGTGTCATGGAAGGGAACAGATAATAACGTCCCTTAAAAAACTCCAATGTCGGATCCGCAGATTCGCGGTAGACACTGAGTTTGGCTTCCCCAAGGCCCGGCATGTTGGGCTTTTGGAAATTGTATTTGTAGGGGAGGTTTAACGGATTACAGTAATACTTACTCATCTTTTTTTCTCCGGATACGTTTTGTTTTGAAGAAAGCCCCACGCCATATAGAGTGGGGCTTTGGAAAGGATAAAGACAAAATTATGCCTCAGGGTCTACGGTGATCTCTTCACCAGCTGCCTTCTCAGCGGCCATCTTTTCCTTCATCGCAGCGATCTCAGGGAAGTACTTGCGGATCGGGTAGAAGACCATGACAAGGATGATGATACCGGAAACGATCGCAGGAACGAGGAAACGAACCACGTTGGTTGCCTCGACTGCAGATGCAGGCTGGCCAAACGGTCCGAGCTGTGCGTCAAACTTTGCAAGAGCAAGGATGAAAAGCAGACCGGAGGATACCATCGTGGTACCGCACTTCTGTGCAAATCCCTTGACTGCGGAGACGACAGCGTTAAGCTGCTTGCCTTCCTTTAACATGATAAAGTCGATCGTATCGTTAACGATGATGTTAACGACTGCATTTACCATAGCACCGACAACGGTTGCGATAAAGCTCATGATGCAGCAGTACATAAAGTTCATACGTCCGGTGAAGAACAGAATCAGGTAAAGAGCGACGGTCAGGATCTGAGACCAGAGCATCGTCTTCCAACCGGTTCTAAACAGTTTGATAAATACCGGCATGAGTACCATCATGGAGATCAGAGCACCGACAGAGATGAAGCCCATGTAGGTGGAGATCGTACCAGGGATCAGGACAGCAGGATCTGCACTGCCGCCGGAAGCTGCCATACGAAGCGGTACCCAGATGTACTGTGCATAGTAAACAGAAGAAGTAAACATAAATCCGTAAGAGACAGAAGCGCAGACCCAAACCAGAATGACAGGCCATACTTCTTTGTGACGGAACACGTAAACTAACTGCTTTAATCCGCCGCTCTCACCCTTCATCACGTACTTCTCTTCGGAGGTCTTATAAAGGCCCCAGAAGGAGATCACCGCGAAGATGGAATAGACAACCATCAGGGTACGATAGCTGCCGAAGAACTCCACCAACTGGGAGGAGAAGGTCGAAGCGATGGTGAACATCAATGCGCAGACACCAGCGCCCTTGGTCAGAACGTCGTTACGTACGTCATCGTTTAAGGTCATTGCAGGCAGGATTGCCATCTGCGGCATCGTGTAAGCGGTTACGACCATGCCGTATACCATGTACCATGCGCAGGTCCAGATGCACTTACCCATCGGGCTTGCTGCCAGGAAGGACGGGTTACTGAAGAGGAACCACATGTCGACCATCAGCACGATAGGGGTGAAGATGAACCAGGTGCGGTACTTGCCCCACTTCGGGTTGGTGGATTCGCAAAGAACACCCATCAGAGGGTCATTGATTGCGTCCCAGATGTTACAGATGAGCAGGATGACAGCCAGCTGAGCAGCAGTAATGCCGACGGTCTCCTGTGCATAAAGTGTGAAGTAGCTGGCGATGGTAGCTGCGATTGCCATAGCACCGCCGTTGACAGAGGTCGCGTGGAACCAGGCAAAGGCTTTTGAGACTTTACCATCATCTTTTGCGACGACCTTTGCGTTCTTGGATTCGTCCATTGTTATTCTCCTTTGTGTTTTTAATCCAAGGGGAAACTCCCCAATTGTTACTATTAGTTTATCGCCAAATTGACGATTGATACAGATCGCGGATTTCGAAGAATCCGACGTATTTTAAGATCAAATGTCCTGGCTTAGATCGTGATCGTTGCGACCTTTCCGGAGGCGGATTTTACGGTGACTTCTGCCGGGGCAGCACACTCTTTTTGCAGGATCAGCTGCGCACGTCCGTTCCAGGTTTTTGTGGTGCCTTCGTTATAGTTGTGGGAAGGCTTGGGATCGCCGCTGCCAAAGCCTAAGAGCTTCGCACCGGACACTTCTGCTGTGAGTTCTTCATCTGCGCTGGTACTTACGACGCCATTTGCATCTGCAAGAGCTGCAGTGAGATAGATCAGTTCTTCTCCTTCCGTATCCACGGTCAGAGTAAGGCCTGCACAGTCAGGGGTGGAGAGGGTGGTCTCGCCTACGCAAATGCCATCCTTGTAAGTCACGGCCTTCAGGGTTCCAGGCGCATAGGTCAGCTCAAAGAGTGCACGGAAGCCTTCCAGTGGCTTTCTGCCAAGGCTGGTATCGTTTAAGAACAGCTCTGCTTCCTCACCAGGCGCATAGATCTCAACCACCACGGGCTTGCCTGCAAATGCCGGATAGTCCCAGGAAGAGATCGCATCGCTCATCACCCAAGGGGTCTTAATCAGAGTCTGGCCATAGTGAGCAGGATCCTGCACCGCGATGAAAGGCTCTTTTCTAAGACCGAAGACGATCTCACGGTAGTAGGAGAGCGGACGTCTGAAACCGGTCAGATCCAGGTCGCCGCAGTAAGCCAGCTGGCACGGGAACTGTGCGCCGAAGCCACCTTCGCCAAATGCATACGCAGGGATACCGACACCGGCTTCTCCGATGTAGTCCCAGCCGGTCCAGGTGAAATCACCGATGACGCAAGGAAGCTTCGAAATGACCGCCCAGTTTCTCGCAATCTCCGGCGGATAGGTCTCGGAACCGACCATCACGCGGTTCGGATAGTGTACACTGTCAGGTTCATAGCGGGCTGTCATGTAGTTGTAGCCTGCGACGTCTAAGGAAGCACAAGCCTTCTCAAGACGCTCGGAGATCGCATCATGGACGACGATCTGATCCATCTTGGTATCCATGACGGTCATGAAATCGTTGACGTTACCATCGATCTCACCTGCCGCCTGCATGTCTCTGGAAAGATCTGCCAGAATGCGGCCCATCTGATCGCCTGCCGCGAAGACACCGTTGATGCCTGCGGTGGTGTAGCGGGTGGGATCGAGTTCTTTCATCAGTCCTGCAATCTTTGCACAGGTTTCGCTGCCGGCATCGGTTCCAATCTCAGGGATCTCATTTCCCACAGAATAAAGAACGACGGACGGATGGTTGAAATCCTTCTTGATCATGAGGGAGACGTCGGTTTCCCACAATTTGTCAAAATCGAGGGCGTAGTCTAAGTCATTTTTCGGACGCTGCCACATGTCGGAGAACTCATCCATCACATACATGCCGAGTTCGTCGCAGGCGCGTAGGAGCGCGGGTGCCGCCGGGTGGTGCGAGATGCGAACCGCGTTGAATCCGGCTTCTTTTAAGAGGCGGATCTGGCGCTTTTGTGCATCTGCATAGGTCGCTGCTCCGAGAAGGCCACTGTCATGGTGAATGCAGGCGCCGCGCAGTTTGACGGACTTGCCGTTGACACGCAGACCGTGTGCCGCATCCAGGGAAAGGGTGCGAATACCGAAACGGTCGCACGCAGCGTCAATGACTGTCTCTCCGGAGAGAAGTTCGGTTGCGACGGCGTAAAGCACCGGTGTCTCCTCCGACCAGAGCGCTGGATTCTTTACTAGAATGCGCTGGGAGAGGGTCTTCTTTTCCCCAGCCTTTAAGAAAAATGTGGTCGCCTCCGCGCCGACTTCTTCCTGCGCGTCAGAACAAATCTTTGTGCGAAGGGAAAGGGTTTGTGCCTGTAATGTCTCATTGATGATGGTCGTCTTTACCGAAAGCGTCGCAGAAGCCTCGTCAACGCCTTCTGTGGAGACGTAAACTGCATCCGGCTCCAGGTAAACGGCGTCGGAAGTAAATAACGTGACATCGCGGTAAATACCGCTGCCGGAGTACCAACGAGAGTTCGTCATGCCTGCATTTCTGACGAGCACACGGATCTCGTTGACCCCTTCGCGCAGGAACGGTGTAAGGTTAACGTAGAAGGTTGCATAGCCATTTGCCTCACTGCCGGCGAGCTGTTCGTTGACGTAGACCATCGCGTGGCAGTACACACCGTCAAACTTGAGGATGTACTTTTTTAAGGTCTCCTCTTTGGTGAGGGTGAGGTGCTTGACGTAGGTGTAGTTGCCGCCGTCACGGTAACCGGTGTTGCCCATGTTCGGGCTCCCGGCATAGGCCGGCTTTTCGATCATCGCATCGTGCGGAAGCGTGATGTCTCTTGCCTGCTCCGGGATGTTCCAGACCAGGGCAAAGGCGTCCTTGTCCGGCCAGAACTTCCAGCCATCATTCCAATTTGTTTTAATCATATGTGTCTCCTTTTTTATTGATCAGCCTGGAAAACCACCGTTTTCCAGCAATAATTCCCAATCTGTCTTCTCTGGTAATGGCAGGGCAAATCGCTTCTGAAGCCAGGTTTTTACAAGATCTGACCACGCAGCAACGTCCGGCTTGCACTGTGAAAGAGCAGCTGCGCTGGCCTGGTCTGCCAACGATAAGCCATGCTGCCCTTGCTCAAAGATATGCAGCTCGTAAGGAATGTCCGCTTCGCTGAGCGCACGTGCCATAATGAGGGAATGCTCCACGGGTACCAGCTCATCCGATGCGGTTGCCCAGAGGAAACAAGGCGGCGTCATCGTTGAGACGTGGCGTGCCGGGCTTGCATCTACAAGCTGTTCCTCTGTAGGTTCCGGTGTTCCGAGGAAAATGGTGTCGGACGCACGGAAGAATCCGCGGACAGACTCGTCGGCATCTGCTTCCACTTCGTGCTTGTAGACATAATCCGTGAGCGGGTAGCCTAAGATGGCTGCCGCGGGGCGCGGATTGTCCGGGTTGTCCTGCCAACGCGTCGCATACATTGCCGTGTTATGGCCACCGGCGGAAAAGCCACAGACTGCGATACGGTCTTTGTCCACGCACCATTCTTCAGCGTGATCACAGATGAATCTCATCGCCAGACCGATATCATTCATCGGTGCCGGGTGCAGTGTTTCCGGTTTCGGAACCGGTGCCTGAGAAAGATCCGGGAAACCGGTATTGCTGCCCAGATAGGTGGAGTAGCGAAGCACAAATGCGTGATACCCCATGGCTGCAAACCGCAGCGCAACAGGCTCTCCCTCTGCGTCAGAACAGTTAAAATAGCCGCCTCCCGGGCAGACTAAAACGGCCGGCCGAGGCTTCCCAGCAAGAAGACCGGGGGAGTCCTGCCAGAGATAGGTAGTCAGCGTGACATCTTCTTGATGTTCTTTTAGATAAAAGACTTCGGTTTTCATCTTATCAACCTCCGTTGCAGATTTTAAAAGTAGTGGTCACAGGGACCAAGCGTCTGCGGCTTTTCGCCAGGCAGCAGAAGCGTCGCCGTCGCGCCCCAAGGGATCGTGATTTCGTAGTGCACTTCCCCGGTTTTATCATATTTCCAGGAACTGATCATTCTTCCCATCGCGGTCTCAACTTCCACCTTGGCAAAGCCTAGCCTCGGATCCGGCTTCGGCTCGATGATAATCTTTTTGTAGCCTGGCTCTTCTGGACGGACGCCGCAGAGCCAGGAGATCATCCAGCTTGCGATGCTTCCGTAGGTGTAGTGGTTGAGCGAGTTCATGCCTTCCGGGTTCATGTGTCCGTCCGGCATCACGGAATTCCAGCGTTCCCAGATCGTGGTTGCACCGAGCTTGACGCTGTAGAGCCAGCCAGGGAAGTCTTCCTGCAAAAGCACGGTCACCGCGGTCTCGTGATGGCCGGTCTGGCTGAGCGCTTCACATAGGATCGGCGTGCCGACAAAGCCGGTGTTTAAGTGATCCTTGTTCTCTGCCACGAGGCGAGCGAGTTCATTTCCCTGAGAGGTTTCATCGGTCGTGAGTCCAAATACAATTGCAAGGGCAGCTGCGGTCTGCGTCTTGATCTTGCAAAGACCGTTAGCATTAAAATAAGTCTCGCGGATGGCGGATAAAATGTCATCTGCCAAGGTCTGATAGTCCGGTGCTTCTGGAAGGCCTAGGATCTCGGCGGACTCTGCGACAATCTGTGCGCAGCGGTAGTAGTAAGCGCTCGAAATGTAGAGAGGATCGGTCGCGCCAAACGGGCCCGGTGCCGGATTGTCAAGGGCAAGCCAGTCTGCAAAATGGAAGCCGTCCTTGATCAGATGCAGGCCGCCAAGCGACTCTTCGTGCGCTCTCTGGCAGTCCACCCAAGCCTTCATGCCGGGATAGGTTTCGCGAAGCAGTGCCTGATTGCCAAAATACTTCCAGGTATTCCACGGAATGATCACGCCGGCATCCGCCCAAGGGCAGGAGCCAAATTCACCAATCATATCGCGCTTGATGCGCGGCACGACGTTCGGCACACTGCCGCCTAAGATGCTTTGCTCTGCGCGCATATCCCAGAGATACTTCCGGTAAAAGGCGGGCATGTAGAGGGCCTGGCAGGCTGCTGCGGAGATCGCCTGTGCGTCTCCCGTCCAGCCGAGACGCTCGTCTCTTTGCGGGCAGTCGGTGGGGACATCCAAGAAGTTATCCTTCATGCCCCAGAGCGCATTTTCAAAGAGGCGGTTTACGAGCGGATTGCCGCAGGTAAACTTCGCAGTCTGCACAATCGCACTGCGCAAATGAACCGCAGTAAAGTCCTCTGCGCGGATGGGCAGCGGGCAGTCGACCTTCATGTAGCGGAAGCCGTAGAAGGTAAAATGCGGCCGCACGTCCTTTTGCGGCGTCCCGTCAGAAATATACGTAAATTCCGCTTTCGCGGTACGATAGTTATCGTGATAAAACTCACCGTCCTGCAGGATCTCCCCTGCGGTGAGCGTGATCTGTGCATCTTTCGGAAGATCCACAGAGAACTCCACCCAGCCGGTCAGATTCTGGCCGAAATCCAGGATGGTATCGCCTTTCGGTGTGTGGATGACTTCCTTGACCGGGAAGCGGTCTCGCGCAACGATCGGGAGAGAAACACGATCCACGAGCAGCCCGCAGCCTTCCGGTGCAGCAAGGATGACATTTCCTAAGACATCTGGCTGAATCCGCTGATCAAAGACTTCTCCGTCGTAAATGTTTGCGAACGTGACCGGAGAGGCAAGCTCTTCCCAGGTCTCGTCGGTTGCGGCAAGAAGCTTCCCATCCTGATAGAGCTCTGCGATCGCATACAGGCGGTTGCCGTAGAGATTCGTGTAGCCGCCGTCAAACCCAAGACGACCCTTAAACCAGCCTTCGCCGAGGGCGATGACGAGTTCATTTTCCCCATCGACCAGTAGGTCTGTCACGTCGTAGGTCTGGGCAGCCAGGTGAAAATCATAAGAATGGTAGCCAGGTGCGAGATATTCCTTGCCGACCTTTTTGCCATTTATGTAGGCCTCGTAGACCCCAAGTCCGCAGAGATAGAGTCTTACAGGAGCCTCAGAAGCTTGTGCGGTAAAGCGCTTACGCAGAAGGGCAGAAACCTGAGAAGTCTGCGGCGAAATCCATTTGCCGACCCAAGGCTCATCCCGCTTGCCAGTCTCAAACCAGGTCCGTTCCAGTCTGCGTTCTCGCTTGTTCGACCAGAGTTCTAGCGTGCAGTCATAGCGGGTTTTTGGTGCAAGCGGCAGATCGATCTCCCAGCCAAGAGAGTTCGCATCTTCGACCTTCCCACTCTCATAGACGACCTCGTCACCGGTACGAATCGTCATGGCCGCGTGCGTGACATCGCCAGCTGTGTTCATGAGTTTCCAGGAAAAGACAGGCTTTTCCATCGCAAAACCGAGAGGTTTCTCAACGTTACAAACTTTTAAACCATACACTTCCATCTGGCGACCTCATTTCTCCAAAGAAAGACCGTTCTCGGTGTTCACAGGGAAGAAGACCGGACGCTCCAGGTACTTGTCATTCGGGGTGTGCAGCGTGAAGAAGAGCTTGCCTTCTGCATCATAAAAGAGCATGCCGTGTCCGCCGTTTGCAGGGTAGAGCGGCACCGGAAGTTGCTTCCAAGGACCTAAGATGCTGCCGCTTTCAGAGACTGCGATGCCCACCGCGTAGGCGAAATCGCTCCAGCTCGACCACGTCATATACAGGCGTCCGTCCGGGTGCTTTAATACGCAAGGTCCGTCGGTAAAGTAGACGTCCCCGTCCATACCAAACTCTTCTTTGGCAAATGGAACCGGCTTCGCCCAAGGTGCCTCGGCCGCGGAGAAAAGGGTGATGGGCTCACCGTCCGCCGCTGAGAGATCCTTCGCAAGGCGCAGCAGACACATATCGCCGGTCGGGCTGTCCTCGAAGGAATGTGAAAAGATCAGATAAGGGGTCTCGCCCTCAAAATACAAGGTGCCGTCGATGCAGGACCAGTCTTCGGGCGTGAGCCTCTTACCATAAGGAAGGAACGGACCCAGCGGCGCGTCGGAGCGAAGAACATAGATGCCCTTCTTGGAGTCCGCAGAGCCAAGCGTTGTGATCAGATAAAATGTGCCATCGATGCAGACACATTCCGGCGCCCAGTAAGCGCGGTCTGCAAAGAAGCCTTCCGGCCGGTGGAAGATCTCAAAAGGACCTGCCCAGTCCTTCAGGTCTTCGCTGACATAACAATCAAACCCGTCGGCCTCGCCCCAGCAGGTTTCACTTCTCGTTCCATAGAGATAATAGCGATCCTCATGAAAGAGCACAAAAGGATCGCGGATGTTGATTTCATTTGTCTTCAAAATAAAACCTCCACTGATTCATATACATTTAAACTCGAACAGAAATGATAAACTTATTATATACGATAATGGGAATTCATATGCCGACGTTTATTCACAGACTTCCGACATTTGTTAAGACGACAAAAAGAAGAAGGAGAAGCCCGACAAAGACTTCTCCTTCTCCTTTTGCCTGTTAGTTCAGAAAATGATCGCTGCGTTTTGCAGCCATCCGGAAATGTACAGATTAGTAGATCAGTGTAATGTTGTGCTTCTCACAGTAGTCGACATACTCATCGGAAGGTCTGCGATCCGTGATGAGTGCGTCGATGTCGCTGAAATTGCAGAAGGTGTAGAGTGCGCGGCGCTCGAACTTGTCGTGGTCTGCGAGCAGATAGATCTGATTGCTTGCGTGCACCACGGCTTTTTTCATCAGGAACTCTCCCTCAGAAGCGTTCGTCAGGCCGGTCTTTAACGAAAAGCCGGTCGTTGCCATGAAGGCCTTGTCGACGTTTAAAGAGGAGAGGTACTGCTCGACCTCAGGGTCGATGAACGAGCGCGTCTTGCGGATAAAACGTCCGGGCAGCATGATCATGTTGATCTTCTCATGCAGGGCAGCACGGTTGGCGACCGCCAGGCTGTTCGTGATGATTGTACAAGGAATGTCCTTGATAAAATCGATCATTCCGATCGAGGAGGTGCCGGTATCGATGTAAATGATGTCGCCTTCTTCGACAAAGGCAGCGGCCTTCTCGCAAATGTACTGCTTCTCCTCGCGGTTGACGAAGTCTCTCTCTTCATAAGAAAGAAGAGGCATACCGCCGACTGGAATGTCCAAAGCCTTCACACCGCCGTAGACCTTGGTGACCCTGCCGCGCTCCACAAGGGCGTCGAGGTCACGTCTTGCTGTACTTACAGAGATGCCGAAATGTTCACAGAGGGTTTCCAGCTCCACGGAGCGATGTTCAATAATGAACTGTTCCATCTCGTCAAGTCTTGATGCCTTCATAATCTATATCCCCCATCAGTTTCTTTATGCCAGTGGCGCAAAGAAATACTTCTTGATTAGTTTGTGAACTCATTTTACCGCATTTTCTTGAGAAAAGCAAGTGAAAATATCCAAAAGTTACTCAAAAAATTGTCAAAAACGTGTTGACAAATGCTCAAAAGGGTGCTATTCTGTCCTCAGTTGGTCGAAATGACCAAGTGAAGTAATGTTCCGGGGATCCGGAGAATCATTTTGTAAAGGAGATTATGATCATGAGTGACGTAAAGCGTATGGGTTACTGTGTAAACGGCGAGTGGAAGATGTCCACAACTGAGAAGTATATGCCGATTACCGATTCTTCTACCGGTGAGGTAATTGCTGAAGTTCCTTGCTGTACTGCAGAAGAAGTTGACAGCGCGATTGCAGCAGCGGATGAGGCATTTAAGTCCTGGTCCATGCTTTCTGTAGCGAAGAGAGTTCAGTATATGTTCCGTTGGAGAGACGTTCTGTATGCTCACAAGGAGGAGTTATCCGTTCTTTGCGCAAAAGAGCTTGGTAAGAACATTAAGGAAGCTCGCGGCGACGTTCAGAAGGCAATCGAGCCCACAGAAGAAGCTTGTGCACTGCCGTCCATGGTTCAGGGTGATGCTTGCATGCAGGTTACCACTGGTTATGATACCGCTACGTATCGTATGCCTCTTGGTGTTTGCGCTGGTATCGTTCCGATGAACTTCCCGGCTATGATCCCTTGGGGTTGGATGGTTCCGCTTGCAGTTGCTACCGGTAACACCGTAGTTCTGAAGGCAAACTCCAACACACCTTTAACTTCTATGAGAATGATGGAGCTCTTCTATGAAGAGGCTGGTTTCCCGAAGGGTGTTGTCAACCTTGTTACCACAAGCCGTGTTGAGGCTGACATCCTCTTAACCGATCCTCGTGTGAAGGCTGTTACTTTCGTTGGTACCACCGGCGTTGGTAAGAGAGTTTACTCTGTTGCTGCTGAGCATGGTAAGAGAGTCCAGGCACAGTGCGAAGCAAAGAACCATGCACTGGTACTTGAGGACTGCAACCTTGAGGCAACTGTGAATGCAATCATCAACTCCACCTACGGCTGCGCAGGTATGAGATGTATGGCTCTGCCGGTAGTTGTTGTTCAGGAGAGCATCGCAGATGAGTTCGTAGCACTGCTTAAGAAGAAAGCTCAGGCTATGAAGGTTGGCTGCGCTTACGATGAGGAGACCGATCTTGGTCCTGTGGTTACTGCACAGCACAAGAAGAAAGTCTGCGACTGGATTCAGAAGGGTATCGATGAGGGCGCTGAGCTTGTCCTTGACGGACGCGACATCGTTGTTCCTGGTTTCGAGAATGGTTTCTTCGTTGGACCTACCATCCTTGATCATGTAAAACCTGGCATGAGCGTTGGCGACTGCGAGATCTTTGGACCTGTAACCTGCATCAAGAGAGTCAAGAACTATGAAGAGGGTATTGCTATCATGAACGCGAACCCGTTTGCAAATGGTTCCTGCATCTTTACCCAGAGCGGTTATTATTCTCGTAAGTTTGTCATGGAGACAGACGGCGGCATGGTTGGCGTTAACGTTGGTATTCCGGTACCGAGCGCTTACTTCCCGTTCTCCGGCAACAAGGATTCCTTCTTTGGCGATCTGCATGTACTTGGCAAGGACGGCTATCGTTTCTTCACACGTGCGAAGACCGTTACCACTCATTGGTTCGATGAGAACGCAGCGAAGAAGGTTGTTGGTACCTGGGAAGGTTCCACCGAGAGCATCTCTGACAAGAACTAATTCACATTACTTCACCATAGCGAGGGCTGTCGCGCAAGCGACAGCCCTTCGTGCGTTGTGTGGGAATGGAGGTGACGGGAATGAAGCGATGGATGATCATAGTGTTTTTGGCGCTGATGCTCTTGGCTGCGGGATGCAAGAACGCGAAACCGGACCAGAGCACAACGACAAGCACCGAGAGTTCGACAGTTGAGAGAGAAGAGACGACGGCAGAAGACATTCGAAAAGAATCCGCAGATTTTGTGCTGATTCTCTCAGATGGGGAGACGTGGCATCAGGAAGCACTAAGACTTGCAGTGGAAGATGAGATGACTGCACAGGAGCTGGAGCCGGCGGAGCATCTTACAGTAATAGATCCGGATGGAGATGCACTGCTGCAGGAAAAGCAGCTGGAGACGGCTTTGCAGAGCGCAGATGTTGTGATTGTCTCTGCCATTGACGCAAAGGAACTCAGCAAGATTGCCTTGAACAAGCCGGAGGGCACGATTCTCATCGGCATCGACTGGCCGGAGGAGATTCCAGGGGCAGATATCTCTGTAATCAGCCAACCTGAAACGCTGGCGTCAGTGACCACAGAAGCGATGGCGAGAGAGTTGGGGGAACAAGGAGAAGTTCTCTTTTTTGAAGAGGGGTGTCCCTATGCATCTCTGGAAGAAGTGCTGGAAAAATTGACGAAAACCTATCCTGACATTACGGTCAAGGAATATATAAAAAGTGAGACGGGAACAAAAGAGGAAGCTTTGATGACAGCACTTCACATGCTCAGAGAGATGACTGAGATCGTAGCTGTAGTGGCCGATACCGATCAAGCTGCGGATGTATTTGGCGAGGCAGTCTATGCAGCCGGAAAGAGCGAGAACGTGGCTGTCTTTAGTCTGGAAGGCGGAAGTATCCGAGAAGCGATCATGGAGGGACGTGTGCGGGGTTCAGCGACACACTTCTATGGCGAAAAAGGGATGCTTGCAGTGCGGGATTCGGTGTCGCTGCTTTCCGGAAAAGAGACTGCTCAAGTTGAACGTATCCCTGTGCAATGGATGTCTGAGGAGAATTGTGCCATCATGGGTGTCGGTGACGGGGGGATCGGAGATCTGACGGAAGAACTGGAGTTTGCGCTTCGGGAGTATGAGCGAAAGTACCCCGGAGATGTGATCCGGGCGGAAGAGAGGATGATTTTCCCTAATCCAACCAAGATTGCTGAAACCGGTGTCTATTTGATCCGTCAAGGGCTTACGCTTTATCCGACAGTCTTGGATCAAAAGGCAGTGCTGATTTACGCCGGGGGACTGGGAGATGCCGTGGACTTCCTTCACAAAGAGCTGAAACTGAACGCAGAATGCTTTTGCGAAGGATGGGAGTTAAAACAGCCAGCGTCGGAGAGTTATAAAACCATCTTGAAAAGACTCAGTGAATTCTACGCCGCTCACAGAGAAAAGGTGTGGGGCATGACGGCTTTTTGGTGGATCGACATGGAGGGAAAAGATCAGGCAGAAACCGTTCAGCTGATCTTGACTGAGGAGGATGGAAAGCCTTTTGTCATGTTACAATGTGAGGACGAGACTCAGATTGCATGGCTCGAAGAACATCTTTTCTATGATTGCGAGGTCACATATACATTTGCGCAAAGAGGTGAGGGTGCGAAACGCTCTGACATCCCTGTTTCAGAATGGACGACGGATTCGAAAGAAGGTAATACACCGGAAGAATTTGAAGTGTTTGTGGGTGAGCAAAGAATCGCTGCCAATCAAGGGTTTCTCCCGTTCTTTCTATGGAATCGTTCTGCGGATGCGTACTATGAGCTGATTGATGATGGCTGTCTCGAATATAAGGATCGCGGGGAGTGGAAGAGGGTCCCGCTTAAGCACGTGGAGGAACCAATGCCGCATTCCGTGTTATATGGAATCTCTCCAATGACGGTTTCTAAGTGTTTGCTGAATCTGGGGCTGTTTTCGAAGCTTTCTGCAGGGGAGTATCGTTTTGTGTTTCAGATTCGAAAAGAAAAAGGGGGACAGTCTTACTTGATCGAGGTTCCGTTTAAGATTGAAGAAGCGGGAAAGAATTGAGATTTCTATCGGAATCCGTCTTGGTAGATGCTTGACTTCCACGTACAGTTTATTATAAAATGAATTTATCAAATCAACATAACTCTTGTACGGAATTGGAGGTTATGACATGAAGAAAAGGTTAGCGCGCATCGTTGCACTCGCGCTTGTTTTGGTTACGATTTTCAGCGGCAGTGTGAGAGTCTCTGCAGCGAATAACGCGACTTACACGAATGCGGCGCAGATTGCGCAGTTGGTGGCTGAGGGCTACAACAAGGGCACGAAGGGACCGATCACAATCACGAAGGGTACGTTAAAGACCAAGGGATGGCTGTTTACGACGACGAAGGATGTCTATCTGGTGACGCTGTCCGGAACGGAGATGGTCTTTAATCAGTCGACAGAGTGGGTGACGGACCTGTTCTCGGGATTTAACCTGAAGAATGCGTATTATTACAACGTGGTCAATGTGATTAAGGCGAATGTGCCGAAGAATGCGAATCTGGTACTTGCGGGACACAGCCTGGGCGGTATGATCGCGCAGCAGGTGGCATCGGATTCGGCGATCAAGTCGAGATACAACGTGCTCAACACGGTGTGCTTCGGCTCCCCGCTGCTTTCATTAGGATCCCGCGAGGGTACCGTCAAGCGTCTTGGCGATGTCAACGATATTGTTCCGTATCTTTCGGGCAATACCTTTGTCGCACCGATCTGGGCGGCGGTTGGTCTGAACCGTGAGGACGGCGGATACTTTGGCAGACCGATCACCGGCCACAAGGAGTGCTATGTCCGCGAGGATGTCTGGGGCAAGTACGATGTCACAGGCGAGAAGAACGGCAAGGCAACGCTGACACTGGATCTGAGCACCAGAGTGTTCTATCAGTCAAAGATCATTGACTGGTAAAGATAATGCGGTACTGTGGCCTGCAAATCGCAGGCCATTTTCATTTTGTCTGGAAATGTGACATGTTTTCGCCACATTTTTTATACTGCCGATAAACTGATTTGGTTGGAGAGTTTCACATTCTGCTATTGCAATTAATACCTCATCATCGATTGGAAGCAACCATATTTATAAGTCGAAATGGGGTCCTGGACCTCTCGTGACACATAAAATGATACTCTGTCCCTATTATACTGGCACAATGGGCTTTTATGAGAGAAATAATGGATAAACGGTCTCTTAATAGTGATCATGTACTTAATTGTTTGATTTTTGTAGCAGTATGCTTGTGGCTGCTCTTTACTTTTTGTATAACGCCCAAGTTTGAGAAAGTGCTTCTAACCAAAGAGGTGAAGCTTGAAAGAATAGAGAGAGCTATGGTTGGAGCGAAAGCTGGACAGGATAAAGAAGTCTTAGTTGTTGATGCGAAACACGGGACTTGTTTATCTGGACGTAGTTCGTGGCAGCAATTTCTAAAAAGTGCATCATGTGGTGAACCATGCTATTTAGATATTACAATTCATGATGATTCCGTAGAAATACATAAAACAATTAGTTATGATGGGAAAAAGTATCATCTGTTTCAAAATGCATATTATGAGATCATAACCGGTGAATGGGTTCGAAAACCTTTCCGGGTCAGCGGAATTAATCTCCTTCGTATTCCAGAATTTGAGGGTTACATTGCATATAGTTATTATATTAGTGACAGTGAAAGCCTTCCTAGAAATGATCTGGAGGATCATTTTGACTGGCTCAAGGGAAGATATGTTAAGGGAAAAGGATATAAGGTGATCACAATTCAGGAAGACTGGCAGAATACAGGTTTTCTTCGATAGATTTCTTCCCGCAATCCATAGAAATTCATTGAGACGTATGTTATACTTTTCTTATCACTTTGAACGAAATTGCATAGGAGGATTTTGACATGTTATATATCGGTGTAGATCTTGGAACTTCTGCGGTGAAGCTGCTTTTAATGGATGAGAAGGGGGAGATCAAGAAGATTGTTTCCCGCGAGTATCCGCTTGCGTTCCCGCATCCGGGCTGGTCTGAGCAGAAGGCGGAGGACTGGATCACGGCAGTGAAGGATGGTATTCTGGAATTGACAAATGAGTGCGATAAGTCCCAGGTGGCGGGCATCGGTGCCGGCGGGCAGATGCACGGCCTGGTGATTCTGGATGCAGAAGACAACGTGCTGCGCCCGGTCATTTTGTGGAATGACGGCAGAACCCAGGCGGAAGTGGATTATCTGAACAATGATATCGGCAAGAAGCGGCTGACAGAGCTGACCGGCAATATCGCATTTGCGGGATTTACCGCGCCGAAGATTCTGTGGGTCAAGAACAATGAGCCTGAGATTTTCGCGAAGATCGCGAAGGTGATGCTGCCGAAGGACTATATCAACTATGTATTAACCGGCGTGCACTGTACGGATTATTCGGATGCGTCCGGCATGCTTTTACTGGATGTTGCTCATAAGTGCTGGTCGCAGGAGATGCTGGAGATCTGCGGCATCACCGAAGCACAGATGCCGAAGCTCTATGAGAGCTTCGAGGTGGTTGGAACGTTGAAGCCTGAGATCGCCGCAGAACTGGGCCTTCCGGAGAACGTCAAGGTGGTCGGAGGCGCAGGGGACAATGCTGCGGCTGCGATCGGTACCGGCACGGTGGGCGACGGCGCCTGCAACATTTCTCTCGGAACATCCGGCACGATCTTCATCTCCAGCGAGAAGTTCGGCGTGGACGATGGGAATGCGTTGCACGCATTTGCGCATGCGGACGGATATTTCCACCTGATGGGCTGCATGCTTTCCGCGGCTTCCTGCAACAAATGGTGGATGGATGACATTTTAAAGACGCAGGCGTACGGCGAGGAGCAGGCGGACATCACCGATGAGAAGCTTGGCAAGAACCATGTCTATTATCTGCCTTACCTGATGGGTGAGAGGGCGCCGCACAACGACGCGCAGGCGAGAAGCTGCTTCATCGGCATGACGATGGATTCGACCCGCGCGGATATGACGCAGGCGATCCTGGAAGGCGTGGCGTTTGGTATCCGCGATTCGCTGGAGGCTGCAAAAGCGCTTGGTGTGGACATTAAGTCTTCGACGATCTGCGGCGGCGGTGCAAAGAGCCCTCTCTGGAAGAAGATTATGGCAAATGTTCTCAACCTTCCGCTGACTGATCCTGAGACAGAGCAGGGCCCCGGCTACGGCGGTGCAATTCTGGCAGCAGTTGGCTGCGGTGAGTACGCGACGGTTGCGGAGGCTTGCAAGACGTTGGTCAAGACGGTTGGCGTGACCGAGCCGGAGGAGGAACTGACGAAGCTTTATGAGGCGAGATATCAGACGTTTAGAAAGCTGTACCCGGCATTGAAGGGCGTGTTCCCGGAACTGTAAGGTTGAAGTATAGGAAAATACTATGAAGAAGATTATTACTACATCACTAAGATTCTTTTTGATCATGTTACTTTCCACCAGCTTGGTTTTAAACCCTTTTTCGACTGTGTCGGCTGCTTCAGGAACTGCAAAAGTGTTTTATTGACCGACAGGAATTTCTAATCCTCTTGGTGTAGGAACAACTGCACAAGTTAAAACAGCGTTAACGTCGATGGGCTATTCTACGGTTCGTGCTGAACTGACAACGAAAGACGTGCTTAATAGCACATTACAATCCAAAAAAGTCGTCCATGTTCTTACACATGGGGCTGCAGGTGTAACTTCTTGTTCAGATGGGCTGTTATATGCAACGAATATTGGAAGTGTTCCTTCACTCAAATTTGCATTTTTTGAAACATGCCATTCTGCATTGTCTCCAAGCGGAGGAAAGTCTACTGTTAAAACGATCAAAGACAACGGTGCTTCTGCGTCTTTAGGGTTTCAGGGCACAATTAGCGCAAGCAGCTCAAGTAATGGGTGTCATTATTATGTGGTATGTTTTTATGGCAATGCTATGGAAGGAAAGACAGTATATATTTCTGCGGTGAATGCACTGAATGAATTATATGCATATTCCGGAGGATATTACGGGTGTAATTCCTATATGGTATATGGCACAAGCACTACAATTAATTAGGGAGAAACAAGATCATGAAAACTAGACTTATCATTGTTTTATCGGTGTTAGCTACGGTAACTGTGTTTATAATACTTGGATTCAACTCAACACATCAAAATAATGATGAAGGAGAGAACGTTATTACTCGGTGCATAACACCAGTTGGGATTTTAAATGATAAAGGAGAAATTCAAAGATCGAATTCAAGATGGGGCAATTCCTATGCGGGTGATGAATGGTTTCAGGATGATATTTACAATTATTTCATAGACAAATCCAATCATTTTATCGAAGCTATTTATCTAGAAGCAGAACTTTTGGGAAAAGGTATATTGCTGGATTCTGAAGACAGAGTACTACAGTTTTTTCAAATGAACTTTGAAGACAAACTGAGAGGCGACATTACCGCATTTTGTAATAAGAGTGGAAACAATGATTCAATATATGAGATAGTTGAAACGGTAGATAATATTGAGACGGGGACAAAAGCCAGCATCATAATTAACGAAGAAGGCTACCTTGCAAGTGCGGTGTTTTTACTGGCTGATTATGAGGCATTTGAAGAGATGGATTTAGACCTTGATAAAGTCATTACTGCACAACAAGCTATGACGATCGTATGCGAGGAGATTCAAGAAAACGAGGTGCCAGAGGAAGGCTTTATGCGAGTGCCAGAGGGGAAATATGATGCCAGATTGAAAACCTTTAAGGGTGTGGTTTTCTGGGAAATCACTTTTTCTTCCGTTATTTATGATAAAAGCGGAACATCCTTCGAGACACAGTTTATTTGCAGGGTAGAAGCAACAACGGGAACTGTACTGGAAATTGCAAGGTCACTTTGAGCTAATACGGTATCCGAACGGAAATGTGTTCGCATGCAGAGAGGTAAGTAATCTACAATATGGAATGCAATGATATTGGATTCTCAAAAGGCACAATAACATTTGAATGTGCCATAGGATATATTGCCTCTGCACATTCGGATTAAAGGGAAATAATAATGTAATTAGATGGTGTATGCCGCAGATTTTTTGAAGGAGAGTTTCTGATAGAAACTGAACAATTTGGGGAGCAAGCAGAAAGGACATATACGTATCTCAATGTAGTTCATGGAGGCGACAGAACATATTTCTTTCTGGCGAACCAAGACAATGTGGATTTCAGGGCGTTTTATAGAAATCTGTGGCAAACAGACGATGAGCGAGAATTTGATTATTCTTTGGTGATGATTCTCGGTGGAATGGCTGCAAGAAGATCAAGCAATCTTCCAGATTTTCAAGCAAAAAGAGAAAATCTGGAAGATGTCTTGTTAGTAGATTTGTTTCATTCTTTCACTAATTAGTGACATAAAAGGCGAATCTCGAGTAGCATTTATTAAAACCCTGTGATAAAATACATATAACAGCCTGACATGGGCGAATCAGAATTTGGCGGACGAGTCCGTTATCATTATGGAGGTAAACTATGAAGAACATCCCTGTTGTAAAACTTGGTATTGTTGGCGTGAGCCGTGACTGTTTCCCGGCTTCTCTGACCATCAACCGCAGAAAAGCATTGGTTGATGCTTACAAGGCGAAGTACAATGCTGAGGACATCTACGAATGTCCGGTGACCATCATCGAGAGTGAGATCGATATGGTAAATGCACTCGAGGACATCAAGAAAGCGGAGTGTAATGCGCTTTGCGTCTATCTTGGCAACTTTGGTCCGGAGATTTCCGAGACCCTGCTTGCGAAGCATTTTGATGGACCCGTGATGTTCTGTGCAGCGGCAGAAGAGAGCCAGAATGACCTGATTCAGGGTCGCGGCGATGCTTACTGTGGTATGTTAAATGCAAGCTATAACCTTGCACTGCGCAATGTGAAGGCTTATATTCCTGAGTATCCGGTTGGCGATGCAGAGGACTGCGCAGATATGATCCATGAGTTCCTGCCGGTCGCACGTGCGGTCATCGCGCTGAACAACTTAAAGATCATCAGCTTTGGCCCGAGACCGTTGAACTTCTTAGCATGTAATGCACCGATCAAGCAGCTCTACAACATCAATGTGGAGATCGAAGAGAACTCTGAGCTTGACCTGTTCGAAGCATTTAACAACCACGCAGGCGATGAGAGAATTCCTGGCATCGTGGCAGAGATGGAAGCAGAGCTTGGTGCAGGCAACAAGAAGCCTGAAGTGCTTGCAAAGCTTGCTCAGTATGAGCTGACCTTAAAGGATTGGGCAGATTCCCACAGAGGGTATCGTAAGTATGTCGTTCTGACCACCAAGTGCTGGCCGGCATTCCAGACCCAGTTTGGTTTTGTGCCTTGCTATGTCAACAGCCGTCTGGCTGGACAGGGCTACCCGGTTTCCTGCGAAGTTGATATCTACGGTGCACTTTCCGAGTACATCGGTGAAGTCGTTTCCCAGGATGTTGTTACCTTGCTTGATATCAACAACTCCGTACCGAAGGATATGTACAAAGAGAGCATCGAGGGCAAGTTCCCTTACAAGCATACGGATACCTTCATGGGCTTCCACTGCGGCAACACCTGCTCTTCCAAGCTTTCCTTCCATGAGATGAAGTATCAGCTGATCATGGCCAGAAGCCTTCCGATCGAGGTAACCAACGGTACTCTTGAAGGCGACATCGCTCCTGGCGAGATCACGTTCTATCGTCTGCAGAGCACCGCAGATGCGAAGCTTCGTGCCTACATCGCAGAGGGTGAGATCCTGCCTGTGGCAACCAGATCCTTCGGCGGCATCGGCGTGTTCGCGATCCCGGAGATGGGACGATTCTACCGTCATTGGCTGATCGCCAAGAACTTCCCTCATCACGGCGCAGTTGCGTTCGGTAAGTGGGGCAAGTATCTGTATGAAGTTTTCAAATACATCGGTGTTCCGGTGGATGAAATCGGATACAATCAGCCGGCAGGCGTGAGATATCCGGACGAGAATCCGTGGGGCTGAACAAGTGATCAATACCATTGCCTAGAACTTGAAGGCTTCTGGAATTTCAGTGAGTATCGATAGAGTCAATAGGGGCTTCCAGCTAAAGAGGAAGCCCCTATTGTCGAACTATAGATTGAAGCATTGTTTGAACGAATAGGAGGACAATCATGAAGAAAACTGCTTTTTTTATTATCTTGTCTATTAATATGCTTTATATCTACTACATCTGTAAAGGCGGAAAGCTGCAAAACGCTTGACAATAGCAAAGAAATCTATTTACCGACCCCAGAAGAAAAGCTTGAGAGCATGAAGAATGCTATATATGAAACTGTGCCAGGGGTGGTATATGATGAAGAATCAGGGAGATATATTTTTAATCAAGATGTATTACGTTCAGCAGACTATATTCTTGCAAACGATTCTTACGAAGCTTGTGCAATTCTTAATATCCCTGTAAATATCCTTGGAGATATTCCGACAGGAGACCTCCTAGAAATAGCTCTTGAAACACCTGTATCTTCAGATGTAATTTTCTTTCAAGGAGAGGAATGGGCGGAAGCTATAGATATTATTAGAAGTAAAAGCAATGCGGTAGACGAATTACTTAAGAGAGAAGATGCTCCGCAACTACTTTTGAAGAAGTATACAGCCGTTTCAGTTGATAATGAGTATGAAGCATGGTGTAAATTCTTTGCATTAGAAGCCCTTGTTGTATATCCAGGTATTGTGAAACAGTTCGACGGTGATGAGATAAATCTGCTTCAAGAAATAGTTGTTTTAAAAGCCGATTCAAAAGCTGATATGGAGGGATATCTTTGCAGGACAAATACTGCATTGGATGCACTTGCTGCACAAGGGATAGGAGAAAACCTTTCCAGAGGTCAAAATGTTACGAAATATACTCCTAATCATAGTGCAGTGTATGGGTATGAATACTATAGCAGTGATGCTGATTTGACAGCAACTGAAAAAGCAGCAGAATTAGCCAAGGTACAAAACCAGTCAGGTGTTATCAGCTATGTAGCAAATTCGGCTACGAATAGGTATAATTGCCATTACTTTGCTTGGTTCAGGAGATATGCGAATTATAGCTCTGAAAAATGTAGGATACTAGAACCTCAACCATTTATTTCAGATGGGAGCACAAGCAGCAATACAACTCCTGCATTAAATAGAATTGTCGTATACCCGCGATATTCTTCGACAAACAACAATCACTCAGGCTTCATCTGTAGCTATACCAATTCTTCAAACTATTATGTGAGATCGAAGTGGGGAGTTGGGTATATCGTTACACACACAAAAACTGGATGTCCATATTATTATTCTACTTACGGAGTGAGGTACTACAATGACATGTCGCCATGGTATTAATAAAATTATCTGGCTTATATTTTTTTCGTTGTTGCTATTGACATTAGTGGCGTGCGGACGTGTCAACAATATTCATGTGGATTCTGATATCGAGAGTTCAGAGAACACCACGGATATCACGAGCGAGCTTGCAACTGAGACTACAGTAGAAATTGTAACACTTCCGAGTATTCATGATTTGGAAATTCTCTTATACGATGAAGAGAAAGAGTGGTATTATATTAACGAAGAGGTGTATCATACCAAAGAGTATGAGGCAGATTGGTTTCGGATGGAGATCGATGTCGAAGATCCTTCCGTGATAGATCATATTTCCACAGAGAATCTATTAGATATATGTCTTAATAATCACAATTACCAAACGGTTGTCAGTCTGTATGATGAAACAAGTCAGGAATACAATATCCGCGAATGTGCTGAAACCTCATTCATGAAAAAACTACTGGAAAGAGAGGACCTTCACAAGGTACTATTTGAAGCATATAAGACAGAAGAGGTAAGTCTTGAGAATGTAGACAAACTGAGATTGCTGGAGAG
The DNA here is from genome assembly GCA_017480565.1 of Lachnospiraceae bacterium. Lineage (GTDB taxonomy): Bacteria > Bacillota > Clostridia > Lachnospirales > Lachnospiraceae > RGIG1588. The sequence continues at coordinate 20,192 of JAFVAL010000040.1, read as the reverse complement.
TCTGATTGGCTCACCGGAGGTCTTTCCGTCCTTTAATGAGGATGAGCTTCAAATGCTTTCTGAAATCAGTAGAATAGTGATTGAAAAGAAAAGCAGTCTCCCGGATATGAACCGACATCGATACTTCCTTCCAGAATTAGTAAAGTATAATGGATGGAAGCTTGGTTATAGACCTAATTATGAGATCCTTGTTTCTGAAGAAGATGAGGAGTATCAAGCGATGATTGAGGATTGGAACAAGATGTTTTCTTGGTGAGCCTTGTAATTGAATACCCATTGAAGGCAATTCTGAGAACAAGAGATTTAATGTGATAAATGGGAAAGCAATTATCAATTTTTCTAAAGAGAAAGAGGCTATTATTCATTCTGCAATAAGCCCATGAAGAGAGTGGTCAAAGGGGTCGCGAATGCGGCCCTTTGCCCGTTATTGAGAAAACTGAGTTTACACTTACATCTCTTAAGAGGCAAAGGACAGAATCCGATTCCTTTCCTCTAGTAGAGTTCGAATGGCAATCTTAATACGGCCTGTGTGAGCTTTGTACTGTTTTTCTGATAGATTGTTGTTCGAAACGATATCGTAGATTAAACCTAGGAGTCCACCGCTGATAAATTGCTTGAAGGACATGTATTCTTCATAAGAAGGCAATTCTGTGTTTCTTTTGTTATATTCAAGGATCTTCTTGATTGGAGGCTCTAATTCCATAAAACCATTAAATTGCAGGATGCTTCGCAACATCTCTTCGTCATGATTTTTAACGCGACTCGGATGACCAGGGAAGAGCAGGTGAAGGACATCGTCATTTGCGGGGGCTTCCAACCATAGAAATTGCTCACATCGTTTCCAGAGATCCTGATAACTGTCACGGTACAGAGTGGCCTCAATATCTGCAATGCCAGATTTAAAATGAGAATAGAGCGTGGATGAATGGATACCGCAGGCACGAATTACATCTCTTGCCTTGATTCTTGATTCAGGGATCTCTTGACAAAGCGTACGAAATGTATTCTATATTTTAGAATGCGTATTATGCCAAGTCTTATTATGAGATTTGGATAGATCATTTGTATGATTGGACTGCATCGTTCTTCTCCTGTGATCTGCACATGGTTATCTTTAATATATTATATTTGAAAAAAAACTGAGATGTAAAGTATAGGCCAGATTGAAAAACCGTCATTATTTCGAAAGTGACGGAGAACAGATAATAAATCAAATGTGACGGCTTTCATTTCATTGCTTTGTTGTAAAATAAAGATACAAGATTATTTGGAAATCTATGTATCAAATGTAATTCGAAATATTCATTGAGGGGTGATTTTTATGAAAAAAATATGGAGTATTATCATTTGCATTACATTATTAGTAACGCTTTTCTCGCCAGCGTCTATGGTCGCTGCAGAAACGAATGATACAAATGATTATAGCGTGGTATCTTCAATGACTCAAACCAATAATGGGGATATTATAAGAACCATACTGTACAATGACGGATCTGAACTAATTGTTCGCAGATACAGTTCAGGACTGATTGAATTAGAAGTATACGAGCAAGGAGTTTTTCAATTTAAAGAACAAAAGTATATGTGGGTCTTTAACGCTACAGAAACGATAGGCGACCATACCAGATCATCAACATTTATTAAAAACTATACAAAAAAATGGAATTCGACAGCCAACGTTTTTCTGTCTTATAGTGCTGCTGCATTAGTAGTTGTGCTCTCGGGATATATGATGGGGTTCGAAAATCTTCCAGATGCTCAACAAGAACTGATGATGAACACTTTGAGAGATTATGCTCAATCGATAAGCGGTTATTCTAACATGTATTTTAAAAGTGTAAACAGTGAATATCTGATCAGTGATGGAGCAGTATCTTTTTATAGAACCTATGATTACACATATAGATTTGCATCATCTGCGTATTCGGGATCTGGGGTATTTATGGGAAGTTATACGCTTGACTGGGCGTATCCGTGGTGATTACGATGTATGAGTTTTTTCTTGGTATGCGAGAGGATTTCAAGGAAAATCCGGTAACATGTGTTTTAAGCATTCTCGCTTTTTTCGGAATCTTTTGTATTGTGTTAGGACTTGTCCTTTGTTATTTTTTTGATCTTACGCTCGAACAAGTATTTGCCATATTATTTCATGTAGCCCAGGTTTTGCCAAACGTATCGTTTTTGCTGTATAATATCGTTATAGGTGTTCGTGAAGGATTCACAAGGAAACGTATCATATGGACCGCAGCATTCGGCGTGTTAGCACTTGTGGCGGTGCTAAGATGGGTTTTATAGCAATTGAATGTTTTTTGCCTGAAAGAATCAACGGCTATATCTGATGGATCTGTAAATGAAAATAAGTAAGAGGCCGATCAATCTGATCGGCCCATTGATTGTTGTAAGAGGGAAATAGAGTTTAAACGAAGATTTCTTTAGAAACAGAAGACAGAATACGATTTCTTTCGTCCATTAGTGTTCGTAGGGAAATTTTTATGCGATCAATGTGTGCTTTGTACTGCTTTTCCGACAGACTGTTTTTCGATACAATACCATAGATTAAACTTAGAACTCCGCTGCTAACGAATTGAGTATAGGAAATATAGTCTTCATAAGAGGGAAGTTGTGGTTGCATTTCGCTGTCTTCAAGTATTTCTTTAATTGTAAGATCTAATTGGTTAAACCCTTGAAATTGAAGGATGTTTCGCAGTATTTCTTCATCATGGTTTTTGATATAATTTGGATGGCTTGGAAAGAGCAAATGAAGAACATCGTTACGAGAAGGATTTTCTAATTCAAGAAAAAGGTTGCATCTCTCCCATAGATCCTGGTAACTTTCGTTGTATAGACATGTTATGACATCTGTAATGCCGGATTTAAAATGTGAATAAAATGTTGATGAATGGATGCCACAGGCACGAATTATATCACGCGCTTTGATTTTAGATACAGGAACTCTTTGACTAAGAGTGATATATGTATTTAAAATATTGGAATGAGTCTTATACCAAGCCTTGTTATGAGACTCAGTAGGCTCTTTGTTAGTCTTGCTTTTCATCTCAGTACTCCCGTGAATCATAAATGGTTATATTATAAAATATTATAATCGTAAAAGACATGAATGTAAAGCTATACCTCATATTAATTCGGTCACTTTAAAAAAAATAACTGATAATAGATGGATTTTTGATAGTGACGGTTTTCATTTCCTTGTGTTGTCGTAAAATAAAAATATAAGAGGTCCGGACTTGTAGTTACTAAATGATATTCATAGTATAGAATGGAGGCTCAAAAGGAAATGAAAGTAAGAACACTCAGGACAATCATTGCGGCAGTCGTTATGGTTGCAACGTTGATGACATCGGGAACTGTAAGTTTTGCAATGAACAGTACGAAAGTAAATGATGTCAAGGCAACAGAAGAAGAGTTGAATAGGGTTGTTATAAACCAAATTATTTCTGTTACCAATACAGAGTCAAGACTCGAGCCAGATGGGGACGCAATCAAATTTGTACAAAATGAGGATGTATCAGAATCTTTATGGGGAAAGGGCGTCGATCTAAAAAATGAGATTCCGCTTTATGGTCTTGACGATCAGATCACAGCTTATATCTATGAGTTAGAAGATTTGTCTGGGAATAATGCAGGATATATCACTGTATCTGCTAGTAAGACAAGATTCCCAATTATAAGTTATCAAGAGACGGACAAGCACTTTATTAGATTAGCAGAGCAGAAGTTTAGAAAAGAGAATAGTACTAATGCCGAGCCGGTACGGTACTATTATCTCGATAATGGGCTCTATGTTGCGAAAAAGCAAAAAGAGTATTATAATATTTCTACTGCGGACATGAAACCAATTTCAGAGGAACATATTCAGGAATTGAGGGCCGACTTTGCGAATAAGAAATCGTCAACGATGGTAGATGATATCTCCTTGAACGCAGAAGCGTGGGGATTGATGACTGGTGACTGGAGTAAGGAAACAAATGGCGCTAAGGGACATAATGGTAGTTATACGTGGCCTATTACAAATCCGGCATCATATGAATCGGGATATGATCTTAACGTTGCAGATTATTGCGGTAGCATGGGAACGGAGTTTTATGATATGGATGATTTGCCGAATGGCCTAAGCATCAACGCGAATAATCATTGTGCGCCTACTTCTGCAACAAATATGACAGCTTATTGGAGGAGACGTCAACCAACTTTGTGCGCAAATGTTGCTACAGCAACAACCGGTCTCTCGGTCTACCGAAAAGTGTTTAATGCATATTATGTGCTTATGGGAGGAGATGGGCCTATACTGGCGGAATTATATAAATCAAGTCTTGTACAGTATTTTAAGAACAAAGGGCTTACAAATGCTTATGGCACTATTGATACATATCCGCAGTTTGAAACTGACTATAAAGCAGAGATTAATGCAGGACGGCCTGTTCCAACACTGTTTTGGAGTCATAGTTATTATTCGTGGCATTGGGTTACTACTTTTGGATATAGAAGATTTAAGTATGGTTCAACTTATCAGAACTATATCAGAATAGCAGATGGATGGTGCACTAATGCGAATAGATATGACTATGCGGGCACGAATGATTCTCATCATGCAGATAATATCATAAAGTTTCATATCCAGTGATGGATCAGGTTTTGATGTTTTAACGCTGTAATGTCGAGAGGTACGAGAGAAAATGAAACAAAAAAGAGTAATCATCATTCTTGCTGCAATCGCAGCAGTTGTTCTCCTTTGTGTTATTTTCCGTGACTCCCTCTGGCCGAAATCGGAGAATGGGAATGTGGCAGAAGGCTATTACGAGCTCAAGGACGAAATGAAGGTGGGGTCTTCGATACCCGCAGACGCGCATTTTGTGAGAGATGATGACGGCAGTATTCCGGATGAAGAGATGGACAAGCTCAAAGACCTTTTCGGGCATCATAAGCTTGGCATAAAGCAGGGCATTTGTTCCGCAGGAGGTTGGTACGGGAAAAAGCTGCTGATTCTCTACGATGCTGATGCAGCACCGCTTTTATCGAGCGAAGTGGTTCTGGAACTGGATGATTCGTATGACGTTTCGGTACATCCCAATGAGCAGGGAATTTCATCTGTAGATGAGGAAACCTGCAGTTACAAACTGTTTCCGCTGAAGGAAATCTTGAGTGTAAGAGATCATAGACAATAGAATGGAACAATTATATTCGTATTGACAGGATGTTATCATATATGATAACATCCTTTTATAGTCTATAGAACATCGGTGATCATCATGAAGGACAGTATTTCTTATACATTTGCCAGGCAGAGAATTATTTCCGAGCTGACAGCAGCGCGCTTGGAAAAAGGAATCTCTCAACAGGAGCTTGCAGAGCGGATCGGGACGAAGCGTTCCAACATCTGCCGCATTGAAAGCGGCAGCCAGAACATTTCTCTGGATATGCTGCTGAAGATTTCTGATGCGCTTGATATGGATGTGGAGGTGGCGTTTGTGGAGAAGAACGAAGCGGGTCTGGAACGCTACAGTTTGCGGTTGTTTGACGAAGAATTATTGACATTTTCGATGGCGGAGGAAGGCCTCGCGGGCCTGAAGGTGCATCTGCTTTCTGTTAAGGAAGAGAAGAAGGAACTGTTTCCGCTTGACTTAAAAGTAACGGATGAGGGGATTCTCGATTGGCTGAAACATCGCGTGATCCCGAAAAATCGTGCATTTGTAGACGAGATTTTAAAGACACTGGGCTTGTCGGCGAATGATATCAAGGGGATTATCGATGTCTGCAAAGGCTTGTCACTCAACGACAGTTACTGGGTGGTACCGGAAGGGTTCTCGGGAACATTTGCGCAGTATAACCTCTATGAGAATCGTTTTTCGCAAATGTTGTCGCTGGTTGCTTATACGGGTGTGGGGCAGAGCAAAGAAGCTTTTTCCACTTCTCCGGAGCTGACCACGCAGGGAATGCTAAGGAAGGCGTGGCGTTTGATCGAAGGGGACGGGATCTACCTTTATAAGGGTGGAACGGAAGGTGCGGCAAATGCCGGGAAAGAGCCCTACAGTGAGTTTTATGCCTGTCAGGTAGCGGAGAGGATGGGCCTTTCTGTGGTGCATTATGATCTGGAGAACTGGAAAGACATTCTGGCTTCCAAATGCAAGCTTTTTACCAGTAAGGATGTGTCTTATGTCCCGATCGGGCGCATCGTGAGAGAAGGAGGCATTCCGGCTTGTCTTGCATACTACCGTGGCATCAGTGAGGAAGCAGGGCAGGAGATGCGAAGCATGCTTGTCTTCGATGCTGTGATTTATAACGAAGATCGGCATTTTGGAAATTTCGGTGTTCTAAGAGACAGTCACACCGGAAAGGTTTTAGGGCCTGCACCTTTGTTTGATCACGGACTTTCGTTGTTTAATTATGCGATGGCAGATGATTTTGAAGATTTGCCTGCCTATGCAAAGACAAGATCGAATCCGTACAGGGTATCCTTTGAAGCCATTTGCAAAGAAGTGATGGGTCCAGTGCAGCGTAATCAATTAAGAAGACTGATCGGATTTCATTTTACAAGACACCCGCAGATCAATCTGCCAGAGGAACGGCTCTCTGCGATTGAGGAACAGATCCAGAGAAGGGTGCGGCAGCTGCTTGCACTGCCGAGAGCGTAAAGATAGATGAGAGACGCTATAAAAAAGAGGTTGGGAAGAATCAATCAGGCCGGAGCGGATGCCCCGGCCTTTCGTTTAGTCACATTTCCACACATCTCCATGTGTGATTCCGGCTTCGTTGAAGCTGTCAATTCTGATATAAAGTTCCTGTCCTTTGATGAGTCCGCCCAGATGAACATTCTTTTCAAAAGTCATATAGCTGTGATAAAGCTTGTTCGGCGCGTAGCCAAAGCAGACCACATAGCCTAAGGCGTTGCCTTCCCAGGAAAGGTAGGCATCGAGATCACCGTCCCAGTGATGGCTTGCAGGGATCGCTTTCTCCGGCAGATCACATTTGCCAAGACCAAAGACGCGAAGGCCGGAGATGCATGGCTTTTGCCCGTAAGGTACGGAGAGCATCGTAAGTTTCAAGTAACGAAGTTGCCTTCCTTCGGAGAGGTCCACAAAGTCGTGGGAGAGATCTCGCTCAGAGTTGCTGTTGTCCTTGATCACACTCCAGGTTTCTCCGTCAAGAGAGCCCTCCAAAATCCAGCGAACCGGCTGAGAGATCGGATCAATCCAGCGAGAATCGTAAATGTCCCCTGTGAGCTTCGTGCCGTCTGGAAGAGAAACGTCCGGTTGATCGTCCGCAAGGTTGATCTGGACCGCACGCACATCGAATACATTTCCCAGATCGAGGCAAAGCCACTCTCCTGGCTTGTTTGTAGCAGCCTTCCACCAGCTGCGCACATTTTCATCGATTGCGTTTTTTACAGGGCAATCCTCTGTCTCGGAGGAAGCCGTCACGGTCTTTCCATAGCTTAGGAGCATCCACTGTGGCTCCGCCCAGGGATCTTTGCGGAATTGTTCCAGGGTGTAGGGCCAATCGCCATAGCGTTGGTTGCAGGCCATCTCCCCATCTGCGTCCCAGGTTGTCGGCCAGAGACCAAGCCTACGTTCAAACACGTGATTGATGCTGATGCGCATCGTGGAAATGTGCCAGCCAGTACCTTCGCGGTCGGTCAGGGTAGAACCGTGCCCTGCGCCGGGTAGAAATCCGCCAGGCTTATAGGAAAACGGATTATTTTTGGCGGGTGCAAATGGACCCAGCGGAGAACGGCTGACATACACACCATCACCATAGATGTTAAACTGTGCACCGGCTGCACCGTACTGCAGATAATAGATGCCGTCGTGCTTGGTCATCCACGCACCTTCGATGTACCCATGATCCATGATGTAATCGATGGCCATCTGCTTGCGCAGCGGATCGATCTCCTGCGTTTCAAGATTCGCAAGGATGGCCTGTTTTTCTGCAGCGCTTCTTGCGGGCACATGATCTTCGCCTCTACGTTCAAAGCCCATCACGTCCTCATTATTTGCAAAGAGGGGCACGCGCTCGCAAAGTGGCTGCATCGTCTCGGGATCGAGTTCAATGCCGTAGATGGGCTCTCTCGGGGAAGATCCCCAGTAAAAATACACGCGGCCGTCCTCGTCCTCAAACAGATTCGGATCCCAGAACGGGAAGGTGCCTTCGATCTTCTCGTAAGTATCGGAGAAGGGATCTTTCGTGCGGTAATGCACGCCGTGCTCGTGGCTGGAAGCGCAGAAATAAAGCCAATCTCCGACCACGCGCACGTCCGGTGCGTAGTCGTAAGTGGGAAGGTTTGGCGTAGCATGATAGTGCCAGTCGGCAAGATCATTTGACCACCAGAAGCCGAGCGTCATGGAAGGGTAAAGAAAATAAGTTCCATGAAATAACACCAGAGAAGGGTCTGCAGCCTCGCGGTTAACGGAGAGATGTCCGTCTGCATTCTGACAAAACTGATATTTGTATTCGATGTTTAAGGGGTTGCAAAGCAGCTTCATGGTGGACTCCTTTTGATTGTACTTAAATGTGCTTCTCAAAGAAAGCAATGGTATCCTTCATGATCTCGTAGCTTTCCGGGGTGCCGCGGCCGGTCGTTGCAAAGGCATGGAAGCAATCCGGGTAAGATTTCCAGACGACTTCGACACCTGCCGCCTGTGCTTTGTGGCGCAGCGCCTCACTGTCAACCGCAAGGCTCTCGGACTCATCCCAGGCAAGAAGCATCGGAGGCATGCCCGTCAGATCTGCGTAGATGGGGGAGACATAAGGGTTGGTGACTTCCTCTTCCTTGCAGTAGTAAAAGCGCAGCCACTTAAGTCCGTCAGGCGTGACGGTAAAGTCTTTGTTGCCCGGGAAATTGCGGTCCAGCTTACCGGAGAAATCCACCGGAGGAGAGTAAGGAACGATGCCTGCCGGCAGAACATTCTTTTCGTCGCGGGCCTTCATCGCGGTTGTGATGGAAAGATAAGCGCCGCCGCTCTCACCGATTAAGAAAATGGGCTTGCCGGGATAAAGCTTTACCAATTCACAGTATACCGCATAACAGTCATCAACGCCAGCGGGGAATGGATCTTCTGGTGCGAGACGATAGGTGCAGGTGTAAACCGGGAAATGACTCTCACCTGCCAACATCCCTGCATAGCCCCTGCTGGTCTCTGCTGTTCCGCAGATTAAGCCGCCTCCGTGAATGTAGAAAATAATCGCGTCGTCGCGCGCATTTTCAGGCATATTACACTCACATTCGATGCCTGCCAGGGTGCAGGACTCATAAGTCACACCGGGCTCTAAAGCCATATGCGCCTGGGCGTTCTGGATCACATTTCTTAACTGGATCGGATCGATCTCTCCGTCAAACTTCGGGGCAAATCCGATTGCCATCATCTGCTTCATCACCTGTTTTAACTGTTCCATCTGTGCACTTGCCATTTTTATATCCTCTCTTTCTTGGTTTGGAAGTTGTTGTTTGTTTCGTTGTGTTTATCATAAAGGGCTTTTTTTATTTGCACAAACATCAAAGAAGGGCAAAAGTCTTTTGACTGGACAAGAGGTGCAAATTATGCGATAATAAAACAAAGTGTTGGATGAGAGAACACGTTTTTTGAGAGGAAACGAACGATGAAACGAGTGAATCAATATGAACGGACGGACCGGGATATCACGAATGCGTTGCTTGCGCTGATGGAGCGAAAGCCGCTTGAGAAGATCTCGGTGCAGGAGATTTTAGAGGAAGCGATGATCAACCGATCGACGTTTTATCAACATTTTCCGGACAAGTATGCGGTGTTAGAAAAACTCCAGGAGCGGTATCTGACGGAGATGACGGAGACGATCGAAGGGCTTGCCAGGGACCAAGTGTGGGACTTAAACGTGATCAACGAAGCGATGTGCGGTTTTATGACGAAGCACCGCAAACACCTGCGGCAAATGATGTCGGTCCGTTCTGAAAATGTGGACTTAAAAGGGCAGATGAGTGACCTTTTCATGCGATATCTGCACAAGGAGAGCAAGCTCACGAAGCTGGAAGCGAAGATTCTCGCCGATATGATAGTGCAGTTTATGCTTGATTTTATCGAGACCGAGGGCGATGCAAATGAGCTCCCCGAGCGGATGTTGACGGTGTGGATGAACATGACCCTTTACTTCTTCCGTGTGGATGCGATTCCAGGGGCAAGGGAGCGGATTTTGCGGGTGATCGGAGAGATGCACGGGCTTGCCGATGAGGAGACGCCTTTATGAAGAAGTACATTTGCGCAGGGCTTTTGGCGCACGTGGATGCCGGCAAGACGACGCTTTCCGAGGCGATGCTTTACGAGAGCGGGACGATCCGAAAGGCCGGACGTGTGGACAACCAGGACGCCTTTTTGGACAACAATGCGCTGGAGCGGGAGCGCGGCATCACCATTTTTTCCAAGATGGCGGTGCTGGAGTTTGGCGAGACGCATCTGACACTGGTGGACACTCCTGGTCACGTGGACTTTTCCGCGGAGATGGAGCGAACCCTCTCGGTGCTGGATTATGCGATTTTGATTATCAGCGGAGCGGACGGTGTGCAGGGACACACAAAGACGCTCTGGATGCTTCTTGAGAAATATCAGGTGCCGGTGTTCATTTTCATCAACAAAATGGACCAGCCGGGGACGGACGGGCAGGCCTTGCTGCACGAACTGCGAAGGGAGCTCAGCATCAACTGCGTGGATCTCGCCGCGCGAGGAACGGAGGAATTCGCGGAGACGCTTGCGATGTGCGGGGACGAAGCGTTGCTTGATCGGTTTTTGTCGGAAGGCGCGTCGGTGATCGATACGGAAGCGATCGCTTCGCTAATTCAAAAGCGAGGCATCTTTCCGTGCCTGTTTGGCTCTGCGCTTCGAATGCAGGGCGTGAAAGAATTGCTGGCTTCCTTGGATGAACTGATGCGGCAGCCTACTTATCCTGAGGCCTTTGGCGCACGCATTTTCAAGATCGCGAGGGATGAGGAAGGCAAGCGTCTGACGTACCTGAAAGTGACCGGCGGGAGGCTAAAAGTCAAGGATGCGCTGCGGACGGACGGAGAGAAATTGCAGCAGATCCGCGTCTATTCGGGACGCAAATATGAGGCAGTGGCCGAGGCGGTACCGGGGATGATCTGTGCGGTGACGGGGCTTTCTGACACGCATCCTGGGCAAGGCTGCGGCTACGAAGAGGATGCCTTACTGCCTGTGCTGGAGCCTGTGCTTACTTATCAAGTGCTCTTCCCGGAAGGGGTGGAGCCATTCGTGATGCTGCCGAAGATGCGGGAGCTGGAGGAAGAGGATCCAAAGCTTTCTGTGATCTGGAATGAGGAGTCGCAGGAGATCCTGGTCTCGCTGATGGGCCGTGTGCAGCTGGAAGTGTTGCATGAAGTCATCCTGGAGCGCTTCGGTGTGGATGTAGCCTTTGGACCTGGAAGCATTGTTTATAAAGAAACGATTGCAGCACCGATGGTGGGAATCGGACATTATGAGCCACTCAGGCATTACGCGGAGGTGCAGCTTCTTTTGGAGCCCGGAAAACCCGGGAGTGGGCTGACGTTTGCGACGGCTTGCAGTGAAGATCTGTTAAGCCGCAACTGGCAGCGACTGATTTTGACACACCTTGCGGAGAAAGAGCACCGCGGCGTGCTCACCGGCTCTGCGATTACGGATATGAAGATCACACTGGTGGCCGGGCGGGCGCACCTAAAACACACGGAAGGCGGAGACTTCAGACAGGCGACCTACCGTGCGGTGCGGCATGGCTTAAAACGTGCGATCTCCGTGCTTCTTGAGCCGGTCTATGCCTTTGAGTTGGACATTCCGGAGGAGAATCTCGGGCGTGCGATGAATGATTTGACGCGCATGGGCGGGCAGTTTGGCGCACCGTACCAGGAGCATGGCAGAGCGATGTTGGCGGGCACTGTTCCGGTGGCGTCGCTGGGAGATTATCAGGCAGACGTGACTGCGTATTCGCACGGAACAGGGAAATTATTTGTCACGTTAAAAGGCTATGCTCCTTGTCATAATACGGAGGAAGTGGTCGCCGCGCGGGGGTATGATTCAGAACTTGACCCGAGAAATCCGACTGGATCGGTGTTCTGTGCGCACGGGGCCGGCTTTTATGTGGACTGGACGCAGGTGGAGCGATACGCACATTTGCACGTGGTACTGCCAGGAGACGAAGACATTTCCCGTAAAAAGATGCAGGAATTTGAGCCGGTACCGGCCTATCAGAGGGACGAAGGCAAATGGCTTGGTGTGAGCGAGGTTGATGAGATCCTGGCGCAGGCCGGAAGTGCGAACCGTGGCGGAAAACGGCCGAAAAACGGAGTCGTGCGCCGCACAAGACGCGAGGAGAGCCCTGTCACGAGAAGCTACGGAACATCGTCCGGGAAGGCTGCCAAACCCGCGGAGAAAAAGGAAGATTATCTGCTGGTGGACGGCTATAACATTATCTTTGCGTGGGAAGAGCTGCGCTCGCTTGCGGAGACAACCGTGGACGGTGCCAGAGAGCGGCTGCTTGAGATCATGTCCAATTATCAGGGCATCCGCGGCATGCATGTGATTGTGGTCTACGATGCTTACCGGGTGAAGGGACACAAAACGGAGCTTTACGATTACCACAATATCCACGTTGTCTATACCGCCGAAGCGGAGACAGCCGATCAGTATATCGAGAAATTTGCGCACGAAAACAGCCACAAGTACAATGTGACGATCGCGACGTCGGACGGCCTTGAGCAGATCATTATCCGAGGCGAGGATTGCCTGTTGTTATCCGCCAGAGATCTGTTAGAAGATGTCAATGCGGCGAGCAAACAGTTGCGGGAAGAGTATCTGGGAGAGAGAGTGCAGCGGATGAACCAGCTGGGCGATTTGCTTGAAGATATTGTGATTGAAGAGTGAGAGGGGTTATCATTTTCAAATCTGAAAACAAGGAGAGATGTACCAGAGGAGAAAGCAATATCGAAGAATCGACAGAGAACACTTTCGCGCACGAAAGCGAATATCTGCCGATTCTTTTTCTTTGCAGAGAAAGCGTGACGATAAGTGAAAAATGGACAAATAGGCAGAGTTGACGAGGCAAAATGACTTTGCTATGCTAAGGCTAAGAAAGAAACACGACTGGAGAGGAGTGGTTTGAGATGAACAGTGTTGAGTATCAGGCAGCGATTGATCGGATTTTGAATAGACCAGTGAAAGAACCAACAAAAGAAGAAGCACTTGAATTTTTAAGGAAGCACGGTTTTTTAGACGAGAATTATGAGATTGTACCAGCATTTCAAGGTATCATTCATTGGAAAGATCCGAAAAAGAAATGGAAAGATTAGAAGACATGGACTGTATCAAGGGCTATTTTTTGCCAAGACGTATCGAATAATATAGAGATAAGCAGGTAATATCGCGAGATAGTACTTGCTTTTTTTGCAAAATCTGCTGCTTCTTGAAAATATTACTTTGAAATCCTCCAAAGCTGTGTTATCCTTTGATAAAAGGATAAGATCATTTCAGCCATTCCGGTTTTGCTTTTTGAGCGTGGAGGTAATCGTTATGAAACGTATTTGGATGATTCTGCTTTGCGGCTTGTTTTTTGTTGCCGTTCTTTCTTCTTGCACTTCTGCACCGAAGGAAGAAGAGAAGGAGTCAAAAGAGACGCAGGAAGTGACGACCACGGAGGAAGTGACGACGAAAAGTGCACTCGAATTATGTCAGGAAGCTTCGAAGAAAACAGGGGAGCTTGATTCGAAAAAGGTCATTTCCCAGGTCAAATACGAGGTTGTGTCCGCGTCGGGCGGAGAGGAGAACAGCTCTACTATCATTGAAGAAGCGGAGCAGATCCTGAATCATTTAGAAGATAAAGAGAAGAGAGAAATCTACAGCAAGTCCAAAACCAGTATCGTGAGAGAAGGTGAGGATGCACCGCTTACAACAGAAGAGACTTTCTGGATTCAGGGGAATACCGGATATATTATCATCGGCGACAGTAAGAGAAAAAGAGAAAACATTCTCGAGGCAGGAATAGAAGAGGCTCTGGAGAATGGCTCGTACAATGTGAAAGATGAAGCGTTCGAAGAGGTGGCGTTCAGAGAAGAAGATGGAAAGAAAATCGTTGAACTATCCCTTGGGAAAAGTGACTATTTGACGGACGGAGAGAAGGAAAGATATCTCGGGCTGAATGAACTCTCCAGTTTTTTGGGCGTTAGCGGCGAACTGTTTGATGAGATTATCAAAACAGCTGAGATCTCAAATGCGGAGCTAACGGTCGTCATTCGAAATGACGGATATTATGATTCGACTTCGTTTCGTGTGTTTTATCGGTTTACTCTGACCAAAGAGATCCAAGAGAAAATGTATGGGGTTTCGTCCAATAATGATATTCAATTTGAAATTGCGATGGATCACGAGGAAACATATGTCGATCCCGGTACAGAGCATCCGTTCGAATTACCGGATGATCTGGAATCCTTTATCCCCTATCCGACAATAGAGGAAAAGGGAGCGAAGGGTTTCTTGGAGATTCACGATATTTTGTTCAAGAATGATCTGTTCTCAGAGGAACAGGTTGCCTGCATGACACAGCAATTTTTGTTTGCCTGCATTTACGTCTGTGACCCTGACAATGCAATCGAAATCTATGAGACTTGGGATATTATTCTGATTCGAAATCTGCTAAATGAGAAATTATTTGATGAGGTGAAGAAAAAGCCATATCATTACATCTATAATGATTATTATAGTGTTGACATCAGTAAAGAGGACGTCGAAGGGATGCTTCAGGACATTTCACAATACATAAATGATTATATTGAGGTTTATGGGATCAGATATTATATGAATGTATTAGAGGAAACAGAGGGAAAGGAAGAAGAGATTGCTCCGATATATACGATTGTAGATGTTGATGGAAACAAAAAGAGTAAACTATCCGCGGTCGATCAAGATGAGGGACTGTACATTATTCGATCAAATGGTCGTTATTATTGGGAGGACTATAGCCTGTTCGAGAATCTGCCGTGAGGAATAGTCTTATAGAACTTCCGGAGAAATATTTTGGGGTAGTTTATTCTGATAACTCGCAGAGATTAACCACAACAAGATTAAAGTGTGAAGAATCGACAGAGAACACTTTCGCGCACGAAAGCGAATATCTGCCGATTCTTTTTCTTTGCGGAGGAAGCGTGACGATAAGAGAAAAATGGACAAATAGGCAGAGTTGACGAGACTGCTGTGGCTTGCTATCCTTTAAGAAAACCTATTATTACGGAGATGTGGGACATGGATTATCTAAGAGAAGAGTATGAGAAGGCAATAGAATTGTTTTAGATATATCTTCTATAAAGCATATTTTAAAGAGACATGGAGAACAAGGGAAACAAGACTCATCTATGAAGGATTTAAATGATTTGGCACGAATCGGATATGTCATCGCAAATTACGATTATTTGGAGTATGATGGGCTGACTACATCTAGTTATCTTGATGAGAATGGGAATCCCTCTCCCATGGTCAAGATGAGCAAAAGAATTGATAGAACATACTATGTGATAGAGGCTGTTAATTCATCTAAGCAAAAGAAGAACTACATTGTCTCAGCATATATTAGAAAATCCGAAAAGAAAAACAGCCATCTGATCCCTGATAAATGCGATTGCCCTCAGGATACGTCTGAAACGTAATCAGATAGTGCTGTTTCTATCTATTAATTTTAGCATGATAGATGAAAAATGCAAGAGGATTTACGGGCGAAGGACAGGTTATGTTTTATGTTATTAAAACTGTAAAGATACCAATAAAGTTTGAGCTTACCATCTTCCAACAAGCTCACTTTCATGGTATGATAGTTGTAACATAGTTTCTCAGAAACGAATACGGAGGAATTCAATATGAAGATTTACAGTGTGACAGATCCTGAGTTTATCCCTTATGGCAGAGTGATTGAAGGCTACGATGTGAGCGCAATTGTGGAGACTTTGCGCGAGAAGACACCGCTTCCGGAGGGAACCAAGTATATTCCGGAGGATGAGAATATCCATGCCCTTCCGATCGCGAAGGAGATCGAGACGACTCTTTTTGGAGGTGTGCCGGCAGAGTTTGGCTGGTGTAACGGTCACAATACGAAGTTGAACTGCCTGGAGTATCACAGA
Organism: Lachnospiraceae bacterium; assembly: GCA_017480565.1. Lineage (GTDB taxonomy): Bacteria > Bacillota > Clostridia > Lachnospirales > Lachnospiraceae > RGIG1588. Next base: position 4,060 of record JAFVAL010000040.1, on the reverse strand, counting down.
TGCTCGGAGTTTAATCTTGGAACTGAGGATTTCATTTTGCTGCTCGGAAAGCAGGATGAGCTTGTGGACTGGAAGCTTGATACGTCGAAAGTGAAGGCATTTAAGGTTCCGGCAGGCGTTCTGATTGAAGTGTATGCGACGACGCTGCATTTTGCGCCTTGTCATGCAGATCCGGCGAAGGGCTTCCGCACGCTCGTTGTGCTCTCGAAGGGAACGAACGATGGCTTTACTGCGCCGGCAGGCAAGACATCGGAGGATCGACTGCTCTTTGCGACCAATAAGTGGCTGATTGCACATCCGGAGGCACCGCAGGCTGAGCAAGGCGCATTTATCGGCCTCATCGGAGAAAATATCGATATCGCTGACAGCCTGTGAGTGGGTGAGATGATGTTAAGGTATGATCGCAAATATCAGATAGATACTCCGGAGAATCGGGCATTTCTGGCGTCGGAAGTAAAGGAGTTGCTGGCGTTTTACAGGAAGTTTCCTGCGCCGACCGGATCCTCTTACTGGATCGGTATGGACGGAGAGCCGGTGAGGGAGCAGATCCGGGGAACCTGGATCACAGCGCGTATGCTGCACGGTTACGTGCTGGGCAAGTTTCTTGGGTTTGAAGGATGCGATCCGCTCATCGATGCTGGAATGCGAGGACTTTTGGGTGAACTGCATGACGAGGTTTACGGCAGCTGGTACTATGCTGTGGATGCGGAAGGCAAGCCCGTCGGGAAGAAAGAGTGTTATCAGAATGCATTTGCAATACTTGCCGGAACCTCTGCGATTCTGGCCGACCATCCGGATGCAGAGAAGCTCTATGTGTCGGCAAAAACGGAGTATGATGCACATTTCTGGGACGAGGAAGCAAGACTTGCCAGAGACAGCTGGAATCTGGATTTTTCTGAGTGCGACTCTTATCGTGGACTGAACGCGAACATGCATTCCGTGGAAGCATTTCTGGCGGCAGCGGATGTTTGTCATGAGGAGGAGTACCGCAAGAGAGCCGGTGAGATCGTTGATCGTGTGATCGGATGGGCGAGTAAGAACGACTGGCGGATCCCGGAGCACTACAGTGAGAACTGGGAGCCAGATCTGGAATGCAACAAGGATTATCCGGATGACGGTTTCCGGCCGTATGGGTCTACGCCGGGTCATGGCATGGAGTGGGCGAGACTGATTGTACAGTGGGCGCTTTCGACCTTCCTGACAGATCCTCAGAGTGCAGATCCGTACATTGCTGCTGCGGAGGCCCTGTATCAGAGAGCGAGAGAAGGCTGGAATGTGGATGGAAGGCCTGGCTTTGTCTATACCTGCGGTTGGGATGGAAAACCGATCGTGCACGATCGCATGCACTGGGTGCATTGTGAGGCGATCAATACGGCGGCGGTGCTTTACCGGGTGACAAATAATCCGACATATGCCAGAGATTATGCACAGTACATGCAGTTTCTCGATGTGCATCTGATCGATCACACAGGAGGTTCTTGGTTCCATCAGCTCAACGAGGACAACCACCCGGTTAATGGCGTATGGAGCGGAAAGATGGATCTTTATCATGCACTGCAGGCGATGCTGATTCCCTACTATGATCCATCGCTTTCGATCGCGCTTGCGGTGAAGAAGGGCGCAAAACTATGAACTGATTACGGGCGATCCCGTAGAGTATATTGTGAGCGTACAAAGCTCTGAAATGGAGGTTAGCGTGAAAAATGCATCGATATGCATTTTTCATCACTGTCTATTTGTGTCGGAGCGCCACAAATAGACCTGATGGCAGACGAGAAATTGCCTTCGCAATTTCTTGTCGCCCCGTCGCACAGGGCGCTTCGGAATGGAGGTTATTTATGAAGTTTTACAAATGTGAGTGCTGTGGTAAAATCATCGGCATGGTAAAGCCCAGCAAATGTCCGACCAAGTGCTGCGGTGAGGCGATGGTAGAGATGGTGCCCGGCACGTCCGACGGCGCTGTGGAGAAGCATGTGCCTGTTTACACCGTGGAAGGCAATGTGGTAACTGTCAATGTAGGTTCTGTGGATCATCCGATGCTTGAGGCACATTACATCGAGTGGGTTGCACTGCAGACCAAGCAGGGTGCACAGAGAAAAGAGTTAAAACCCGGCGATGCGCCGCAGGTGAAGTTCGCTCTGGTTGAGGATGATGAAGTGGTTGAAGTGTATGCATATTGCAATCTGCACGGCCTCTGGAAAGCGGAATAATCCCTGTTAACATTTTATGAACATTTTGTAAAATGTGCGGAAAAGCTTGATTTTACGCGAAAAATCAGGCTTTTTCTTTTGCCGCAAATTTCTTCGGAAGGGTTGACAAGGCATCGGGTACGCGTTATAATTACGACAGTGTTTGTAACATTTTCGTAACAAACGAATTGAAAAAGTAACAAACTTGTTCCCCTAAGAAAGGAAGTTTTGCGAATGCATTTATATAAGAATCGTTTAGGAAAGGTCATCATGGTTGCGTTAGCCGGTGTGCTGGCAGGATCTCTGTTAGCGCCTACCGCCGGCACCACATCCCTCTCATATGTGGGCGAGAACAGTCTGGCGGGAATTTCCCTGGAACTGGACGCTTACGCGGAGAACAGCGGCGTGGATGACGTGAACATCTTAGCCGACATGGGTCTCGAAGAAGAGACTGAGGAAGTTGTAGAAGAGGTCACGGATGCAATCGTAGATGGCACGAATCTGGCGGGATTATCGTTAGATGATGTAGAAGCGTATGCAGCCACTGAGGAGACAACCACAAAGAAGTCTGCAGACGATGAGCTTGCAGAGCTTGCGCAGAAGCAGATGGATGAGGCTGCAGCAAAGCAGGCAGATGAGTGGGCACACTCCCAGTTTAAGAATCTTGGTATCTCGATTGCTCCGAATTATGTAAATATCCGTCAGGAGCCGAATACGGACTCCGAGGTTGTTGGTAAGCTTTACAAGGGTTCTGCGGCAACGATCGTACAGTATGAAGGCGATTGGGTTTTGATTGAGTCCGGACATTGCCAGGGCTACATCAAAGCAGAATATCTTGCGATCGGTCAGGATGCGATGGCGCTGGCAGATGAGTACGGTACCACGCTTGCAACCGTTACGACCGAGACACTGCGTGTCCGCGAGGAAAAGAGTACGGAATCTGCGATTTTAGGACTCATTTCCATCGATGAAAAGTATGAAGTTCTTTCCAGAGACTCTGAGTGGGTCAAGATCCGCATGGATGATTCGACCAAGGGTTGGGTTTCTGCAGAATATGTTGACGTCGAGGTGAAGTTCGATAAGGGCATCACCATCGAGGAAGAGCAGGAGATGATCCGCAAGCAGAAAGAGGAAGAGGAAAGAAGAAGAAAAGCGGAGGAAGAAAGAAGAAAGGCCGAAGAAGCTGCGAAGAAGAAAGCAGAAGAAGAGGCTGCAGCGAAGAAAAAAGCCGAGGAAGAAGCAAAGAAGAAAAAGTCTTCTTCCAGCAGCTCATCTAGCAGTTCTTCCAGTAAGAGTTCGTCCAGCTCCAGCAGCTCCTCCAGCAAGAGTTCATCGAGCAGCAGCTCAAGTTCATCGTCCTCCAGCTCCAGTAGTTCTTCCAGCTCTAGCAGTTCTTCCAGCAGCTCGTCGAGTTCTGAGAGGGATGCTGGCGCAACCGGCGGAAGCTATGATGCTTCGACAGCTGCGGATATCGTTGCTTATGCAAAGCAGTTCGTCGGCAATCCGTATGTGTACGGTGGAACGAGCTTGACCAATGGATGCGATTGCTCTGGATTTACGATGCAGGTCATGGCTCATTTTGGTATCTCGATTCCGAGATCTTCTTCGAGCCAGGCAGGCTGTGGAAGCGCAGTGAGCTTAGACAATATTCAGCCGGGTGATTTGATTCTGTATGCGAGCGGCGGGTCTGTGAACCATGTTGCGCTTTATATCGGCGGCGGACAGGTGGTACACGCGAGCAGCGCGAGAGTCGGAATTATCATCTCGAATATGTATTATAGAACGCCTTATTGTGCGAGACGTGTGGTGCATTGAGGCAGGAAAGTAGAGGACCCCTTCGGTTTCGGCCGAAGGGGTTTGTTGCGCTATGG
>JAFVAL010000039.1 GCA_017480565.1 Lachnospiraceae bacterium | reverse complement strand
TTTTTATGTTCCCCTGGACGAGTATCTTCGCTTCGGAGAGGAAAACGAGATCACCGTCATCGCGGATAACTCCGCCGTTCCCAACTCCCGCTGGTACTCCGGCAGCGGGATCTATCGCAATGTCAGCCTGTATTCCGGGCACTCCAGTCATATCCTCCCGGATGGCCTGCTGATCTCCACCCGGAACAATGACACGGTCCATGTGAAGGTCGGTGTCAGCGGCGGAGAGGAAATCCGCGTGATGATCTGCGACGGCGATTCCGTCGCGGCCGAGTCCGCTGCGCCTGTTATGGAGGGTGCGGCGGAGGTGTCGCTCCATGTCACGGCTCCACGCCTGTGGGACGCCGAGCACCCGGAGCTTTATCGCTGCTGTGTCGAGCTGCTGGAGGATGGCGAAGCGGTGGATGAAGCGGAGGATTCTTTCGGCTTCCGATCGCTTACCTGGAACGGGAAGGGCTTTTTCGTTAACGGGAAGGAGACCCTGCTTCGCGGCGCGTGCATCCACCACGACAACGGCATTGTGGGCGCGTGCTCCTTCGCTGCGGCGGAAGAGCGCAGAGTGCGGCTTTTGAAGGACGCGGGCTTCAACGCCATTCGCAGCGCCCACAACCCCGCGTCCAAAGCGCTGCTGGAGGCCTGCGATCGGCTGGGCATGTACGTGATGGACGAGTTTTGCGACAATTGGCTGGTGCACAAAAACCCCTATGACTACGCCGATCAGGACTTCCGGACCTGGTGGGAACGGGATCTGACGGCTATGGTGCTGAAAAACCATAATCACCCCTGCGTGGTGATGAATTCCATCGGCAACGAGATCTCCGAACTGGCGATCCCGGAGGGGCAGGAGATGTGCAGGAAGCTTGCCGTTCTGGCGAGAGCTCTCGATCCGGACAAGGCCGTGACGCTGGGCGTCAATCTGATGCTCTGCAGCATGACCGCCAAGGGCGGCGGGATCTACGGTGACAAAAAGGACGGTAAGGAAAACAAGAACGGCAGCCAGACGATGGACAATCTGCCTACCAGCGCATTCTTTAACCTGCTGATGAATCATCTGGGAGGGATCATCGAAAAGTCAGCGGCCAAGCCCGCGGCCGATAAGGCCACAGAAGTCGCGTTTTCCTATCTGGACATCGGAGGCTACAACTATGCTGCCTCCCGTTATGAGATGGACGGCAAGCTGCACCCGGACCGTGTGATCGTCGGTTCTGAGACGCTGCCGAAGAACCTCTATCACAACTGGCAGCTTGTCAAGAAGCTCCCTTATGTGATCGGCGACTTCATGTGGACGGGCTGGGACTATCTCGGCGAATCCGGCATCGGCACCGTGCGGTATAAAAGCTTCAAGAAGCCGGGCGAGGACGCCCCCATCATTTCCGGCGGCTGCGGTGTCATCGACATCTGCGGCAAGCTGCGCCCGGAGGTGCAGTGGAACCGCCTGGTCTGGGGCTTGAGCAACAAGCCCGGGATCGGCGTGGAGCCCCTGACCCACGCGGGAGAGACCGGGTCTGTCTCCATGTGGCGCGATACGGACGCGGTGGCAAGCTGGTCCTGGAAGGGCTGTGAGGGAAAAAAGACCAAGGTCACGGTCTATGCCTCGGGCGCTGAGGCCGAGCTGATCGTCAACGGCAAGACCTATGGCAGAAAGAAAACCAAAGAATACAAGGCTGTCTTCCCGAAGGTGATCTACCAGCCGGGCACCGTCACCGCCATCAGCTATGACGCAAAGGGCGCGGAGATCGCAAGGGAGACCATGCGCACCGCGGAAGGTGAGACAGTGCTTTGCCTCCGTCCGGATAAGACTGCACTGCGCGCCGACGGGCAGGATCTCTGCTATCTGGCGATCGACCTCACTGACCGGGATGGGATCACCAAATCCTCAGAGGATGTACCCGTTACCGTGACGGTGAACGGCGCGGGCAGCCTGCTGGCTCTCGGCTCTGCCAAGCCGAACATGGGCGAGTGCTTTACCGAAAAGACCCACACCACTTATTACGGCAAGGCGCTGGCTGTGATCCGCGCGGGAGACAGCGCGGGGAAGATCCAGGTCAAGGTCAGCGCGCCCGGCATGGCGGAACAATGCGTGGAGCTGAAAGTGGAGTAAAAAAGCAATCACTGGCATGGCATCGTCGATCGTGGGCAGAGATTATCACAATCGCATTTCGCTGCCCTTCTGAAAACGAGAAAGTGCGTCCTGAGGCGTGTTTTGTCAAGTGTTTTTTTATCTTTGAGCAGGAGATATTTGCCAAGAACAAATATCTCCTGTGAACAAGTTTTTTGACCTTGTCCAAGAAGATTATCAAAAGCAAATTTATCCCATGAGTGAGGTCTTATTGATCGCACTCATGGGATAAATGCTTCGTACGGCAATTCTTCAATACTGAACTGAACAAGACTGACGAGCGGAGAAAGAGCTATCTGAATTTCACGCCCTCTTATGAGCCTATGTAGAAACCGAGCATCGCCAAAACACGATGCTCGGTCTATCTTTCCCGGCATACCCCATTTCTCCATTGAGAAACTGACTTCCCTTACGCTCCAGAAGTTTTATAATACTGGCTGGGAAACTGTTTTCTCACCTGGCCGAGATCGACCTAGCCTGCGAAGATCGCATGGAGCTCATCATCCGGCAGATAGCCGAGCAGGAAGGCGTGACCGAGGCGCTCAAGGCCGCCGATCAGATGGAATGGGTCAGACAGATGAACAATATCCAGAACCGCGCGGAAGAGATCGTGATGCACGAACACGTGTACTGCTGAGGAGGTGCTGAGATGTTGATCCTGGAATATAGGTATATACATTCATTCCTCGTCTGAAAAGCTGAGTTGCTTCCAAATCCTGCGAGATATCGAATGTAAGCTGCAGTGCATTTGCACCAGGGCTCTCATGCATTCTGTAAAGGTCTGAGAAATACTGACCTACTACAGTGCCTTTTGTCATGTCAATAAGTTCTTCTGCAAGATCCATAAACAAATTGACTGTAGAACCTTCACGCCACCACGACAGGCTACGCCCAAAATTTGCGGGCGCTCCGGGTTGTTGTGTGGCTCCCAGTTCTCCCAGAACCGCGAATAGACGTAGATACTCCAGGCAGGTTTCTGGCTTGCACCAAGCACCTTTTGCGACCGCGAGGATTGGTTTATCGCTGATGGCGACGATGGCGGTTGCAGAGATGGTTTCGGAGACGAAGCGTTGGAACATACGATGTTTGACAAAAGAAAATGCCATATCGCCCGCAGGTGTCTGATCGCTGGCTAAGATGTGAGGTGAGTATTTGCGTACAAATTCAGCAAATGACGCCGGACTACTTAGCCTGGTTCGCTCGTATGGGTCAGTTGGTGCGTCGAAATATAGTTCGAGAGCATCATCATCTTTATTATAAAGAGACCTTTGCAGGAAATATTCTTTCGACGGCTCGCCCTTGGAGAGCCGAATTAAATACTGCCCAGCATAATTATCGCTGTAGCCGTTTACAACCTTGCGAAACGGGGTCAGAGAAAGACGAACGGACTTTCCTTGCATTACAGAGGTATATCTGATCTGTGTCTGCCCAGGTGTTTCATCTGCAAGGGAGATGCCTTCTCCGATGACAGCAAACAATGTTAAATGCTCTAGCACACCATGTGGAGGATACCATCTCCAATGCACTTGTACTGTGTTTGGAAATGGCTCTTCATCGGGCATGGGCGGAATCAGGGCTGAACTCGAATTGGCAGTGTTTTTGGTACTTGAAGCAGTTTGACCTGACTCGTTCTTTTTCTTAAGGACAAGAAATAAAATGAGGACTATGATGATAATAACAACGAACGGCATAGGGAGCTCCTTTCCTGAAAGTTTTTGTTTATTATATCATTTGCATTTTCAGATTGTGTAAATGTGAAAGTCCCTGGAAAGAGAGGAATAGAATTGCACGTCCTCTCAAACGATGATAAACTAGATGCAGTTTTGAATTTAGGAAATGAGTCAAATGATTTGACGAATAGGGAGGACTTCACCTTGATTAAGATGATTTTCTTAGATATCGATGGTACTTTGATCAACGATCAGGGCATCATCACACCCCGAACGCTGGATGCGCTTCTGGCGGTGCAGGAGCGAGGCGTGCGTGTTGCGATTGCGAGCGGCAGGGAGGAGCGTGGGCTTTATCAGTGGGCGGACCCGCTGAAGCTAAAGGAGCATCACGGTATTCTGCTGACCTGTAACGGTGCCCGGGTGTTAGACGCGCAGACCGGAGAGGTTTTATTTGCCAGACAGATTCCGGTGGCTGAGGCGAAGAAGGTGCTGCGCCATCTAAAACAGTTTGACGTAGTGCCGATGATTGCCCACGGAGTGTACATGCATACGACGGATGTGTATGGCGGGATGATTGATTATCGCGGGGAAAAGTTTGATATTGTGCGGTTTGAGGCGAGAAGCAACCGATATCTGCTGTGTGAGCATGAGGATTTGGAAGCGTGGGTTACGGAGCCGATTGAGAAGATCCTGACTGCGGCTGCACCTGCGTATTTGGTGGCACATGCAGAGGAGATGGGAGCTCCATTTCGGGATACCCTCAGTGCGATGTTCACGGCAGACTTTTACTATGAATACATGCCAAAAGGCGTCGAGAAAGGCACCGCAATCGAGGCCGTTTTACCGAAACTGGGGCTTCATAGAGAGGAGATTATGGCCTTTGGCGATGCGGAAAATGACCGCTCGATGATCGAGTTTGCTGGCATCGGGGTGGCCACAGGGAACGCGATGGATTCTGTGAAGGCGGCAGCGGACTGGGTGAGTGCAGACTGCAACCACGACGGCGTGGCGGAAGCGCTGGCACACTTTGGACTCATTTAGATTGGGAAATGAGAAACGCAGGATGAAGTTTAATCACCCTGCGTTTTGTTTTACTTAGAACGATCTTCGGTCGTCTTTTTCGCTTTCTTTTTCTTTACATATCCTTCCGGCACCATCGAGCTTCCCTTTAAGACTAAGCTCGAGAAGCCGCCGAGGCGTACCGAGAAGCTGCGGTCGAATCCGCGGAAACCGTCGTCTTCTTCGACGACCGCGTACTTTACACCGTTGGTTCCTTCGCAGGTGCCGCCGTAGCAGTACGCATCGGAGTCTGCCAGCACTTCGATCTCACCGTAGCAGTCGGTCGGCAGCTTGTGAGCATCGATCGTCTTGTACGAGAAGTTCATCACGAAAATGAGCCGGTCATCCAAGAATTTGCGCTGGATGGCGAAGATCTGCTCCTCGGCGTTGTCGACTTCGAGCCATTCAAAGACGAGCGGGTCGTACTCATTTTCATGGAGCGCGGACTCATTCAGATAAATCTCTGAAAGCTTGCGGAAGTAGCGCAGGAACTCCTGATGTTTCGGATAGGTGAAGAGCAGCCAGTCTTGCTGTTCAAACTCCGCCCACTCTCTAAACTGCGCGAATTCATTTCCCATGAAGTTCAGCTTCTTGCCGGGATGCGCAAACATGTAGGTGTAGAGGGACTTCGCCTGTGCGAACTTCTCCTCGTAGGTACCCCACATCTTGTTGACGATCGAAAGCTTGCCGTGGACGACTTCATCGTGGGAGAGGGGCAGCAGGTAGCGCTCGTTGTAGAAATAAAACATCGAGAACGTCAGCTTCGTGTGCTCATCGCGGCGCTGCCACGGTGCGGAGGCCATGTAGTCGAGGGTGTCGTGCATCCAGCCCATGTCCCACTTGTAGTCGAAACCGAGTCCGCCACGCTCAGACGGCCAGGTGATGCCTTCAAAGGCAGATGAGTCTTCTGCGATCAAAAGTGTGCCGGGAAAGCGCGCGTGAATGCCGTCGTTGAGCCCACGGAAGAATTCGAGCGCACCGTAATTAATGCCCCGGCCTTCTTCGCCCTGCCAGTAGACACCGTTACGGATCGCGTCCATGCGGATGCCGTCCATGTGCAGTTCCTTAACCCAGAAAGCAGCTGCGGACTTTAAGAAGCTTCGCACTTCACCGCGGTAGAGATTGAAATTCTTCGTGCCCCACTGGCTGATGCCCGCGGAATCATCCGGATACTCGTAAAGGGCGGAGCCGTCAAACCAGGACAGTCCATGGCTGTCAATCGCAAAATGAATTGGCACATAGTCAATAATAATACCGATGTCTGCCTTGTGGAGCTCATTTACAAAATACTTGAAATCCTCCGGTGTTCCGTAACGTGCTGTCGGCGCAAAATAGCCGGTAATCTGGTAACCCCAGGAGCCATCAAAGGGATATTCACTCACAGGAAGCAGCTCAATGTGGGTAAAATGATTCTCCTTCAGGTAGGGAATCAACATCGGGGCAAGCTCGCGGTACGTGTAAAGCGAGCCATCCTCCTTCATCTTCCAGGAGCCAAAATGCATCTCGTAAATGTTGATCGCACGCTCACTCTGTCCGGTGCGCTTCGCAATCCACGCCTCATCTTCCCAGACAAAATCGTCGTCCCAGAGAACACTGGCGTTGGCCGGACGCATCTCATGATAATACCCGTAAGGGTCACAATGCTCACGAAACTCCCCGTTCGGTCCCTGGATGCGGAACTTGTACTTGTCCCACTTCTTCGCCCACGGCACCGTGATCGTCCAGACACCGTGCATCTGCTCGCGGTACAGATAGAGCTCTCCCGGCCGCCACTCGTTGAAATCACCGATCAGCTGAATCTCACGTGCATTCGGCGCGTAGCAGGCAAAATGATATCCGCCGTTCTCGTCTGGATGCGCACCGAAAAGCAGGTACGCGTCAAAGCTGTTGCCATCGTAATAACCGTCATTCGCAATAATCATGCGTTCACCTCACTCTTGTCCGAAGACAAATGTTCTTCTATGATATCAGCCGCCATGTCGGCAGTCATCTCCACCGCATCCTCCATCCGGATCAAGACCGGCGGGAGATTTAAATTCATGTTTGCTTTGGCCGCAGCCCTTGCACTGCCAGAGAGCCCTTCCAAGAAGCTGTCCGGATCCTTCGGCACAATCCCAAGATAAGACTCCTTCATCCTTCGTAGAGCCTTCGCCTCGCAAATGTCTTCATACCTAAGAAAGCCTGCCGCACCTTGAAGCTGGGAATCGGTAATCCCCTCAGGGTCGATCGTCAAAATCGCGCGCGTCTTTGACGCTGCAACAAGAGCCATCACGAGCGCATACACAAAATAAAGAGTGCCTACGATACCGAGGATCAGATAGAAGAATCCACCCTCGCTTGTGCCAAAGAAAATCAGATAAATACAGGCAAGAAGCATGATCACAGTGAAGATCAGAGACTTCCCCGAGATCTTGCGCTTTTCATGAATGATCATTGTATCCAAGCTGCACCTCAATCGTTCGTTTCGTATCCCTATCATACCACACAAGTGCCAAAAAGGCTAGATGGACAAAAAACTTGCAAACGAATATAATGAAAAAGAAAAGATGCTCGTGTAGAGAAAGCAGGAGAAGAAAATGATCCGACTGGAACCATTTTGGCTGTGCACCAACAGTTTGCCGGTGCAAGATCCCTTTGTGGCCATCCGCGAAGCCGCGGCCTTGGGATTTCACAAAATTGAATTATCCGCTATCGAAGGAAGCATGGAGCAGGTGAGAGCAGAAGACATTTGCGAAGTGTATACAGACCGCATCCGACAAGCTCTGTCAGATTACGGGGTGTCTTGCTATGCACTTTCTGCACATACGGATCTTTCAGAGGAGGCGTGTTTTGCTCGTTTTCGAAAGAAAGTGGAGTTTGCGGGAGAGATCGGTGCCAAGCGTGTTCATACCAGATGCGGCTCTGTGGAGAAGAAGAAAGTCATTTTGGGAAATGTAAGGAAAGCACTGCCTTTGCTTGAGAAATATGACCTGCAGCTCAACCTGGAATCCTACGGGGATCTTGTGAGCGAGGCAAAGACTGCAGCAGTGGTGATAGAGGAAATCGATCATCCACTGGTCAGATACAATTATGATGCGGGCAATCTGTATCGGTTTACGGACGGGAAGCTTGCCTTTGCGGAGGATCTTCCTGATGGCTTTGACGTGCTGGACTGTCTGCATTTAAAAGACGTGGTGAAGAAACGCGGCTATCTCTACAATGTGCCGGTCGGAACCGGAGACGTCGGTTATGAAGAGATTTTTGCGGTGCTGGGAGAGAGATTTGATCAGATTGGTGCGGGAATTGAAGTGCCGCTCTCGTTCAGGGTGCGGATGAGAGACCGAAAGATCCAGCCGGTCGAGGCAGATCTCGGCGAGGCGAGGGAAGCAATCCAGCGCTCAGTGGACTTTCTGCAGAGGATGCGTGTGATCGATGTTAGTTCGATGTGAGAAATGGGTGATGAAATGGAGACAAGTGAGAAAGAGGCTTGAATTCTTCGAAAAACTGAGTATAATAAAAACAGTTGCAGGTGTAGTACATCGGTAGTACTCTAGCTTCCCAAGCTAGTGAGGCGGGTTCGACTCCCGTCACCTGCTGTGTAACAGACTCTCCGAATAACGTGAGGGTCTGTTTTTTTGTGTTTTAGGGTGCGAATTTTTTAGGAGGCATCGGCGTTAGCCGATGCCTCCTGCCAAAAGAAAGGAAAACCATTATGAGAAACTTTTCGTCATTTATTAAGAGATGTGCCCGAAGCCCCTCCGCAGGAAACTGCCTGCGGAGGCTTCGCACACACATACAAAAGGAGGTACAAATTATGTCAAACACCACTACTACTTCAGAGGGTCCCACGCCTCCAGTATAAGTGTTTATAAAGCAAATGGGGAAATCAATCCTTTTTAATCATACGGAGAAAAGTCGCCTGCAGCATTTGCTGCAGGCGCTTCACACCGCAGAAAGGAGGTATTGCCATGAATCAGACGTTCGAATCAGGCCCTGGCAAAAGGAAAGTGAGGTGATGATGTTTTTTGCGGGGTGGGCGCCGGGACCTGATTCCAGCATCTGAAACTGGGGTAAGTAACTATTTCATAAAGGTAGCAGTGCCGGGCACTTAAAAGGTGTGCCCGGCAGGAGATTTATTTGCAATGATAAAAACAACCGTAGAAAATTAGTTTTCTTCTAAAAGGCCTTCACAAAACGGGCATTTTACAAAGAAAGTGAGAAAGAGACGCTTGCAGCATCTGCAGTGTTTACATTTGGTCTGAGGCATGAGTAGCTCCTTCCTGCAAGATTCGCTTGCATAAAAAAATGGGGTGAGTAGTTATTTCATAGATAGTGTGTGTGTTCAAAGTTAAGCCACGCGGATTGCACGGACCGGTCTGGTCACGATCATTTCCGAGAACTCACGGAAGGTGATGCAAGTGCGGCGCGGACGGCCGTCGAGCTGAAGATTAAGCGCAATATAATCTGCGATGGTATCGACGGGAAGGTCCTGATAGCCAGCGAAAAGTCCGTTGTCAGTCACTTCGTAGACGCCTAAGATCTCCGAATGATATAATGTATAATTCCAGCCTTCATCGGCTTTGCGGGTTACATAAAGGACATTGTGGCCAGGGAGTGTGTAAAGTTTGTTCCAAGTCATGTTAAAAACCTCTCTTTCATATGTGTTTTAAAATTTGGGGTGAGTAATTATTTCATAAGTGTGTGTGGGCCTTTCCAACAACTCGCGATCATTGCATTCTATTGTCAAACATACGCTCGTGTTGTATAATGAAGCCAGACTATGGAACGTAATCAAACAATAAGTGATTCGTGCAATACTTGAAAGGAGATAAGAAGCATGGAAATTAAAGCGGTTAAGTTTCGGACAGATGGATTTTACACTCAGCCGTTCGTGTTTGGCGGGGAAGAGGGGCCTGAGAAGTTCGATAAGAACGTGAGATATCGCGGCAGTCTGCAGAATTATCTGATTGATACCGGGGATGAGGTGATCTTAGTGGACACCGGCCTGCCGGCGGGGACACCGGAGGAGGTGCCGGACGAGAATAGTGTTCTGTATACAGGCAAGGACATTTGCAGCTATATGGAAGCATTTGCAGCGCTGGGCTATCGGCCGGAGCAAGTGACAACCATCCTTTTGACGCATAAACACAGTGATCATTCGGGATGTTTAAGTCAGTTCCCGAATGCGAAGATTTATGTGAATGCAGATGAGATGGAAGCTGCAGAACTGCAGGGGCTTGAGAACCTGGTGCCGGTAACCTTTACGGACGGTGCGTACTACAACTTCCCGGCAAGTCAAAAGATCCGGGACGGGATCTATTTCATCAAAGCGAAGGGTCACACGAACGGTAACAGTATCATTATTGTTGAGAATGAGGGCCTGTTCTACATGATTCACGGTGATATCACGTATGTTGATGAAGCGCTTTATGCGAACAAGCTCTCGGTGGTATTCGACGACCTGGCCGCTGACCGCGAGACGATGGATCGCGTGCGTGAGTTTGTAAAGAATCATCCGACGGTTTACATGGGCACGCACACACCGCAGGGCTACGAGAACCTGGAGGCGAAGCGTGTGATGGATCTTGACCATCCGGTGCCGACGGTATTTGCAGAGGTGGACTTTAGCAAGATGGAAGCTTCCGGCAAGTACGTCTGCTCGATCTGTGGATATGTCTATGATCCTGCGGAGCATGACGGGGTCGCGTTCGAGGATCTGCCGGAGGACTGGAGATGTCCGAGATGCCGGCAAGGGAAAGAGAAGTTTAATAAGGCTTGATGAAATGGCCCGGGGGAGGAGATCTTCTATGAAAAGTAAACGTATTCTAATCCCTGCCCTGATCTCAGTGATCTTTGCGGCGCTTGTCTTTTACGTGATGTGCCCGCCGATCAATTTCAAGTCAGGCGCGTTTTGGTTTTACCTGATGGTCATTGCGGCGTGTGTCTTCGTCACGTTCGGCTTCTCGCTGTTCCAGAGCCCTGTGGTGCAAATGAAGTCGAAAAAGGGTGACAAGGTGGTCGTGGAAGGAAGATTTGCGAAGCATAAGAGCGACGATCTGCCGGGCAAGATTGCAAAATATGCGGCATTTGCGCTGGGCGGTCTGATCGTCCTGTTTATTCTTTGCCAGATCTTTTCCAGCCGCCTCTTCCATGCGAAGGCTTACAGCCAGATTCTGGCGGTGCAGGCAGGTGAGGTGACGGACATTCCTTCCGCAGAGGAAGCGGATGCGATTGCGCTGATGGATACGAATTCCGCACGCTCGCTTGGCGATCGTAAGATCGGTACGCTAAGCCACGTGGTTTCGCAGTATGAGCTGTGGGATACGGCTTACACGCAGATCAACTGGAAGAATCATCCGATGAAGGTTGCGCCTTTAAGCTACGGTGGATTTTTCAAATGGATCAACAACCGTGGTTCGGGCATTCCGGGCTATGTGACGGTGGACCCGGTGTCGATGGAGGCGGATTATCAGGAGCTTTCCGCGGGTCTGCGCTACGTGCCTTCGGCATATTTTGGCGAGGATCTGACGAGATATCTGCGCTTCCACTATCCGACGGTGATGTTTGATTCGCCGCATTTTGAGGTGGATGAGGAAGGCAAGCCTTGGTATGTTGCGCCTGTGATCACGCACTCGATCTTCCTCTTCGGCGGTGAGAGAGTGACCGGTGTGCTTTTGGTTGACCCTGTGGGCGGGGCGACGGAGCGACTTTCTCTGGCAAATGTCCCCGACTGGGTCGACGTTGCGATCCCGGGCGACCTCATTTGCCGGCAGTATAATGACTACGCGCAGCTGCAGAAGGGCTTCTTTAACTCGATTTTTGGGCAGGTGGGCTGCCGCGAGGTGACAAGCGCACCGACGGGCGGAGATCCGGAAGACGACAGCTTTGAGGCGGATTTCGGCTACATCGCGAAGGACAATGACATCTACATTTATACCGGCATCACGAGTGTGAATGGTGATGCATCCAACATCGGTTTTATCATGGCAAATGAACGGACGGGCGAGACGATTTTCATCGATGCGCCTGGCGCAAATGAGTTCTCAGCGATGAGTGCGGCGGAAGGCGAAGTGCAGGAGAAGGGCTATGCGGCTTCCTTCCCGAGCCTGATTACGATTGATGATGTACCGACCTACATCATGGTGCTGCGCGACAAGTCAAACCTCGTGAAGCTGTATGCCTGCGTCAATGTTTCGCAGTACAACATGGTGGTGACCGCGACGAAGCAGAACGACTGTATCGCAAAGTATCAAGCGCTGTTGCGCGGGGACATTTCGCAGGAAGAAGCGAACGATGAGTCCACGGTGGTGAACGGCTACGGCGAAGTGGACTTAAGCGAGTTTGAGAAGAAAACCGTGACGGTTGCGAAGCTTCAGACGATCGATCGCGGCGGAGATACGTACCTGTATCTGGTGGACACGACGGGCGAGATCTATTCCGCGAAGTATGTGGACGTGATTGAGATGCTTTTGGTTTCCGAAGGAGAGACGATTGCGATCTATGTCAAGGGAAATGAGTTCAGATATGTGAGGGAGTGAGCATCGCATCCTTGTTTTGCCAGCGCACATCTTTGCATAGACTCGTCGCGTCTTCAATCTTGGCGGGGACGACTTGCGTCTTCAGTTGCGTCAGTAGCGGACACATAAGCGGCTGAGGCTCCCGCGACTATAGTATAATCATACGGACTTGGGAGATTGCTAACGCAATCCAACACCGATCAAACGTCCTATAGATGAGCAAGCTCATCATAGTCCGATTTGATCTGTGTTCATCCCCAAGTCCTTTTTTATGTTCATCCCGCGAGAATCCTCACCACGCTAAGTGCCGACTGCCGCAAAGACCCCGCAGATTGAAGGCCGCCTCCTCGTAAGCCAGCGTGCGCGAGCCAGGAACCCTCCCTAGGGAAGTGTATCTAAGACGGCAGGTCTAACCTGACTTTCCTAACAACTATGCGAGACTATCCCGTGTGGGTAATACCTGAAGGAGAGGATCGTTGATCCTTGCGATTCACTACGAACGAGGAGGCGGGCTTCGATCTGCGGGGTCTTTGATGACGTCGGCGTTTAGAGGGCGCGCATCGGTGCGACTCGCGGGAATACGTAAATTGAAAAAAGCTTGGGGTTGTAACGACACAATTCTCAGGGTCGCTCATGCTTGCATGAAAGCGGCTCTGTGTTGTGTCGTGCGTTGCGTAAGCAACACCCCAAGCTTTATGTATGACACTATATTCGCGGGAGCCCGATGGAAGGCCTCTTACGCGTCCATTACGTCATCAACCGAAGACGCAAGTCGTCCCCGCCAAGATTGAAGACGCGACGAGCCTATGTAAATATGTACATGCACAAGTGACGACAGGATGTTTATCCACGATTCTTCATCGGCTGCTTGTCGGAGATCTTTAAGAAGATGAATCCGAGTGCGAAGAAGACTGCCAGGGAAGCGACTGCGATGTTGATCGTGCCGCCGGCGAGCTTCACCCATGCGATGACTGCGGAGCCTAAGAAGGAAGCGCCCTTCGCAAAGATATCGTAGATTCCGAAGTACTCACCGGAGTTCTCCGGCGGGATGATCTTCGAGAAATACGAACGCGACAGGGACTGAATCGAACCCTGGAAGCAGCCAACGCCGAAGGCGAGGATACCGAAGTGCCAGATCGTGGAGAGCGTCAGCGCATACAGGCAGACGCAGAAGTATCCGACGATGCAGACTAAGATCAGCGGAACGGTATCATACTTCTTTGACAGACTTGCAAAGACCAGAGAGCCGATCCATGCGACGACCTGGGTTGCGAGCAGGAAGATGACCTGACCGACCGTGTTCAGACCTAAATCGGTACCGATGTTGATGCAGTTATCGATGATCGTTCCGACACCGTCGATGTAGAGGAAGAAAGCGATTAAGAAGAAGAGAACCTTCTTATCTTCCAGGGCGATCTTCTTTAAAGTGCGGCCGATCTGTGCAAATGCCTTGCCGATCGCATGCTTCTCGGCCTCGACATAGTTGACCTGCTTGTAGTTCTTGATAAGAGGAAGCGTTACTAAGAACCACCACACACCGGTGACGGTAAAGCCGATGATCTTGGAGAGATTGCCGGGGATCTTGCCAAGCATATCAGGGCCTAACACATAGGCAATGAGTGCCACGGTAAACGGAATGCAAGAGCCGATGTAGCCCCAGGCATAGCCGTAAGAAGAGACCTGGTCCATGCGCTCCTCGGTGGTGACATCATTTAACATGGAATCATAAAATGTCAGGGATGCCTGGTAGAAGATCTTTGCCAGAATGTAAATGACGATGAAAGCCACCCAGCTGGTTGCGAAACCGTTGATGATGCAGCCGATCACACCGAGTGCGACAGCGGTCGTGAAGAAAATCTTCTTGGTATCCTTGTGGTCTGCGATCGCTCCAAGGATCGGGCCTAAGAGGGCGACGATGACGGTGACGACCGCGATGGCAATAGAATAATATGCGGTTGCCTGGTCAGAGGTGATCTGGCCGGGATTTGTTCCGATGGCAAGGCTCTTAAACCAGATCGGAATCAGAGAACACGCAAGCATGGTAAATGCGGAATTGCCGACATCGTAAAGCACCCATGCACGCTCTTCTTTGGTGAGGTTTTTAAACATAGATGATCTCCTTATTGTTATTTAGCTGAGTTATCTTGCGTGATCCAGCAGTTCTTTCTTCATATCATAAAGCTTGTCGGAAAGATCCACATAAACCTTCTGCGGGTTGACCAAACGTCTGGACTCATCCCAGAGTGTATCCATCTCGCGTTTTGCAATCTCGCGGATCTCCATCGTGGACGGGGATTCGTAAATGCACTGGCCGCTCTTAAATACCGGTACGAGAATCTCCTTCATCGTGTAGGTGCCGCCGATGAGCGTAGTCTTCTTCCAGGTCTCATACGGATCGTAGATCAAGAGATCCTGCGACTCATCAAAGGTCTCGCCGACGAGGCAGATCAGATCCGCACGCATTTTCCCGGTCTCCTTGTCATAGATACGGATGACGGTCTTGTTGCCGGGGTTCGTGATCTTCTCGGAGTTCTCGGAAAGCTTGATCTTCGGAATGAAGACACCGTCCTTCTCCACCGCTGCGAGCTTGTAGACACCGCCAAACGCAGGGTTGTCGGAAGAGGTGATCAGGTTGGTGCCTACACCCCAGGAGGTGATCGCTGCGCCCTGGTTCTTCAGGGAATCGATCAGGTACTCGTCAAGGTCGCTGGAAGCACAGATAACAGCCTTCTCAAATCCGGCCGCATCGAGCATCTTACGTGCCTTCTTGGACAGATAAGCAAGGTCACCGGAGTCTAAGCGAATGCCGTACATCTTCGGCATCTTGCCGGCTTTTCTAAGTTCTTCAAATACCTTGATCGCATTCGGAACGCCGGAGCGCAGGGTGTCGTAAGTGTCGACGAGGAGTGTAGTGTTGTTCGGATAAAGCTCTGCATACTTGCGGAACGCCGTGAGCTCGTCATCAAAGCTCATGATCCAGGAGTGTGCGTGTGTACCGAGCGCGGGAACGCCAAACTGCTTCGCGCAAAGGACATTTGACGTACCGATGCAGCCGCCGATGACCGCCGCACGAGCACCGTAGGTACCCGCATCCGGACCTTGTGCACGGCGAAGACCAAACTCCATCACACCGTCGCCCTTAGCCGCATAGCAGACGCGGGCCGCCTTGGTCGCAATCAGAGACTGGTGGTTGACGATATTTAAAATCGCGGTCTCCACCAACTGCGCCTCCATGATCGGCGCGATGACCTTTACCAGAGGCTCCCGCGGGAAGACCACAGTGCCTTCCGGGATCGCATAGATATCGCCGGTGAAATGGAAGCCCGCGAGGTAATCAAGGAAAGCTTCGTCGAACACATGCAGACCACGCAGGTAGCTGATGTCATCATAATCAAAATGCAGGTTCTTCACATAGTCGATGACTTCTTCCAGACCGCAGCAGATTGCATAGCCGTTGCCGGACGGGTTCTTGCGGTAGAACATATCAAAGACCACGCGGGTATTCATATCATTTTTGTAGTAGCCCTGCATCATCGTGATCTCATAGAAATCCGTGAGCAGAGTGAGATTTTGTGCTGTAATGCTCATTTCTTTAAGTCCTTTCTGAAATGAATGGTGTTGCTTGGATTATATCACAGCTTTGGCCTGAAATACAGTGAAATCTTTGCGCGAAGAAAGTCTTCTTAATTTTCTTTACAATTCAATAAATATCATGGTATAGTTAGTATGTTATATATAAATAACGAAAATATAAAATGCCGATTTTCTGCATCAAAATTGGTATGTTTGCAGGAGCATCGGTAAGGGGGTTCACAATTGAATAGAGTGTTGATCGTTGACGATCATGCAATGCTGCGCATTGTATTCGAAGAGATCATTAGGAAAAGCCAGAACTATACCCTGGCAGGGTCGTTAGATTTAGCTAGTTCTGCGGTGAATTTTGTCAAGATTCATGTTGTCGATTTGATCTTAATGGATATCGTGATGTCTTCCGGCATCAATGGGTTAGAAGCAGCCAGGCAGATCAAAAAAGAACATCCGAAAATCAAGATTATTCTTGTCACATCGATGCATGATGTGACATTTTTGGAGCGCGCCAAGGAGAATGGCGTTGAGAGCTTTTGGTACAAAGAGATGCCTGAGAGGCCATTATTAGAAGTAATGGATCTCACGATGAAAGGCGAGTCCGTTTATCCGTTAAAAATGCCGGATGTTAAGATCGGGAACATCCCTGCGGCGGACCTTACAACGCGTGAAAAAGAAGTGCTTCGCGAACTTACCGCAGGAATGACAAACCTGGAGATCGCCAAGAAGTTGGGGGTCTCTATTCCGGCTGTCAAAAGCCATATCACCAATATGCTGCAGAAGACCGGATTTCACAGTCGACTAGAACTGGCAGTGCATGCCATCATCGATGGAATCATAATCCACGATTAACCTCATTTCACTCCAAATCCATACTTTAGTCTATGTTCATCTCTATGGCCATTCTGTAAAATAATTCTACAAGGCTAGAAAAGCGGGGGGGAGTACTATGCCCTTTTACAGATTTTTCTGGTGAAATTTTCCTATAAAACATGGATTCATGAATTCTAAAACAATAAGAGTAGGAGGAGAGTCATGAAAAGAAAGAAAGGAAATGCAAAGAAAGGTGCGGTCATAGTCAGCTTGCTTCTAGTGCTGGTTATGATCCTTTCTCTTGCAATCCCGAAACTCACTCGTGCGGCGGCTGGTGGCACACCACCCCACACGAAACTTCTCACTGACAATCACGATGGCACTTATACACTGTCGCTTGATGTGGTTGGCGAATCTGAGAGAAAACCAAATCCTGTCAACGTCACGGTGATCCTGGACCACTCTGGCTCCATGGGAAACCGAACTGGCGGATATGGATCGCAGACGAGAATGGCAGCTGCGCAGAGCGCAGTCAACAACCTCGCCAGATCGCTTTTTAACTACAACACAACGGAATTTCCTGAGCTGGTTGAGATGGCGCTTGTTGGATTCTCCACAACCGGAGCAGTCACCCAGCAGCCAACAACAAGTTATAATACATTCTCAGCATCCGTCAACGGGCTGAATGCAGATGGCGGTACCAACTGGGAAGACGCGCTTCAGGACGCTGCAGGGATAAACTACGGTGACGAGGATCCTACCTATGTAATTTTTGTCTCCGACGGCAACCCTACATTCCGTAATACACGCGGCAACTATAATCCCATGGACAACTATTACTACAATACCTATGGTGTCTATGGTAATGGCAGCGATTCTCAAACGGTTGGGGGCATCACAGCTGCTACGACAATTGCACGTTGCTATGACCACGCTGTTGATGATGCGCGGTCTCTTGCAACGGCTGTTGGTGCCGACCATTTTTATACCATCGGTGCCTACGGCAACGTTGACCGTATGCAGAGCCTGATTACGGATGTTGGCGCGCCTGCGGGCAACTACTTCTCCGCTGCGAACACGACGGACCTTCAGAATGCTCTTTCCACTATTCTCGCTCAGATCGAGAAGGCGGGTATTGGATCCGTTGAGATCGAGGACGGTACCACCAATCAGGTGAAGGCCTCTACCGGTGTTGTTGTAGAACTGCTTGAGGTCGACACCTCTTCCTTCAAGTACTACAAGGATGGTGTGGAGTGGACTGATGCTCCTCCGGCAGAGTTCGTAAACGGCGCGGTCGAGTGGGATCTCTCCTCGGTTGGTGTGCTTGATGACGGTGTGAAATATACTGTCACCTTTGACTGCTATCCCAGCCAGTATACTTACGATATTATTGCACAACTGAAGAATGGAGACATCACGTACGAGGAGCTGGATCCTGAGATTCAGAAATATATTGTCGACAATGGTAATGGAACTTACTCTCTGCGTACCAACACCAACGCTACGCTTGACTGGGATGACACCCGAACCGAAGAGGATGAGGATGCGGTTTCGTATACGAACCCTGACCCCGTTCGTACTGATTCTGCAACGATGTCGGTATCCAAAGCATGGGAGAACGAACTCGATGCCCGTGCGGTTAACTCGATCGAGATGACTGTCCTTATGGATGATGGAGAATTCCACAAGGTCACTTTATCTTACCCTGAGTGGACGGCCGAGGATATCTTCATCTCTCCTGGTATCATCAAGAATGGCCAGGTACTGCCGGGAGCAGAAGGCCATGACTTCACTTTCGCTGAGCTTGGTTCAGAACAGTACAACTGGGAGCTTGTATCCCCCGTTGTGCATCCGATGCTTATCGATGGTACCCTGACGATGCTCACACTGGTTGATGAAAATCATCCAGCACCGACGGGTGCAGCCACTTACATCATCAATGGCAAGACATATTATTCGAATGGCACATCTGCAGCCAGCCTCGATGCATATAACTATCGTCGTTCTAACCTGAACTTGACAAAGGTTGTCACAGGTGAGGATGCTCCGGAAGATGCAACTTTCCCGTTCAATCTGACGGTTAATAACTCCAAGGCTGAAAATGGAAGTGCGGACGACACGAATTCCGATTACTATGTTTGGTTCTCTATCTATGACACCAAGGCAGGTGCCACGGTCATGGATGCAAATGTCACTGGTGCGACCGGCCCTTCCGATTCTGGATATTACTATGCTCCGAGCGGAACGGCGATCACTGTCGATATGAAGGATGGTTGGAACCTACGTTTCACCAACCTGCCTTCCGGTACCACATACACATTTGCTGAGGGTGACTTGGCAGATGGCTTTGCCTTTAACAAGGCAGAACTCACAAGTGGTAAGGATTCGACGTTTAAGGGAGGCAAGACCTCTACCGGTACGGTCGAGAATACAAACACTAGTTATGTAGTCACCTATACAAATGACTACCAACTTACTGACCTCGAGATCACGAAAGTTTGGGATGATGCCAAAAATCAGGATGGCATTCGTCTGACAGCTGAAGAACTCAAAGCTAAGCTGACTCTCTCTCCAGAGGTCGAGGGCAAAGAGCCGACTATCGTTGACAATGGCGATGGTACCTATACTATTACCTATACTGGCCTGCCTCGTTTCAGTAACGGTGAGGAAGTTGAATATACTGTAACAGAGTCCGAGATTGATGGCTACACCACTACGGGAAGTCCTGCAAAGGATCATGGAACCATCACCAACACTCATGAGCCGGAAGTGACAGAAGTCACTGTCGTGAAGGTTTGGGATGATGACGATAACATTGGCGGAATCCGCCCGACCTCGATCAACGTCCAGCTGACCGCTGACGGAGTTGCGAGTGGTGATCCTGTTACGCTGCCTGAGGATGGAGAGTGGACCTATACTTGGGAGAACCTTCCGAAGTACAATAACGGTACTGAGATTTCTTATACGGCTGATGAGACTGCAGTCCCTGCGGGTTATACAAAGACTGGCCCTGTGAAGGAAGTTGCTGAGGACGGTACCGTAACCTTTACGATTACCAATACTTACACTCCGACACCTGTAACGGTAAGCTTCCCTGTGAAGAAGGTCTTAGAAGTACCAGAAAACCTTGAAGGACCTGCAGAGTGGAGCTACACGATTGATGTAGAAGCAAATGACGATGCACCGGAAGCGGAGACGATGACGGGAACCGTTGACCAGGACAATCTGGTAATCACTTTCGGCGACTTCGAGTTCACGGCACCTGGAACCTACACTTATACAGTAACAGAGACCGGCGAGATCGCAGGTGTCACCAATGACGCGGCAGCGACAACAGGCAAGACTGTCACAATCGAAGTGGATGATGATGGTACTGGTAAGCTGGTGATCAAGAGCGTTAGCTCGACGACCGAGAATCCTTTAACTTTCACGAATACCTACGCGGTAGAACCTGCAACAGCAAGCTTCCCTGTAAAGAAGGTTTTGGAAGTGCCGGAAGACCTTGAAGGACCTGCAGAGTGGAGCTACACGATTGATGTAGAAGCGAAAGACGGTGCACCGGAAGCGGAGACGATGACGGGAACCGTTGACCAGGACAATCTGGTAATCACTTTCGGCGACTTCGAGTTCACAGCACCTGGAACCTACACCTATACCGTGACAGAGACCGGCGAGATCGCAGGCGTCACCAATGACGCGGCAGCGGCAACCGGTAAGACTGTCACAGTCGAAGTGGGAGATGATGGTACAGGCAAGCTGGTAATCAAGAGCGTTAGCTCGACGACCGAGAATCCTTTAACCTTTACAAACACTTATAGTGCTGAGCCCACAACCCTGCAGCTTGGCGCATCCAAGACATTGGAAGCTCAGAGCTATAGCAAAGCTCCTGATGTAACCGGCCAGTACACACTGATCTTAAAGGATGCAGGAGGAAAAGAAATTCAGAAAGTCAAGAACCCCGACGGCAACGGTACAGCTGTAATGTTTGATGCATTGAGTTTTGACAAGCCTGGTATCTACATCTACACTGTTACCGAGGAAGGTTCGGTGGATGGTGTTACCAACGGAATCACAGAGTACACCGTAACTGTAACTGTAACGGATGATGGTGAAGGACATCTGGTAGCAACAATTACCTCTGGTGACCAGATCACAAACTTCGTCAACACCTACAGTGCAAAGCCTGTGAAGTATGATCCGCCTGTACATAAAGATTATGTGGTACCAGATGATCTGATTGGCGCGAATATCGAAGACTCATTTACGTTTACGATTGAAGGAACGAGCGGGCCTGAGGGTGTCGAGATCCCGATGCCTGAGCACACGACGATCCGCAATAGCTCGACTTTCCTGAGGGAAGGCGAGACCGACATCTACGAGTTCGGCGATATTACATTTACAGTACCGGGAACCTACGTCTACACAGTGAAGGAATCTGGAAGCGTACCTGGCGTTACGAACGATGAAGCTGCTTCGACAGGTAAGACCATCACCGTGGTTGTAACCGATAACGGCACAGGTCAGTTGGTGGCTGAGGTTACACCAGATGAAACGGCGGTAACATTTACCAATACCTACGGGGTAGAGCCGATCACGGCTGCGCCTGAGGCAAATAAGTCCTTAAAGAACCGCAATCTGAACGGCGAAGCATTTACATTTGTCCTGAAGGATGAGACTGGGAAGGAAATTGAGTCCAAGACGACGGATTCAAATGGTAACGTCAAGTTCAGTGATTTGACCTTCACCGCTCCTGGCGTTTACAAGTACACGATTACTGAGACCGCGGGCGATAACAAGAACATCACCTATAGCTCTGAGGTAATCAATGTAACCATTACGGTGACGGATGATACCGATGGTACGATGACTGCTGTGATCACCTACGACCCGGAGAACAACATCATCACCAACACCTACACGCCGGATCCGACAGAAGCTGTGATCAGTGTAAACAAGGTGCTGACGGGCCGTGACCTGAATGGTGGCGAGTTCAGCTTCACGCTGACGGAAGTCGACGAGAATGGTAATCCGCTGTCCGTGAAGAAGGATGAGAAGTCCGAGGAAGCGACCACGCCTGAGGAAGCGACCACGGAAGAGGGTACAACCGAGGAGGTAACCACCGAGACGACGGTTGAGGAAGGAACGACAACCGAGACGACCGAGGGTGAGACCGCGGAGGAGACCACGACCGAAGAAGCAACCACAGAAGGAACGACCACCGAGGAAGAGATCACAACCGAGGGAGAGACTGTCGAGGAGACGACCACCGAGGAAGCAACCACGGAAGAGGTCACGACCAAGGAAGAGACCACGACGGAGGAAGAAACCAAGGCTGAGATCGTCGAGCCGGTGAAAGAGAAAGAGCCGATCGTCGAGGAACCGACAACGGATGCGATTACGGACCCTGAAGAGAAGGAAGCTTCCGGAATCATCGGATGGTTCAAGAGTATCTTCGGCAAGGTTGCAGATGCAGCGGAAGTCGTGACTGAGGCTGTGACCGAAGCACTGACAGAATCCAAGGAAGAAGAAGCTGTGGCTGAGCCTGCGGTAGAAGCTGCAAATGAGTCTGCTGAGGCAACTGCTGAGGAGGAAGAGCCTACAGACCCGACCGATCCGACTGAACCGATTGCAGAAGGTGATGAGGGAGAGACAGAGGCAGCTCTGGTGCTTCACGCAACCAACGATGCAGCTGGCCTTGTAAACTTTGATGCGATCACATATGATGCAGTTGGAACGCATTATTATAAGATCACAGAGGATTCCGGCAGCCTTGGCGGTGTCACCTATGATGAGTCTGCAATCATTGTGAAGGTAGAAGTAACCTACAGTGAGGAGACCGGATTGTATACCGCAACGGTCATCTATCCTGAGGATAAGACATTTGAAAACACCTACGTTCCGGAGCCTGTAAAGGCTGCGCCTGAGGTGACAAAGACCCTGGAAGGCCGTGCGCTGAATGAGGGTGAGTTTACCTTCCAGCTCATTGACGAGGAAGGAAATGTTGTCGCAGAGGCTACGAACGGAGCAGACGGAACCGTTACATTTGCAGAGCAGACCTATGATCAGGTTGGCGAGTACAAGTACACGATCGTTGAGGTCGACGGTGGACTTGGCGGTGTCACCTATGACGAAGGCGTTGTAGAGGTAACCGTGATTGTCACGGATGATCTGAACGGACATCTCGTTGCAGAACTGATCTACAGCGGCAAGAAGGAATTTATCAACACGTATGAGCCTGCACCGGTAAGCGCAGTGATCGAGACGAAGAAGACCCTGGAAGGCCGCGATCTAGAAGATGGAGAGTTCAGCTTCTCGCTTCTGGATGAGGACGGACAGCTGGTGGAGAACGTCAAGAACGCAGCGGACGGTACCGTAACCTTCAGTGCACTGACATTTGAGGAAGTCGGAACCTACAAGTACACGATTTCCGAGACCGTTGGCAGCCTGGGCGGTGTTACTTATGACACGCAGGTGATTGATGTTACGATCACTGTGACCGATGATCTGAACGGCAATCTGGTGGCATCTGTTTCCTACAGCCAGACCGAGGGCTTTGTCAATACCTACGACGCGGACGGCGAATTTACACCTTCCGTGACGAAGACACTGACAGGCAAAGATTTGGCGGACGGTCAGTTCACCTTCGAACTGTATGATGCCGACGGAACGCTTCTGCAGACCAAGACCAACGATGCTTCCGGAAAGGTGGAATTCGATGCTATCGCCTATGAGCTGGCAGATGCAGGCAAGACATTTACCTATACCATCAAGGAAGTCAACGATGAACAGAAATTCGTGACTTATGATGAGCATACCGAGACCTTAACAGTAACGGTTGAGGATAACGGTGATGGTACATTAAATGTCACCGGCACTTACTCCGCGGGCGGTTCGTTTACCAACGTTTATCAGCCTCCGAAGTATGCGATCGAGGTCGAGAAGAAGACCGTAAGCAAGCCGAAAGAGGGTAAGGCATATTACGAAGGCGAGACCATCGAGTATGAGATCGTCGTGACCAACACCGGCGAGGGAACTTTGACCAATGTCGTGGTGGAAGATCCGCTTACGGGTGATACATGGACCATTGAGACGCTGGAGCCTGGCGAGAGCAAGACCTTCACGACAAAGTATGTTGTGACAGCGGCCGATGTCAAGGCAGGCAAGGTGCTCAATGAGGTAACTGCGAAGGGCGAGACGGAAGATCCGGATAACCCGACCGTGGAAGATGATGCAAATGTAGAGGATCCTACCGGCCAGAAGCCGCTTGAGCCGAAGACCGGAGATGAATCGCATCTGCTCATCTGGACCATCATGATGCTTTCCAGCCTTTGCGGTTTGGTTGGTATGATGATTGTTGCAAATGAACGCAGCAGAAAAGTACGCAGATAATATTTGCGCAAAGAATTTTAAAATGTGACAGGTAATGTCAGAGGGACCCGGCAGGTGAGAAATCATCCGCCGGGTTTTTTACATGATTTAAAACGTTGAAATGCATTTCTGCTTTCGATATAATAGATGCAAAGATGGCAACGGATTTCACAACGGAAGAAAGGAAGAGATATGAATAAGAGAGTGATTGAACCTGTCGAGAAAAATGAATTTGGCATCGATACCTTTATCTGGAATCATTACGTGGAGCGTGCGAAAGCGCCGAAGGATCCTAACGTGCCGAAGGGGCCTGTGATTGACGGTGTGAACGTGGGTGCAATGCGTTACCCGGATCTTGTGCCGACCTATCCGTTAATCGATCTGGCACCTGATATCGTTGAGACAGATTATCAGAGGGATGGCTACATGTTCCGGCATTATGCACCGAAGGATCTGATCACACCGGCGCCGTGCATGATTTATGCTCACGGCGGCGGCTGGTGCATGGGTGCGCTCTCCAGGCTGAATAACATCAACCGTAGGATCGCGGATGTGATGCAGGGCGTGGTGATTTACGTGGATTATACGCTGGCACCGGAGGCGAAGTTCCCGGTGGCGATCGAGCAGTGCTACGAGGTGCTTTGCGAGGTTCACAACAACCCTGAAAAGTACGGAGTGGATCCTGAGATGATTGCGGTGATGGGCGACTCTGCGGGCGGTAATATTACCGCGGCAGTTGCGCTTAAGGATGCGAAGACGCGCTACATGAACACGCAGATTCTGTATTATCCGGCCCTGGATTTCTCGGATCACAGCTATGATGTCTGGAATTTTGAGGCGTATGGGAAAGACCTGCACCCGATGGTGGCAGGCAAGGTCAGAGCGCTCGCCGAGAAGAACTTCGGAGCCCTTTGCAAAGCTTACCTGGGTGATCCTGCGCTTATGACAGATGAGCTCGCTTCGCCTTTGCTTTGTGAGGATTACACGAAGTTCCCGCCTACGATCATTTTGACCGCAGAGTTTGACTATCTGCGGCAGCAGTGCGAGGAGTTCGCAGATAAGCTGGAGACGGCGGGCGTAAAGGTGGACTATGCGATGTTTGCCGGCACGTTCCACGGTTACCTGGAGCGCATGGGATTCTTTGCGCAAGCGGATGAATCCGTTCACTATATGGTTGGAAAGTGGTTTGAGTTTTTGGAGGAAGCGTAAGTGTGCTCCGGAAGGGAGATTGGTGTGAAAGCGTTAACGTATGAACAGGTGCGGGAGATGCTCCTTGCCTGCGCAGACCGAATTGAGAGAAATGAGCTGTATCTGTCAAGAGCAGACGCTGCGATCGGTGACGGTGATCACGGTACCGGTATGGTCAATGGCATGAATGCCGCGAGAGAGGTGCTGGAAAAAGAGGCGGAAGGCACCGATATTCACAAGCTGTACGCGGACATGGCTTCCGCGATGGAGGCTGCGATGGGCGGTGCGTCCGGCATGATCTTCTCGACGTTATTTGCCGGAGATGCCAAGGATCGCAAGGCGATCACGGAGATGACGACGGAAGAGTTCGCAGACCGCATGGCGGCCGGATTAAAAGCCATTCAGGATCTGGGCCACGCGCAGCCGGGCGACAAGACGATGGTGGATGCGCTTTATCCCGCCGTGGAAGCGCTGAAAGCGCACGTGGGAGATTCCTTTGAAGACATGCTCACCGCAGCCGCAGAGGCCGCGAAGGCAGGCATGGAAGAGAGCAAAAAGTATGTTGCAAAGTTCGGACGTGCGAAGAATCTGATGGAGCGCGCGATCGGGCACCAGGACGCAGGCGCATCGAGCACCTGGCTCATTTTCCAGGAGATGGCGGACTTTGTGACGGGCAAAAAGACCCCGGATCCAGATCCGGAGAGCGTGGGTCAGGAGAAGAAAAATGGTCCGGTGGAGCTCATTTCCAAGAAGATCATCAATGATCCGAAGGATGTCGTCAAAGAGTGCGGAGAGGGCTTCCTCGCGGCGTTTGGCGATGAGTTTATGGGCGTGCCCGGTGTGCAGGGCTTTGTAAAACGCAATATTCCGGATGGAAAGACCGCGCTTTTGGTCGGTGGCGGTTCCGGCCACGAGCCGATGTTTGGCTTCTTCCTGGGCGAGAATCTGGCGGATGCGGCGGCCAACGGCAATATCTTTGCTTCCCCGGATCCGATCACGATCGCCAGTGTGGCGCGCGCGGCAAACCGCGGTGCAGGCGTGCTGTTTGTCTATGGAAATTATGCCGGCGACATTCTGAACTTCGATAAGGCGGCGGAGATGCTTGCCGAGGAAGGCATCGAGGTAAAGACAGTGCTTAGCATGGATGATGTGGCTTCCGCACCGAAGGAGAGAAGAACCGACCGTAGAGGGATCGCGGGAGATGTGTTTATCGTCAAAATTGCAGGCGCAGCCTGCGCAAAACTTCCTCTTAATGAGGCGTTTCGCGTGACAGAGAAGGCCCGCGACTCCATTTTCTCCATCGGCGTTGCCCTGCAAGGCGCGACACTGCCCGGCAAGAGCGAACCCATTTTCACACTGGGTGCTGACGAGATGGAATATGGTCTGGGTATTCACGGAGAGCCGGGAATTCGCCGCGTGAAACTGCAGCCTGCGGACGAGATTGTGACCGAGCTTGTGGACGCGCTTTTGGCGGACAGTGGGATCACGGCAGGCGATGAGGTTGCAACGTATGTCAACAGTCTGGGAAGCACGACACTCATGGAGCTGATGATCATGAACCGGAAGCTTCGTCAGCTGTTGGAGGAGAAAGGCATCAAGATCCACAACATGGAAGTGGGCAGTCATGTCATCTCGCAGGAAATGGCGGGGGCGTCGATCTCGCTTCTAAAGCTCGATGAGGAGCTGAAGGAATACTACGATATGCCTTGTAAGAGCCCATTCTATCAGAGGGGATAAGAGAATGAGGAGAATACAGTTTCAGCTCACACCCGCGGCGGGCAAGCGATTGATCGCCAAGGGCATTGTGGCGAGCGTGAAATGAAGTCAAGAAGCGATGAAAAAAGGGTTCTCAGGCGAGAACCCTTTTCCACAAGATCTTAGCTTTTGTGCACTTCTTTTGGAGAAATGCTTTGAATTCTTCCACTGATCCGCCTGTGAGATTGGCCTTTGGCAGGACAAGTGTCTGGCGGTTTGCATTTTGCAGAAGGAATAGCTCATTGGTCTCTGCGCAGCGGGTAAACACTTCATACGAGAGAATATTCTTTCCAGTCACCGCGGAATTACGTACATGCAGCGCGTCTTCGTAGAAGTCCATAAACACTGTGGCATGTGGTTTGCCTTGCATTAGGTTCTCCATCGTCGCTTTTGCATAAATGCTTGGAAGAACAAAATAGACGAGGATCAACAGCACGAAGAGAACCACAAGGATCCAGAACAAAGTTGCATTATCTGCGTTGACACCGGGCTTATGAGCAATCATCTGAGGGACGACCGTAAGCCCAAGCAGGACGAAAATCGAGATAAACAGCCCACTCGCCTGCGCGTCCGTGATGTGAAAAACCATGCGTCTGCAGGACTGGATCAGCGCTTCTGTATTCGGAGTAAATGAGACCTTAAATTTTGCACGTACTTCTTGTTTCATGATGAATAAATTGTCCTTTCATGAACGATTTATCCATAGTATAATGATGCTAGAAGTGAAATGCAAGAGGCTGCGAAAGTGTTTTTTTTGGCTGAAAGGATGGGGACAAAATGAAACTGCAAGAGTGGATCGGATCGTTGGGCAAAAAGCAGACGCCAGAACCTCTTTTTGACCTTTCATTGTGG
This sequence comes from Lachnospiraceae bacterium, assembly GCA_017480565.1. Lineage (GTDB taxonomy): Bacteria > Bacillota > Clostridia > Lachnospirales > Lachnospiraceae > RGIG1588. The sequence goes on along the minus strand of JAFVAL010000039.1, from coordinate 26,649 downwards.
ACGCCGGTGCTTCGCTGCAGCATCTGTACCGGAGAACAGACCGCGTGTTTTCGGGAAAATGCGACCGGGAAACTGCGGGAAGTGATGTTGATACGAAACGAGCAGGATCTGGAAGAGTTTCGCAGGAAGTACACGGTAACAGGCGAGATTGAGAAGATTTATTGACTTCAGTAAGAGCTTGTAGATCTGATGGGATCGGACAGGCACCGGATGAAGTACAGATGACCGCAGATCCGGCACGGGCTTGCGTACATCACTCCCATTGCCCAGAGGGTTAATCTCCGGGCTGCATTGCTAATTCCCAAAGTCGTTTAGAACGGTCAAATCTACCAACTTCATATTCTTTCATATAAAGTATATTCCAATCTTGGAACACTTCGTTGATCACATCTTCATTGAAGAACATTTTGGTTCCGCTTGAAGTGTCATATCAAGCTGTATGCAGGGCGGACTTTTTATGTTTTTATTGCGAATGTCGGCACAAAAGTGCATACTATGATTCGTAGACATTGATAAGAAAAGAAATACGAAGGTAATACCTATGTCAGCTTATTTCTTCCTGATTTTGGCGATGGTTTGTAGTGCATCGATTTCCATCGTGATGAAGTTATTCCCTGTCCGGGAAGGGAACCGATATGCATTGGTTTTAGGCAATTATATTGCCTGTATCATGGTCGGTTTTTTGATGCTGCCGGACAAGGGTGCGATCTTACATCCACACAAGATTACGATGTTATTAAGCATCATTGGAGGTGCAATTTTTGTTGCGGGGTTTGCCTCACAGCAGGTCAGCATTGGGATAAATGGCGCGATTTTAACGTCTGCATTTGCAAGACTTGGCTTATTGGTTCCGATCACTGTGAGTATTCTATGTTTTCAGGAAAGACCAACCTTGCTTCAAGGGATCGCTTTGATTTTGGTGGTGGCGGCGGTAATCGTGATCAATGGAGGGAGTGCCGAAGACGCTACAAAGAAGTTGAAGCCACTGTTGTTGATTGTCGTTTTGCTCAGTGTTGGCGGGGCAGAGACGATGTCTAAGATCTTTTTGCGTGTTGGAGATTCCTCTCAGGATCGGCTGTTTATTTTAGGCATCTTCTTTTTCGCGGCGATTGTAACGACGGTTTTACTGGTTCATGAATCGATAACACAAGGGAAAAAGGTGGTGCAAAAAGACTTTTTCGCAGGCATGTTAGCCGGAGTTCCAAACTATTTTGCATCGGCATTGCTCCTAAAATCTTTAGCAGGTTTGCCTGCAATTCTGGTCTATCCGATGTACTCGACAGGCGTGATAGTCGTAGTAACGCTGGTGAGTGCAGTTGCATTCAAAGAGCAGCCGGGGAGACGTGGATGGATCGGACTAGTTATGATTTTGTGTGCGGTTGTGTTGTTAAATGTGTAAAATAGACGGAGGATTGCAGTATGCAGAGCAGTGATATCAGCCGCAAGGAGATTTATCGGTATCTGGGGTATCGCGGGATTACGCCGGATGCGCAGATTGCCGCGAAGGTGGAAGAGTGTCTAGAAAAACTTCTCTCCGTTTCAGAACCAAAGTGCGCCGTAAAACGGTTTCCCGTGTCGCAGCCGGAGGCCGGGGTAACAATGATCGGTGATCTTGTGGTGCGAAGCGAGGGGCTTGCAAGGAATCTGACGGGCTGCAAGGAAGCGTATCTGATGGCGGTTACGATCGGGATCGGCGTGGACCGGCTGATTGCGCGGGCAAATGTGACCGATGTGACGGCGGCTGCGATCTATCAGGCGGCCGGGGCAGCGTGCGTGGAAGCTTGGAGCGATGAGGTGAATGCGAGATTGCTTGCCGAGGCGCGGGAGGAAGGCCTTTTTGGAAGACCAAGATTTTCTCCGGGTTATGGGGATTTTTCGCTGGAGCATCAGCGGGACTTTGCGAGGATTTTGGAAATGAGCCGCATCGGGATCAGTTTGTCGGACTCACTTTTGATGACGCCAAGTAAGTCGGTGACGGCGGTGATCGGGCTTTCTGAGACAGATCATCACTGCCAGGTGACGGGGTGTGACGCCTGCGATCTTGGCGGGGATTGTGCATTTCGCAGAGAATAAGGAGTGGAGAGAGGATCATGATTCACCCGGATATTTTGGCGCATTTGTCGGTGCTGACGGACGAGGAGAAGGCAATTCTTGCCGGTGAGGAGACGATCAATCGGGATCTTTATATGGATGGCAGCCTGGACGTGATTACAGGCGATAAGCTGCTGCCGCGGGGGCGTAATATCGCGATCCGTCCGCACACACGCTTCGTTCATTTCCCGGAACACACGCATGATTATGTGGAGATTGTCTACATGTGCAAAGGGCAGACCACGCACATTGTGAACGGCACCAGACTGACGCTTTCACAGGGGGATCTTCTGATGCTTGGACAGAATGCGAAGCAGGAAATCATGCCGGCAGGTGAGGAGGATGTCGCGGTCAATTTCATCGTGCAGCCGGAGCTTTTGGGAGATATGCTTGCCTACCTGGGGCCGGAGGAGACCCCGCTGCACCGTTTTATTCTGGGATCGCTTCGCGGGGGCGGCGATACTGCGTACCTTTACTTTAAAGTTGCTGAGGTTTTACCGATTCAAAACCTCATTGAAAATATGCTCTGGACGCTGATTTCGGACACTGCGAACAAACGAGGGATCCGTCAGCTGACCATGGGATTGCTTTTTGCAGAGCTTTTGGGCCATGCGGAGACGATTTCTGCGGACTCCGGAGAGCAAGAGACGACACTCTCCGTGCTTAGATATGTGGAGGATCATTATCGGGAGGGGACGCTCTCTGAGATCGCGGATGTGCTGCATTATGAGATGACGGGGCTTTCCAGGCTGATTAAACAGCGGACAGGAAAGACATTTACCGAGCTTGTGCAGGAAAAACGCATGTCACAGGCGGCCTGGCTGCTGGCAAATTCCGACCGCAAGGTGGAAGAAATCGCGCAGGCGGTCGGCTATGAAAATGTGAGTTATTTTCACCGGCTTTTCGGCAAAACCTATGGGATGACCCCGAGACAATACCGAATCTGCAAATGAGGACACTTTTTTAGCAAAATGAGGACCTGTAAAAAGGTCCTTTTTTGTTTTATGATAAGTTTACAAAGAACGAGAATGCTTTCAAAGCAGAATGGAGTCAGAGATGAAGTATTATCTTGCAATCGACATCGGCGCTTCGTCCGGACGGCACATCGTCGGATGGAAGGAAGGCGGCGATGTAAAGACCGAGGAAGTCTTTCGTTTCCCGAACGGCGTGAAGAAGGAAGACGGACATCTCGTGTGGGATATGGAGGCGCTGCTTGGCTATGTCAAGGAGGGCATTGAGAAGTCCAGGGAGAAGTTCGGACAGATCGAAAGCCTGGCGATCGATACCTGGGGTGTGGATTATGTGTTGTTAAAGGGCGACGAGGAAGTTTGGCCTTGCTACGCATACCGCGACAGCCGCACGGACGCATCGATTCCGGTGGTGCATGAGCTGGTGCCATTTTCCGAGCTTTATGCGCACACGGGCATCCAGTTCCAGACATTTAACACGATCTACCAGTTCAAGGCGGATCAGATGGCGGGACGTCTGGAGGACGTGACGGATTACCTCATGGTTCCGGAGTATTTGACCTACAAGCTGTGCGGCGTGAAGGCGCATGAGTACACGAACGCGACGACCGGCGCGCTGATCAATGCGAAGACGAAGCAGTTTGATCTGGAGATTCTTAAGAAAGCTGGTCTTCCGCTTTCCCTCTTTGCAAATGAAGTCACACAGCCCGGCACACAGATCGGGACTTACGAAGGAATCAAGTGTATTCTTTGCCCGTCCCATGATACCGCATCTGCGGTCGAAGGCATCCCGATGGGCGAGGAGATTTACTTAAACTCCGGCACCTGGTCACTGCTTGGCATCAAGAGCCCGGAGCCGATCACGACTGAGGAGAGCGAACGGACGAACTGGACGAATGAAGGCGGCGTCGGCTACATCCGGTATTTAAAGAACATCATGGGCATGTGGGTGGTGAACCGCCTGCGCGACGAGCTTTGCCCGGAGACACCGTTCCCGGAGATCGTGAAGATGGCCGAAGAGAGCACATTTGCAGAAACGGTCGATGTGAACGCCCAGATCTTCATGGCTCCTGAGAGCATGAAGGGTGCATTTGACGAGGTGCTTGGAAAGAAGCCTGAGACAGCCGGAGATTATTTCCGCTGTGCATATCAGAGTCTGGCGATCTGCTACAAAACCGCGATCGAGGAGCTTGAGAATAACACAGGGATGAAGTTTGAAGCATTGTATATCGTCGGCGGCGGTGCGAAGAATGCATTCTTAAACCGTTTAACCGAGGAAGCAACCGGCAAGAAAGTGATTGCGCTGCCCATGGAGGCGACTGCGCTTGGCAATTTAAAGAGCCAGATGGAACAGAATTAATTTGATGGAGGACATAGATATGAGTTTTGTTGAAGCAAAAGAAAAGTATGCAGCAATTGGTGTGGACGTTCAGGCAGCGATGGATACCTTGAAGAAGGTGCCGATTTCTCTGCACTGCTGGCAGGGCGATGACGTGCGCGGATTCGATACCGATCCGAACAAGCCGTTAACCGGCGGCATCCAGACCACCGGCAATTATCCGGGTCGTGCAAGAACCCCGGAAGAGCTGATGGCGGACATCGATGAAGTCTTAAAGCTTTGCCCTGGCACCAAGAAGATCAACCTGCACGCAAGCTATGCGATCTTCGAAGAAGGTGAGTGGGTAGACAGAGACAAGCTTGAGCCGAAGCATTTTGCAAAATGGGTCGAGTTCTGCAAGGCACGTGGCCTTGGCGCAGATTTTAACCCGACCTTCTTCTCGCATCCGATGTGCGATCCTTTAACCCTCTCTTCTCCGAATGAGGAGACCAGACGTTTCTGGATCAACCACGGCAAAGCTTGCATCCGCATTTCCCAGTATCTGGCAGAAGAGCTTGGCCAGCCTGTGACGATGAACATCTGGACCGGCGACGGATTTAAGGATGTTCCCGCAGACCGCATGGGTCCTCGTGTGCGCTACAAAGAGTCCATCGACGAGATTCTCTCTGAGCCTTATGATTTCAAACTGGTGAAGCCTTGCATCGAGAGTAAGGTCTTCGGTATCGGCGTGGAAGCTTACACGGTTGGTTCTGCAGAGTTCGCACTGAGCTACGCGGCAATGAATAAGGACAAATGCATCCCGCTCATGGACAACGGTCACTATCATCCGACCGAGGTTGTCTCCGACAAGATCCCGGCACTGCTTGCGTTCTTCCCTGAGATCGCTCTGCATGTGACCCGTCCGATCCGTTGGGACTCCGACCATGTGGTGCTTTTCGACGACGAGACCAAGGAAATCGCGAAGGAAATCGTGCGCTGCGGCGGCCTTGAGGGCAGAGTCAACATCGCACTGGATTACTTCGATGCTTCGATCAACCGTATCTCCGCTTGGACCGTCGGTTTCAGAAATGTACAGAAAGCTCTGTTAAGCGCACTGCTTACCCCTGCAAAGGATCTGAAAGGCCTGCAGGATGCAAGCAATTTCACCGAGCTTATGGTTCGCCAGGAAGAATTAAAGACCATGCCGTTTGGAGATGTCTGGAACGAGTACTGCCATCAGTGCGGTGTGCCGGCAGACGGTGAGTGGTTTGAGGAAGTTTTAAACTATGAGAAAACAGTATTGGAGGTAAGAGCATGAAAGACATTTTAACAGCACCTTTTATGCAGGAGATGATTCATACCTGCACGAACATGTATGCACATGGCTGGGACGAGAGAAATGGTGGAAATATCAGCTTACTGCTCGATGAAGAGGAAGTAAAGGAATACTTAGATGTCTTTAAGATCATCCGCAAGATCCCGACCGGCTTCTATACCAAAGAGCTTGCTGGAAAGTACTTCTTGGTCACCGGTACCGGCAAGTATTTCAAGAATGTAGAGCGTGATCCTGAGAATAACCTGGGACTTTTCCGCATCAATGAGTACGGCGATGGCGCTGAGCTCCTCTGGGGCTACAGCCAGGGCGGCAGATTTACCTCCGAGCTTCCGGCACATCTGATGAGCCATGAAGCAAGACTGAGAGTGGATCCTGAGAACCGCGTAGTCATGCACTCTCATCCGACAAACCTCCTGGCGATGACCTATGTCCATGACCTGGATGAGAAGGCATTCACCCGCACTCTCTGGCAGATGAGCACCGAGTGCATCGTTGTCTTCCCTGACGGTGTCAACGTACTTCCTTGGATGCTTTGCGGCACCAATGAGATCGGTGAAGCAACCGCTGAGAAGATGAAGACGGCAAGACTTGTTGTCTGGGCACAGCACGGCATCTATGGCTGCGGCAAAGACCTGGATGAGACCTTCGGCCTGATCGAGACCGCTGAGAAGGCAGCAGAGATCTACTTAAAGATCGCGCACCTGCCGCTTAAGCAGACCATCACCGATGAGGATATGCACCTGCTGGAAGAGAGATTTGGTGTCAAAGGAAGAGAAGGATACCTGTCGTGATAAGGAAGCCTGATGGCAAAAATAATCCTGGGACCTATGCTTGCATAGTGGGCCCAGGATTTTTTTGCCATCCAATGGCGCGCAACGCGCGCCATACACCGGAGCGAAGCGGAGGTGTAGGGCTGACGAAGTACGGACGTAGGGCTGACGGCGAGTGGGCTGACTTGCTTGGCGACCCTGTGGGGTGAATTGTTTTGTCAGGGTAACAGGTAAAAGCTTAGACAGCCTTGTTTAGAGACCCTGTAGATGAGTATTTGTCAGAGGGTCTTTGCTTTTTCACCCTGTATAAATAAATGGCTTGTCAGGATCTACACATTCCAAATATGTTATTAAAATGGCTGACCCTGTGAGAATGTATCTTCTTACAGGGTCATAATTTTCAGATATGTCCTTAAAAATCATTGACCTTGCAGTGAACAAGTCTCCTACAGGGTCGCACATCTCGTCTTATTTCCAATCATTTACAACAGATAGTGATCAATCGTCTGTTGTATCTGCTCTGTAGTCAATGGAAAAAAGCTTGTCTCTGCGGTTAAGATAACATTTTCACCTATATAGAGTCCGGCATTTTGGTAATCTAGCAGCTTGTGCGTTGCGTTACCCGCGTATTCACCATTTCCCATCATCCCTAGATGCTCCCAATAATACTCTTTACGCCTCTTTTTGTTTAAAACGAGAAAGTCAGGACGATAACTCCTCATACCGATTGTTAGAGAAGGTTCATAGTGGTAGGGCACACCATTCTTTGCCAAAGCATTGGCAATCATCAATTCACTTTTTGAGCGCACTTTCTCACCCCGGTCGGTGGTAAAGTAGGCCTGATCTGCGTAGAAAGTTGTTGTATCAAACTTCTGTGCTTGCCATTGTTCAACAAACTGATCATCCGGGAGATCTAAAGGAGTAATAAGAAGCTTCCGGCCATCACATAGTCGATCGTAAATGTTGTCTACATTCTTCCCTTCTTGGAGATCAAGATACCGTTCAATCAGGTGCAACTCATGCCCTGCTGCTTCATAAATGTCCTGCTCATATTCTTGCTGTGCAATGATGGCGACCTCCTTGCGTCTGCGCAAAGGCATATATTGATAGTGAATCGTGTCCTGTGTCTGGTCGTAAATGTAATACTTGTGATACTTTTTACCTCCACGGACACAGAGTTTAAATTGGTTAGGGCGTTGACTGCCCTTACTCGACTTCTTGAGCAAGCGCTCGAGATGCTTTTTTCTTGATATTAAGAGATTGCATAAAAGAATCTGATCCACGAGAAATACTCCTTTATTAAAGATTCGAAAAACATTATATACTGTAAATACCGACATAATATGTATATTACAATATTATAAAATGAATGTCAAGGCTGCTGATTGGCATTGCACAAAATAATTTTTTGTACAAGCTCTATGCGATGATTTTGTAGGATATTATGTCTTGCGACCCTGTGAGATAGATTGTGTTGATAGGGTAACAGGTTAAAAAATGCGTTGCCAATTTTGTAGACCCTGAGGGGCAGATCGCTCTGTCGGGGTAATAGGTAAAAATAGAGACAGACAATTTTCACGACCCTATAGAGTAAATCTGCCTTCAGGATCTTGGCGATTTCACCCTGTGGAGAACGGGAACTTGTCAGGGTCAGTATATCTGCGAGCTTCCTCAAAAAGCATGGATCCTGTGAAGACAACACTTTCTACAGGGTCGCACTATTTGAGCGCTGCCTAAAAACCATAGATCCTTCGAAAGACAAGCTTATTCTAGGGTCTCGCTCAACGGCTTTACTCCTAAAAAATTTCTTCTCGTTTACAAAATATAGGCGATTTCTCGTTTTCCATGTGAGATAATGGAAAAAAGTTTGTTTGTGGGGGTGCTTATGGACAAGCAAGACATTGTTTTTATCGTGGAGGATGATCCGCGTATTCAGGAGATAGAAGCGATTGCGCTTCAGCGGGCGGGAATTGCATCAGAGCGTTTCTCGAAAGGAGAGGACTTTTTGAAAGCAATTGCGTCCAAGAAGCCAGATTTGGTGCTTTTAGACATTATGCTTCCGGGCATCAGTGGAATTGCAGTGCTTCGGGAGCTTAAGAAGCATCCGGAGACGGCCCACCTTCCTGTGCTGATGGTGACGGCAAAGACGTCGGATATGGATGAGATTCTCAGCATGGAAAATGGGGCGGATGACTACATCACAAAGCCGTTTAACAACCGTGTTCTTGTATTGCATGTGCAGGCGCTTTTGCGCCGCGCGCATGTGCCTGAAAAGCATACGACGCTGGACGTTTTAGGCATTCATATGGATCTTGACGCGATGACTTGCAGTGTGGATGGGGTGCCGGTGGAGCTTGCGACAAAAGAGTTTGAGCTGCTCGCCATGCTTGCGAAAAATGTCGGGAAAGCGATGTCAAGAGATGTCCTGATGGACGGAATCTGGCATACAGAATATGTCGGAAATTCCCGCACACTGGACATACATATCAATCGAATCCGGAAGAAATTAGGCAAGACTGGAGAGCGCATTCACACAGTCTGGGGAATCGGGTATAAGCTGTCATGAAGAAGAGATTACAAGTCAGTTTTGGCGTGATTACGGTGGTATCGCTGGTGCTGGCAATTACATTTTCCACGCTGGTGATGTACCGCGCGTTTACCGCGCATATCTACTCGGATTTGAGAACCACACTGCACATGATGGTGGAGACTGGTGAGCTGGATTTGATGGTGAGAAGGAATCATAAAAGTGATGCACAAAGCTTCCGCGTAACGATGATGGACTTGAGCGGAAATGTGCTTTATGACAATGCATTTGATGCTTCTCAGGTGGAAAATCAGAGAAAAGAATCTGAAGTTTCAGCAGCGATTACAACAGGGGAAGGGTTCAAAAAAGGGCCCGGAACCAACATGCAAGAGACGCTCTATTGGTATGCCATGATAAGGCGGGAGAATGGTACGGTTCTGCGGATTGGACGTCGTGCTAGCAGTATTTGGCAAATGTTTCTGGAAAGCTCAAAGCTGTTGCTTTTTGCAGGGATTGGCTTGCTTCTTATTTGTCTTGCTTTGGGGAAGTATTTGACACACAAAACCGTGCTGCCAATCAAGCTTTTAGCGGACAATCCGGAAAATACGGGTGAAGGGAAAATCTATCCCGAGCTGCAGCCATTTGTCACAAAAATTCAGCAAAAACAGGAGCAAATTACAAGGACTGCGCGGATGCAGGAACGGTTTACTGCGAATATAACGCATGAGCTGAAGACACCATTGGCAGCAATTTCAGGGTATGCGCAGTTCTTGGAAAGTGGAGATAATTCTTCAGAAGAACAACAGCATTTTGGCAAAGAAATCGGGGAGAGTGCAGAACGGCTTCTCGACATGGTGGATGACATTTTGAGCCTGTCAAAACTAGACGCAAAGAAAGAGACACCGATTGAAAAAGAGCTCTTAAACTTAAATGATTTGGTTTCCTTTTGTGTGAGCACAAGGGAGACGAAGGCAGCGCTGAACCAGATTCAAATTCATTTGGATCAGAAAGATACATTTGTTGAAGGAAACCGAGCGATGCTTCGGCAGATGATCAATAATCTGATCGACAATGCGATCACGTACGGGAGAACAGGGGGCAATGTTTGGATCCGCATCGATAATCTTGGGAATGGTCCTTTTTTTGAAATCAAAGATGATGGAATCGGGATTCCAAAAGAGGATCTGGAGCATGTTTTTGAACGTTTTTACCGGGTGGAAAAGAATGAAACATCAGATAGGAAAGGCAACGGATTAGGACTCTCCATCGTAAAAGAAATCGCGGGGTTACATCAGGCAACCATTCAATTAGAGAGTGAGCCAGAGGTGGGAACCATCATACTTGTGCAGTTTCCGAAACGAGTTTTGGAAGGAGAATAGACTGGCGGAATTTACACTTTGTTTGCAATTGTTTACAGAAAGTAGGCGAATTCCGACGGTCAAGCAGATAAGATGGAATTGAAACCAGAGACAAGAATAGGCGAAAGGAGAGTAGAAAATGAAACGATGGATTTGTTGCCTGATCGTTGCGTGTTTCGTGCTGGGTTTGCTTGCGGGATGTGCAAAAAGCGCAGAAAAAACGGAAGAAGTAACCACCACAGAGGAAACAACGATAGTGGAGGAAACGATTGACATTGAGGAAGAGGAAAAGAGGATGATTCCCCCGGATGCCATTTTTACGACCTATACACAATCAGATGGACAAACATTTGAGGGGTGGTATGCATTTAACGAAAATGGAGAGATCTATGGCACGGTGTCTGCAGATGATGTTTTGATGGAACAAGGATTGAGATTGGATCTTTTCCTTTGCCTGGGTGATCATGGGAAGCTCGGATTTGCAAGAGAAAGCGAATCCAGCGGGCTGGAAGGAACCAATATGTATGAAAATTACCTTATCCAGATGACTGAAGGAAGGGCAAAAAAACAATATCTGTATGAGAGTGATGGCAAAACGGTTGTGGACACATTTTCCTATAGTGAAGGAGTCACAGACGGATCCGATGGACTCGGCACACAGATGATTAATCCTATTACAATTCCCAGAACGAGTCTAAAGGAGCCCTACGGCATCTTTGAAATGAAACAGATGGCTGAGGATCTGCATCTGGAGTTAGACTTGATTATGACAGATCCGTGGATGTGTGTTTTGGGTGGCACAGGCCTTATGCGGCAGTCTGAGCTCGGCCAGGAGTTTGAAACTAGGGAAGCGTTTGAAGCATGGCTTAGCACACAAAAAGGAAATGAATATATCAAGGTTTACAATTCTTTTGATGACAGTGTCAGAGATCTTCTCCGCTTGGGCAAAAATGAACCAAGCGATATCAACTGGCATGAGACCGCAATGCAGACATGGAAAAGGGAGCAGATCATCGAAGTTCAGTACTTAAGTGATGACGCGGCAGTCGGGGAGAAAGAAAAGACCGGGTACATTCATCCTCATGGAATTGATGATTCAATCGAAACAGCAGAAGATTTCTATGCTTGGGTGGAAAACCAGACGACCGATACGTGGGTTAAAATCTATGATGAAGATGGATGGACAATCATCGATGCCTATCACATTTTGCCAGATAATGCGATCACCTGGACGGTCGAAGAGAACGGAGTGGAAAAGGTCGGTTGGTATGCAGTGAACAAGAGCGGCTTGTATTATGGAAATGCATATGCAGATACATACTTAAAGGAGCAGGGCATTCATGCATCAGGGCTGGATCTGGAGCAGATCATCGGGAAGCACATGCGAGGCGGATATCGGCTTGTGTCGGAGGCTGTCCCGGCAGATCAGAGATTTGTGGTAAGAAACAGCAACAAGGTTGAGACAACGACAACAGAGCAATGGGATGGCCATGCGAGCATTTCAATACAGTTGAACGATGTCATGATTTTGATCACAGATTGTGAATATGACCATGTTGTGGATTGGGTAGAGTAGAAAAAGTCAAGCGGAGCCATGCACGGCTCCGCTTGCTGTGTTTTGAGACTGGAAACGACAGGGGAAAGGCGAGTGGCCTTACCCTTGAGACCCTGCGGAGCGGATATGTTACTGTAGGGTCTCACTTTACCGCAAGACAGCCTTGCTTTGAGACTCTGCGGGGCGAATATGTTACTGAAGGATCTCACTTTACGCCTAGACAGCCTTGCTTCAAGACCCTGCGGGGCGAATATGTTATTGCAGGATCTCTCCCATGCAAAAACAACTTCAATTGTCCGCCTTCCCACTTCATTTCTTGCATCCAAAAGCTGACAAATATGGTATTATAAGTGAAGAGACCCGATGTGAAACTGGAAGAAGGTGGGCAGTGAGATGAAAGAGAAGAATCGTGTGATTTATTATGTGGGTGCCGTGCTTTTGATTGTCGTTGCGGTCTTGCTTGGCCTCACGATTCGAAATGACATGCAAAAGAAGAAAGACGCGAGGAAGCCACACGAGTTTCAGGAGCCGGATCTGATCTATGTGTATCATGGAGGGCGGCAATATGTGTTCGAGCCGGGGACAAGCGAGTATACGAACACGGTGAAGGCAGTGGCAGACTGCTGGGAGAAGAGCCAGGATGAACGGTTCGGGTTTGAGATGACGGGGATAGGCATCGAAGCGAAAAAGGCAAAAAGCGCTGATCGCGTTGTGCTGCATTATGATGAGCCGATAGAGTGGCAGAATTGGAATGGGGTGGAAGATGTTTCGAGCTGGACGTACGGGGAGATGACATTTTTCTTCTCCTGCGATGCGGTGTTCGGGGAGGATGCGTCTTGCATTGCGGTGCTTTCCGAAGATACGGAGTATGCAAGCGGGTATCGGGAGCTGGTGATGGAGGAGGAAACGTATGAGAAGGTATTGTCTGCGGCAAGCAATGTCACATCAAATGCGATTGCCGGAAGGGTTTTGACAAAACCTACAAAGATCTTACTTTATCAGAATGGAGAGGAGTATAGCTACACAAAAGAAGACGAGAGATATCAGGAGATTTATAACGTCGTGAGAAAGGTCTGGGATGATTCGAAAGTGGACGGAGCCTTGGTCTTTGCTATGCTTTTATATTTAGACCCTGTACAGGAGCCAGAGGATCTCTCAAGGCTTGTGTTTTGCTATGATCCGCCGGTGGGCTGGGGAATGTATAATGAGTCCTATGATTATCCTGCCAACACGTACACATTTTTCTTAAAGGGATTCCAGACAAACACCAGAGGTTATTGCTTGGTTTCAAAAGACGAGACGTACCTTGAGCGTGCGTTTATCATTGAGCTCCGTGAATATCAGAGGATCCTTGATGTCTGTTATGAAAATCACTGATTTTTCGTGGCAATGCTTGACTTTTCGGCATTGCCACTTTATATTAAGAAGAGTCAAAAGCAATGAAGGAGACAGTAGGGGGCAATCAAAAGTCAAAGCGAGTCCGGGACGGTGCAAGCCGGATGCGAGTCGGTGCCCATCGAAGATCACTCCCAAGCTGCAGGTCGAAGCGCATTGTGCGTGGTAGGCTGTGCCGGGACTGCCCGTTAAAGCAGGCGTGTATGGTGGTACACAGGTCCTAATAGGTGGTTTGCGCTCTTTTCCTGTTTAGGAAAAGAGCTATCTTTATTTTAGGGAATCTTTCAAGGTCAAAAGCCAGTTCAAGGAGGTATATCATGGCACTTTACAGCAAGGTGGACACGAATCTGAATTTCGTGGATCGTGAGAAGAGGGTGGAGAAGTTCTGGAAGGAGAACCAGATCTTCGAGAAGAGTATGAAGCAGCGTGAGGGCTGCCCGAATTACATGTTTTATGACGGGCCGCCGACGGCGAACGGTAAGCCGCATATCGGTCACGTGCTGACGCGTGTCATCAAGGACATGATTCCTCGTTATCATACGATGAAGGGTGAGCTGGTTCCGAGAAAGGCTGGCTGGGATACCCACGGACTTCCGGTGGAGTTAGAAGTAGAGAAGAAGCTTGGCTTAAATGGCAAGGACCAGATCGAAGAGTATGGTATGGAGCCGTTTATCAAGGAATGTAAGGAGAGTGTCTGGAAGTACAAAGGGATGTGGGAGGATTTCTCCTTGACCGTTGGTTTCTGGGCGGATATGGAACATCCTTATGTCACCTACGAAGATGATTACATCGAGTCTGAGTGGTGGGCGTTAAAGGAGATCTGGGACAAGAAGCTGCTTTATAAGGGCTACAAGGTAGTGCCTTACTGCCCGCGCTGCGGTACCCCGCTTTCTGCGCAGGAGGTTGCACAGGGCTATAAGACCGTCAAGGAGCGTTCCGCGGTGGTTCGTTTCAAGGCAGTGGAGGGGGATTATTATTTCCTTGCCTGGACGACGACGCCTTGGACCCTGCCTTCCAACGTTGCGCTTTGCGTAAACCCGGAGGAGACGTATGTGAAGGTGAAGGCTGCGGACGGCTACACTTATGTGATGGCACAAGCGCTGCTTGACACCGTGCTTGGCAAGCTTGCAAAAGACGATGCGCCGGCGTACGAAGTCCTGGAGACTTATGTTGGCAAGGATCTGGAATATAAAGAGTATGAGCCGCTGTTTGATTTCACCGGCGATGTGGTCAAGAAGACAAGAAAGAAAGCGCACTACGTGGTATGCGATGGCTATGTCACGATGAGTGATGGTACCGGCATCGTACATATCGCGCCTGCGTTCGGTGAAGATGATAACCGCATTGGCCGTGAGTATGGTCTTCCGACCGTGCAGCTTGTGGATGGCAAGGGCAACATGTCCGAAGAGACCCCGTATGCGGGTACATTTGTCAAGCAGGCAGACCCCGTGATCCTGGTGGATCTTGACAAGGCAGGGAAGCTCTTTGACGCGCCGAAGTTCGAGCATGAGTATCCGCACTGCTGGCGCTGCGACACGCCTTTGATCTACTATGCACGTGAGTCTTGGTTCATCAAGATGACCGCGGTGAAGGAAGATCTGATCCGCAACAACGATACGATCAACTGGATCCCGGAGTCCATCGGCAAGGGCCGTTTTGGCGACTGGTTAAAGAACGTCCAGGATTGGGGCATCTCCCGTAACCGTTACTGGGGCACACCTTTAAATATCTGGGAGTGCGACGAGTGCGGCGAGCAGATCTCGATCGGCAGCCGTGAGGAGCTCTACAAAATGAGCGGGGACGAGCGCGCGAAGACCGTGGAGCTTCACCGCCCTTACATCGATGAGATCACCTGCACCTGCCCGCACTGCGGCAAGCAGATGAAGAGGGTGCCTGAGGTCATCGACTGCTGGTTTGACTCCGGCGCGATGCCATTTGCACAGTATCATTATCCTTTTGAAAATCAGGAGACGTTCCACAAGAACTTCCCGGCGAAGTTTATCTCTGAGGCGGTGGACCAGACCCGTGGATGGTTCTACTCCCTGCTTGCGGAATCGACCCTGCTCTTTAACAAGGCACCTTATGAAAATGTTATCGTTCTGGGCCATGTACAGGATGAGAACGGCCAGAAGATGAGTAAGAGTAAGGGAAATGCGGTGGATCCGTTTGAGGCGCTGGCGACGCTTGGCGCAGACCCGATCCGCTGGTATTTCTACACCAACTCTGCACCGTGGCTGCCGAACCGTTTCCATGCGAAGGCCGTACAGGAAGGCCAGAGAAAGTTCATGGGTACGCTCTGGAACACCTACGCATTCTTCGTGCTTTACGCAAACATCGACGAGTTCGACGCGACGAAGTATGCACTGGAGTATGACAAGCTTCCTGTGATGGACAAATGGCTTCTCTCCCGGTTAAATACCGCGGTGAAGGCAACGGATGAGAACCTGGCGAATTACCGGATCCCGGAGGCTGCAAGAGCGCTGGATACCTTCGTCGATGAGATGAGTAACTGGTATGTCAGACGCTGCCGTGACCGTTTCTGGGCAAATGGCATGGAGCAGGATAAGATCAACGCTTACATGACGCTTTACACTGCGCTTGTAACGATCGCAAAGGCCTCTGCACCGATGATCCCGTTCATGACGGAGGAAATCTACCAGAACATGGTCAGAAGCATCGATAAGGACGCGCCGGAGAGTATCCATCTGTGCGACTTCCCTGAGGTGAACGAAGCATGGATTGATCCGAAACTCGAAGCGGATATGGACGAAGTGCTCAAGGTAGTTGTGCTCGGCCGTGCTTGCCGTAACGCAAGCAACCGTAAGAACCGTCAGCCGCTTGCAAAGATGTACATCCAGGCCGAGGCGGGCGAGCTCGATGACTACTATGTGGACATCATCGCCGATGAACTGAATGTCAAAGAGGTTGCATTTACCAAAGATGCGAGCTCCTTTGTGAACTATAACTTTAAGCCGCAGCTTCGCACGCTGGGCAGAAGATTTGGCAAAAACATCAACCTGGTGCGCCAGCTCCTTTCCGAGCTTGACGGACCGAAGGCGATGCAGGAACTGAAGGCAACCGGATTTGTGACGCTGCAGGTTGCGGGCGTGGATGAGAAGATCGCTGAGGAAGATCTGCTCATCGAGACCTCCGAGCTGGAAGGCTTTGTATCAAATGCGGATGGCGGCATCACCGTGGTGCTCGATACCAATCTGACACCGGAACTGATCGAAGAAGGATTCGTCCGCGAGATCATTTCCAAGGTACAGACCATGAGAAAGAGTGCGGACTTTGAAGTGACCGATCACATCCGTGTCTACGTCAAGGATAACGACAAGGTGACCGAGATCGTCAAGGCAAATGAATCCGCAATCGCAGGAGAAGTTCTGGCGGAGGAAGTCATCTACGGCGAGACCAAGGGCTATGAGCAGGCATGGAACATCAATGGGGAAGATGTTGTGCTTGCGGTTGAAAAGAAATAATTTGTGTGGGGAATCATAATGATGGGTATGGAAAAGAAATATAAATTGTTGGTCATCAATCCAGGTTCTACGTCCACGAAAGTGAGTCTGTTTGAAAATGAGACGCTCATTTTTGAGAGAAGTCTTTTTCACGACGCGCCAATTCTGCTTTCTTTCCCGCATGTCAACGATCAGATCCCGTTCCGGTATCAGGTGATCTTAGACATGTTAAAAGAAGAGCATGTGGCTCCGGAGGAGATTGATGTCTATGTCGGCCGCGGAGGTAGCGCCTATACGCAGCCCGGCGGCGTGACGGTCATCGATGAGCGCTTGTATGACGATACGGTGGCAGCAGTCGGCGGAAGTGAGCATCCGGCGAAGCTTGGTGTGATGCTTGCCTGGAAGTTTGCGAAGGAATTTGGGAAAGAGGCCTATACACTCAACCCGACGAATGTCGATGAGTACTCCGATCTGGCGAGACTGACCGGCATCAAGGGGGTCTACCGCGTGTCGCACTCGCACGTGCTCAACCAGAAGGCAGTGGCGGAATTTGACGCGAAGGCCTTGGGCAAAAAGTACGAGGACTGCAACTATATCGTCGCACACATCGACGGTGGAATCACGGTCAGTGCGCACGATCACGGACGCATGGTGGACGGCAACATGGGCGCCGACGGCGAGGGTGCATTTACCCCGACGAGAATCGGCAGTGTCCCGGTGTTAGCGCTTTTAGACTACATCGACGCGCATTCCGTGGAGGACGTGCGTCTGATGTGCTCGCGCGCGGGCGGCTTTGTGAGTCTGTTTGGCACGTCTGATTCCGACGTGATCCACAAGCTGGTGGAAGAAGGCGATCCGAAGGCGACGCTCGTGTGGAACACGCTCATTTACCAGGTCTGCAAGATGATCGGAGAAATGAGTGTGGTACTTTGCGGCAAGGTGGATGCGATCCTTTTAACCGGCGGATTGATGCGGTTTGACGACATTCTGGAAGGCATTAAAAGGCGCTGCGGCTTCATTGCTCCGATCCGGGTTTATCCGGGCGAGATGGAGCAGGAAGCGCTGGCGTACGGTGCACTGAAGGTGTTACGAGGCGAGGAGAAAGCCCTGACCTATGCCGGAAAGCCTGTCTGGGACGGCTTTGGCGAGATCGGCTTATAATCGCTGTAAGATGAGTTGATGGGGGATAATCAAATGAGCATGATGGAGAAAGCCCGCAAAAAGGCGCAGGCAAATGTGAAGCGAATTGTGCTTCCTGAGGGAGACGAGCCCCGCACGATGCAGGCGGCAGCGATCATTAAAACAGAGAAGTACGCGGAACCGATTCTTTTAGGAGATTCGGAAAAGATTCTAGCTGAGGCTGCAAAGCTTGGCGTGGATCTTTCTGGGGTTGCGATCATCAATCCCGAGACGAGCGAGAAGCTTGCGGATTACGCGCAGACGCTTTATGAGCTTCGCAAAGCCAAAGGTGTAACTGAGGAGCAGGCACGTGCACTGGCATTGGATCCGATGTATTATGGCATTATGATGGTGAAGGTTGGTGACGCAGATGGCCTGGTCTCCGGCGCGGTTCACACGACCGGGGATATGCTTCGCCCGGCGCTGCAGATCATCAAGACGAAGCCGGGAACCAAGGTGGTTTCTTCGAGTTTCCTCATGGATTGCCCGAACAAAGCCCTGGGTGACGACGGCCTGCTGGTCTATGCAGACTGCGTCGTGATGCCTTGCCCGACGGCGGAAGAGTTGGCGCACATCGCAGTCTCTGCGGCGGAAACCGCAAGAACGCTTTGCGGCATCGAAGAGCCGAAGGTTGCCCTGCTTTCCTTCTCGACAAAGGGCAGTGCAAATCATGAGCTGGTGAGCAAGGTGCAGGAGGCGACCAGAATCGCCCACGAACTGGCCCCGGACCTGTTATTGGACGGAGAGCTGCAGTTTGACGCAGCCCTGGTGCCGGAAATCGGTGCGTCCAAAGCCAAGGGAAGTCCGGTGGCAGGCCACGCAAATGTACTCATTTTCCCGGACTTACAGGCCGGCAACATCGGTTACAAGATCACGCAGAGAATCGGCGGGGCAGAGTGCTTCGCGGTGTTGCAGGGGCTTGATAAGCCGTGCAATGATTTGTCCAGAGGGTGTTCTGTGGAGGATATCGTCAATACGGTGGTGCTGACTGCTGTGCAGGCACAGTAACAGAGAAAACGCGCGGGGAGAGATCCCTGAAAGGGGGAACGACACATGATCTATACAGAGTTTCGCGGGGAGAAGATCTCCCGCCTTGGATTTGGCTGTATGCGATTCGCGAAGGATCCTGCAACGGGTGAAATTGACCAGGCGAAGGTCAATGCGATGTTTGAGAAAGCGATCGCGGCGGGTGTAAACTATTTTGACACGGCTTACCCGTATCTTGATGGAAAATCGGAGCTTGCGATGACGGAAGCACTGAAGAATTACCCGAGAGAGAGCTATTATATCGCGGATAAGTTCCCGGGGCATTCCCTTCCGGGACCGATCGACAACCGGGCGCTTTTTGAGGTGTCTCTTAAGAAATGTAATACCGATTATTTTGATTTTTATCTGCTGCATAACGTCAATGAGTGGTCGATGAAGGTCTATGGCAGTGATGAATATCATGTCGTGGAGGACTTTAAAAAGTTAAAAGAAGAAGGTAAGATCCACTATCTTGGCTTTTCCTTCCACGGCGGTGTAGAGCTTTTGGAGCAGTTTTTGGATGCGCATCCGGGCGTGTTTGATTTCGTGCAGATCCAGTGCAACTATCTGGACTGGACGCTGCAAAATGCAAAGCGCAAGTATGAGATCCTGACCGAGCGCGGGCTTGGGATCTGGGTGATGGAACCTTGCCGCGGCGGCAAACTTGCAAAGCTCCCGGAGGAGCTTTCTGCGAAGTTAAAAGCGCTCCGTCCAGAGGCGAGCGATGCATCGTTTGCCTTCCGGTTCCTGCAGGGACTGCCGAATATCAAAGTCATTTTATCCGGCATGAATGAGGTCTTCCAGGTGGAGGACAACTTAAAGACCTTTGAGAGCTATCATCCGCTTTCTGAGGAAGAGGAGAAGACGCTCTTTGAGATCGCGGAGAGCTTAAAAGCAGGCGTGCCTTGCACGGCCTGTCGGTATTGTTGTGCCGGATGTCCGATGGAGTTAAATATTCCGTTTTTGTTAGAATGCTACAACAGCATCAAGGTGGAGCGTGCGTTCTCCGTGCTGATGCGCATGGATGGCCTGGAGCCGGACAAACGCCCGGAGGCCTGTATCGGATGTGGGCAGTGCATGCATGCGTGCCCGCAGGGAATTGACGTGCCTTCTGCACTCGCTGAGCTTGCGGAGATCTATCAGAATGGACCGAAGTGGGCAGACCGCGCAAAGGGCAGACACGAATCGATCAAGAAAGACTTAGGAATGTAAAAAATAAGAGCCCGCGGCCGCGGGCTCTTTCAATATAAGCTTATCTCATCTTTCCGTAGAGATCTCTTAAGATCTCGTCGGTGATCTCCACCGGGTTGTTTAACATGTTCGGATGATGGCTTGCTGCAACCAGCTTCTCGAAGGTCTCATCGTCCATGTTGAAGTCTTTTAAATCAGTGCGAAGGCCGAAGTCCTTCTTCATCTGGGCAATGCGATCTGCCATCGCGTCGACATTTTCAAAGCCGAGATACTTCGCTAAGGTCTGGACACGTCCGCCCTGTGCGTCTTTGTTGACGCGTGCGAAATAATCGATGGTCATCGCGCAAGCTTCCCCGTGCGGGATGTGGAACATCGTTGTGAGCGGGAAGGAGCATGCGTGAGAGGATGTGGTCTTGGGCAGATTGAACGCAAGACCTGCGATCACGGACGCCTCGCACATCTTTTCTCTTGCCTCGATGTCGTGGCCGTCCGCCACCGCACGCGGCAGATAATCAAAGACCAGATGCAGGGCGTGCACCGCGCAGGCATCGCAGATCGGCTGATGGCCGGTGCTCCAATAACCCTCGATGGCGTGACAGAGGACATCAAGTCCGGTTGCCGCGGTCACTTTAGGCGGTACGGATACGGTCAATTCCGGGTCGATCAGAGCGTAGGTTGCATAGAAATTCGGGCAGCCGATCGGGGCTTTCTTACCGATTTCGGGATTGGACAACACCGCGACACCGGTGACTTCACTGCCGGTTCCTGCGGTGGTCGGCACACAGATGAGCGGCAGATGGGTGGACGGAAGGGCGACGCCGGTTCCGTGATAGGTACGGATATCTGCGCCTTCCGGCAGAGTGCAAAGTGTTGCTGCAGCCTTGGCACAGTCCATGGAGGAACCGCCGCCGAGCGCTAAGACAAACTCCGCTTTCACTTCACGCAGAAGATTTGCACAGGCATTGACATTAAAAACGGTCGGGTTCGGTTCAACTTCGGAATAGATCGCGATGAGCTTGCCGTTTGCGTCTGCGACGATCTGGTCTGCAAGTCCGCTCTTTGCGAAAAATGGATCCGCAACCAAGACACCGTTCTTTAAATTGTTCTCTTCTAAGATGGCTGCGATGCGCTTCATCGCGCCGGTTTCAAAAATAATCTTGGTGGAATGGGAATAAATCCAGCTATTCATGAATGACATCTCCTTTGATCCAATAAGATTTCAATTAACATGAGAAATTAATTCTCAAACTGGTATTTAGTATAGCAAAGAACTGGCATAAAATCCATACATTTGCTATACTAAAATGCGAATGATTCTTTAAGAGAAAAGCAAAGGACAGGTAACGGTTTGACGTGGGAAGAAGCGTGCGCGCGGGTGGCGTATACGCCGCGCAACAGGGACAGTATCGGGAAGCTTCAGGAGAAGACGGTTCACGCGGTCTGTAAGTACTATCTGGAGGAAAATGAAGCTTATCACGAGGTAAAAGTAGAAGGCCTGGTCGCAGACATTTGCAGAGCAGACGGGAGCATCGTTGAGGTGCAGACGCGTAATTTCGATAAGCTGCGTGCGAAGCTTCGCAGATTCCTGCCAGAGCATGCAGTGGAAGTGATTTATCCGATGCCTTTTGAGAAATGGGTGATCTGGATGGATGAGGACGGTGCACTCTCAGAGCCGCGCAAATCACCGAAAAAAGGGAAGCCTGTGGAGGCCTGCTACGAGCTGTGGCGGATCAAAGAGTTTCTAGATGATCCGAACCTGACGGTGCGGCTGCTTTTGTTTGATGTGGAAGAATATCGTCTGCTCAATGGCTGGAGCAAGGATAAAAAGCACGGTTCGACCAGATATGACCGTGTGCCGAGAAAGCTGCGGGAAGAGATTGTGCTGCACGGCTTTTCAGATTACCGCGAGGCGTTTGTGCCGGTATTTACCTTTCCGGAAGAATTTACCGCAAAGGAATTTCAAAAAGCCAATCATATGACGCAAAAACGTGCTTCCTACGCGCTGGGATTTCTGCGGGAAATCGGCGTGGTGACCCAGGTGGGGATGCGTGGGAAGGCGTATGTATATCGGAGGAGTGAAGATGGGGCATCTGTATGTCATGATGGGAAAGTCTGCGACCGGTAAAGACCACATTTACCGGGACTTGCTTGCGCAGTGCGATTTAAAGCCGGTGGTGATTTACACGACCAGGCCGATGCGCGACGGTGAGACCGAAGGGGTGCAGTATCATTTTGTGTCCCGGGAAGCACTCTTTGCACTGGAAGAGGCCGGCAAGGTCATCGAGCGGCGCACGTATGACACCGTTTACGGGCCGTGGGATTATTTCACGGTGGATGACGGGCAGATCCAGTTTGACGGCAGTGATTACCTGATCATTGCAACGCTTGAGGCATATGCAAAGTTAAAGGAGTATTTCGGGGAAGCCTTTGTCAGGCCGATCTACATCGAGACGGAGGACGGACTGCGCTTGGAACACGCGATGAAGCGCGAAAAGAAGCAGAATCCGCCGAAGTATGAGGAAATGTGCCGGCGATTTTTGGCGGATCAGGAGGACTTCTCGGAGGAGAAGCTTTTGGCGCTTGGGATCACGAAGCGGTATGAGAATAACGGGACGCTCGAGGATTGTGTGGCGCGGATTCGAGAAGAACTTTTCAAATAACGAGAAATGATGTATACTATTCTTTTGTAGGTGGATTTTGACGCTTTTTCGGGAGGAGACCATGTCGTCGTTTGCGGAAATTGTGGGTCATGAAAATATCATAGAGCATTTTCGCCGCGCGATCCGGGAAGGCAAGGTCTCGCACAGCTACATTTTAAGCGGGGAAGCGCATGCCGGGAAGATGATGCTTGCGGAGAGCTTTGCAAAGGCGTTGCAGTGCACTGATCCGAGTTCACGAACGACCGGGGAGGCCTGCGGCAGATGTATCTCGTGTCTGCAGGCAGAGTCGCACAACCACCCGGACATCATCTACGTGACGCACGAGAAGACCGTGATTTCGGTGGAAGATGTGCGCCAGCAGATCGTCGCAACCGCGGATATCCTGCCGTATTCGGGGGATTACAAGGTCTATATCGTCGATGAGGCGGAGCGGATGAATGAGCAGGCGCAGAATGCACTGCTTAAAACCATCGAAGAGCCGCCGGCCTATGTGGTGATTTTACTGCTCACCACAAATACGAATCAGCTGCTTGCCACGATCCGTTCACGGTGTGTGGAGATGCCGGTGCATCCGGTGTCTGAGGCGAAGATCCGGCGGTTTCTGATGCAGAAGTATGAGTTGCCGGATTACAGCGCGCAGGTGGCGGCTGCATTCTCGCAGGGAAATGTCGGCAAGGCAGTGCAGTTTGCCTCGTCGGGGACATTTACCGAGCAGAAAGAGAAGATGACGGAGATCATGAAGCGCATGCCGCGGATGCATTTTTCAGAGCTGATGGGGTATGTCAAGGACCTTTCCGGGGCGAAGAAAGAGATCGACACGTATCTGGATTTTGTGACAATCTGGCTGCGGGACGTGCTGCTAGCAAAAGCGTGCGGGGAGCAGGCGAAGCTGATCTGCCGCGAAGAGGAGCGGGACATCAAAAATCAGGCTGCGCATGTGACGTACGAAGGGCTGGAGAGAAGCTTTCGGGCGGTGCAAGGCGCAAAGGCGCGGTTTCGTGCAAATGTGAATTTCGAGGTCGCGCTGGAGACGATGCTCGTGCAGCTTCGGGATGAATTTTTAGAATAGTGAGATTGGGGAAATATATGGTTAAGATTATTGGGGTAAGATTCCGCAAGGCGGGCAAGATTTATTACTTTGATCCGCTGGAGTTTGAGATCAAAGCGGGAGATAAAGTGATCGTGGAGACCGCGCGCGGCGTGGAGTTTGGACACGTGGTTGTCGGCGCACGTGAGGTGAGCGAAGAGAGTATCGTGCATCCGTTAAAGCCGGTGATTAGGATGGCGACGGAGGAAGATCGCGCAATCGATGCGGAGAACCGAACCAAAGAGAAAGAGGCATTCGACATTTGCCTCGAAAAGATCGAAAAGCATGGCCTTGAGATGAAGCTGATCGATGTGGAGTACACATTTGACAATAATAAGATCCTCTTTTACTTTACCGCAGACGGAAGAATCGATTTCCGTGAGCTGGTGAAGGATCTGGCGTCGGTCTTTAAGACCCGTATCGAGCTGCGCCAGATCGGTGTGCGCGATGAGACCAAGATCCTGGGCGGGATCGGTATCTGCGGCCGTGTGCTTTGCTGCCATGCGCATCTGTCGGAGTTTGTGCCGGTTTCGATCAAGATGGCCAAGGAACAGAACTTATCGCTCAATCCGACCAAGATCTCCGGCGTGTGCGGCCGCCTGATGTGCTGCTTAAAACACGAGGAAGCCGCTTATGAGGATCTGAACGCGAAGCTGCCGGGCATCGGTGATTTTGTGGTTGCAAAGGATGGCATGAAGGGTGAAGTCCAGAGTGTCAACGTCTTAAAACAGCTTGTGAAAGTCGTCGTGACGGTCAATGACGAGAAGGAAGTCCGCGAATATCATGTGGATGATCTGACCTTCCGCTCCAAGAAGCGCAAGGAGAAAGTGGTCTACGACGACGAGTTAAAAGAGCTGGAAAAGCTCGAGAAAAAGGAAGGAAATCTTTACTGATGTTAGATGATCGTGCGTTTGTCCGGGAGGGCGAGCGAATAGACGACCTTCAGAGAAATGGACTGCGGATTCTTCAGAATCCGCAGAAGTTTTGTTTTGGGATGGATGCAGTGCTTTTATCCGGCTTTGTCAAAGCAAAGGAGGGGGAGCGTGTGCTGGATCTCGGTACCGGGACCGGCATTCTGCCGCTTCTTTTATCAGCGAAGACCGAGGCGGCACATTTTGATGCCCTAGAGATCCAGGACGAGAGCGCGGACATGGCGAGGCGCAGCGTGGAGATGAATGGACTTTCGGAGCGTATCAGCGTGCGCGTCGGAGATCTTAAGGAAGCGTCAGACATTTACGGCAAGGCTGTGTTTGATGTCGTGACCTGCAATCCGCCTTACATGAACGATGGAGCAGGGCTGAAAAACCCGGAAGAGCCGATGGCGATCGCAAGGCATGAAGTGCTTTGCTCGCTCGATGATGTGATCCGGGAGAGCGCAGCAGTCTTAAAAGAACGCGGCAGACTCTACCTGGTGCATCGCCCGCAGCGGCTTTCCGAGATCTTTGCCGAGATGCGAGCCTACCGGCTCGAGCCAAAACGCATGAAGCTGGTGCATCCATTTGCGGACAAAGACGCGAACATGGTGCTCATCGAGGCGGTCAAAGGCGCGGGTGTGTTCTTGAAAGTGGAAGCGCCGGTGGTGGTCTACCGCGAGCCCGGTGTGTACACGGATGAAATCTATGATGTGTATGGATATTGAGGGACGACAGATGAACACCGGAACACTTTACTTATGTGCAACGCCGATCGGTAATCTGGAGGATATCACGTACCGGGTGGTGCGGATCCTTGGAGAGGTGGATTTGATTGCGGCGGAGGATACGAGAAATAGTATCAAGCTGCTCAATCATTTCGAGATCAAGACGCCGATGACGAGCTATCACGAATATAATAAAATCGAAAAGGGAAAGCAGCTTGTGGAGAAAATGCTTTCCGGGACGAACATTGCGCTCATCACCGACGCTGGAACGCCTGGCATCTCTGACCCGGGGGAAGAGCTCGTGAAGATGGCGATGGAGGCCGGAATTACCGTGACTTCCGTTCCGGGAGCCGCTGCGTGTATTACTGCGTTGACAGCGTCCGGACAGGCGACGAGACGATTCGCGTTTGAAGCATTTCTCCCGATGGAGAAGAAAGAGCGGCAGCAGATCCTTGCGGAAATGCAAAATGAGACCCGCACGATGGTGGTCTATGAGGCACCACATCGGTTGGTGAGGACCTTGGCAGAGCTTACGGAAGTGCTCGGCGATCGGTCCGTGACGGTGTGCCGGGAACTGACCAAGAAGCACGAGACATTCCTTAAGACGACGCTTCCGGAGGCACTTGCGTATTATCAGGAAAATGAACCCCGTGGGGAGTGTGTGCTGGTGATCGCAGGGAAGAGCAGGGAAGAGATTCGTAAGGAAGAGATCGCAGAGTTTGAGACGCTGAGCGTTGCCGAACATGTGCAGCGGTACCTGGATCAGGGGATGGACCGGAAGGCTGCGATGAAGGCGGCTGCGAGTGACCGAGGGGTGTCGAAGAGGGAGATTTATCAGGCACTGCTGGGGGAAGAAGAGTAAAGCGACGCAAGATCGTCGCATCATCGATCTTGGCAGGGACACCTTGCGGTTTCGTTTCGCCAGTAACGGACACGTAAGCGGCCTTCCATCGTCACTCCCGCGAATATAGGTATATGATAAAAGTTTGGAGCGTTGCTGTCGCAACGAACAATACAGTCACATCAACTCCACTTTGCAAGCAAAGGAGTGTCCGAGACATGTATTGTTAATCCTCCAAACTTTTTTG
>JAFVAL010000038.1 GCA_017480565.1 Lachnospiraceae bacterium | reverse complement strand
TTGTTTAAAAGAGGATTTCGAAGATATGTATTTCGCACCCTATGCGTCGATGATCCGTCGATCGAGATGGGAGACGAAGTAGAGAAGGTCTTCTTAAATGCCAAAGGCACAGAAGGGAAGGCCTCAGAGAAACTGCAAGAATTTTTAAACTATGTCGCGACGGGCAAACCCGAAGGCGAGTTATCGGAACGATTGGAGGATGAAGTGAAGATGGCGCAGAATAATCCGATGTGGGAAGCTGAATACGCGGCGTATTACTTGAAACTCCGTGATGAACGGAAGGCGGGCAGAGAAGAAGGTTTGAAGGAAGGAATTCTTCAAGGACGACAGCAGCTTTTTCTCCAACTCCTAGATCAAGGGAAAACCGCTGAAGAGATTGCGGCTTTATTTAACATGCCGGTCGAAAAAGTAACGGAGATTATCCAATACCAACCTACAGAAGAATAAAACGAAGGGCGTGTGAAAAAAGCACCCATAGAAAATGCAAGATGGACCAAAGGTTTTCAACCAATGGTCCATTTATAATGTCCTAATATATTGGTATGAGCGTGTCTGCAGACCCTGAAAGCCATAATTGCTTATGAGGGCAACGGTTCAAAACACATACTAACTTGTTTGGCGACCCGGAGAGGCGAAATTGCTTGTCAGGGTCATGGCTAAAAAGCTAGACAGACAATTCTTTGGATCCGCAAACAGCGGACGCTTTTTCAGGGTCTCTGGTGAAAGATCCTGAAGATGAAAATGCCTTTTCCGGGTAAGATAAATCAGATTCCTTGTGAAAACCCATGGCCTCTGAGATGAAAATCGCTCCTACAGGGTCACGATTATGGAGATGACCGCCAAATATGTTTGACTCTGACACACCAAACCTTCCTACAGGGTCGCAATTACAAAACGAAATAAACATTCGCAAAGCAAACCACTAGTATTTCACAGCCTCTCTTCGTTTTATTCTTTCATCAGGTATATCCTCGACCCAAAGTCTGGGAAGAACCTCACCTGATCATTATACCCGGTCCCGGCAAATCCTTGCTTTAGCTTCACGCCCGCCATGAGCACGTCGCCGCCGACCGTGTAATCTTCGATCTCTCCGTCCATGTGCACAAACTTCGCTACCGTATTGTGTACGATCGAGTCTTGCTTGATATGGAAGGGTGCAACCTGGTTGACCAGATCGCCGAATTCCTTGACATTATAAGCAAGTTTGCGATTCGTGAAGTGATACTCCTTCTCGGGATCCAGCCCCTTCGCCCGGTAATACTGGTACCGGCTGTTCGGAATCGCGTGCTGCTGCAGGATCATACCGACCGCGCCGGACTGGTCCTTCGCAACCGTCGTCCACTCCATCACATTTCCGGGTGTGTCGCGAAGCGGCGTAATCACACCATCCGAAAAACTGCGTCCGCGCCAGAAAGTGCCCCACTGCAGGACCTCTCTCCACTCTTTATAGAGTGCAATCTGTTCCGCGACCTCCTTCTTCCTCTCCTCACTCATATCAGAGAGATTCAGCTCATAGCCGAACACGCCAAAGACTGCGACATTGAATCTCGTCAGAGGGCTGGTTCGCCGCAGCGTCTGATGGTTCGGCACGGAAGAAACGTGTGCGGTCACGGTCGAAAGAGGGTAGCCGTAGCTGTAATTATTCTGCATCTCCGCGCGACAGATCGCGTCGGTATCATCACTCGCCCAGATCTGCGGGAAGTAAGATAAGATGCCCAGATCGAAGCGATTTCCGCCCGAAGCGCAACCCTCGAAAAGGATCTCCGGGAAGCGTTCCACAAGCGTTCTCATCACGCGGTACAGTCCTAAAATATACCGGTGTGCGACCTCGCCCTGCTGCCTAGCCGGCAGCCCCTGCGAGTAGAAATCCGAGTGATTGCGGTTCATATCCCACTTCACGTAGGCGATATTTGCGCTGCCAAACACCTCGCTCATCTTCTCGATGATAAAGTCCTGCACCTCGGTCTTCGTCAGATCCAGGATGCGCTGATTGCGTCCTTCCGAATGCGGCCGCCCCGGAATCTCCAGCACCCAGTCCGGGTGCGCGCGGTACAGATTTGAGTTCACATTGACCATCTCCGGTTCGACCCAGATACCGAAATCCAGCCCCAGCTTGTTGACTTTTTTGCAGATGCCGGACAGCCCACCGGGCAGTTTTTTCTTGTTCGCATCCCAGTCTCCGAGCGATTTTGTATCGTTGTCGCGCTCGCCAAACCAGCCGTCATCCATGACAAAAAGCTCGATGCCGACCTTCTTACCTTCTCTGGCAAGATCCAAAAGACGCCCTTCGTTAATCTTAAAATAGCACGCTTCCCAGCTGTTTAAGAGCACCGGACGCGTCTTGTTTTTCCACGTCCCGCGCACCACATGTTCGCGCACAAATGCATGCATCTGGTGGCTCATCCCGTTGTAGCCTTCGTTCGAATACGTCATCACCGCTTCCGGTGTTTCAAACATTCGTCCCGGCGCAAGTGTCCATGTAAAGGTGTCCGGATTGATGCCCTGCACCACGCGCAGCTTCCCGTACGCGCTCACCTCGCAGGCCTCGTAATGGTTGCCCGAATAGATCAGATTGAGGCCGATACACTCGCCCGCGTCCTCGGTTGTGTGCACTCTTCCCAGCATGAAAAATGGGTTCGCATGCGCAGAAGAATTGCCGGTCACCGACGAATTTACCCACTTTCCGGCAGGCAGCGGAGACGTCGTTTTCTTCATTTCCCGCGCCCAGGCGCCGGTGAAATTCGTCACCAGATACTCGCTGTCCGCGAGGTCTAACTGCGCACTCATGAGACGCTTCACGGTCACCGTACGGATGCTTTCGTTGTAGAGTCTCGCGCTCTTTGCGAGCACATCGCAGTCCGCAAACATCGTGTAAATGAGCTCCAGCTTCAGCCCGTACCCCGCGTCTTTTAACGTCACAACCAGCGTTTTTGCCTGGCCAAGTTCGTCGTACGCACGCGGCAAACTCTCCGAATCAAGGCACCCCTCGATGATCTCCGCCTTCTCAAAAATGAAGTCCGACGTCGAAGACCCGTCCTCGTGAACCACGTCGATCATCGGCTCACGGATATCGCCCCGCCCCCGCGAAGACATTTCCAGACACATATCCTCCAAGACAAGACTCTTGTGCTCGTCATCGTACCAGTTCGAAGTTCCCGGCGCGAACGCAGCCTTCTCAGAAAGCACCTCATAAGTCTGCAGGGGATTGCCCGGAATCCGCAGCTTCTTCCCATAATATAGATGCTCCAGGTGGCCACTCTCGGTCACCTGAAACAGATAGCTGGTCGATTTCCCTTCCAGCGCATAAAAACGTTTTTCCATGGTAAGCTCCAATCAAAAGCCTAATTACAAGTTACTCCTCACCGCGTCTTGCCTTTACTTCTGCCGCGATCTCTTCCACCTTCTCCTCGGTCAGAATATATTTCTTCTTAAAGAGGAACACCGCAACCAACAGTCCAATGATCGGTAGAATCGTCATAAACATACGCAGACCGATCTTAGAAGAGGTCGAAGCCGCCTGTGCCACCGCGTCACTCGTATCATCTTTCAAGTTAAACAGTGCCAGGCACAGGGAAGCCAAAAGCGCTGCCACACCGGAGGCAAGCTTCACGACGAAGGTCTGCATCGAGAAGATGACGCTCTCGTCGCGGCAGTTGTTTTTTAACTCACCGTAGTCGACCGTATTTGCCAAAAAGACCGTGGTCAGAACCGTCAACATACCGTTAGCCGCAAAGATCAGGAAGCCAGGGATGAAGAGCAGATAGACGCTGGACATATTGGTAAATGCCAGAATCAACAGGGAGATGTATCCCAAAATCGCCATCACAAAGCTTAAGTAGAACACCTGCATTGTGTTTAAGAACTTGCGAAGCAGCGGGAAGAGGATCATCATCGAGAGAATCTGCACGCCGCCGCCAAAGGTGTTAAAGAGCGTGTAAGCGCCTCTCCAGCCCTCTCCGCCGAAGTCATATTTGAAGAAATAAATGACCAGGTTCGACGTGATGTAGATGGAGCAGTTGACGAGCACGATGGTGATGACGATCGCCATCGCCTGGTCATTCTGGATCAGAGCACGGAACATTTCTCCCAAAGAAGGAGCTTCGCTGTCAACCGTGGACTTCTCCTTGATGAAGATGCAAGTCAGCGAAATAAACACGATAAAGATCACCGCGACGATCAGGGCAAAGCGTGCAAAACCGGCCGCTTCGTCGTTGCCGCCCAGCGCTGCGACTGCCATGACCGTGATGATCGAGATGATCGCGGAACCCACGCCTGCGCAGGAACG
The DNA here is from genome assembly GCA_017480565.1 of Lachnospiraceae bacterium. Taxonomy (GTDB): domain Bacteria; phylum Bacillota; class Clostridia; order Lachnospirales; family Lachnospiraceae; genus RGIG1588. The sequence goes on along the minus strand of JAFVAL010000038.1, from coordinate 13,292 downwards.
AGCCAGTGTGGACAGATCTTCTCTCTCCTTGCCGCCCTCGGTAAAGGCAGGGATCATGCTCCAGTAAGGGATGTCCATCATCGTATAGGTCACGCCCCAAAGAATATAGGTCACCGCCGCGTACGCGATCAGGCCGCTGCCGTCAAGGCTCGGCGGGCATGCGAACATAAAGTACAAGATCACCGCGTTGGTCACGGTACCGATCATCAGCCAAGGACGGAACTTACCCCAGCGCGTCTTGGTCTTTGCCACGATCACGCCCATGATCGGGTCATTGAATGCATCAAACACACGCGCCGCCAGCAGAATGATACCCATCGCGATCGCGCTCACACCCATCAGATCCTGATAGTAGTATAAAATGTAACTCGCGGAGAGCATGTAGACCATGTCTTTGCCAACCGCACCAAGACCATAAGCTATCTTTTCTTTTAATGTCAGTTTCATTTTCAAAAATCCCTTCCCTTTGTTATTTCTTCATGCCCATCGCAAGCTTCACGGCCTCGTAAGCACCGTCGTAGAGCCCCGCGGCTTTATTTTTCACGATATTCTCACACATATCCTTAAGCGTCACATGATCCTCAAGGAACAGATCGATCATCTGCAGCGTATGCGGGATGTCCCGGCACTCCAGGCAGCCGTCACCGACCTCCGCTGAGTGAATCGCGCCCCACTGCTCGTGTCCGCCCACACGCTTGATGAAAAGCTTCGGCACCGGATAGAACGCAAGCTCCGAAGGCTTAGTGACAAGCACATCACAGCTTCTCATTAACAGATTCGTGCAGTAAACCGCCTCGAAGATGTTCTTGTGATAGAACGCATGCACGCCGGTCACTTCCCCGGTCAGTGCATCTTCCGCAAATGTCTTCGTCTCTTCCCAGTTCTCGAAATGGGTCTTCGATACGCCGGCAAGCTCCGGAATCTCTTTGCAGAGCTCCTCCCAGACATTCTTGTAATCGCCGACGTTCACATAAAGCGCGGCCTTCCCGGCCTTGATCTTCGGGAGCAGATGCTTAATAATCTCAGAGAAGATCTCGCGCTGCGCGCCCGCACCGCCGATTGTCAGCAGGAAGCGCATCGGCGCACCGCTCTCCTTGCGCGCCACGCGTGCTGCGCAGTCCTCTTCAATGTTATGCACCAGCTCATGATCGATGTAATGACCGACATACTTCAGATCCGTCTCAGGCATCGGATTTAACACCTTCTTCTTCGCAAATCCGTTCAGAATCCGGTATCCCTGATACGCGAAATGTGTCTGCACCGTGTGCAGGCTTCCCTCGGACAAATGCAGCGCCATCGGCCAGTTATCCGGGATTGCATTGACCACATACTTCATGCCCGCGTGGATCGCGGCCTGCGCCGGCCACACATGCGTACCGACGACCGGAATCTCCTTCGGCACAGCCGTATACACCTGCGCCATCAGTTCCGCATTCTTCTGGTCGGAAGAATTGTAGGTCAGCTGGCGGAAGCCCTCGTAGTTGATCGGCTCCCAGACAAACTTGTTAAACAACTTGCTCTTGCCGGATAGCCTCGAACCCAGCGAATACAGGTCATTTTGCGCACCGATGATCTTCGTGCACGTCGTGTTCGGATAGCCGTTTAGATCCATCCAGTACGGCTTGTAGCCCAGCGCATGCGCCGCGGACGCGATCGCCATCGAAATCCGGTAATGGCCAAAGCCCATGCGGATATTGCCGACGATGATACTCTTTTCCAGATCCCACTCCGGTGCTTTGACGTAACCGCCGTCACCCACACGAATCTCAGACACGCCCAGGCACTCACCGATCACCGCATTCTCCTTGATCTGCACATCGCCCACCGGATCATTTGCCGGGTGGTACTTCTTCTCGTTCTTCGCCTTCGTGTTCACGGACTTCTTGTAATCCTTGTCGGCGATCACATTGCCGAAAATCACTTTCGAACGATCTTTCATCTCAGTCATCTCTCATAGCTCCTTTGATATCTTTTCTAAATGGTCTAAGGCCTCTTATTTTACTTCAAATGTAATCTCCACCGGCTCGCCAAACGCGCTCTCAATCACAAGCTTTGCTTCGCCCTTCTCTCCGGTCGTCTTCACATAGGTCCCGCTCATGCCGCCGTGCAGAGAGACGACATCCGGTCCGATCAGCTCTGCCGCACCGGTCAGCGTTAACTTCACCGGATCATTCGCAAAAGGAAGAACATTTCCGAATTCATCCTTCGCCTGAATCCGCACTGCCGCGACATCATAGGTCGTCTTCTCGGTAAGAACCGTGTGATCTGCCTCTGCAGTCAGCTGCGGAGCTGCGGACGGCTGCTTCACCACAGTTGCCACCACACGACCGTCCTTGACTGCCTCTAAACGGAAGCTCGTTGCCGCGCCGCCCCAGTCACCGATGTACTTGTTGTGGAGCGCAACCGCGTCGTTAAAACTCATATGATAGACACCGATCGCCTTCGCAGCCTGCAGCATCGCGCTCTTCGGCATGTGATTCATCCCGTAACGTGCAGCCGCATTCAAGATCTCCTTGACAGCCTTGGCCTGATCCGGTTTAAAGTTTTCATTCTCAAGGATCGCATTTCCGATGTAATCATCGACCGCAATCGGGGCATGCTTTAAGTTCTGCCACTGCGAATCTTCCTGCGTGTAGGTCTTTAAAAGACGATCGTTCTTGTACATCCGCACGAAGTCCGCGTTCGTTAAAATGTATACCTCCCCGCGGTTGCTCGCCGGATGCTCTCCGATATCCATCGAAGATGTCAGCTCCAGCACCGGAACATCGTCCTGCTGCGCCGCGTAAATCTTCGCCGCAAGCTTTTCATTGCGGAACATATCCATCACGCCGTGATAGCAGATTCGGTCACCGCTGCCGAAATCGCGGTGCGTATTGTAGTCGAACATGCACCAGCCAAAGCTGCCCGCGATATCATTTTCTCCAGCGATCGCGTCAAGCACACGCACATGTCTAAGCAAATGTTCGAGCCGGTGTTCTTCCGCGTCGTAATTCTTGGTCGGATACATGTGTCCCGCGTACTCCGTCACCAGATACGCCTTCTTCATATCCGGCGTCACCTTGCTCTTCTTCTGGCAGCCTGGCTTCTCCCCGTCGTGCGAGAAATCATTGTATGTATAGACATCCTCTAACAGATGGCTCTTTGTGATGCAGCGCACCCCGCCGGTCGCCCTCGTCGGATCCAGCTCGCGTGCGGCCGCATTTGTCCGCATATAGAAGGCATCGTTGTCGTTCGATTCATTGATGCGCACGCCCCAGAGCATGATCGACGGATGATTGCGATACTGCAGCACCATCTCGCGCACATTTTCCACAGCAAGATCCTGCCAGTCCAGATCACCGATATGCTGCCAGCCCGGAATCTCCGTAAAGACCAAAAGGCCGATCTCATCACAACGGTTCATGAAATGATGCGACTGCGGATAGTGCGAGGTTCGCACCGCGTTGCAGCCAAGCTCGAACTTTAACAGATCCGCGTCGCGCTCCTGCATCGACTGCGGCATCGCATAACCGACGTACGCATAGCTCTGATGACGGTCCAGGCCGCGGATCTTCACCTTTTTGTGGTTCAGATAGAAGCCGTCCGCCCGCCAGTGCATAGACCGAAAACCGGTCACGGTCACCACTTCATCAAGCACTTTTTCTCCGGAAATGAGCTCCGTCTTCACCTCATAAAGCACCGGATGATCCAGCTCCCAGAGCTCGATCTGGTTCTTGATCTGCGTCAGCTCCAGGCGTTTACCAGACACCGCTCCCTCGCAGTGAAATGCATACGCTTCCTCGCCTTTTCTGCGGATGCTCTGGCGGATCATTAAGCCATCCGTGACCTCACCCGCAAGCGTGATCTCAGACGTCACTTTCGCGCGCTTTGACTTCACGGCCACAAGGCTGTGCACAAACACATCCTCGATATAAGATGCTTCCTTCACATCCAGCCAGACTTCTCTCGTCAGGCCACCGAAGGTCATATAATCAATCACGAATCCAAACGGCGGCTGGTTGAGCGTCTCGTGACTATCCACCATCACCACCAGCACGTTGTCCGCATCCAGGGTAAGATACGGTGCCAGATCCACCGTGAAAGCCGTGTAGCCATTCGCGTGCGAGGCGATTTTAACGCCATTTAAGAACACTTCCGCATAATGCGCCGCACCGTCGATCGTGAGCAGCACATGCTTCCCCGCCCAGTCTGCGGGCGCGTGCAGGATACGCCGGTACCCGCCGGTCACCTGATACGCACTCTCATCAAAGTAGTGGAACGGCACCTCCACCATCGTGTGCGGCAGACGCACACTTGCAAGCGCAGAGTCGTCAAAAGCTGCCTCACACATCTGCGGGATAAATGTCGTCGTAAACTTCCAGTCGTCGTTTAAATAGATTCTCATCGTTTCATTGCTCCTACTATTTTTTATTCAAGATTTTCATTCTTTGGCGTCTTCTTTCGCGTCTTCCTTGGCTTCCTGGTCGGCAAGCATCGCAGCCTCCGTCTCCAGCGCTTTCTTAAACTGCGTGTTGTAAAGCTCAGTATATACGCCGCCCTTCGCCACCAGATCTTTGTGCTGGCCGCGCTCCGCGATCACGCCATCGTTGATCACCAGGATCTCATCCGCCGCCAGAATCGTGGACAAACGATGCGCGATCAAGATACTTGTCCGCGTCTTGATGATCGGCTCGATCGCCTCCTGAATCTTGCTCTCAGAGATCGAATCGAGTGCCGAAGTTGCCTCATCAAAGATCAAAAGCGCAGGGTTCTTGAGCAGGACACGTGCGATGGAAAGCCTCTGTTTCTCACCGCCAGAAAGCTTCAGCCCACGGTTACCCACCATCGCTTCGAAGCCATTTTCCTGCTTTAAAATCAGATCATAGATGTTGGCCTGCTTACAAGCATCGATCAGTTCCTCTTCGGTCGCATCCGGCTTCGCATAAAGCAGGTTCTCCCGGATCGTCCCATTGAACAGATAGGTCTCCTGTGAAACCACGCCCACCTGGTCTCTTAACCAGTGCAGGTCCAGATTTCTCACATCCACCCCGTCAAACGAAACACGGCCTGCCTGCACGTCATAAAGACGCGGGATCAGGTTCACCAGCGTACTCTTACCAGAGCCCGAAGGTCCGACGATCGCGACTGAATGCCCTGCATCCAGGCGGAAATTAATATCTCTTAAAATCTGCCGCTCCGGATCATAGGAGAACGCCACATTGATAAACTGCACCTCGCCGTTCGAGCTCTTTGGAATAATCGGCATCTTCGGATTCTGGATCTCGATCGGCATATCCAGATACTCGAAAATACGCGTAAACATCGCCATCGAGCGGATCCAGTCGACCTGCACGGAAAGCAGGCTGTTGACCGGCTGATACATTCTGCCAAGGAGTGCCACAAGCACGGTGATATCACCGACCGTCAGCGTACTGTCATGACGCATCAGGAGAATACCGCCGACCAGATATAAAAGCATCGGGCCGATACTGGAAAATGTACGAATGAGTACGAAAAACCACCGGCCAGCCATGCCCTCACGGATGTTGAGCTTCACGATCCGCTCATTTACCGCTTCGTACTTTTTGTACTCCACATCTTCCTTGCCAAAGAGCTTCACGAGCAGCTGTCCGCTCACGGAAAGCGTCTCATTTAAGATGCCGTTGATCTCGTCATTGCACTCCTGCGACTCTCTCGTCAACTCCCACCGCGTCTCGCCGGCCTTTCTCGTCGGCAGCGCAAAAAGCGGCACGATCACCAGGCCAATCGTCGCCAGGATCCAGTTCTTCTGATACATCGCCACCAGTGCCACCACCAGCGTGATCGAGTTCGACAAGATATTCGCAAATGTATCCGAAATCACCCGCTGCACCCCGTCGATATCACTCGTCATACGCGTGATGATATCGCCCTGGTTGTTCGCAGTGAAAAACCGCTGCGACATATTTTGCAGGTGCCGGTACATCGAATTCCTGATGTCAAAGGTGATGTGCTGCGCAATCCAGCTGTTAAAATAGCTCTGCGCGACACCGATCAGATTGCCCCCTAGCGTCACGGCAAGCGACAACACAATGTAATAAATGAGCTTGTTTAAGTCCCGTCCGATCAAGCCTTCATCGATAATCTTACCGGTCAAGATCGAAGGCAGCAGCGTCAACGAAGACGACGCCACAATACACAAAAGCACCAAAAGAAGCTGAAACCAATACGGCTTCAGATACGAAAAAATCCTCTTAAGCAGAGGCCACGTCACTTTCGGGCGATTGGCCTTCTCCTCCTCTGTCAGATACGCTCTTCCTCCACGTCCACCACCAGGTCCAGGCATAATGATCCTCCTCTTTCTTGCATACTATTCATACTATAAAATGAATCCGTTCATTTCACCAAATTACATTATACATGAGAAGTTCGTTTCAAACAAGAGAAGCCGCCGGAAAATCCGACGGCTTCTGCTGAAAACTCTTGATTTACTTGTTCTTATGCGATCTCTACAACCCAGCCTTCCGGTCCTTCAATGCGACCCATCTTGATGCCGGTCAGTGCGTCGTAAAGCTTCTTGGTCCAAGGACCCATTTCCTCCATCCCGCTCGGGAAGTAGATGTCCTTGCCATGGTCATAGATGTGTCCAACCGGGGAGATGACTGCTGCTGTGCCGCAAAGTCCGCACTCTGCAAAGTCCTTCACCTCATCGAACAATACCTCTCTGTGCTCGACCTTCATGCCAACATACTTCTCTGCCACAACCATCAGAGAACGTCTCGTGATGGACGGAAGGATACTGTCGGACTTCGGTGTCACAAAGGTACCGTCCTTGGTCACAAACATGAAGTTTGCGCCGCCAGTCTCTTCCACCTTCGTTCTGGTCTCGGGATCCAGATACATGTTCTCTGCAAAGCCTTCCTCATGCGCTTTCACGATCGGATACAGGCTCATCGCATAGTTCAAACCAGCCTTGATGTGGCCGGTGCCACGCGGTGCCGCACGGTCGAAATCCGAAACCTTGATCGAGATCGGCTTTGCGCCGCCCTTAAAGTACGGACCAACCGGTGTACAGAACATACGGAACTCAAACTCCTGTGCAGGCTTCACGCCGATGACACTGTTCGTACCAATCATAAACGGACGAATGTAGAGGGTTGCACCGGTACCATACGGAGGTACATAATCTGCATTTGCCTTTACTAACATCTTTACGGCTTCAACGAACTTCTCCTCCGGGAACACCGGCATCTCAAGACGCTCACAGGATTCTTTCATACGCGCTGCATTTAAATCCGGGCGGAAGCACACGATTCTGCCATCCTCGGTGTGATACGCCTTCAAACCCTCAAAGCAAGTCTGCGCATACTGGAAAACGCAAGCGCACTCATTTAACACGATGTTCGCGTCGGTCACGAGACCGCCTTCGTCCCACTTGCCATCTTTATACTTTGCAACATAACGATACTCCGTCTGTACATAACCAAAACCAAGACTGCCCCAATCAATATCTTTTGCCATGATCTCTCTCCTCCATTGCAAATGCTTCAGCGGTTTTACGCTTTAATTCGTTACTATCCTAACACTGTGCGCCGTGAAAAGCAACGGTTTTACAAGATTTTGACCAATCTGTGAATAAAATGAACGCATTCTTAATTTTATATAAAGCCTCTTTTCAACCAATTGCAAAATGAAATCTCACGTGTTAAACTGACTCCATTCTTATGGGGGATCGGGGCAAATCATTGTTTTATATCATTTTTCTAACGGAGGTTTTCTATGTCTGATAAAGTAATTCCGCGTTATTCCGGCAATCTGCGCAGCCATTCCATCAGTGTCCCGCAATGCATCAAAGAGTGCACCGGCATCATCATCTTTGGCCGCAGAATCAAGTCACTTGTTTTTTCGACAGACGTCGCGATTGTAAAGAACATTAACGCTGACGCTGTGCTCGTTGTCTATCCGTTTACGCCTCAGCCATCGATCGCGCAGGCGATCATCTCTGTCTCCGACGTTCCGGTTTTTGTCGGTGTCGGTGGGGGCGTGACCTCCGGCGTCAGATCCGTCTCCCTTGCGATTGAGGCGGAGCACAATGGTGCTTTCGGCGTCGTCGTCAACGCACCAATGCCCACGAGAGACATCCGCGCGATCAAGCGCACTCTGGAGATCCCTGTCATCGCTACGATCGTCTCCGAGAAGCAGGATGTTGGAAGGCGCATCCGTGCCGGCGCAGACATCTTAAATGTATCCGCGGCCACCCAGACGCCTGAGGTAGTCCGTACGATCCGCAAGGCTTACCCAGACATTCCCATCATTGCCACTGGCGGTCCGACCGATGAAACCATCTTAGAGACCATCGCCGCCGGAGCCAATGCGATCACCTACACGCCTCCGACCAACGGGGAACTCTTCGCAGAATCGATGAAGCGCTACCGCGCCACCTATGCAGAGGAAGCCGAAGAGGTTCACAAAAAGCTCACACAGGAGCGCACCTTGGACCGCATTCAGAAGGCAAAGATTCGCTATAAAGAGACGCTGGATAAACTGTGAAACTTAAAAAGAGAGGATGCTATCATCCTCTCTTTTTCTTTATTCTACACTTGTCGTTTATCCTGCAAAGAACATTTGCTCAAACACGTCCTCGGCATCGATCCCATTGACCCGCATCGGCCAATCTGTCGCCGTCACCTGCACCTGAACCTTTCTGCCGTCTTCCAGCGTAAAGTACACCAGATCGACACCATTTGTCTTATCAAAGAAGAGCTTTGTCCCCTTCGTAAAGACCTCCTTCGTCGTCTCCTGATAGTTCTCATTCACCACGGAGAATGACATCTCCTGCTTAAGCACAAGCGGCTCTTCCTGATAACGCACGATCTCAAAAACCTTGCCCTGCGACACGATCTTTCCGTCCTGTAAACCCACCGGCTCCCGGTAACTGTAGGTGCTAAGCAGATCGCAACGTCTCAGCAATGCGAACTTCTCCGGGTCGGTCGGAAGCATGCCATCCATCTGCTCATCCGTCTCCATGCGGTCAAAATGCGCTCCGTCCACGGTGCAGACAAGCTCTGGCCGTGCACCGTCCAGATCAAAGACATAGATCATGCCATAATCATTGTCCATCGTGATGCAGCACACCAGCGAATTTTTACCGTCGTTCGTATGCATCAGATAACTCTCCGACGAATAACCATATTGTCCGGTCTTCACTGCCACGTCATCTAACATCAGTGTCAGCTCAGTCTGGTCATACATGTCCACACCCGGCGTCCCGTAAACCTCCAGGCACTTCTCCTTGCCGGAACCATCCCGAAACCGCAGCGCTTCATCCTCTGCGACCTGAATCGTGTAATCCCCAGCACTTGCGAAATCATTTCTCACAAAGGCCTTCGGATACTTATCATAATACAGCTTGACCTCAAACGCACCGCTCGCATACGGGCCCAGCTCATACGGATTAAAGTAGAACGTAGCTCCATCCGGATCCAGCGTGAAGCTCGCACTCTCCTCCAGATACTCCTCCACGCTCTCATCGATATGATCCATGAAGAACAAGTCCTCATCATAATTGGCCAGAAGCTCCTCCTGCAAAAGCTGCACCAGCAGGCTCCGGCTCGTAAACACATCGTCAAGCGTCAGCTGTTTCCCGCTCTGCGTGTCGTAGACATAACCACTCCAAGCCTTAAACTCGTGCATGCCTCCCGCATAAGAAGTATCCGTCAAAAGCAGGCTCACAAAACGGTCATCGGCACGCTTCACATACACACGCGCATGCTCGTAGAAAGGAAGGAACTGCCTCGTCTCCTCGCTCTCCAGCATCTCATCCGCCGATCCGTCCTGAAACTCATGAATCGTCTTCTCCGCGGCCTGATTGAGCGCCACAAATGCCTTCTCAAGCCCTTCGTATTTCTGAGACCTTTCTGACAAATGAATCTGATCATAGCTGACATTTGTCGTGATCATCTCATACGTGTCATCATAATTCCAGTCCATGACTCTGGTCACTAGAATGCCCAGATGCTCCGCCTCTTTTACGGAAATGGGCTCTGCCTCCGTCGTCTCTGTCTCCTGGGAAATGACCTCGGCCGTCGTCGTCTCGGTCACCGTCTCCGTCTCGGTCTGCTTTGTCTCGACCGTCTGCGTGGTCTCGACCTCCGTTGTCGCAGACTCTGTCTCAGGCACGTTCTCCTTCCCGCAAGCGCAAAGCAGCAGACACGCCAAAATCAACAAACACAACCACTTTCTCAACTTGTCCACCCTCTCTCTTACAGGAGCTGATTCCCCTCGTCACTCATATACAAGGGCTCATCCGTCTCCGCTTCCTTGCGAATCAGCTTGCTGATCACCACATACATCACGATCACGAACACGACAAACAGCAAGCTCGCGATACCGGTTCCAATCATCGCGCAGGAATCGTAAAAACCGTGAAGGAACACTGCACTCAGATATCCTGCCCAGCGGTTCGCCCTGCTTCCCGCCATGTCACCACGGTCTGCAGCCTTTCTCGCTCTACCGTAGTAATAGCCCATCACGACAGAGAAGCCAAGATGCCCGGGAATCGCCAAAAATGCACGCGGCACCGCCACAGAGATCCCGTAGCTTGCAACATACTGAATATTCTCAAACGCCGCAAAACCAAGCGAGACAAACGCAGCATAGACAATCGCATCAAATCGGTAGTTAAACGCCGGATGATTCCAGACCTTTCTGTGCATGAAGAAGTACTTAGTCCCTTCCTCAATCGCTGCGACGCCCAGAAACGCCGTCAAGATCGTGTACACAGGGCTGGACTCGGAAATCGGTGCCATCGAAAGTACTCTCTCCGCCGCAATCTCTAAAACGATCGAAGCCAGTGCAGCCAAGACACCACGCAAAATCAAGCTTCTCAGCAAATCGCCGGGTTCCGGCTCCACCTTGTCATGCCGATAAATATACACCATCAGGAAAACGGCCGGGCCGATTGCCGCAGCCAGATAGATTGCGATAATCGCAAGCGTAGGTAACGCTGTAAACATCAGACTTCCTCCTCATTCTCCTCGGTCTCTGCCTCAACTGGTTCCTCCGGAAGCACTTCCTCTTCCTTCGCCTCCACAGTCTCCTTGGCAGCTTCCTTCTCCTTGTTCGCCTTCTCAAGCGCATTCTGAAGCTCTTCCATCTTCTTCTTCTCTTCCTTATCGTGCTTCCGATCCAGAATCGAGTTGCGAATCCAAAGAATGATATCGATCAAAATCATGATCAGATTAAAGAAATAGAAGAACCAAGCCAAATAGAACAATAGATCCAACGCCGTTTTATCAGCCATCGCCTGCTGATACATGATCACCTTACGCGCAATACCGAAGCAATAACCGATCATGATGAAAACTTCAAACATCACGCTCTTGCCCTTCGCGGTGCGCGCCTTATACGACTTCACCACAGAGAGCGGCCAAGAAATACCGAAACACACGATCATCAGCAGTTCAAACAAATCTGTCATCATAACAATTTCCCCTTCCTCATCGTCGCCTCATCAGGCAACATTTCTTAAGAAAAATGATAGCACGAACCGCAAATGAGTTCAATACTTTCTAATCTCATCATCTTCATCTGTGCCAGTCGCATCAATCGCGCGAATCACCACAGGGAAGTTGTAATCATCATTGACCTTCACCATCACACGCTCGCCAAGCTTCTTTCCAAACACAGCCTTCCCGATCGGAGACTCAATCGAAATCTTGTTATTAAGCGTATCACACCGCACCGGCGTCACGATCTTGTAAACCTCCGTCTCGTCATCCTCCTCGAAATAAAGCTCCACGCGGTTATTCATCCCGACCACATTTTCCTCAGAAGACTCCTCCACAATCTCAGCCGTCTTCAGCATCCGCTCCAGATACCGAATCCTCCCCTCATTCTGATTCTTCGCACGCTTCGCCGCATAATACTCAAAATTCTCGCTCAAATCCCCCTGCGCACGCGCTTCCTTCACCGCATCAATCAACTCCTTACGAAGCACCACCTTGCGATGCTCAATCTCCTCTTCAATCCTCTTCACATCATTCTTCGTCAAACGATTGTACATTGTCTCTTCTCCTTGTTATCTATCATCTCTTAAATGCATTTGCAAATGTAGTCGCTGGGGCTTAGCAAGACTGTCGCTAGCTTCACTTTAGACTCGACACAGCCATTCTACACCTCACTGAGTCTTTAGCAAGGCTGTCGCTGGTTTTACTTCAGACTCGATACAGCCATTTTTTGCTTCACTGAGTCTTTGGCTTGGTTGGCGCTGGTTTCGCTTTAGACGCAATACAGCCATTCTACGCCTCATTGAGTCTTTGGCTTGTCTGACGCTCACTTCACTTCAGACTCGACACAGCCATTCTACGCCTCATTGAGTCTTTGGTTTGTCTGGCGTTAGCTTCGCTTTAGACGCAATACAGCCATTTTTTGCCTCACTGAGTCTCTGGCTTGTCTGATGCTGGCTCCACTTTAGACTCGACACAGCCATTTTTTGCCTCACTGAGTCTTTGGCTTGTCTGATGCTGACTTCACTTTAGACGCAGCACAGCTATTTTTTGTCTCATTGAGTCTTTAGCAAGGCTGTCCCTAGTTTTACTTTAGACTCGACACATCCATTCTCGCCTCATTGAGTCTTTAGCTTGTCTGGCGTTAGCTTCACTTTAGACTCAATACAGCCATTCTACGCCTCATTGAGTCTTTAGCTTGTCTCGCGTTAGCTTCACTTTAGACTCATGACAAAACATGTTACAAACCCTGAGTCACTAGCAAAGCAAGTCCTCAGACTCCATACAAAAGCAGCGTGTGAAAAACGCTTTCATGTTTTTCACACGCCCTTTATAAGTGCCGGCGACCGGGGTCGAACCGGTATGAGGGATTAACCTCGCAGGATTTTAAGTCCTGTGCGTCTGCCTATTCCGCCACGCCGGCAAATCTGATTAACTTTGTTTAGGTTCTCTATAGATCGGAGAATGCGTAGCATTCTCTAAAAGTTGCGCTCTGCGCAACTTTAGCGACCCAGAGGGGACTCGAACCCCTGGCCTCCGCCGTGACAGGGCGGCGCTCTAACCAACTGAGCCACTGGGCCATATCGCAGCCCTAAGGCTACATATAAAAACAGCCCCTGGTTAGGGAATGGACCTTCAGGGACTTGAACCCGGGACCGTCCGGTTATGAGCCGGATGCTCTAACCAACTGAGCTAAAGGTCCGTCTGGATAATACTGAAACATCCAGGAAAATGACTCCAACGGGACTCGAACCCGTGTTACCGCCGTGAAAGGGCGATGTCTTAACCGCTTGACCATGGAGCCTCGTAGTACGAATTCTCAAGGAG
>JAFVAL010000037.1 GCA_017480565.1 Lachnospiraceae bacterium | reverse complement strand
GAGAAGTGCATGGACGCTGTGAAGCAGGCAACCACGAGCCCGCTGCTTGAGACCACGATCGAGGGTGCTTCCCATGTCATCATCAATATCTCCGGTGATATCAGCCTGATCGAGGCGAATGAAGCTGCATCTTATGTAGAAGAGCTTGCCGGCGAAGATGCGAACATCATCTTCGGTGCTATGTATGATGAGAATATGCAGGATGCCTGCAGCATCACCGTTATCGCAACCGGTCTTCATGAGAATGCCGGCGGCGTGAAGAAGCAGCAGGGTCAGAACCAGAAGAAGAACAACTTCTTAGGTGGCTATCAGAACAACCAGAGAGGCAACAACTTTGGTGGCGGCAACTTCGGCGGCGGCCGCAGAGAAGAGCCTGTAAACAACGATATCCAGATTCCTGACTTCTTGAAGAACAGAGGATAATCGTTAGAACAATTTGTGAAAGATTTTATAATTTTGACGAGGGTGTGCTTGCATAACCCTCGTCTTTTCTTTATACTGTTAAAAGAAGAATTTTGTGCATTTTGAATGGAGTAGTGGTGATGAGTCAAAACGCAGAAGTCATTGTGATCGGTCAGGCTGTGGTGGATTGTATCTTAAAAGGCTGGGATACGACACCAAAGTACGGTTCGGTGTATATGGCGGACTCAGTCTCGATCATTCCGGGCGGGGATGCGGTAAATGAATCGATTACATTTGCAAAGCTTGGACATTCTGTGAAGATTCACTGTGGTCTGGGAGAAGATTTGCCGGGAGAGATTGTAAGAGCAAGACTTGAGAGGAACGGTGTGGATCTTAGTGAGATCGTCTCTTCCAATACCGGGAAGACGCCGGTTACCAATCTGATCGTAGACAACCGCGGTGAGCGGCGCTCCGTGAGTACACCCGCGCATCTGGTTCCATTTTTCGAACCGGATCCCTCGATCTTAGCCGGGGCAAAGGTGGTTACGATGGCAAGCCTGTTTCGTGCACCGTTTGATCGGCCGGAGAAGATTCTTCGCATCGCGAAGGGAGCAAAGGAAGCCGGCGCGATCCTGATTGCGGATTTTAAGATTGCAAACTGCGAGCAGATTTATCTGGATGATGTAAAGGAAGCGCTGCCTTATATCGACTATGCATTTCCGAATGAGACAGAAGCTGCATTTTATACCGGTGATACCGATTATGTGAAGATGGCCGACAAGCTCCTCTCTTACGGGGTGAAGAATGTGATCATAAAGATTGGTTCGCAGGGATGTGTTGTGAAGAATGCAAAGGAGTGCTTTGTGGTGCCGGCCTATGATGTTCCTGTGGCAGACGGAATCGGAGCGGGGGATAACTTCCTGGCTGGTTTTGTTTCTTCGTTGATTCACGGGACCGAGATGCACGAAGCTTTGGAGTTCGGTACGGCCTGTGCGGCACTCTGTGTGCAGTCTGCGGGCGCGACGACGGGCGTGTCTTCACGCGAGCAGGTGCTTGCATTTCTTGAGAAGAAGGCACCCAGAAAAGAGCCTTATCCGTTATAAGCAGAGGAATCATTTGCAAAAGAAGGATTAGAAAATGAGTGATAAAGAACCAGGTGTCGGCGGTCAGCTGATGAACGTGATTCAGGAAGCGTTCGACACCATGAATTTCAGCAATCTGGACAAAGATATCAGTGCGATTATCAATAATGCGCTGGATGATTCCAGAGAGAAGATGCGTCAGGTGCAATATACCGCGCAGACCGGAAGACGCCCGGATCCCAACCAGAGAAGGCAGGGGACAGCCTCCGGCACGACGCAGGCACCGGCGAAGGAACGCAGACGTCTTCCGATTAAGCAGGTCGGCAAGGTCTCGAACAATATCTTGATGGGTCTTGGCGGAGCAGGCCTTGGCATCAACGGCTTGTCGAGTCTGATGGTGACCACGTATTCCCTGGTAGCAGGCGATCCGGAGGGGGTGGCGATCGGCCTTGGATTTTTCCTGCCGGTGGCAATCATCTGCGGCGTGCTCTTCGGGAAGGGTCTGGTCGGCAAGCGAAGACTTGACCGGTTAAATGAATACGTGCGGGCGATGAAGGGTGTACCTTACATTTCCGTGGAAGAGCTGGCGAAGCGAACCGGCTACAGCGAGAAGAAAGTGGTCAAGGATTTAAAGAAGATGATCCAGATCGGTATCTTCCCGCAGGGACATTTAAACCAGAAGGAAGATTATTTCATGATGGATGATGTCTCGTACCAGCAGTACCGTGAGGCTTACAACAATGATCTGGAGATGGAGCGCCAGAAGGACATGGAGGCGCAGATCCCGGATGAGGAGAAGGAGCTGCGGGCGATCATTGCGACCGGGGAGAATTACATTTCCCAGATCCGCAAGGCAAATGATGCGATCCCCGGCAAGGAAGTCTCGGAGAAGCTTGACCGGCTGGAGTTTATCATTGCCAGGATTTTTGAGGCGCTGCAGAAGTATCCCGAGAAGCGAAGCGAGATGGAGCGCTTTATGGAGTACTACATGCCGACGACGCTTAAGCTGGTGAACACCTACAAGATGCTCGATGAGCAGCCGGTGCAGGGTGAGAATATCACGACCGCGAAGGCGGAGATCGAGAAGACGCTTGATTCGATCAACGTCGCGTACGAGAAGCTCTACGACGATATGTTCCAGCAGGTTGCATGGGATATCTCCACGGACATCTCGGTGATGGAAAACATGTTTAAGAGAGAGGGCTTGAAGGAAGAAGAATTTAAGACGTCAACGATGGGGTCTTGAACATAAAATCTAACGAATACATTTGCAGGAGACGGAGGAACATGCAATGAGTGATGTAAATGAAACCGAGAAGAAGGAACAGTACGAGTATGAGTACAAGACCGCGACGAATGCGGGTCTTGACATGGCAGCGATGATGCAGAATACCCCTGCACCGACACTGACGCTCGATCCGTTCGGGGAGACAGCGGAAGCTGTGAAGGAAGAGGAGAAGAAAGAGGATCCGGCGATCAAGGCCGAGGAGATCCGTCTGACCCCGGAAGAGCAGGCAATGGTCGATGAATTTGCAGGCAAGATCGACATTCACAATTCGAACGTGATTTTGCAGTACGGTGCCGGCGCACAGAAGAAGATGGCGGATTTCTCCGAGACGACGCTTAACAGCGTGCGTACCAAGGATCTTGGCGAGGTCGGTGATCTGCTCACCAACGTGGTATCGGAGCTTCGTCAGCTGGATGATAAGGAAGATAAGGGGTTCTTTGGCAACATGTTTAAGAAGAGCTCCAACAAAGTCGCTGACATGAAGGCGAAGTACGATAAGGCTGAGGTCAATGTCAACAAGGTCAGCAAAGAGCTTGAGAATCATCAGATCACGCTGATGAAGGACATTGCACTGCTAGATAAGATGTATGACCTGAATGTCGCTTACTTTAAGGAGCTGACGATGTACATCGCTGCTGGCAAGAAGAAGCTGGCCGAGGTGCGTGAGGTTGAGATTCCGGCGATGCAGAAGAAGGCGCAGGAGACCGGCAACGCCGAAGATGCGCAGGCAGTCAACGATCTGGTCGGACTGGCGGATCGTTTCGAGAAGAAGCTCTATGACCTGGAGCTGACCAGAAACGTTTCCCTGCAAATGGCGCCGCAGATCCGTCTGATCCAGAACAACGACAGCTTGATGTCCGAGAAGATTCAGTCGACTCTGGTCAACACCATTCCGCTTTGGAAGAGCCAGATGGTGCTTGCGATCGGTCTGCATGATTCTACAAGTGCGGCAGCTGCGCAGCGTGAGGTGGCAAATGTGACCAATGAACTGTTAAAGAAGAACGCGGAGACCTTAAAGCAGGCGACGATTGACACTGCAAAAGAGTCGGAGCGCGGTATTGTAGATATCGAAACCTTAACGCAGACCAACCAGACATTAATTAATACGCTGGATGAAGTGCTTAAGATCCAGACCGAAGGAAAGCAGAAGAGACAGGCAGCCGAGGTTGAGCTTGACCGTATTGAAAATGAGCTCAAGACCAAGATGCTGAACATGGGCAATAAGTAAGACTTACACTGTAAAATAAAATCACAGTCTGAGCATTTGCTCTTGCTTTTTATGCATGAATCGGTTAAACTAGATAAGAACTTTGCGAAATAATTGACAGAGTGTCATTTATATAATTCGCATGAATAATGTTATTTCCAGGAGGAACAATCATGGCAGTAAGAGTTGCAATCAACGGTTTTGGCCGTATCGGCCGTTTAGCTTTCAGACAGATGTTTGGTGCTGAGGGCTATGAAGTAGTAGCTATTAACGATCTTACCTCTCCTAAGATGCTGGCTCATCTTTTAAAGTATGACAGCTCTCAGGGCAAGTATGCATATGCAGATCAGGTAACCTCTGATGAGGATTCCATCACCGTATGCGGCAAGAACATCAAGATCTATGCATTCCCGGATGCGAACAACTGCCCTTGGGGTGAGCTGAATGTAGACGTTGTTCTTGAGTGCTCCGGTTTCTACACCAGCAAGGCAAAAGCACAGGCTCATATCAATGCTGGCGCTCGTAAGGTTGTTATTTCTGCTCCTGCAGGCAACGACCTTCCTACCATCGTTTATAATGTTAACCATGAGACCCTGAAGCCTGAGGATACCATCATTTCCGCAGCTTCCTGCACCACCAACTGCCTTGCACCTATGGCAGATGCTCTGAACAAGTATGCTCCGATCCTTTCCGGTATTATGTGCACCATCCATGCTTACACCGGTGATCAGATGACCCTTGACGGACCTCAGAGAAAGGGTGACTTAAGAAGATCTCGTGCAGCTGCAATCAACATCGTTCCGAACAGCACCGGCGCTGCTAAGGCTATCGGCCTTGTTATCCCTGAGTTAAACGGCAAGCTCATCGGCTCTGCACAGCGTGTTCCTACCCCTACCGGTTCTACCACCATCTTAACCGCTGTTGTTAAGAAGGCTGACCTGACCAAGGAAGGTATCAACGAGGCTATGAAGGCTGCTGCGAACGAGTCCTACGGCTACAACACCGACGAGATCGTATCTTCCGATATCGTTGGCATGACCTATGGTTCTCTCTTCGATGCAACCCAGACCATGGTGAACCATATCGAAGGCGATCTGTATGAGGTTCAGGTAGTTGCTTGGTATGATAACGAGAACTCCTATACTTCTCAGATGGTTCGTACCATCAAGTACTTCTCTGAGTTAGCATAAGTTTCAGCTGACATTAGTGACAATGATCCCAAGGGGTCCGGTTCAGATTGGACCGGACCCTTTTAACTAGAAAGGAATATAGTATATGTTAAACAAGAAATCTGTAGATGATATCAATGTAAAAGGCCAGAGAGTCTTAGTCCGCTGTGATTTTAACGTACCGCTTAAGAACGGCGTCATCACCGACGAGAACCGTCTCGTTGCAGCGCTTCCTACCATCAAGAAACTGATCGCTGACGGCGGCAAGATCATCCTTTGCTCTCACCTTGGCAAGGTAAAAACCGAAGAGGATAAGCTGACCAAGACCTTAGCACCTGTTGCTGTTCGCCTTTCTGAGCTGCTTGGCCAGGAAGTGAAGTTCGTTCCGAATCCGGATGTAGTTGGTGAGAATGTTTATGCAGCCATCAACGAGATGAAGGACGGAGATGTCATTTTACTTGAGAATACTCGTTTCCGTAAGGAAGAGAGCAAGTGCGGAGAGGCGTTCTCCAAGGATCTTGCTTCCCTTTGTGACGTTTATGTCAACGATGCATTCGGTACCGCACACAGAGCACATTGCTCCAACGTTGGTGTGACTCAGTTTGTTGACACCGCAGTGGTTGGCTATCTGATGCAGAAAGAGATCGACTTCCTCGGCAATGCAGTTGATGATCCGGTTCGCCCGTTCGTAGCGATCCTTGGCGGTGCTAAGGTTGCTGATAAGTTGAATGTTATCTCTAACCTGCTTGAGAAGTGCGATACTCTGATCATCGGCGGCGGCATGGCTTACACCTTCTTAAAGGCAAAAGGCTATGAGGTTGGACAGTCCCTGCTTGACGAGACCAAGATCGATTACTGCAAGGAGATGATGGATAAGGCTGAGAGCCTTGGCAAGAAGCTTTTACTTCCTGTTGATACGGTTGTGACCGATCATTTCCCGGATCCGATCGATGGCGATATCGCAATCGAAGTTGTTGACGCTGACAAGATCCCTGCGGATAAGATGGGTATGGATATCGGACCGAAGACCCGCGCGCTTTATGCTGAGGCTGTGAAGTCTGCGAAGACCGTTGTCTGGAACGGACCGATGGGCGTATTCGAGAACCCGATTCTGGCAGAAGGAACCATCGCAGTTGCGAAGGCTCTGGCTGAGACCGATGCTACCACAATCATCGGCGGCGGCGACTCTGCAGCAGCAGTTAACCAGCTTGGATTTGGTGACAAGATGACGCACATCTCCACCGGCGGCGGTGCTTCCCTAGAGTTCTTAGAGGGCAAGGAGCTTCCTGGTGTCGCTGCAGCGAACAACATATAAGTACATTTGCAAGAAAGGATATTTACATACTAT
>JAFVAL010000036.1 GCA_017480565.1 Lachnospiraceae bacterium | reverse complement strand
CTTTACCGCTGCTTCGCAGCTGCCGACGCACGTGTCCTGGCCTCAGAACAGCCTCAGGCCACCGGCCCGCCATCTGCGATGGCTTTACCGCTGCTTCGCAGCTGCCGACGCACGTGTCCTGGCCTCAGAACCGCCTCAGGCCACCGGCCCGCCATCTGCGATGGCTTTACCGCTGCTTCGCAGCTGCCGCTGGCTGTGGGGGCGGTTCTGCCGTAGAAATCAAAAGACGAACGCCTGCATGCGAGCATGCGCGTTCGTCTTTTGATTTCTACGCAGGACACTGTTATTCAAATTCCCCTTTTTCTTGGCGAACTCTGTCGACCAGGACCAGATTATTAAACAATCCGACGCCGACGATCAGCATCAAGAAGAAGGCTGCATCGCCCCAGGTGACATCGTGGAAGAGTCCAACTTTTCCGCTCTCCAGCACCACGCTTTGTTCCTCGTAATTTACTTCGATCACATCGTAGATCAAAGGCTTTTGCGTGTGTACATATGCCTTTTCTCCCTGGGCTTCCAGGTAGAGGCGTTTTGCGGTGTTATAAGGGCTCATCCCGGTAACTTTGATTGTCTGATCTTCGCACAGGTAGACCGTGTAGCCATCGCCTTCGAAGGACTTGAGCACCTGTGGGTCTTCGGAGATCTCTTTCTCCACCTGTTCCGGGGAGTAGTTGTAGATTTGCGGCGTTATTCTCTTTGATACATAAGCCCCTGCCATCACAGTCAGTACCAGATAGCAGATGCATATCAGCGTCACCAAAATGATTTTTAAAATCTTTTTTGCTTTCTTACTCATCACCATTCACCATCGCACAAACAGATTCTGGACACATTCTACAACATTTCCTAACGATGCTCAAGTAAAGCTTTTTTCACAGAAGCGGAGCAACAAATCGGAAGAGAAATCCGAAGAGTTTCCACCACACGCTTTCATTTTCATAAGCGTCATACGTGATCGGTTCGCACAGGGAAAGTGTCTCCTGGAAGTCATTTTCAATCATCTCTGCGACCGGACTTTGATAGAAGTAAATCGCGTCTTCGTAGTGCAGATACAGACTCCGATAATCCAGGTTGATCGTTCCGACCACGGTCTGCTCATCGTCCGCGACAAATTGTTTTGCGTGGACGAAGCCAGGCATGTACTCCGAGAGCTTCACGCCTGCGTCCAAAAGTTCTTTAAAATACGTCCTTCCGATGGCCATTGTATACCATTTATCCGGAATGTGGGGCAAGATAATATGCACATCCACGCCTCTTTTTGCTGCAAATGTAAGTGCCTGCCGGATGTCTGAATCCAGCAAAAGGTAAGGGGTCATGATATGCACGTAGCGCTTCGCAGTATACAGAATATGTGAATACACGCGCTCGCCCATCTGCTCTTTATCCAGCGGATTTTCGCCGAATGGAAGCACATAGCCCGGGGTCTTCTCTTCCTCCGGCTTAATGAACTTCAGATAGGGAAGATAGGAAGATCTCTCACTCTCCTTGCCCGCCATGTTCCACATTTGCAAAAACAAAATGAGCATGGTTCGAACACTCTCCCCGCGCACCGCGATCTTAGTGTCCTTCCAGTACCCGAATCGCTCCTTCGCATTGATATACTCATCCGACAGATTGATGCCGCCGGTGAAAGCGATCTCCCCGTCCACCACCAGAATCTTACGGTGATCCCGGTTATTCTGCACGGTCGTAAAGACCGGCTGCACCTGCTTAAAGACACGACAATCGATCCCGAGCTCTCTCATTTTCTTGTAATAATGCATGGGCAAATGAAACAGCGAGCACGTCCCATCATAGAGAAAACGCACTTCGACGCCCTCTGCGACCTTCTTCTTCAGGATCTCGAGAACGGTATCCCACATCAGGCCCCGCTCCACGATAAAATACTCCATGAAGATGAAATGCTTTGCGCCTTCCAACACCTCGCACAGATCCGGGAAGAACTCCTCCCCGCAGGCATAATATTTGTAAGAACACCCTTCATAGACCGGAAAATTACCGTAGGTATACAGATAATCCGTCAAACCTGCCGTCTGTGCATTTTCATCTCGCAAATGTTCTTGCAGCTCATTATTTTGCGGAAGCAGCGGCTTCGAACTGACCTGCTCTGCCTTTAACTTGCGCCCCATCAGACGGTTGCCAACCTGAGACTTGACAAACAGATAAAATGGCACGCCAAAAATCGGCACAATCATGATCGGAATCATCCAGGCAATCCGCATCTCCGGATTCGCGTCCGAATTGGCAAGCGCAATCGCCAGAATCAGTTCCAGGATCAAGATACCGCCATAGATATAGGCGCTCAGCTGGCTCATCCAGTAAAACCAGGCGAACAGGAAGAATAATTGTAAAAGCACAAGGGCAAGGATCAGGAACATCCGGCTAAAAAGTACGTAGAAGATACTCTTTCTGCCCTTCGAAATATCCTTTCCTCTCTGCGCCTTGATCGCATCGCGAATCACTTCATCTCTTGATCGTTCCATGACAACCTCATAAACTACCTACCGGCAGTTAAATTCTTATGGTTTCCAGATTCTCAGGATCCCCTGACAGATCTCATCAATCTCCTTGCCGTCGGTGGCAACACAGTCATCGGCAGCCGCCTCATAAGCGTTCTGCCTTCTTTTCATCAAATCTTCAATATAATCGGGCCGAATATTCCCGTTAATCACAGGCCGATCGGTCGTCCCTCGCACACGCTCGTAGATCGTCTCCACTGTAGCCGTTAGCCAGATGACCGTCCCGGACGAGTGCATGATGGCGCGGTTCTCCTCACGAAGCACTGTACCGCCCCCACACGAGATGATCAAACCATCTCTCTCCGCTAGTTCTTTTAAAACCGCGGTCTCCACCTCACGAAAGTAAGGTTCGCCTTTCTGGGCAAATGTATCCGCAATCGAACAGCCCTCTCTCTCGACAATCATCTCATCCATCTCGACAGATGGAAGACCTGTCATCTCTGAAAGGAGCGCTGCCACCGTGGACTTGCCAGCCCCCATAAAGCCAATTAAATATAAATTCTTCATTGTTCTTGTAATTGTAGACGCGAGTTACACTTTTTTGACACCTCGAGTCTCCCAGCGAGGCTGTCGCCCCGGAAGTTTAGACTCAAGACTTGCTTTTTTCTGCCCGCTGAGTCTCCCAGCAAGGCTGTCGCCTCGGGGGTTTGGACTCAAGACTTGCTTTTTTTCTGCCCGCTGAGTCTCCCAGCGAGGCTGTCGCCCCAGAGACTTGGACTCAAGACTTGCTTTTTTCTGCCCGCTGAGTCTTTTGGCGAGGCTGTCGCCCCGGAAGTTTGGACTCAAAACTCGCTTTTTCTCACACGCTGAGTCTCTTAGCAAGGTTGTCGCCTCTCGGCGTGATGCCGGGCCGCCGCTTGCTTCGCAAGCGTCCGGCTCGCGTTGCTCGCCTTGAGATGAGAATAAGAAAAGCTGCTTCAAGAGCAAGCTCTTAGCAGCTTTCTTTTTCCACTTCAAGCCGCCGTCCGTGTCTTCGCCACGGCCGTCCGGCTGTACTTTGCTTCGCCAAGTACAGCCTTGACAGATAAAATCAAAAAAGAACGTTCGTGCAAGCACGCGTTCTTTTTTGATTTTATCTGTCGGCTTTCCCCGTGCTCAGACTCTCTTCATGTATTCTCCGGAGCGGGTGTCGATCTGGATGACATCTCCGATTTCTACGAAGAGCGGTACCAGTACCATTGCGCCGGTTTCTACGTATGCAGGCTTGGTTGCGCCTGTTGCGGTGTTGCCCTTAAATCCAGGCTCAGTCTCTGTGACTGCGAGTTCTACGAACATCGGCGGCTCAATGGAGAAGACTCTTCCGTTGTGATACAGAAGCTTAACCATCTCGTTCTCTTTGACGAACTTCAGTGCATCGCCGAGCTGATCCTTTGTCAGCATCTCCTGATCGTAGGTCTCGGTGTCCATGAAATAGTACATATCATCTACAGAGTAAGAATACTGCATGTTTCTTCTGTCGATGACTGCAGGCGGGAACTTCTCGGTCGGACGGAAACTGGTCTCGACAACGCCGCCAGTCTCGATGTTTTTCAGTTTTGTTCTGACGAAAGCAGCACCTTTACCGGGTTTTACATGCTGAAACTCGATTACCTGATAGATGCCGTTGTTGTATTCAACCGTCATGCCATTTCTAAATTCACCAGCAGAAATCATAAATATATCCTCCTAAATACTTCTTCGGTATTCATTTCTTAAGCTAGTTTATCTTATTTTACGCCTTTTTTCAACAGTTTTATGAAGGATTGGGCTCTATTCTGTGTTGTTTGTCGAGCAGACCTCGATGCAAGACTCTCTCAAGTCATTTTGTTGCTTCAGGATCTTCGGCATGCTCCTTCAACCCGGAACTTCAGACCATGACAAGTCAATTCGCCCCCGCAGGGTCTTCAGGCAAGTCCTTCAACTCGAAATCTCAGACCACGACAAGTCATTCTTGCCCCGCAGGGTCTCCAGGCATGCTCCTTCAACCCGAAATCTCAGACCACGACAAGTCATTCTTGCCCCGCAGGGTCTCCAAGCAAGTCCTCCAACCCAGAGCTTCAGACCATGACAAGTCAATTCGCCCCCGCAGGGTCTTCAGACAAGTCCTTCAACTCTCACACCCATCCTCACCCGATCTCAATGAGCTCCTTCGGTGAGTGTGCGAGATTGACGCTTCCATTTTCCTTCACGACCAGCGTATCCTCGATGCGTACGCCGCCGAATCCCTTGATGTAGATACCGGGTTCGACCGTGATCACCATGTTCGGAAGCAAGATGGTCTCATCCTTCGGGGAGAGCCTAGGCGATTCGTGGATCTCAAGGCCTACGCAGTGGCCAAGGCCGTGGCCGAAGTTGTCACCGTAGCCGGCTTTTGTGATGATTCCACGAGAGATCGCATCGACATCGCACCCACGCAGTCCCGCGCGCAGTGCATCCACGCCAGCAAGCTGTGCCTCTAAGACGATGTTGTAGATTTTCTTCTGCTCTTCGGACGCCTTGCCGATCACGACCGTACGGGTCATGTCAGAGTGATATCCTTTATAGAGCGCACCGTAATCCATGGTCAGGAAATCGCCTTCCTTCAGCCGGTACTCGCCAGGCACCGCGTGAGGCTTCGCAGAATTCAGACCTGCCGCAGCAATCGTGTTAAAGCTTAAGTCCTCTGCGCCAAAGTTCTTCATCTGGTACTCCAAGAAGGCCGCCACCTGAAGCTCGGTAAGCCCCGGCTTTAAGAAGCCAAGCACTTCATTGAAAGCGAGATCGCCGATCTCCTCGGCTTTTGCGATCCGGTCAATCTCCCACTGCTCCTTGATTCTTCTGAGCACGTCAAGCTCGCCTTCGATCGGGATGAACTCAATGCCGGGGATCCCATCGCGGTTCTTTGCATAATCTGCAAATAACGTCTTCTCACTCTCGAATCCGACCTTATCCCCTTCTGCAAATAAAACAGCGAGTTCTTCCGGATAAGGTTTATGCACTTCAATGACGGTAAAGTCCGGTGACTCTTCCTCGGCCGCAACAGTGTAGCGGGAGTCCGTCAGCACATACTGACCCTTCTTCGTAAACACCACATATCCCTCGCCGGTAAACCCGCCAAAATAACGCATATTTGCGGCACCCGAAACAAGCAGGGCGTCAAGATTATTCTCTTTCAGTAACTGAGCAATTTTCTGATTCATATATGGTTCCCTTTCTGGTTTGTGCAGATTCTTTCGACACAAACCCCATTAAACTTCTTTTTTCTTTGCTTTCTCAAAAGACCGCAGCACCGGCTTTTCAAGGAGGCGCTTGAACACAATCTGAATCTCCTCCTTAGGATCAATCGGATCTGTGAGTACATTTCTCATGCCGAGGCGCTTCGCCCCCCAGACATCCGTATAGATCTGATCCCCCACATAGAGCGTGTTTTTCAAATGTGTCCCCATGAGCGCCATGCCGCGCAGATACCCGCCCTTCATGGGCTTGTGCGCATTGATCACCACATGCGCACCGATCTCGCGGTTGAAACGCTCAACGCGTTCTTTCTGATTGTTCGAGACAAAGCAAAGATCAAACCCGATCTCCCGCAGGCGTGCCATCAGGGCAATCGAACGCTCGTCCGCGTCCGCGTCGTGCGGTACCAGGGTATTGTCAATGTCAAAAATGATGCCGCGATAGCCCTGTGCATAGAAATCTTCGTAATCGATCACATACGCTGAGGACTGCCGCTCATCCGGGTAAAAATACGATAACAGACTCATAAAGCCATCGGATCGCGACCACATTTCTTCATAAATGTGATCACCTGATCATAACTCTCAACCGCCGTCGTGGAACCTACTTTTTCGGTGGAAAGTGAGCCGACAGCGGAAGCAAATTCTGCCGCCTGACGGAAGGTAAATCCCTTGCTGAGAGCCGTGACAAAACCTGCTGCGAAATTATCACCCGCACCGGTGGTATCGATCGGATGTACCGGGAAAGGCTTTACATGGACGCCGCCATCAGCATCTTTGATGAAGCTTCCTTCGCCGCCAAGCTTGATGATCACACCCTTCGGACCCCAGCTCATAATGATATCAGCCATCTTTTCCGGATCGGTCTCGCCGGTCAGTTCCTGCGCTTCTAACTCGGAAGGAATCAGATAATCCGTATACTTCATGATCTCCTTAAAATCTTCCAGAGACTGTCTGCCGTGATTGGAAACCATGTCGGCTACGGTGACGACGCCCTTTTCCTGAGCTGCCTTAAAATACTCCGCGAGGTTCTCATCCAGCGCTTCTGCGATGTGGATGCTGCCGACGCTGATGTAACGGATGTTGTCGAGCAAGTCATAATCGAAATCGGTCTTCTCGCCAAAGCCTCTGCTCTTATGTTTCAGAACGACGAAGGTTCTCTGCCCGTCCTCCTGAATCATCACGATGTTGGTTCTCTGCTGGCCGCGGTAAACCACGTTGCCGCAGTCCACGCCCTGGCTCTCCATGTAACGGATCAGTCCACGGCCGGTCTCATCATCGCCTGCCTCGGTGCCCAGGATGACCTTCGCGCCAAGCTTCGCCATGATGGTGGACTCATTTGCGGCATCGCCGCCGACGTTGAACTTCATACTGTCCACGTGCACCGCGTCTTTGTCAAATAAATCCGTCGGGATCGGCTGTACCAAAAAGTCCTGAATCAGTCCGCCAACGCATAAAATATCGTACTTCTTGCTCATTCCACAATCTCCTTTTATTCTCCTCTATCCTCACTGCCTTACGCAGATCAAACCATGCTCCACCGCAGCCAAATGTAGCCGCGCATTCACTCTTTCCAGTCAGGGCTCGTCTTTGCGACCGCAAGCACCTGCTCATAGCTCTTCACGCCGGTATTCGCACCGATCGACTGCACCGCAATGCATCCGGTCGCTGCACCGAAGATCGCACATTTCTTTAAATCCCAGCCTTTTAACACGCCTGTCAAGAAACCGCCCGCAAAGCTATCGCCCGCGCCCGTTGTATCGATGGCCTTGACACGGAAGGAAGGCACGAACTCGTCATAGACATCGTCTTGAATGTAGCATCCTTCTGCGCCAAGCTTGATGACCACATGTTTCACGCCCCAGTTGCGAAGCGTCCTCGCTGCCTCTTGCGGTGTCCAGTCCTCGCCAAAGAGATCCCGCATCTCTCCCTCACTCGGAATCAGATAATCCAGATACTTGCAGCACTCCACTACGATCTCATTTGGCGTGTCGCCAAGGTTCGGACACATATCCGCACTTGTAATGCAGCCGGCCTCCTTGCCTGCCTTTAAATATGCCGGGAGTGCCGGGTCTAAAAGCGGCAGATGATGAATACTTCCGATCGAGAGCACTTTGGTACGAGAAAGCACCTCATAGTCCAAATCCTTCCCGCAAAACTCATCGTATCCATTCGGAAAGATCACAAAATGGCGTTCTCCGTCCGGGCGGATCAGCACGATATTGGTGCGGGTCTTCTTATTCTTTCTCACGATCAAATGATCCGTGTTTACGCCACTTTTGGCAAAGACAGCCTTCAGCTCATTGGCCGTACCGTCATCGCCGATCTCTGCAGAAATCGCCACCTTGTTGGCAAGCTTGCCCATGACGATCGACTCATTGGCAGCATCGCCTCCGACATTACTTTCCGCAGCTTCCATGTAACTAACTTCTCTGGTAAATACGCCTGCATCCACCGGACGAATCATGAAATCACAGACCAAACCGCCGACACATAAGACATCCAGATCTCTTTCCATACCAACTCTCCATTCTGCTTTTTGCCAGGATAGGCACACTCAAAAGCTGAGCTCATTTGAAGTTTATTTTACCACAGCAGGGGCAAATGTACAAGAGAAGCGAGCCTACATTTGCCCGCACTCCCAGTAAAAACCGCACAAAAACAGGAGCTTCCGAAGAAGCTCCCAACAGATCATTTTTTATCAAATTTTGCACCGTGACCGGAGGCTCAGTGAATTCCAAGCTCCTGATAATAGTCCCAAGCCTCAACGGCAGCCTGATTTAAAACCTCTTGCTCTGCCTCTGGCATTGCAAGGTACCAATCCTTTTCGCCAAACATCTCTTTTACTTCTTCGAGGTTTTCTTCTGCCTCAGCAGAATCATAAGCAGCCAAAAGTTCTGCCGGAACCTCTTTCTGTAACGCCACATAAGTCTCCTTAGTCGCTGCGTTAGACTTCGCTGTTGTCCCAAAAGATCCTCCCCCGATCATCATCAGGATTGCTGTAACGATACCTGCTGTAAGCAGAAATAACATTGCCTTCTTCATTTTTTTCATTCTCCTTTTTCTATGCACATTCACGGTCTCAGTGTTTCCATCTGAAACCCTTTTTCTTCTTTACACTTGCATTATGGCAAAGTTTATTTGAGAAATAACCTCGCAAAGGTTTCAATTATGAACCATTTTTGTTATAATCAAGAAAACGAGGAAAATGAAGTCGAAAGGAGTCCGATGATCCATGACAAAGGTGCTAGGCATTGTTCCTTACCCGGAGATGAAGGAGCTGATGCTCTCAGTCGCTTCCACCCGGGACGATATCGAGCTGGATGTCTCGGTGGGCGATTACCGGGACTGCATCCGTATTCTCGAAGAAAATCTGAATCACAACTACGAAGTGATCCTCTCCCGCGGCGGTACCGCCACAGAGCTTGCAAGACGGATTCATTATATCCCCGTGATTGAAATCCCGGTCTCCGCTTTTGACCTGATCGCGGCGGTTTCTCTGGCACGTGCCTCCGGCGCGAAATTTGCCGCAGTTGTCTTCCCGGCCATTGCGGCTGATTTTCAGAAATTAAAAGAGCTGACGAAAGAAGAATTCCCGGTCTACTGTGTCTCTTCCGAAGAAGAGACTGTCACTGTATTAGAGGAGCTCAAATCAGAGAATTATGGCATGGTTCTTTGCAGTGCGGTCACCTACGAACACGCCCTGCTTCTGGGACTTCCCTCAATCTTGATCACATCCGGAAGAGACTGCATCGTGCAGGCATTTGACCAGGCCGTGTTGCTTGCCGGGTATTATCAGAAGATGCACGAGAAACTTTATTTTTATAAAAATATTCTCCGTTCCCACGACCAGCAAACCATGATTCTGGGAGAAGACGGACAGATTCTCTTTACCACCGAGTCCTACCCACTTTCGGAAGAACTGTGTGAGAAATCCAAAAAGGAACTCAGTCTTGCGAAAAAGTATGGGAAATGTTCTTTCTACAAGGTGCTTGAAGAGACGCAGTACTCCGTAAACTGCGAGCAGGAAACATTTAACGGCAAGCCATGCTTCGTCCTAATGTTTACCCGCACGAAGATTCCCGTGAAGATCGATCGCCACGGGATCAGCTACGCAGGTCCGACCGCCATCCGCGCGGATCTTGCCCAGGTCAGCCTCTTGACACTGTTAAATGAATCGGATCTCGCCAATTTAAACGCCTTATGCCATTCTGACTACCCGGTCCTGATCACTGGAGAACCCAATTGTTATAAAAGTGTTGTCGCCAAATATCTCTATCTGACCGGTCCCCTGAAAGCACGCCCGCTCATTTTGATTGACTGTGCGGCTTTGGACGTCACCGGCTGGCAGTTTTTGATGACAAATGATCACTCTCCGCTAAGTGAGAGTGACTGCACGGTTCTGATCAAGAATCTTGCCGCGCTCGATGAGACCAAGCGCATGGGATTTCTCAATTACATTCAGGCAAACCTGTTTTGCAAACGGAACCGCGTCCTCTTTGTCCACACAAGAACCGACGATCCGGCGCTAATCACCTATATCTCACAGCTGGCGCAAAAGACCTATTGTCAGGTCTTTGAAGTTCCTCCGCTCAGGGATCGGCTCGCCAAGCTGGATACCTACTTAAGCGTCTATCTGAACCGGAAAAATCAAGCGAAAGGGACCCAGGTCATCGAGATCGAGCCTGAAGCTCGTCTTGCCTTTCGCGCCTACCACTGGCCTTATAACTACAAACAGCTCGAACGTGTTCTGGATCGTCTCTATGATTCCTCCGTTAACGGGCGGATCACCCTGCAGGCGACCGAGACCATTTTACAGGAAGAAAAGATCCTGGAAGATACCGGAAAGACTGCTCTCACCTCACCTGGAAGCACCGGAAAGCCTTCCATCGATCTGTCCGGCTCTTTGGAGGAAATCACAAGAAACATCGTCATGCAGGTGTTAGATGAATGCGGCGGCAATCAGCGGGCGGCTGCGAGGAGGCTTAAAATCAGCCGAACCACACTCTGGAGAATGCTAAAAGAATGAAAAAACTGACTGTGAATCGCAAATGGATTCGCAGTCAGCTCATTTCATTCTGTTCTGTTTTTTGCTTATGAACTTATGCCAGCTGAAGCACTTCCACGCACTCTTCGAGCCTATCAGGAATCTCAATGTGCTGCGGACAGACTTCCGTACAGGCATAGCAGTGGATACACTCGGTCGCACGCGCCTTATCGTGCTGATCCACCAGCCATCTGTGACGGCTGATCGCTTTGTCGCGGTCGTCATAGACATAATACAGGTTCGACGCAGTAAAGGTTCCCGAGATACCGATGTTCATCGGACAGACTTTTGCGCAGTAATTGCAGTTCGTGCAAGGGATCATCGGCATCGATACGAGTGTCTCTCTCGCCTTCATCACAACCGCACGTTCTTCCTCGGTCATCGGCACGAAATCCTTCATGTAGGAGATGTTCTCCTCCATCTGTGCGACACTGCCCATGCCAGAGAGCACCGTGATCACGCCAGGCAGGCTCGCCGAGAAACGAATACCCCAGGACGGCAGCGGCGCGTCCGGATTGGCTTCTCTGAAAATGTCTGCGACCGGCTTCGGCGGATTGGCAAGCAGACCACCCTTTAACGGCTCCATGATGACGATCGGCTTGTCATACTTTCTTGCCATCTCATAGAGCTTACGGGACTGCAGCGCATTGTCCTCCCAGTCTGCGTAGTTGATCTGAAGCTGGACAAACTCCGCCTCCGGATGTGCGATGAGGATCTCTTCCAGCTCTTCTGCGGACGCGTGGAAGGAGAATCCTAGATGCTTGATCTTGCCCTGCTCCTTCAGTTCTCTCGCAAAAGACCAGACATCAAGATCCTCAAAAAACTGCGTTCTGTGTTCACCCAGATTGTGCAGCAGATAATAATCAAAATATCCGGCACCGCTTCTTTTCAGCGAATCATCAAACTGCGCCATCGCATCTTCCTTGCTCTTGCATCCGATCCAGGCTGCCAGCTTCGTTGCCACCGTGTAGCTCTCTCTCGGATAGCGATCGATCAGCGCTTCCTTCATCGCTTCCTCACTGCCGCCGTACGCCCATGCAGTGTCAAAGTACGTAAATCCCGCCTCTAAGAAGCGATCAACCATCACCTTCACCTGCTCGACGTCGATCACACCATCGTTCTTCGGAAGACGCATCAGGCCAAATCCCAGTTTCTTGGTTCCTTCGCCTAGATAACCCATTTCTTTTCTCCTTTCATCACTCGAATTGTGAAAATCTTCCCTGCTCTTTCATTCTCGCCTCGACCTGCGCAAGGCTCTCGATCGCTGCGGTCGCACCGACCTTCTCCACACAGATGCTGCCTGCTGCGGAAGCAAACTCTGCGCATCTCTTATGACTCCAGCCCTTTAATACACCGGTTAAAAAGCTTGCCACGAAATTATCGCCGGCACCCGTCGTATCCACAACTGCATTGGTCTTATAGATCGGTGTACGGAAGGATTCCTGCGCATTTCTCACAAGGCAGCCCTCTTCTCCAAGCTTGATTACAACGTTCTTCGCGCCCCAAGCCAGGAACTCATCTGCCTGCTCCTCAGGAATGTCCTTGCCCGTGAGCTCCTTTGCCTCGATATAGCTAGGCAGGAAGTAATCACAGTGGGCCACAATCGCAGGAATGTCCACCTCCGGCACTCTCGGATCTCGCTTCATCATGTCTGCTGCCGTGATGCATCCTGCGGCTTGTGCCTTCTCTAAGTACTCCGGCAGATCCGGATCCAGGGTCGGTAAAATGTGTACGCTGCCGATCGAGACCATACGCGTGTGCTTAAGCTGTTCCATCGACATATCATGGATGTTGATGAGCTGGGTGTTTCTCCCGTAGGTCAGGAAGTTTCGGTCACCGTTCTCATGAATCATCACCACACTGGTGCGTGTCTTGCCGCGCAGAATGATGTTGGACGTATCCACACCGCTCTCATGCATATAGTTCATGAGACCTCTGCCAGTCATGTCATCGCCCATCTCGCCCGCAAGGCCAACCTTCATGCCGTAACGGCCGAAAATAATCGCTTCATTTGCCGCGTCGCCGCCAAGCTTCTGCTCTAAAAGCTCAAGCTCTGTCTTATCCTGGTCAAAGATAAACTTGCCGACCGGGGAAAGCAGCAAATCACAGACAATACCGCCGACACACAATACATCCAAATCCTTCATCTTCTTAAACTTCCCTTCTTGTCTTTTCAAGAAAAGCCCTGCGCCTAAACGCAGGGCCTCCTGTTGTTCATTTTACCACAGTAAGCAAACAGAGTCACTCACATTCTCTATCGAAATTACAGATCTCCAAACATCGGAAGAGGCTTCTTCGGAACAAACTTCTCAAACTTGCCGTCGTCTGCCTTGCCGGTTGACCCGAACAGATCCATGAAGTAGCAAGTCTTCTCGGTGATGCCATCGTAAATGATCTCGAACATATCAAGCGGATACATCTTCTTGTTCTCTTCCATCGCTGCATAGATCAGCTTACGAGCATTCGCCTGGTTGTCGGTGAAGATGTTGATCTTGTTGATACCGATTCTTGCTGCATGCGCAAGATTCTCATCACCAGAACCGGAACCGCCGTGAAGAACAAGCGGGATCGGGCAAGCAGCCTTGATCTCTTTGATACGATCAAAATCAAGATGCGGAACGAAATCTGCCGGATACTCGCCGTGAGCGGTACCAACGGCAACTGCCAGAGCGTCAACACCAGTTCTCTCAACGAAATCTGCTGCCTGAGAAGGATCAGTTAAGTTGCTGACGGTATCTTCAATTGCATTGGTTCCCTGACCTACATGGCCAAGCTCAGCCTCAACGGAAACGCCACGAGCGTGAGCAACTTCTACAACCTTCTTGGTTCTTGCAATGTTCTCCTCATAAGGATAAGAAGAAGAGTCAGCCATAACAGAAGTAAATCCGTTCGCAACACAAGAAACGATCACATCCCAAGTAAATCCATGATCCAGGTTGATGCAAACCGGAACATCTGCTGCATCACACATCGGTCCGATCTCAAGAGCAAGGGTATCTCTCTTGATCCATCTCTTCATATGACCCTCAGCGATGTTGATAATCAAAGGGGATCTCTTCGCCTCAGCTGCCTTGACAAGTGCTCTTGCAGAATCATAGTTATAGCAGTTTGCTGCGATTACCGCATAATTTCTCTCATTGGCATCTGCCAACATATTTGCTAAAGAAACTAACATTGTTACATACCTCCAAATAGATCTGTAATGAAAAACTTTTGAACCTCTACCATTGTAACACATTCAGAAGTTTTGAAAAGTGTTTTTTGAAAAAAACATAAAATTTGTTAATTTGAACAAATCTTGGCTAACTTTTGGTGATTTCATGATCATTTTGCACAAAAGAGGGGAGAAGTCGCCTTCTCCCCTCTTTGTTCTGTCCAATCACCCATAAAACTTTCATCCACGAAAACGGAGGATTCAGAAATGCAATGCAGATATGTCAAATAGAGGTGCTTCTGCCATCGAAAATGCAATCTCTTGGCAAGAAGTTGAGAGGTGATGGTTGTCATTATACATGTTTTTTTCGCTCTTTGCAACCATTATTTTATATACTATAATGACAGAACGGGCTGCAAGCCGCAAAAAATAAAGCCAAAATCCGTTTCCAGATTTTGACTAAAAAATATTTTTTCAAGATTTGAAGACTTAATCGAGATAATCTCTTAACTTGCGGCTGCGGCTCGGGTGACGCAGCTTGCGGAGCGCTTTCGCCTCGATCTGGCGGATACGCTCACGGGTGACGTTAAACTCCTTGCCGACTTCCTCAAGCGTTCTCGCTCTTCCATCGTCAAGGCCGAAACGAAGTCGCAGCACCTTCTGCTCACGCTCTGTCAGAGTTCCTAGCACCTCATCGAGCTGTTCCCTAAGCAAGGTAAAGGAAGCTGCCTCCGCCGGTACCGGCACGCTCTCATCCTGGATGAAATCGCCCAGATGGCTGTCTTCCTCTTCACCGATCGGGGTCTCCAACGACACCGGCTCCTGCGAGATCTTCTGGATCTCACGCACGCGGTCGACCGGGATACCAAGCTCTTCAGAGATTTCCTCCGCAGACGGCTCTCTTCCCAGTTCCTGCAGAAGCTGTCTCTGTACGCGGATCAGCTTGTTGATCGTCTCAACCATGTGCACCGGAATCCTGATCGTCCTCGCCTGATCCGCGATCGCTCTCGTGATTGCCTGACGGATCCACCAGGTTGCGTAGGTACTGAACTTGTAACCCTTGCGGTAATCAAACTTCTCGACCGCCTTAATCAGGCCTAAGTTGCCTTCCTGGATCAGATCCAGGAACAACATGCCACGGCCAACATAACGCTTCGCGATACTGACCACCAGACGAAGGTTTGCCTCGGCCAGCTTTTTCTTCGCGGCTTCATCGCCATCTTCCATCTTCTGTGCAAGCTCGATCTCCTCCTCCGCGGAAAGCAGCGGAACCTTGCCGATCTCCTTTAAATACATGCGCACCGGGTCTTCCAAGCTGACACCGTCCGGCAC
This sequence comes from Lachnospiraceae bacterium, assembly GCA_017480565.1. Classification (GTDB taxonomy): domain Bacteria; phylum Bacillota; class Clostridia; order Lachnospirales; family Lachnospiraceae; genus RGIG1588. The sequence continues at coordinate 24,071 of JAFVAL010000036.1, read as the reverse complement.
CGAAACGTCAAGATCTAAGTTCTCCTCCTCGGCTTCCAGCACCGCCAGATCCGGCTCGTCTAAGTTCTCCAGATCCTCCAGATCGTCAAGATTCTCCGTCGCGTCGATATCCTCTCCCTCAGGGATCTGCAGCACATCCACTTCGTTATTCTCGAGATAATCGATGATCTGTTCCAGCTGCTCATTGGTCAGCTCGCGGTCACCGAAAAACTCCGTGATCTCCCCGACTTCGAGCACATTTTTCTTCTTGTGCGCCATCTCCATCAGGTCAGCCATCTGTTTCGCAAATACGGTAGCATTCTCTTCCATACGTTTTCTCCCCGTCAATTCTCATCCTCATCCAGAGGAATCCATAAACTCTCGCACGCCTTCTTTTCTGCAGCAAGCGCGCGAATCTTTGCAAAATCAGTCTCTGTCTGCAATTGCCCATCAATCCTGTGGCGGAGCATGCGCTTCACGGTTTCGTTAAATGCCCGCTCGCGCTCCACCTTGCCGAAGGTCTCCGGGATATCCCAGGATAAAATGTCTGCGACCTCACTCTGTTCATCCTTGTCGTCAAACCGACTGATAATCTTTGCCGAAAGCACGGTGCCTTCCCGATCATATTCCTCGGTCAGAAGTGCCGCAACCTGTTTATAAAGCGGCTCTGTAAAATCCTCGACACCAATCTTGCCTTTGAGCTTTCCGATCACCGACGGCTCCGTAGAAAACCAGGTGAGCAACATTTTCTGCGCCGCAGCAAATCCATCTTCCTTCGCGTTCCTTCGCGTCTGTGTCCGAAGCACCGGAGGGCCTTGCTCCTCTTCGCGGTAAGCCGCCTCCTGTTCCCTCTTTACGGTCTCCGAACTGACGCCCTGGGCATTGACCATGCGCCGCAAGTCCGCAGAACGAATCTGATATCTTGCTGCAATCGCTTCAATATAATTGTTGCGCTCCAAATCATCGGTAAAAATGAGTAAGCGCCTTGCCACGGCTCGGAAAAACCGCGTCTTTTCCTCCGGATCCCGCAGATCAAAATCTCTTTGCAACACCCGCACTTCAAAGTAAAAACTGTTCTCCGCTTCCTCGATGCGCTTCTCAAACTCTTCCCCGCCAAGGGCTTTGATGAATTCATCCGGATCCTTGTAAGGCTCTAAGTTGAGCACCTTCGCCCGGATCCCGACATCCCGCAGCATCGGAATCGCACGCATCGCGGCTTTCACTCCCGCGCCGTCCGAGTCATAGCAAAGAATCACCTGGTCCGTGTAGCGCTTGATGAGGCTTGCATGCCTCTCCGTCATCGCTGTTCCCAGCGTCGCGACCGCCATATCGAACCCTGCCTGGTGCATCGCAATCACATCCATATATCCTTCGCAAAGGATCAGATAATTCTTTCTTGCATGCTTTGCCAAATGCAGCCCATACAGAGTTCTACTCTTGTCGAATATCATTGTCTCCGGAGAGTTCAGATACTTTGGCATTCCATCGCCCAAGACGCGCCCTCCAAAACCGATCACCTTACCATTTGCGTCCATGATCGGGAACATTGCCCGGTTCCAGAACTTATCAAACACACCGCGTTTTTCATCGAACGTTACTAGCCCGGATTCTCTGAGCAGCTCGTCAGAATAGCCCTTTTCTCTGAGCATCCCGTAAAGCTCTTTTCCACCCTTGCCGGAATAACCAAGACCAAACTTTCTGATCGTCTCATCCGAAAGGCCACGCCCCCGAAAATACTGATAAGCGAGCGCCCCGGACTCCTTCCCCAGCTGATGGAAATAATAGGTCGCGGTGTCTTTATACATCGAGAGCAGCCTCGTCCGCTTATCCGACCGACGCTTCGCCTCAGGCGATTCATCCTCCTCCGGCAGCCGCACCCCCGCCCGCCCGGCAAGCTCTTTTAGTGCCTCCGGGAAGGTGACATTCTCATACTCCATCAGAAAGGTATAGACATTGCCTCCCTTGCCACAGCCAAAACAATGATAGGTCTGTCGGCTCTTGCTCACCGAGAAGGAAGGCGTCTTCTCTCCGTGAAACGGGCACAGTCCCATATAGCTGCTGCCCCGCTTCGTCAATTTCACATAAGGAGCAATCACGTCCACGATATCATTTCTCGAACGCACTTCCTCCACAATCTCCTCAGGATAATACATCCAACTCCTCCATGAAAATGCTCATGAAAAGCACTAATAAACTCCCCAAAACTCCGGAATCGTATACTCCTTAAACTTCGTTGTCGCAAATCGGTCCGTCATGCCTGCGATGTAATCACACACCACCCGGTCCACGGTCTCCCCCGCGTCAATCATTTGCAGATACTCCTCCGACATTAACTCTGGTCTCGCCGAATAGTAATCGTACAAAAACATCACCATCGCCTCTGCCTTGTACTCCTCACCCTTTGCGACCGGGTTCGTATACACATGGTCGAACATAAACTTACGCAACCCAAACATCGCGGCTTCCACTTCCGCCGACATCCGGATGTCATCCGGCGTACTATTTTCGACCAGGTCATGAATCAAGGTGTTCAGCCGCTCCTTCACCGAATGCCCCAGCACTCTGGCAAACTCCTCTGGGATCTGTTCTTCCGTTAATATCTGTCCGCGGATCGCATCGTCGATGTCATGGTTGACGTAGGCAATCTTATCGCACAGACGCACCACCTTGCCTTCCATCGTGGCAGGATGCCCCTTTGTCTTGTGATTTAAAATGCCGTCGCGCACTTCCCAGGTCAGATTCAACCCCTGGCCGTGCTTCTCAAGCTTCTCCACCACACGTACGCTTTGCGCGCAGTGCTCAAATCCGCCCTGGCACACCTTATTTAACACGCGCTCCCCGGCATGCCCGAATGGCGTGTGCCCCAGATCATGCCCCAGCGCAATCGCCTCAGTCAGGTCTTCATTTAACAGAAGGCACTTCGCCACCGTCCGCGAAATCTGCGACACCTCAAGCGTGTGCGTCAGCCGCGTCCGGTAGTGATCCCCCTCCGGCGCCAAAAACACCTGCGTCTTATCCTTCAGGCGGCGAAACGCCTTACAGTGGATAATCCGGTCTCTGTCCCTCTGAAAGCAAGGCCGGATATCGCAAGGCTCTTCCGCCCTCTCACGCCCCCTCGACTCATCCGAAAATGAGGCCGAAGGGCTTAAGATCAAGTGCTCCCTCTTCTCTAATTCTTCTCTGATCGTACTCAAATGTAGGCATCCTCCCGATCTCTATTGCAATTTTATGTCTTTCTAAAACCATTCCACTTACTTTGCACCGACCGCTTCCAGTGAAATCCACATCGCCGGCCGAACACAATACAATTCTTCATTCACGCAGCCCGACGCGATAATCGAGCCATCACCCACCACGCGCGCGGCCACATTGCAGTCACTGCCAGGCGTGCGAAGCCACCACCAGCAAGCATTACTGCCCTTGTAGCTGTATGCTCCTTGTGCGAGCGCATGCGCAGTCGGTGTGCAGATCCGATCCTCCGCCGAGGAGAAATAAACATCTGCCTCCGCGATGCTTAGCAAAAACACATGATCTTCCGTTGCATTTCCGGGATCCACATCTGTTCCCTCAATCGCCTCCGGTTCGATCTTTGTCGCGGCAATCGCTTCGCGCTCCTTCTCCGTAAATGCATCCGCATAGAACGCCTCATTCAGCCACATACGCAGCGTACAATCTTCCCAGTTTGCCGCAATGTAGCCTTCCTGGTAAACCCTGCGCTCCAGCGCCTGTTCACTAATCACTAACGCCCGCTCTCCGTCCTCTGACTTTGCAAGAACCCGCCAGACAATCTCCTCCGGCCCATTCCCGGCATTTTCATCCTGCTCAAAGTGCCCGAAAACCAAGGTATCTCCCACGGCAACTTCTGCCTTCGCCTGCGAATGAAATGCCTTCATCCCCCAAAGCACGAGCACTGTAAGTACGCAGACAACAAGAAAAAGCACAATCCAAGATCTGTGCTTCTTTCCTTTTTCCAAATGACTCCCCCTCTTTCTTTTTCAAGCTGCTCAATTGCCTCTACTAGAACAATTCGCAAAGAGGGGGAGATTTCCTTTTGGGTTTTTACTTGTTTTGTGTTTTGGGTGTTTTTTCAATCAGTTTTGTCGACGATTTCGCCTTGATCTGCTCGTTTCATTCTATGTCTGACGATAACGACCACCGCGATTTCAATCGCACTCATTAAGGCCGCTATATACACTGATACGACAAAACCTACAATAAGGATTGACAACAACAGCAAGAGGCAAATCCCGGCAAACTCCATTTTTAAATGCATCACAGGCCGCCTGAATCTAAAATGCAACTCCCCTTGAACAACACATATAGCACTAACTATTATGAGCGTAACGATAATTGGCGGTACTAAAAGAGGTAATTGCTTGACGACCGCAAGATAGCCCAAGCCTTTTCTCATTATTATTGCAGCAAATGTCACATAAAGATTGAGTGAAATAGAGCAATATAGTAAGCCTTTCACAAAAGAAATTTCTTTAGAGGACCCTCTGACTATTACATTGCTGGAAACGCCAACTTGCCCTTGTTTTCCTTTTCTTTTTTTCTTTCTCTTTTTAGCCATTTAATTACGGTTTTAAAGCTCTCGCCTTTTCTAATTGATTAAGAACATAAGAGTCTAATGAATGTTCACTCTCATAAACTTGCTTATAGTGAGCATTTAAATCAAATTCTTCGCCTGCGGAATTAATCAATATATAATGCAGGTTTCCATCTATGGATTCCGTCTCAACTTCAACAGAGTCATAAGGATATATCTGCTTAACAAGCGAACCAAGAGGACGATAAACTAGTTTTGACTCATCAGCCACACCCCAATTCGACAAACTGAACACACGAAGAGGACAGATAATGATTGTGCTCACAAGCAAAGTGATCAGCACCCTTTTTGTTGCTACAATTCTAGGAGTTCTATTAAACCACCTCTTAAAACAACATATACCCATTGGGCTGTGCGAAAAAGTTAAGATACATAATGAAGTAATAAGCCCATAAAAAAATGCAATATATGGCAGACAATTGTCCCTAGGCCATAACCAATAAAACTAATCGCATTCTGCCGCCATGGCATCTGCACATAATATGCCACCGCAGATGCCCAGAATGACCAGATAATGGTTAAAGAATATAAGATATCCCAAAACCGTATCGATTGTACTACCGGATTAGAGTTGCTTAAATAATTCTGATGTGTTACTTTAACATTCCAGCAAGAGCTATAAAATCTTCTTTCATATAAACGGAAATCATATCTTTCAGGATGGTTTCTTAAAGCATGGATATTATAAATGCAAAAAACAATGATACCAAGATACAGAGAAACAATCAGAATAATCATCTAAGCGCCGCCTTTATTCCTTTTGACAATCCAACCTGATATATTGCTGATTTTGCTGAAGATATCACCATAACAACTAAAACTGCAGCAAGCAGTTTGCGGAAATGTTTCATATAACCCTCTCTTTCTTTTCATAGAGAACCAATTGAATTGTGACAATCAGGAAAATCCGATCAACATGTACTGATTGTTTGTTGGTAGACTCATTATAACATGTGAACATAACAAAAGGAAGAGAGAATTGTAAATATCTGTATAAAGGTTTTGTATCACATTTGTTCTAAATTACGCATTGCGTATCCAATCAAAGTATAGTATAATGTATACGCAACGCGTAATAACAAGATTAGGAATCGACCCAATATGAAATACAGTGATAGAATAAAAGCGATAAGAGAAAGTACCGGAATGAATCGGAAAGAGTTCTGCGAGTTCTTTCAGATTCCTTACCGAACGATGACAGACTGGGAAAGAGACACTCGTCATGCCCCAGAATATGTGCTCAGATTGTTGGAGTATTATATACGCATGGAGGGGGCTACGACGAAGAACGAGGAGGATTGATTATGGCGAAGAAGCCTGTAACAGAAACAATCCACGCTAAGGGATTTGATATCAGTATCTATACAACTGATTTTGAAAATGAATTCATTTCTCTGACTGATATTGCAAAATATAAGAGCGATGATCCCAATGCGACAATTTGTAACTGGATGCGTAATAGAGAAACACTGGAGTTTTTAGGGTTATGGGAAAGTCTGCATAATCCAGAGTTTAAACCCCTCGAATTCGAGGGGTTTAGACACGAAGCTGGTCTACATGCGTTCACCATGTCACCGTCGAAATGGATTAATGCAGTAGATGCAAAGGGGATTGTGTCAAAAGAACTTGCCCTAAGGCAGATGCAGACCCTTACCAGAATCAGCACAGAGCAACTGGCATTGCTTCCTGGCAAGAATTCTGAGGCAGGATAAGCCGATAAAAGACTGCAAAGGTAATATCAGTTATATTTTTTTATCCCCACAGGAGGATCGTATCATGAGTGCACAGGAATTTTTAAATCTATACAAAGAGCTGGAAGAAGATCTCGACCGTTATTTTGAAGCAAAGGGGCGTCGCTCCCAGAGCCCCATCTACGACTATATGAACAGCAAAGAGGGCCAAGTCTACAAAGAGACTTTGGATGTCTGCCGCGAGATCAGAAACCTTTTATCCCACCATGCAGACGTGGACGGGCAGTCGGTCGTTGAGCCTGCTGCGGGCCTTCTCGAAGATTTGAAAGAAGTCATCAACTATGTCAACCATCCGCCGCTTGCCATCGACGCATCCACCATGGTAGATCGCCTTCTGATCACAGACGAGACACGCAATGTCTACGATCTGATGCAGATCATGGATAAGCGAGGTTTTTCTCACATACCGGTTGTCAAAAGCGGCCGCGTAACAGGCGTCTTCAGCGTCTCCACGATCTTCGCATGGCAGCTTGCCAACCCGGAAGAGACGTTAGATATGACCAAGACAGTTGGCGATCTCGTGCCCTATCTTTCCTTTTCCAAGCACCGGATTGAACAGTTTGGTTTTGCAGGGAGGGATCTCACGGTCTTGGAAGCCAGAGAAGCACTTGAGAAAAAGCAAAGAGGCAAGCGTGTCTCCGCTATTTTCCTCACCGACAATGGGGAAGAGTCTGGAAAACTGCTTGCCATGGTCACACCCTACGATGTGATCGGATGATTGTTTTCAAGTTTACCTTGTGACCCTGTGAAGCAAATCTATCTCTGAGGGCAATGGGTATTAAAGAGGACAGTCTTGCGTGGAGATCCTGTGGGGCAAATTGTCTTGTCAGGGTACAAGGTAAAAGCATGGACAGACAATTATTGCGACCCTGTAGGCAAAAACTTGTCATAGGGTCTTCGCTTTTGTACCCTGAGAATATGGATGGCCTATCAGGATCTACACATTCCAAATTCATCTAAAAAAAGTCTGGCCCTGTGAAGATATTTTTTCTCACAGGGTCTCATTTTCAAATATGACGAAAAAGCACGTTGATCCTGTGAGCAACAAATCTTCCACAGGGTCGCAATTCTCAGCATGAGTCACAGAAACTCGGAACAAGGCAGCCCTAAGGCTGCCTTGCTTTTTCTCTCATGCCACTTACAGCGCCGCTAACGCCGCGTCTAACTGCTTCATCTGCTCTTCCGGCACTTCTCCCCCCAACGAAGCGAGCGCCCGCAGACTCATTTGCCCCATGGACGGCGGCACCTGTGTGATCTGCGGATATTCACTGAGTAAAAACGCTTTCACGTCAGGGTCTGCCATCAGTTCTTTGATCGTTGAGTTCGTGGAATATCCTCCCCAGAGCGGAGCAGCTGTCTCATAAGTAAACTCATAGCTTCCCGCCGCAAGCGCCTTCTCCGCCCCGTCGGAAGCCGGAAGAATCACATTTGCCAGACGTCCAAATGGAACCGTCACGTTCACTTTCACGTGGTTCACATCGAGAATCTCCCACGCCACATGATAACCACGGTAGTCGCAGGACACCTTCCCAAGCTTCCTGTTCAGCTCCGGTGCGATCACCACGTGCTTAAATCCTGGCACTTCCTCAAACCGACGGATACCCGCCACATGCGAGAAGATCCATTCCACAACCGCGCCGTAGGAATAGTGGTTCAAACTATTCATGCCCGTGGAGGAAATGCTTCCGTCCGGGTTGACGCTGTTCCAGCGCTCCCAGATCGTGGTCGCACCCATTTTCACCTCATATAGCCAGCCCGGATACTCTTCATTTAACAGAAGGCCAAAGGCACGGTCTCTCATGCCGATGTCAGACAAGGTCTTGCAAAGCAGCGGTGTGCCGATAAAGCCAGTCTTTAACTTGCCATTCGAGTACTCCAGAAGCTCTGCCAGCTTCTTTGCGGCGCGTTCTTTGTCATTCAGATCTTCCGTGATCGTAAGCAGGCTTGCGGTCATCGTCGGCAGGCAGCAACGTCCAGTCGGCGAATAGTATTCTTCCACGATACCAGAGAGAATCTTTTCTGCCAGCGCTTCGTATTTCTTCGCTTCCTCTTCCTTGCCCAGGTGTCTTGCGGCCTTTGCCACAATCAGCGCACTCTTGCGGTAGAACACGTCCGCAATGAACCCTTCATCTGTCGCACCATACACCGCGTCTACGGTCTCATACAAGCTATCTAACGCCAGCCAGTCTCCGTAGTGGAAATGTCTGCGCCATGCGTGATCATTTCCATCCAGCTTTGTGATGTAATCCACCCAGGCCTTCATGTCCTCGTAACGATCTTTCAAAATCGTGTCATCGCCTGTGTACAGATACATGTTCCACGGAATGATCGTCGCCGCGTCGCCCCAAGCCGTCGCACAACTGACGCTTTCACCCGGGTAAGGCACAAAATCCGGCACCATGCCATCATTGACCTTCTGCTCGGTGTGCATATCGTAGAGGAACTTATTGTAAAATGCATACGTATCCGCAAGGTAAAGCGCAGTACCTGAGAAGACCTGTGCATCACCCGTCCAGCCAAGACGCTCGTCTCTCTGCGGGCAGTCGGTCGGTGTGTCGACGAAATTATCTCTCATGCCCCAGCGAGTATTCTCGATCACCTTGTTGACCAGCTCATGTCCCGTCGTCACAAAACCGACATCCGGAATCTCCGAATAGATTGCCACTGCGGTAAAATCTTCCGGTTTGAAGTTTTTCGCGCCTTCGATCTTGACAAACTGATAGCCAAAGAAGGTAAACTTCGGCTCGATCACCTTCTCGGTGCCATCGCTGGTGTAATAGTATTCCGCCTTCGCAGACCGCAAGTTGTCATTGTAGAAGTTGCCGCCCTGCAGGATCTCGCCAAACTGCAGATGAATCACGGTTCCGGCCTCTTCATTTACGTGCAGGCGGAAGATACCGGAGATGTTCTGACCGATGTTAAGCACGGTCTCACCCGCCGGTGTCTGGATCACTTCCTTGACCGCAAATGTCTTCTGCGCCAGCAATCTTACGCTTTTTCTGGCCATCAGCTCACCCTGTGGCGCATCGATCAAAATCGCCTTGCCAGCCGGCGTCACGCCCAGCGTATCGTCACGGTGCTCTCCATCATAGATATTGGAAAATGTCGTCGTCCCGAGGCAGACATCCCAGCTTTCATCCGTTCCGATCACATCCTCGCTGCCATCTGCATAGGTCAGGCGAAGCTCTGCGATCAGCCGCCAGGTACCATCAAAAGCTGGTCTCGGATCCTGCGAGAATCCTAATCTTCCCTTGCACCAGCCATTGCCAAGCTCCACTGCAAGCTCTGCGTCGTTATTTACCATCTCCGTGACATCATACGTCACATACTGCACCCAGTTGCGGTAATCATTATAAAAAGGTGTCAGGTACTCTTCCCCCACCTTCACACCGTCAATCCGCGCCTCATATAAACCCAGGCCGCTGATGTAAAGTCTTGCTGAAGCCACATCTCCTTTGCAGGCAATCTTCTTTGAAAAGATCGGATGTCTCCCTTCGGACGCTTCACACCCAATCCAGGAAGCCGCCCAAGGCTCCTCCATTTTCGAAGTCTCAAAATAGTTCTCGTCACTCACTGCCTCTTCCCCGGCGTTGCTTCTCACTGCCACGGTCCAGATATATCTGGTACGCGCCTTCAGCGTCAAAGGAAGGTCGCAAGCCAGATCATCCAACTGGCTCCAACCAGTATCACAGATGACGTTCTCTCCCTCCTTGACCACGATGCGGGAAGCCTCCGCCTCGGTCCCCTTCGCCTCTTTCACGCTCCAGGAAAAGACCGTGTGTGAAAATGTATAGCCGACAGGGTTGATCATGTGATTACACTTACATTGCTCGATTCTCATCTCAATTACTCCATTAAAAAAAGGATTACACAGTTTGCTCTGTATAATCCTATTGTACATGAACTCTGGCAAATGCAGTATCCCTAATTTGGCTTTTTTATTCCAAATTTGCGATAAAAGTACTCTGCCTTATGCATTCTTCAAGAGTATATATTTCTCACGATCGTCCTTTGATGTTCGGTTTCTCACTTGACTTTACTAATCTATACTTTACTAATCTATACATAAGTAAAACGATCAAAGCAAATGAGGCTACACTTACTGATGGTGTGCAGCCTCAGATCGTTTCCACTTTACGGTAGGATTCACCGCTTTTATCGTTCCCACTCACAGTAGGGTTCACTGCTCACATATAGTATAAGCAGGATCCATCATAATATCAATACCATAATGTTGAGTGGTTATAACAGCAAGATGGTTTCTTCAATCATACAAAAACTCATACTCCGGCAGCGCCTGCCACTCCTCTGTCTGCTGCAGTAGCGAGCAAATCTGCCAGATTCCCCGAAAGAAATCTCGTCCTGCATTGGATGACACGTTCTTTAACTCATCCTGCGTCATGAGCGCGATGTTCTTACACTGTACATCGTACGTTTTCCCCTCCACTTCCACGTGAAGAAGAATTGTCTCGCTTGGCTCAGATTTTAGCCCCTCACATGGATCATAGTCCTTCGGCAGTGACTCATAACTCATCGACATCAGGCTCTGCCAGACCTTCGTTCTCTCCTCCGTCGTCAGCATATGCGTCGTCACGTACTCCTCGGGATGCGTCGCATCCTTGGTCTTAACAAGCTTTCCGCTCACGCTGTCATACGAACTGATCCCGTAGACACCCCAAGTCAACGAAAACTCAAACTTTGGCAAGCCATCAGGATGATCGTCCGTGATCACAAGGTAGCCCATGTTACGCAGATTCATTAGTTCCTCCACATTCAGTGAAGATACATCTCCCTCTTCCAGAAATGCCACTTCCTTCGGATAACAATGCCCTGGATAGGTCTCCTGAATGATATCAATCTCCACAGAAATGCGATCCCCGGTTTTATGCTCTGCCAACATTTGCTTCTGCTCCTCGCTCAGATTCTCCATCAGGCAAGGACCTTCATTTTCAATGTAAATCATGTCCGTCCCGGCAGTCTTCATATAGATGCCCTCAACGACCCACTTCTCCTCTTCCTTCACCTCTTTCTTACAAGAAACAAGGAGGAGGAGCCCCGCAAAGATGCCCAGTAAAATCAACGTTCTTTTCATGTGAGTAATCTCCTTCTTTAGAAAAATAAAAACATCGCTTCTACTCTAAACACCCGCAAAGGCTTCTTAAGGTTGCATGATTTTTTATCAGCTGAGGATCTCTAGAATCCAATTTGACAATTGTTGTTTTTCTTCCTCAAGTTCAAAACGTCCCCGCTCTTCGAAGTACAATCTTCCCCCTGCAAATGTCAACGAAATCGTCTTCCCATCCGCCTCTGTGAAGGCAAGCTGATACTTTTCACCATCCTCCGGTTCTGGATAATGCGTATCCATATGAATATCATCTGATGCAAATATCTGCCGGAAGACAGGCAAAAATACTTCACCGGAGACAGTCGCTTTTCGTCCATTCAGACCTGAAACAACCAGTGTATCTGTATGCAACGCTCGAAGGATCATTTGGATTCCGCGATAACCGGAATACTCTTCAAGGACAGCATGCAAATTGCTGGCATAAGCCAGTGCTGTTCGAATCGGATACAGAGATGGCGTATCGTTTCGCAGGTCTTCCTCATTGATCCCGCGGAAATATGCGAGAACATGCTCCAAGAAGTTAGAATTACTGTAGAATTCATCAATCTCTTCATTGTACCCGATCACAATCATTGCATCATCGTAGTACTCTTCGCTTGTCCACTCCCCTGCACGAAATGCAGTTTCATAGAATATTCTGCTGGCTTCGTTTTTCTCAAGCAGCCAAAACGGATCTGAAGGACCTTTTCGATATGTCTGGATCTCATGTTTTAAGTCTTCCGCTTTTAGATCGGCGGAAGTCACTTCTCGAATTGCAAATTCATCATTCATCCACCTTAAAAATGTTGCATAGTCTGCTTTCGGCAGAATGAAGTAAGGCCGCAGTTCAGATATAACTTCGCTTCGCCACTCTTTATCGGTCCAATACACCTTTGGAAGGGGAATTGATGTTAACCGTTCCTTGAATGTTTGATACGGATAACCATCCACTACGAATGCCATAAATAAATCCTTCCTTTTACTTCTCTTCCTTCTTCGCATACAGCCAGAAGAACAACGTCATAAACAATTCACCAAACATACTGATATAGAAAATGAGATCAAAGTTCCCGGTTGCCGGCCCTAGCGCTGCAAACACAAACATCAAAAGCCCTGCAAGGAACAGATGTGGATTCTTCCTCTTGACCCACGCAATGATACCGCAGATCATCATGATCACGACCGGCCCGTAAGACAGTCCGTTTTGAATGCCCTCCGACCAGCCGGGGGTCAGTGTTTTATCGGACGCGTAGCGCACGACATTTCCCACTTGTGCAGGTGAAAGCACGGTTGCGAATCCCGCAGCGATCCCGATCACAATCACAATGCCTGTGAGGATCCAGACAACCTTTTTTGCTTTCGCCCCGAAGCCAAGCGCATCCGCGCAGATCACAAATGTAAGCGGAATGAGTGCACAGTGAAACACAAATCGGAACAAGCTCAGTGACTTAAGCAGTCCGCCCGCAGGCAGCACGGTTCCCAGCGCAAGCATCAAAGAATCATAAAACAGACCAAACACGACAAGTGCCATAATGAGCGACAGCTTCTTCTCAGGATTCTTCCGATACATCGAAAGCAGCAAACCCAAAAACAAGCCATTTAACACCGTCAGTACCCAAAGCATCACCGGCATCGATCCAATTAACACATCTCTCATCTCTCGTTTCCCTCCCAAATTGCAAATGAATTGAATTCTCGATTCATTTCGTGTATGATCATTATAACACGAAAGAAAGAAAACGTATAGTTTTCGAGAGAAGAAAGACGTTTGTAAAGGAACATGAAAAATCAGGCTGTACGTAAAAAAAGGACACTTATCGTTATTCTCGCTCTTCTGGCTATTGTGCTTACCGCGAGCCTCCTTTATCTGGAAACCTATTATCATGCGGATGAGGCGGCTTTGTCGGTTTTTGCAAGTCCGCCGGAAGGCGTGAGCATCGAGCACATTGATGGAACTGGTTATGTCTTTGCACCGGAGCATCCGGAGGCAGGCCTGGTTTTCTATCCCGGAGGTAAGGTCGAAGCGGAAGCCTATGCGCCTTTGATGGCTTCGTGTGCCGAAGAAGACATCCTCTGCGTCCTCTTAGAAGTGCCTTTCCGGCTGGCGGTATTTGACATGAATGCCGCGGAAGGCGTGCGGGAGCTCTTCCCGGAGGTCTCTGACTGGTACCTCGCCGGACATTCTCTCGGCGGTGTGATGGCGGCCTCGTACCTGGCAAAGCATGAGGAAGCATTTGATGGCATCATTTTCCTGGCTTCGTATTCCACAGTGGATTTCCGTGATTCCGATCTTGGATTTCTATCTGTTGTCGGTTCCGAAGACCAGGTGCTAGGCTGGAAGAAGTACGAAGAAGCAAAGGCAAATCTTCCCGCAACTGCCACAGAAGTTACCATCGTGGGTGGCTGTCACGCCTACTTTGGCTCCTACGGGCCGCAAAAGGGTGACGGAACGCCAGGCATTTCCCCGGAAGAACAAGTAAATCAAACTACTGACGCAATCACGAATCTTATCAAGGGAGGAAACCCATGATCACGATACCAAAACTATTTCGAAACACCAAAACCGTGCGCGGGATCACATCCTACATGGACACAACTTTTGACGAAGTCCTGCACACGACGCTTAATCCGGACGGCCCGGGCGCGATCCGCATCCACCTAATTCCACCGAAGAAGCAGGAAAATGCATTCAGTCCGAGCATAGCTATCATCAATGGTACGGATATCATCCCCGTGAACTTTGTCTTTGCGGTGATTTTAGCGGAAATGATCCGTGAGACGAACCACTACGACGGCAAGGAAATCAGCGAGAAGGACATCGCGCACATCCTTGAACAGACTGCGCAGAATGTCAAGCAGATCATCCCTGCGCTTTCGAAAAAGCGCATCCAGAAGAACATCGAGGAGATCTATACCACGATGCGCCAGATCGCGTACCGCGAGGAGGTCACGACGGAGATTCACTACATGAGCCTTGGCGAGTATGCGGACTACATGAACGCGCCGCACCGCATGGACGTGTTGGTCAGCGCGATGACGCGGCAGGGCAAATGGCACTGCAACCAGAAGTGTGTGCACTGCTACGCGGCAGGCCAGGTGCATTCTGACGAAGAAGAGCTTTCGACCGACGATTGGAAGAAGATTCTGGACAAATGCCGCGAGGTCGGCATCCCACAGATCACCTTCACCGGTGGCGAGCCGACGATGCGCGAGGATCTTTTTGAACTCATTTCCTACGCACGCTGGTTCATTTCCAGACTCAACACGAATGGAATCAAGCTGACCGAGGACTACTGCAAGAAGCTGCACGAAGCCGAGCTTGACAGCGTACAGATCACATTTTACTCAGAAGATGCCGCGGTACACAATCAACTCGTCGGCGCCGCGCAGTATGAGAACACCGTAAGAGGCATTGAAAATGCGCTCGCAGAGGGGCTTTCTGTGAGCATCAACACGCCTCTTTGCAGCTTAAACCGCGATTATGTAAAGACCTTGGAGTTCCTACACGAAAAAGGTGTCATCTACGTCACCTGCTCCGGGATGATCACGACCGGAAATGCGCTGGAAGAAGCCTCTGAAAAACTCCAGCTTTCCAGCGAAGAATTGGAAGGGATCCTGCGCGAGGCCGTCGCCTACTGCCACGCCAATGGGATGGAGATTGCATTTACCTCGCCTGGCTGGATCGCGCAGGAGGTCTTCGATGAACTCAACATCCCTTCGCCCTCCTGTGGCGCCTGCCTCTCCAACATGGCCATCACCCCCGGCGGCAATGTGGTACCGTGTCAGAGCTGGCTCTCCGATGAGCCTCTGGGCAACATGTTAACCGACGACTGGATCTCCATCTGGGAGAGTCCGGCTTGCACCGAATGCAGAAACTTCTCGTCCGAGATGACAGGCGAGTGTCCGTTAAGGAGGTA
Organism: Lachnospiraceae bacterium; assembly: GCA_017480565.1. Taxonomy (GTDB): domain Bacteria; phylum Bacillota; class Clostridia; order Lachnospirales; family Lachnospiraceae; genus RGIG1588. The sequence continues at coordinate 8,711 of JAFVAL010000036.1, read as the reverse complement.
TTGCTGATGAGAAAAGCAGTTTCTAAGCCAATAAGCTTACTTCTTCTATCGGTTCTCGTCCTCACCCTGCTTTTTAGCGGGACGCCTGTGCGTGCGTCTGCGACCGATGAGATCCAGAATTTCATAATCACCGTCGATGTCAACGAAGATGCCTCCTTAGAGATGATCTACCACATCGACTGGCTGGTGCTCTATGACGGTGGTGGCTCCGAGAAACTAGAATGGGTGAACTTAGGCGTTCCGAACAGTTATCACGACAATATCACGCCTCTCTCCGACACGATCGACTACATCGACGATGATGGCAGTGAGCTGCACATTTATCTGGACCGCGGTTATGGGAAAAATGAAGTCGTTAGCTTCGAGTTTTCCATGACACAGGATCACATGTACCAGATCGACAAATGGGTCGAAGGCGAGACGGTCTACACCCTTACGCCGGCGTGGTTTGATGACTTTGATGTCGATAACCTGGTAATCCGCTGGAACGCAGAAGAAGCGGGAGCCTGGCAGCCTGACTGCTTCCAGGAAAATGGCTATCTGGTCTTTGAAACCAGCCTCTCCCCGGGAGAACGCTACACGATGAGCGTAGTCTATCCGAATGACACATTTGGATTTTCTGTGGATCGGCAGGCCGGTTCAGATGACTATAACGATGACTGGGAAGAAGACTGGGACTACGAGCCGTATCAGCCAAGCCGCTCCGACCAGATTGCAGAAACGATCGGAACCATCATCGGTATGATCTTCATCCTTGGCGTCTTCATCGTACCAATCGTCCTCATCATGAAGTTCCTCCGCTGGATCACCACGGGTGAAGGCTTCGGCTCTGATCAGACAAAGACAACCGAAAAGAAGATCACCCGCACCAAGATTGAGTATTATGAGAACTGCCCAAGCTGCGGCGCTGCCCGCGTCGAAGGCAAAGACAACTGTGAATACTGCGGACGAAGCATGATCAAGAGCAAAGAAGTTGTCGAAGAAAGCCAGATCGAGAAACCGGAAAAATACACGAAGAACGGCACTTACCGCTACGGCAATTCCCCGAACACCTACATCCATGTCAATGTGGTAAATGTGCCTGTCAGTCGTCCTCGCGGCGGTTCCGGGCCTTCTCACAGATCCGGTGGCGGTTCCCATCGCTCCGGCGGTGGCTCGCACCATTCTTCCTGCGCATCCTCCTGTGCCTGCGCTTCTTCCTGCGCATGTGCTTCTTCTTGCGCTTGCGCGTGTGCCTGTGCATCGTCTGGAAGAGCCGGGTGCTCCGTGAAGGACTTCTTTAAAGAGAGCATTCACGAAGGCAGGGTAAAAATTGAGAGTAAAAGAAATGACAAGGGTTAACCCCTTGTCATTTCTTTTATGGATCCATATGCTTTACTTTTTCAGCTTTGCAAGACTTTCCACCACTTGCGCCATCATATTTTCATACTTTGCAAGTTTCGCCTTCTCCTCAGCAATCTTCGCCTCTGGCGCTTTACTCATGAAGCGCTCATTGTTTAACATCCCGTTTACGCGGGCAAGCTCACCGGTCAGCCGCTTTTGCTCCTTCTCCAGACGCTCAATCTCTTTTTCGATGTCGATCAGGTCTGCGAGAGGCAGATAAATCACCGCACCGTTGATCACAGTCTGCGCTGCATCCTCACCGATGCCTGCCGCATCCGCCTGCACGGTCACTTCGCTTGCGCTGCCCAGGGTCTTAAAGAATGTCGTGTTGTCCTCAAAGATCTTTCTGACCTTTTCATCTGCAGAGACAACCACCACAGAAGCCTTATGGCTAGGTGCCACATTCATGGTAACTCTGACGTTACGGATTCCCTTGACCGCTTCTTTTACCAATTCTACAGCTGTCTCATCATCTGCAAATGCATATACCTCATTGTAGGTCGGCCAATCAGAGATCATGATCGACTCTTCCTCGGACTGGATCGTTGTGAAGATCTCCTCGGTGATGAACGGCATATAGGGATGCAGGAGCTTTAACGCCTGGATCAGGACATGCTTTAACGTCCAAAGCGCGGCAGCCTTCGTCTCGTCCGCCTCATTGTAAAGGCGAGGCTTCACCATCTCGATGTACCAGTCGCAGAACTCATCCCAGATAAAGTCATAGACCTTCTGCACCGCGATACCGAGCTCGAAGCTCTCCATGTTGTCGGTAACTTCACGGATCACATCGTTGCACTTGGAAAGAATCCACTTATCCGCCTGCTGCAGATCCGAAAGCTTCACGTCAGCATTTGCCAGATCCTCACCAGCCTGCTCCAGATTCATCAGAATAAATCTCGACGCATTCCAGATCTTATTGGCAAAGTTGCGGCTCGCCTCAACTCTCTCCCAGTAGAAACGCATATCGTTGCCGGGTGCATTTCCTGTAATCAAAGTCAGACGCAGCGCATCCGCGCCGTACTTGTCGATGACCTCCAGCGGATCGATACCGTTGCCCAGAGACTTGCTCATCTTGCGGCCCTGCGAATCGCGCACCAGGCCGTGGAAGAGCACGGTCTTAAATGGCTCTTTGCCCATCTGCTCATAACCCGAGAAAATCATACGGATGACCCAGAAGAAAATGATGTCGTAACCGGTCACGAGCACGTCGTTCGGGTAGAAGTAGTCGAGATCCTCGGTCTTCTCCGGCCAGCCAAGCGTGCTAAACGGCCACAATGCAGAGGAGAACCAGGTATCTAACGTATCCTCATCCTGCTTTAAGTTCGTGCCACCGCACTTCGGGCACTTACAAGGCGCTTCCTTCGAGACGATCATCTCGCCGCAGTCCTGGCAGTAATACGCCGGGATCCGGTGCCCCCACCAGAGCTGTCTGGAAATGCACCAGTCGCGGATGTTGTCGGTCCAGTTAAAGTAGGTCTTCTCCATGCGCTTTGGCAGCAGCTGAATCGAACCATCCTTCACGCCCTCGACCGCGGGCTTGATCATTTCATCCATCTTAACGAACCACTGCTGCTTCACAAGCGGCTCGACGGTGGTCTTGCAGCGGTCATGCGTGCCGACGTTGTGCACATGCTTCTCGACCTTCACAAGCAATCCCAGGTCTTCCAGATCCTTCACGATCGCATCACGCGCTTCGTAACGATCCATGCCATCGTACTTGCTGCCCGGCAGATCGATCGTCGCATCATCATGCATGATATTGATTTCCGGCAAATGATGCCGCTGGCCAACCATGAAGTCGTTGGGGTCATGGGCAGGCGTGATCTTCACGCAGCCGGTACCAAACTCTTTATCGACATAGTCATCCGCGATGACCGGGATTTCTCTGCCGGTTAAAGGCAGGACAAGCATCTTGCCGACCAGATTCTGGTAACGCTCATCTTCGGGATTGACAGCAACCGCAGTATCACCAAGCAAGGTCTCCGGACGCGTCGTCGCGATCTGCACATATCTTCCCTCTTCTCCGACGATCGGATAATTGATATGCCAGAAATGTCCTTCCTGCTCCACATATTCCACCTCTGCATCAGAGATCGATGTCTGGCACAGCGGGCACCAGTTGATGATGCGGGAACCCTTGTAGATCCATCCCTTTTCATACAACTTAATGAACACTTCCAAAACCGCATTCGAGCAGCCCTCATCCATCGTGAATCGCTCACGGTCCCAGTCTGCGGAAGAACCCAGTTTCTTTAACTGGTTGATGATGCGAGAACCATACTCTGCTCTCCACTCCCAGCACTTCTCCAGGAATCCGTCACGACCCAGATCTTCTTTGTCAATTCCCTTCGCCTTTAACGAATCGATGACCTTGACCTCCGTCGCAATCGCGGCGTGATCGGTGCCCGGCTGCCACAGCGCATTGTAGCCCTGCATCCTCTTAAAACGAATCAGGATGTCCTGCATCGTATTATCAAGCGCATGTCCCATGTGAAGCTGGCCGGTAATGTTCGGCGGCGGCATCACAATCGTAAACGGCTTTCTTGAGCGATCCACTTCCGCATGGAAATACTTCTTCTCCAGCCATCTGTCATAAATCTTCCCCTCAATTGACTGAGGGTTGTAGGTCTTCTCCATCATCTGTTCTCTCTCCTTAAAAAAACTTAGGGGTTCCTCATCCGAAAGGACGAGAAACCCCGTGGTACCACCTTAGTTCGCGCAGCTTACGCTGCACCTCTTTGTCTATAACGGGACATCCCGGACTTGCTTACTTGCTTCAGCAAATCTGTTTGAAAGCCACTTTCGCGCACCCACCTGCAGATCCTCGCACCAACCGGATCCTCTCTGAAGCCAAGCGTGTATGCCTACTTCTCTCTTTCGCTTTACATTTATCTTATCCACCGCGCACTTCGCTTCGCTCCGTGCCGGTTAACTGGCATTTATCTTATCATCAGTCTCCGACAAATGCAAGAGAATCTTCACATCTTTTTGTTTCTTATTGGTTTATCTTCCTTTTGCCTCTTTTAAGCGTTTACTCGCTTTTACGGATTCCTTCCGGAAGCGTGTAGTGCAGCTGGCAGTTTCCATCTGCCTCCTTTTTCCATTCTACCTGTATCATGCCTTTGGGCGTAATCACTTCGGCACATGCCTGGGTCAATGCACCCATCTGAGGTGCAAGGGAAACCGTGGCAAAGCCTGGCGATGTCGGGCGTACACCCAAAATGACTGCTGGCAGCTCGTAGCACATGAGCGACGCCCAGGCATGACAATCCGAACGGGCATCGGTATCATTTTCCACACAGGTGGTCATCTGATCCCGCAGCATCTGCCGCCAGAGATTCCAGAGTTCATCCGTCTTCTCATACCAGCTACATTTCTCCAAAGCTCGGAAAAGATAGAACGCAAAGGCTACCGAAGCCTGAGGAAGTTCCGCGTTCCCCACGGTCGCCTGCAGCATCGCCTTGCCTTCTTCCGGCGTGACCGTGCCGGTGAGGATCGCAAAGACTTGTGTGTGCACCGAGTACTCGTCCACGCCAGGGCCATCCTGAATCATGGGCTGGCCTTTATATGAGCCAAGACAATTCTTCTGAATCGCTGTCCGCAGCAAGCCTGCCCTCTCTCGATATTCCTCGGCAAGACCTGCCCTGCCAACAAATGCCGCCAGCTCGGAGGCATGCTGTAAACCATACAAATACAAAAGGCTCTCTATCGTGATGGATCCGCAGCCTTTCTGGCAGGCAGTGGGAACACCGCCTGTAGCGCCCCAAAGCGTAGACCAGTCAATAAAGGACCAGTACTTGTCACGCATGATCGGTCCACCAATTTTCCCTACCATACCAAGCTCATTTATGTGACCGTCAAAAAAGGCCAGGATGCGATCAATGGCGGGCAGGTGCTCCTTCACCAACTCCCGATCGCCAAAGTACATCATGTGGTCGTGTACCATCAGCAGATAGTAGATGGAGAAGCCTGGAATCACGTTGCTCTTCACGGTAGGCGCGTCGCAGTTGACAAGGCCGTCCGGGCGCTGGCTCAAGCGAAAGGCCTCCATGGCCTGTCTTGATAATCGGTCGTCAGCGCTGATGGCATAGGTGTAGAGGATCTCGCTGCGTCCGTCCATCGCGTACTGGAGCTGTTCATAGAAAGGGCAGTCCATGTAAGTCTCGTGCATGCAGCGCCGCAGCGTGCGCACACTGATGTCCCAAATGCCGGCGAAATCAGGATCGGAAGCGGAAACATTTGTCTTTACTTCTAGCGGATAGCCGGTCGCGCGATAGGAAAAGCGCAGAATCTCCAGTGGCTCGTCGGCCGTCTCAATGCGAAGCTGCACATATCGGAATGTGCGGAACCAATAAGGCTCGTACTCCTCCGGCTGCGCTTCCGAACCGTATCCTGCAACAGTATAATGCGAGACATGGCCAAACAGCTTTCCCTTGCGATAATCCGTCCGGTCGCCCTTGACAGGCTTTGGCTGCATTCCCATGAACCCTGCTGAAGGGTCAGGCTTGCCGGGAGTGGCATAACACTCCGAGCAAAGCGTAGCGATATTAGCACCTCTGCCGCCTCGCAGAGCGTATTCCAGATAGCCACACACCAGTTCTCCAGCGCTCAACTCGACAATCACCGTAGTACCCGCAGGGATAGTCACTGCACGCTTATCCTGTACCAGCTCATTCCAAGCGTAAAGCTCCGTCTCAGCTTGCTCCAAGAGCGGTATGATTTCCATCTCCTGCATTGCTGGATCTCTGAGACAAACCGCTTCTAAAAACTGCTTTTCCTCATGGTGTTGGGCGGGGATCGTCCTTGGAATCAAGCAACCAGGCGCGTCCGACATGGAGATGTCAAAAAACATTCTCGGCGTCGCATCAGACCAATCTGAATCATCGTATCCAGCCTTTTTCCAGCCTGCAAATGCATCCGTAGCATGCACATCCTCCTGGACATGAATCGGGGCTGGTCTTTCATCTTCGCCGTATACACGAATCTCGCGGTTGATCTTGCACTTCCAGCCAGTTTTCCCGGAGAGCTGCCCTGCATCCTCCGTCAGATCCTCAATGTAAAGATTCGGGATCTCTGTGCGTAAAAGGGAGTCATTCGTTTTCGCATCTGAATTTGAAAAATTCGATGCAGGATAGCGCAAAACCTCTACCGCAGCAACATTGACACCTTGCTGTAAATAAGGTGCAAGCTCCGCCGTGTCCACGTACCACTCTTTTAGGCTCAACGCCTTCTGGGGACCCTCCTGCACAAAAGCTCCGTTCATATATAGCTTGTAACGGGAGTCCGCAGAGATCCGGATTGTCTTTCGCTCTGGCATCTTATCCGGCTCCACAGTGAATTCTTTACGAAAACAGACGATCCTCACATCGGCGTCGTCCTCTACGGTCCAATCCGGTGTCCAAATCCAGTTGGTCAAGAATATACTGATATCCATACGTACACTCTCCTTGTCATGTCACCACAAATGATTACTTATCTTACCATAGGATCCACGTCGACGCAAGAAAGCAGGTCCTTCTAAAATGGACCACTCAAAGAAGAAATCCCCTCAGGGATCATATATCTGACTTTCATCAATCAGTTCTGTCCCCCACCCCATAAAGTCAGGCGCAAGGTCCATTCGGAATCCATCACCATTTAAATATATATTTGATTTAATAATTTGCAGCACTTCATCTTTGGTCAGATATGCAATATACCAGATTTCGCTATGTGTAATCACTTTATCTCTTGTATCCATATCTTTAAATAAGTTCGCCTCATCAGATGTAAGATCATAGGGGTCGACCTCGTCTTCATTTGCAATCCTGTAGAAAAAAAATGTTTTCTTCTCAATCGTGATCCCGAGCTGTTTCTCTAACCTTTCACGGATATTTTTGTAATACTTCTCCTCCATTACCTCCGGTTGATAATCCAAAGGGACATGAAGCAATTTCATGAAGGGATCTTCACTTTTACCTTCTAAATACTCCTCGCTTTCATAAGAAGTAAAATAAAAAGCGATTGCCAACATTTTGGAGCCATTCGTTTCAGGATTGCGCAGTTCGTAATCCAAGTCGTCCCCAATCATTATTTCTTCAGGGTTTACAGTTGCCTCGGTTGCATTTTCAAGTAGTCTGGAGTCTCGATAAAGAGCATCCGAATAATCCTGCGTTTCTTCAGATTCTTCCTGTTCTGAGGCGTAGCCTCCATCGTCAGCTCTTTGGTCTGTGGTTGAATTGGCTGGCAGATCTACAGCTGCCTCCTGCTCACTCCTTCTACCTAACAGAAGGGCAAAACATAACGCCATCAATATCAAGGAAAAAACGGATAAAATGATCAGGTGATTCACTTTCTTCTCAAGTCTATCGATACCTTCCAATTTTTTACCTCCAAGCGAGCGCATAATAGGTTGTTTCTGCAGAAGAAGTATTAATTACTTCGATTCGATATGTTCCTGCTACAGTGGGTACAAAGTATACAATTTCCACGCTATTGTTCGTTGATGAGGTTTGTATTGGAGTCGAACTTCCAGGAGCGTAAATTTTCAAATCCAGATTTGAGAGACCGACTGATATTGGAGTTCCAGTGGCATGTCCTGAAGACGAACTAAAACTTGAATGTTTAATTATGGACAGCGCGACTCGAATTCTTGTATCTGAACTCGTAACAGTAAAATAATGTGATTTTGAAGTTGTAGAAGTTGTAATACTAGATGAAAGGTACCGAGTATGTGCTGCTACCCAACTAGCCCCTAATGTATCCAATAGTCCTGCCCCATATTTCTTGAAATTGCTGTTGGCAGGCACATATCGCAATGTAGATGTAAAGTTGACTGAAGCAGCCAGCAAAGCTTTCATAACACTTTGCTTGAGAAGCAATGCCGGTTTTTGCTGACATATAATAGCAACTGTTCCTGTAACTTGTGGTGCAGCCGCGCTAGTTCCCGTAAAAGAAGGCGAAAAACTTGTGTTTAAACCAGTGCCTGGAGCGCATAAGTCTGGTTTTTTTGCCCAAGTATTATACTTGTAGTATGACGAAGTATACCTTAGAATATCGTCTGAATAAGTCAAAGTCCTATTATCATCAATATTACCAACGGTAATTGCATTATAAGCCATTCCGCCAGATATAACACCCTCATCGCCTTCATTGGATAGCGTTAACTTACCTTCGGAAATGACAGATCAGAATTTCCCCTCTGTTTGGGTAGATTTGTTTTTACCTTTGTAGTTGCTTTATCTTACCACTTTTCCTTGCTCTTTACCAGATCCTCTTCCTGCTCTTTTTATTTTACCAACGACACTCAGCGAGCTCAAGAGTTCCCTCTGGCTCCGCTCTTGACCTCG
>JAFVAL010000035.1 GCA_017480565.1 Lachnospiraceae bacterium | reverse complement strand
TATGATGCAGACGGCCAGAGAATCTATAAGAACGTCACGGAGGGAAGCACAACCACAAAGGTCAACTACTACTATCGGAACGGCAATCTGATCGATGCACTGTGGGGAAGCAACCGGATACACATCTTCTATGACGCAAGCGGAAGCCCTGTCTCCATCACATACAATGGGGCTCAGTACTACTATGTGAAGAATGTCCAGGGAGACATCGTAGGGCTGACAAACACGAGTGGAACACTGGTAGTATCTTACGAATACGATGCCTGGGGAAAACTTCTTAGCATCACAGGAACACAGGCAAGTACGATAGGGCAGGCAAATCCGCTGAGATATAGAGGGTACGTTTACGACACGGAGACGGGGCTGTACTATCTGGGAAGCAGGTATTATGATCCAGGGGTGGGGAGATTTATTAGCGCGGATAGCCCTGGGCTTCTTGGAGCAACTGGAGATTATGTCAGTTTTAGTTTATTGGCCTATTGTAGTAACAATCCGATTAGCTATAAAGATCCTACAGGACATATTACTATTGCAACAATTCTTCTTATTGTTTCTATAGCAGCTGGAATTATAACGGCTGGATATACCGGATATGAGTTGCGAGAAGCGGGTGCTGATTGGCCAACAACACTCATGTATTCTGCATCCGCAGGCTGTGCTGCCTATGCAGCGATCTATACACTCGGAGCAACTGCATATTACTTCTATTGTGACTTTTGTTATTATAATGGGTATACTCCTGTAACAGAAGTGAGCTTTAGCAATGCTGAGCCGGATATTCCCCAAAAAGCCTATGACACCTATGATTATGTTGTTTCGCACAATGGGGCTCCTCCGAAAGGATATAAAGGAGGGGCGGCATTTTCTAATGATGGGAGGGGCGGTACACAAGTTTTGCCCACATCAGAAGGACCATTCAGAGAATATGATGTCGATCCAAGGTTACCAGGAATACCTAGAAACGCAGAAAGAATTGTAATTGGAAGTAGAAATGCAGGTTGGTATACAGCAGATCATTACAAATCATTTATTAGGATGAACAGATAATATGAATCAGGTAATAAATAGAATGAATTTAAGCGACGATGAACTTTACACATACCTATATTACAAGGAGCATGATAATATTAGAGTTTGTTTTGTCAGAGGTGCTTTTAGCACAACACTAGATGGTTTTTTTCAAGAGATATCTTGCTCATTGCGATTCCCTTCATATTTTGGATGGAATTGGGATGCATTTGATGACTGTATGTGTGATTTGGAGTGGCTTAAGTTTACAAAGATGCTTATTGTAGTTGACCATTTTGGGTTTGTTTTTAGAGATGAACCACTCAAAGAAAAACAAGTTAAACTGTTGTCGAAACATCTGAATCAAATATCAGAATTTTGGAGACAGCATCAGATTGAAATAGCTATCATTTTTAATAGATAATGTATTTGCAAGCTGTGCCGTATATAACGGCGTTGTCTTGATTGCTCATTAAACTCAGTAGTGTAGGAGGAAAGACTAAAATTTTTATATACACAATGTAGGGTAGCAGTAGATATTGAGCTTGAACCATAAACAAACCTATTAGACATTAATTACAAAACACAGAAACAGATGAAAGGTTGAAAACGTTATGATCTACCAGACATTTGCGGCAATCGACGTCGGTTCCGGCGAGCTTGCCTGCAAGATCTTTGAAGTCAATAAAAAGACGGGCATCCACGAGGTGGATTACGTGCGTCACGCGATTCCTTTAGGGGCGGAGACGTTTAAGAGCGGCAAGATCAGCAGTCATACGACGAATGAGCTTTGCGATGTTCTTTCCGGGTTTGTGCGCAAGATGGAAGAGTACGGGACCGAGAATTACGTGGCGAATGCGACGAGTGCAATCCGTGAGGCGGCCAACAACATCAACATGCTCGAGCAGGTGAAGCTCCGGACGGGGCTAAAGGTAAAGATCTTAAGCAACTCCGAGCAGCGGTTTTTGTATTACAAGGCGATGGCTGCGGTGGATTCTTTCTTTGAGAAGGTGGCGAACGAGGAGACGCTCATCATCGATGTCGGTGCGGGAAGTATCCAGATCACACTGATGAGTGAAGGATCGTTAAAGCATACGCAGAACATCGACCTGGGTTTCCTGCGCGTCGGCGAGCTTCTGGCACCGATGCAGCAGCAGGCAGAGCGGTATCCAACCTTGATCGCAGAGTACATGAACAACGATCTGACGACATTTAACAGGATGTTCATGGGCGGAAAGATGCCTCGCAACCTGATCTCGCTTTCGGATCATTTGTCGGCATTAAAGCCCTATCTGATGAAGGAAGAGGAGAAGCCTTACCTTAGCAGCAAGAAGTTTTTGGAGTTCTGCAAGCGCATCCGTGGGATGTATGAGCAGGACATTTGCAATGAATTTAATCTGAACAAGGAGCAGGTGCGGGCTCTGCAGGCGACGTTGATCATCTACGAACGCATTTGCCAGGCGGCGCAGGTGGAACGGATCTGGTTGTCGAATGCGACGCTCTGCGACGGAATCGCGGTGGATTATTCCGAGCGCAAGGACAAGGTGACGATCGGGCGTGATTTTACCGGAGATATCCTTTCCACGGCGCGCTACATCGCGCAGAGATATCAGTCCAACACCGTGCACACCGATCAGGTGGAATATCTGGCGACCGCGATTTTTGATGCGGTGGCGAAACCGTTTGGGCTTGGAAAGCGTGACCGGCTGATGCTGCGGCTTGCGGCGATTTTGCACACCTGCGGCGAGTTTGTGAACATGAATAAGGGGGCGGAGTTCTCCTACGAGATCATCATGGGCACCGAGATTCTGGGACTTTCACACAAGGAACGTGAGATGGTTGCCAATATCGTGCGCTACGGCTCGGAGACGTTCCCGCGCTACGAGTCGGTGATTGTCGGCGTGGATCGTGATACGTATCTAGAAGTTGCGAAGTTAACCGCGATCCATCGTCTGGCAAATATCATGGATAAGAGCCATACGCAGAAGTTTTCGGATGTGCGTGTGACTTTAAAGGGAGATAAGCTCAATATCTCTGTGGCAACGCTCGATGATATGACGCTGGAGCGGGGCTTGTTTGAGCCGAAGGCAGTGTTCTTTGAAGAAGTGTTTGGTATCTTGCCGGTGTTGAAGCAGAAAAGGAAGGCATAAGTGATGGCTAATACGACGATAGATTTTAGTGCTCCGGAGCTTTATTGGAACAGAGAATTAAGCTGGCTGGAATTTAATGACAGAATTCTGGGCGAGGCGCGGGATAAGAACAATCTGCTGTTTGAGCGGCTGAAGTTTTTATCGATCACGGCTTCGAATCTGGATGAATTTTTCATGGTGCGCGTGGCTTCGTTAAAGGACATGGTCAATGCGGATTATAAGAAGCGTGATATCGCGGGCATGACGGCGCAGGAGCAGCTCGATGCGATCAGTGTGAAGACACATGATTTCGTGGAGCGTCAGTATTCGACGTTAAACCGTTCGTTCTTACCGTTACTTAAGAGCAACGGGATTCATTTCCTCATGCATCATGAGGAGCTTGACGAGGCGCAGGCTGCGTTCGTGGACAGCTACTTCCACCGGGAGATTTATCCGATCGTAACCCCGATGGCGGTGGATTCCTCGCGACCGTTCCCGCTGATTCGCAATAAGTCGCTTAACATCGGAGCGCTGATTCAGAACAAGAACCCGGAAACGGTCGAGAAGAAGAAAAAAGAGAAAGATAAGGACAAAGAGCCCGGGCTTGATTTTGCGACGGTACAGGTGCCGGCAGTGGTGCCGAGAATCGTGGAGATTCCGACCGCGGAGGGCGAAGAGGGGCGTACCTTTATCCTGCTGGAACAGATCATCGAGAGAAATATCGATCAGCTGTTCTTAAACTATCATGTGGTCGCGGCGTATCCGTACCGCATCATGAGAAATGCGGACCTGGATATCGATGAAGATGAGGCGGCAGATCTGCTGACGGAGATTGAGAAGCAGTTAAAGAAGCGTCAGTGGGGCGAGGCGATCCGCTTGGAGATCGAGGATGACTGCGACAAGAAGCTTTTAAAGGTGTTAAAGAGAGAGCTGAGCGTCAAGGACGAGGACATTTTCTTCGTGAGCGGTCCACTGGATCTGACGTTCCTGATGAAATTCTACGGAACCAAAGGGTACGCTGCGCTTCGCAACGCGGGCTACACGCCGCAGCCGGTGCCGGAGCTTGTGACCCGCCAGGGCGAGAATATTTTCGAGAAGATTAAACAGGGCGACATTCTTCTGCATCATCCTTACCAGACCTTCGAACCGGTGGTGGATTTCGTGCGTCAGGCCGCGAAAGATAAGGATGTGCTGGCTATCAAGCAGACGCTTTACCGCGTGAGCTCAAATTCCCCGATCATCGCTTCCCTAGCGGAGGCTGCGGAGAATGGCAAGCAGGTCACCGTGCTGGTGGAATTAAAGGCGCGTTTCGATGAGGAAAATAACATCGTCTGGGCGAGAAAGCTTGAGAAAGCGGGCTGCCATGTCATCTACGGTCTGATGGGTTTAAAGACGCACTCGAAGATCACACTTGTGGTGCGTCGCGAGGACGACGGCATCCGCCGCTACGTTCACCTGGCGACCGGTAACTACAACGATTCCACCGCGAAACTCTACACCGATACCGGCCTCTTTACGTGCTCGGTGCCGATTGGAGAGGATGCGACGGCTGTTTTTAATATGCTTTCCGGTTACTCGGAGCCGCGTGCCTGGAACCATCTGGCGGTCGCTCCTCTGTGGTTGAGAAACCGCTTCTACGAGCTGATCCGCCGCGAGAAGAAGATCGCGGAGGCTGGCCGTCCGGCGCATATCATTGCGAAGATGAATTCGCTCTGCGACGGTGGTATCATTGAGGAGCTCTATGCGGCAGCCGCAGCAGGGGTTCAGATCGAACTGATCGTGCGCGGCATCTGCTGTTTGAAGGTGGGCGTGCCGGGTGTGAGTGAGAACATCCATGTGCGTTCCCTCGTCGGTGATTTTTTGGAGCACGCACGCATTTTCTACTTTGAAAATGACGGTGCCCCGGAGATCTACATGGCGAGTTCCGATTGGATGCAGAGAAACTTAGATCACCGCGTGGAAATCCTCTTCCCGATCGAGGATCCGGCGCTGATGAAGAAGGCGAAGGAGATCCTGGATGTGCAGCTTGCCGATACGATGAAGGCAAGAATCATGCAGCCGGACGGGACGTATGTGCGTGTGGATAAGCGCGGCAAGGAGCTGATCTGCGCGCAGGATTACTTCTGTGAAAAGGCTGTGGCAGAGTATAAGAAGTTAAAAGAAGAGAAGGAAGAGACGCGGACATTTGTGCCGATGGAAAAGCCAGAATAAATGTGATTTTTAAAATGCATGAAAAGAGAAACGGTGTGAAGTCCGTTTCTCTTTTTTTAATTTAATGATATGTTTTGTCTTCCTGCAATTTCTTACGAAATGCTTTAGGCGTGCAGCCGACCGTGGACTTGAAGCTCTGAATAAAGTAGTTTGGGGTGTTAAAGGCCAGCTGATCGGAGATCTCCTGGATTGTCAGATCGGTGGTCTCTAGAAGCACCTTCGCGCGTTCAATCTTGACGGTGCGGATGTAGGTGCTAACGGAGACCCCGGTTTCAGCCTTGAACTTCTCAGTCAGATAGTATTCACTGTAGCCGACCAGAGCGGCTAAATCGGACGCGGAGATCTTGCGGTCAAGGCTTAGGGCGATGTAGTCACAGCATTTTTGAATCGTGTGAGAGTAGTTCGGATTCGCATGCAGCTGGTGTACCCTGTAAATGAAATCGTGGTACATCGCGTGTGCCAGGGCAGAGAGTTCTCCGGAATCACGGCAATCCTCGACAGCCTGAATGTAGGAGTCTCCGAGTGGATATGCGATCTCCGGCGAAAGCCCTCCTTCCATCGCCGCACGGCAGACGAGGGAGGTAAACACGGTGATACTGATCTTTGCCTGCCGCAGCGGATCACGGCCGTGAACGGGTACACCAGGGCTTAAGCCCATGGAGTTTTTGAAGACATTTTGATAATTGATGTCGCCTTCTCGTACCATTTGCAGCATCGCTTTTTCTGCCTGATAAACTTTGACACGATCGCGCGCCTGAATGAAATGCTCTTGTTTGTGGTTTGAGGCAGAGGTGTCGCGAATGAGCTCGGAGAGACTCAGCTGCTGTTCGTTGACGGTGTTGTGTACCATCAGAACATATCGGGAAAAAATGGCATAGGAGAAGACAGGCAGCTGCGGAAAGAGCTCCAGGCAGGCAGACATAAAGGCGTGGCTCTTTAGATGGCTGGCGTAAGCACCGAGCACACTTCGAAGCTGGTCTTCGAGCGGCGGATGGTAGAAGATCGGGCCGATGACGATCGCATGATCGCGTGCACGGTTGTGCTCGATGATGACGGCCCACTGCAGGTCGACGGGCGAACCGATGATGAGTGGATAGTCTGTGTCAGTCTGCTGCAGGTGCGCAGTCATCTTCTCCATCCCTCCGAAAAGAAAGAAGCATTGATCCAATAACTCTTTCTGCTCATCGGGACAGGACGTGCCGATGCATCTCTTATCTAACGCATATGCCCAGAAATAGAACCTTTCATCTTGTGGAATTAGAGAACTGAGCAAAAAAAGGTGCTGTTCGCCTGTGGTTAATTCTTGTGTCATAGGATAGTTCCTCTCATAAATACACGCTTTTATTTCGCTAAATCGTTATCTTTAGTATACCATGACTTCATTTTCCAGACAATCCGTGTGGGTAAAAAAGAAGATAATTCTCCCCGAATTTTTGTAATTTTTGCTGAGATATTGGCTTTTGTGATTGGGAAAGCCTATATATAATGGAATCAACAAATGCGGGAATGGTTCCGCGAAAGTGATGAACAAAAAGAGAGGAAAAAACCATGGCGAAAGAAAAAGTTACCCAGAGTGAAATCGACGGCGTCCAGTATCGTCGTGCGAAATTGTGGCAGATTATCCTGTATGCAACCAATGCCCTTTGCGGTATGACCGTGTATTCTTTGATGAATAGCTATGCAAACTATATTGCAGGTCTTGGATTTGCAATCACTGCGGTGGCTGCAGGTGCGATCATCACCGGTTCCCGCGTGCTCGACGCAGTGACAGACCCGCTTCTGGCTCTGATCTATGATAAGGTCGAGACAAAGTTCGGTAAGCTGCGCATCTTATTGATCGGTGGCTTCTTGCTGGAAGCAGTTGCACTGCTTTTAATGTATGACGGAGCAGCGAAGGCTGGCTTAAGCGGCGGCGTAGGACTGTTTGTCTTCGTTCTTTTATATGTCATGTATATTTTCGGCTACACCGCACAGAACATGACTGCTCAGACACTGCCCGCGATCATGAGCAACGATCCAAAGCAGCGTCCGACCATCGGTGTGTGGGTAACCGCATTTAACTATCTGGTACCTGTGGTATTATCGATCGTCACCAACACCATCATGCTGCCTCGCTATGGCGGACAGATCAATGTAGACTTTATGTCTGCAGTTGCGAAGCTGTTCATGCTTCTTGGATTCATTGGTGTGATTTTGGTTTCCATCGGTATCTCCGAGTATGACAAGCCCGAGTATTATCGCGGCGTTGTAAAGCAGGAGAAGTTAAAGATCAAAGATATGCTGGAAGTTCTGGCACACAACAAGCCTCTGCAGAGCTACATTGCAGCACAGTCTTCCGATAAGATTGCTCAGATCACTGCTTCCCAGGGCGTTATCACCACGATGCTTTCCGGTATCCTGATCGGCAACATGGGCATGGCAACAATCCTTTCCATGGTCAGCATGCTTCCTTCGATCGTCTTCGCAGTCTTTGGTGCAAGATACGCAGGAAAGCACGGTTCCAAGGCGGCAATTGTGACTTGGACAAGAGCTTGTATCATTGTTTCGACTGTTGCGCTGGCATTCTTTGTGATTGTCAATTATGCTGGGATCGGCACAAAGAGCATCGCAAGCTTCGGCCCGACCATGATTCTTTATGTCGTCATCACACTTGCATTAAACGGTGTGAAGATGTGTGTTACCACCGCGAGCACCTCCTTCATGGCAGACGTCATTGACTACGAACTTGACCGCAGCGGCCGCTATGTGCCTGCCGTTGTAACCGGTACCTATAGCCTGATCGATAAGCTGATCTCTTCCTTCGGCGCACTGCTTGCAGGTGTTGCAATCGTTGTGGCCGGCTATCATGGAACCGCTCGTCCGCAGCCCGGTGATCCTGCAAGTGCAGCAGTCTTCTGGGTGACGATGATTGTTATGTGTGTTGTCCCGATTCTCGGTTGGATCGTCACACTGATCGCGATGAAGGGCTGCAAGCTTGACAAGGCTGAGATGGTAGAAGTGCAGAAGAGAATCGCAGAGGCGAAGGCAGCAGCGAAGGCTGAGCAGGAGAATGCATAATCGAACCATAGAAGAGAGGATGGGAGAATTATCATGAGAAAGACAGCTTTGTTTAACGAGAACTGGCTATTTACCAAGGAAGGCGTCACCAGCGAGGTGACTCTTCCACATACCTGGAATGCCGAGGATGGCCAGACGGGCCCGCAGATGTATTATCGCGGGGAGTGCTGCTACGAGAAGACATTTGCAAAGCCGGTGTTGGCAGAAGGCCAGCAGGTGTATCTGGAGTTTTGCGGTGTCAATTCTTCCGCAAATGTATTCTTAAACGATGTTTTGGTCGCAAAACACGACGGTGGCTACTCTACCTTCCGTGCTTATTTAAACGATGCGCTTCAGGATGAGAATCACCTGAAGGTGCTCGTAGACAATGCACCGAATGACAGAGTCTATCCGCAGCGTGCAGATTTTACCTTCTACGGCGGCATTTACCGAGATGTTTATCTGGTGATCACCGAGCCGGTGCATTTTGAGATGGATTACTTCGGCGGTGCCGGGTTTAAGATTACACCGAAGCTTCACGGCGAGGATGCCGAGATCGTATTTGAAACCTGGTCTACCCCTGGCACAGACCGCGTCTGTGTGACGGTTGCCGGCGTCGGAGAGACGGTTCTTGAGACGAAGGAGCAGGACGGCAAGGTTTATGCCTGCGGCTCCCTCCGGATCCCGAAGGTGCATCGTTGGGATGGTCTCGACGATCCGTACCTTTACACTGCGAAGGCAGTGCTCTATGTCGGCGAGGAAGCGGTCGATGAGGTTTCCGACAGATTCGGCTGCAGAGAGTATTCATTTGACACCGAGAAGGGCTTCTTCTTAAATGGCAGAAGTTATCCGTTGCACGGCGTGTCCAGACATCAGGACCGCGCAGGTGTCGGCAATGCGCTGACACCGCAGATGCACGAGGAAGACATGGAGCTGATCCTTTCGATGGGTGCCAATGCGATCCGTCTGGCGCATTATCAGCACGATCAGTACTTCTATGATCTGTGCGACGAGAAGGGTATCATTGCCTGGGCAGAGATCCCTTACATCACCGTGCATATGGACGGCGGGCGCGAGAACACGATCTCTCAGATGACGGAGTTGATCACGCAAAATTATAACCATGCGTCTATCATTTGCTGGGCATTATCGAATGAGATTACCTTAAATGGTGTGACCGACGACCTGATGGAAAACCATCGCATCTTAAATGATCTGGTGCACCGCATGGATCCGACAAGGGTCTCCGCGATGGCAAATCTATTCCTCTTAGAGACCAGCGATCCGCTCGTTAAGCTGCCGGATATCCGCGGCTATAACCTGTATTATGGCTGGTACGTCGGAGACATGACGGACAACGATGCGTGGTTTGATGAGTTTCACGCAAAGTATCCGGACACGGTGATCGGTCTGACCGAGTACGGCGCGGATTCTTCGATTGCCCTGCAGTCTCCGAAGCCGGAAAAGGGTGATTTCACCGAGAGCTATCAGACACTTTACCACGAGCATATGCTGGAAATGTTTTCGACCAGACCTTACATCTGGGGAACATTTTGCTGGAATATGTTTGAATTTGCTGCGGCGGGCAGAGATGAGGCTGGTGACCCGGGCAAGAACCACAAGGGACTAGTTACATTTGACCGTAAACAGAAGAAGGATGCCTACTATATCTACAAGGCTTGGTGGTCCAAGGAGAAGTTCGTGCATCTGTGCGGCAGCCGTTACCACGACCGTGTAGAACCGGTGACGGAAGTCAAGGTGTACTCGAACCTCGACGAGATCACGCTTTACGTGGATGGTAAGATGTTTGCAACCCAGAGCGGCAGCCATGTCTTCCGCTTTGAGGTGCCGATTACGGGTATTCACCAGATCAAAGCCGTGGCGGGAACATTTACCGATGAGATGGAGATCGCAAAGGTAGACACACCGAATCCCGCGTACTTTGCGTCCGCAGATCAGGTGCGCAACTGGTTCGACGAGCCCGAAGCAGATCCGATGGACAAGGAAGGGTTCCTTTCGGTCAATTCGACCCTTGGTGAGATCGGATCTACCGAGCAAGGCGCAAAGTTCCTGGAGGGCTTGATGAGTAAGGCTCCTGGTGCAAATAGTGCCGCGACGCAGGCAAATCCTGCGATGCAGGCAATGGTTGCCAGACAGCCGTTAAAGAAGATTTTGCAGCAGGGCGGTTTTGGGCTTACGGAGGAACAGTTGCTGCAGCTCAACGCAATGCTTAATCAGATTCCGAAACAATAATACAAAAATCCCGGTTCGCCATTGACGACCGGGATTTTTATGTGGATGATTTCCGAATGGTCTATTCGACCTCGATTTCTTTGATGTTCGCTTCATTTCCCTGAACCAGATAGGTGTGACCGCTCTGGCAGTAGGGACAAGTCTTACCGTACTTGACAGTCTCGTAAGTCTGCTTGCAGTCTTCGCAAAACGTGATCGCAGGGATGTCACGAATCTCTAACTTGCAGTCCGTCATGATCGGATGCTTCTTGACCGCCCAATTCCAGCAGTCTTCCAGATAATCGTTGACGATCGCGGAGACCTCGCCGACTTCCAAGACGACCTTCGAGACGTGGGAGACCTCATTCTCCTTCGCGACCTCTTCGATGCTGTCGATGATGTGAAATACAACGCCTAATTCATGCATGGGTTAAGATCTCCATTCCTTGATTTGGTCTCGCAGCCAGTCATACCATGCATCCATCCCTTCACCGGTCTTGGCACAGATCGGGATGACAACCGCGTTCGGATTGCGCATGTGGATGTACTCGGTACATTTCTCCAGATCGAAATCAAAGACCGGGAGAACGTCCATCTTGTTGATTAAAACGACATCGCAGACCTGGAACATCAGAGGATACTTTAAGGGCTTGTCGTGGCCTTCGGGGACGGAGAGAATCATCGCATTCTTCACCGCGCCGGTGTCAAATTCCGCCGGACAGACGAGATTGCCGATGTTCTCTAAGATCGCCAGTTCAATCTCGTTGTCGATAAGCTGATCGAAGCCCTGACGCGTCATCGCTGCATCCATATGACACATCCCCATGGTGTGCAGCTGGATGGCCTTCGCACCCGTCTCGGAGATGGCTAGCGCGTCGACGTCGGAGTCGATGTCCGCCTCCATGACGCCAATCTTGTATTCATCTTTTAACGCTGCGATCGTGCGCTTTAAGGTTGTCGTCTTGCCGGAACCAGGGGAAGACATCAGGTTAAGCAGATAAATGCCTCGTTCTTTTAATTCCTGACGCATGGCAGCGGCGGTTTTGTCGTTGTCTGCGAAAATGCTTTGTTTGACTTCTATGACTCGAATTGTGCTCATAAGGATTGTTACCTCGTTTTTCGTAATTGAAGATATTGTACTATATCTTGCGGTAGAGTTTCAAGAAGAGTTTGCTCATTTACATTTTTTATGTTACAATCATTCTGATCGGTCATAAGATACAAGTCTGCGATGAAAGGGATATCATGGCAATTTATTTTGTAGATTATGAGAATGTCGGCAGCGCCGGGGTGGACGGCGTTGATTATCTGACAGATCAAGATGAGATCAAAATCTTTTACAGCAACCATGCGGACACGCTGAAGTATGAGCAGGTCAAGCAGTTGTTAGCCACCAAAGCAAAGGTGGATCTTTTAAAGATCGAGACGGGTACCGCGAATGCGTTGGACTTTCAGCTGGTCGCAATGCTTTATTACACGCTTAAGGACGATGAGCCTCGTTACATCATCAGCCGTGACACCGGTTATGATATGGCTGTGAAGATGGGCGAGCAGCTCGGCGCAGCAGGCATCGTGAAGCGTTGTATTTCGGTGAAGAAAGCTCTGAATGATCGTGCGCGCGCAGAGCAGGCAAAGAAAGCCGAGACAAAGCAGGCGGAAGCGAAAGTGGAAGCAAAGAAGGAGCCCGCGAAGGAAGAGCGCAAGGTTGAGACTCCTGTCAAGGAAGAACCTAAGAAGGCAGAGCCTGTCAAAGAGGAAGTCAAGAGAGAGATGCCTGTGAAGGAAGAGCCTAAGAAGGAGACTCCTAAGAAGGAGGTTCTGAAGCAGGAAGAGCCTAAGAAGGAAGCTCCGAAACAGGAAGAGCCTAAGAAGGAAGTTCCAAAACAGGAAGAACCGAAGAAAGATCTGAAGAAAGAAGACACCAAGAAAGAAACCGCCACTCATACACCCGCGAAGAAGCCTGCATTTACCGCAAGGCAGGTGGAAGGCCCCGGCAAAGCGCAGGCAACCGGTGTCCTGGACGGATATCAGTTCGTGCAGGAGAAGAAGGATGCGACGAGCGTTCTGGGAGAGAGAGCGAGAGCGGTACTTGGCAAGGGCCCGGTCATCCAGGTGAAGACCATGGAGGGCGGCAAGGAAGTGGAGCCTGCCAAGGAAGCAAAGAAGCCTGAGAAGGCGCAGAAGGCGGAACGGACAGAGAAACCGGAGAAAACCGAGAAGCCTGTAAAGGCAGAGAAATCTGAGCATACTGAGAAGCGTGCAAAAACGGAGAAGGCAGACAAGAGCGAGAAGGCTGATAAGACCGAAAAGACGGAAAAGATGAAGAAGTCTGAGAAAGTCGATCAGCAAGAGAAGCACGAGAAGCCTGAGAAGTCGAAACCGAAGAAAAAGAGCGAGAAGGCGCCGAAAGCCGAGACGAAGCAAGATGAAGAGTATCTCGGAAAGCTTCGCTTCATCGCAGATGATGTGCAGAGACACACCGGGACGAGACTGAATCTGAGCCAGTGCGAGATGGTTCTTGATGCGCTGATTGCCAGTGAAGGAAAGGATGATTTTTATCATTATTTCCAGCAGCAGCTTGGCAACAAGAAGGGTCAGGTTTTCTACCAGCAGATTCGCAGCCGTTTTCGTTTCCTGAAGGACAAGCTTGCACCGTGGCAGCCGCCGGTGGAGATGTCCAAGGAAGAATTGGAGGAGATCATTTCGGAGCCAGAGATGATTTCCAAAGAAGAGCCTTCAGAGATGAAGGAAGAGCCCGTTACGACAGAACCGGAAGAGGAAACTGTGAAGGCGGAGCCGAGTAAGACAGAGCCTATCAAGGAAGAACCTATCAAGATAGAGCCTATCAAGGAAGAACCTGTGAAGGAAGCGCCTGTCGAAAAGAAAGAGGAGCCGGCAGGGCCGGTGACGAGCGAGAAGAAGAGTGTGTCTGAGCAGAAAGACAACTCGATCCTTGGCAGACTGGGGAGACTTCTCGGAAACAGATAATATGATCGATCGAATGCCTCGCGAAAGCGGGGCATTTTCCTTTGTGTTTTATACTGCTGCTATAATTTTTAGACTTGCAAGATAGGGTGGCAAGTGTTATGATTCTTGCGTGTTGTTTGGCGCAGTTTCGCGCCGAACGGCGTGATTGACTGGATTTTTGATTCACACAGGATGTGTTATGTTACTTGCATGAATCAAAGGGAGGAAACCATGGAGAAGTTATTTAAACTTAGAGAGAACGGTACGACGGTTCGGACCGAGATCATCGCTGGTTTGACGACTTTTATGACGATGGCGTATATCATCGCGTTGAACCCGAATCTGCTGACGAATTTTGATGTCGGAAGTCCGCTGTGGAACGGTGTCTTTTTGGCGACTTGTATTGCGTCTGCGATCGGTACGATCTGCATGGCTTTTTTGGCAAATAAGCCGTTTGCGATGGCGCCTGGCATGGGACTCAATAGCTTCTTTGCGGTAGTGGCAGCGAATATCTCTGCGGTGGCAGGTGTGTCCTATACGCAGGGCTTCCAGGCTGCGCTTTGCATCATTCTGATTGAAGGTATCGTCTTTATCGTGCTTTCGGTTTTGAATGTGCGTGAGAAGATCGTGCAGGCAATTCCGCTGGGCATCCGCATGGGTGTTGCCCCTGCGATCGGCTTGATGCTTTTAAACATCGGTTTTGGTTCCAACGCAGGTGCGTACTCCGAGACCGGTGGCCCGTTCTATGCGATGCGAGATTTCTTTGGCTCTATGACTTCGGCACTGGCGAAAGAGACGATGGGAAGCGGTTATGCGACCATGGTTCTGACTGTCGTTACGATGTTTGTGGGTCTTTTTATCATTATCATTTTAGACATGAGAAGAGTGAAGGGTGCGGTTTTACTTGGCATGCTTGGTGCATCGATCGTGAACTGGATCGGTTCCGCACTGTTTTTGCATGTGAATCCATTTGCATCTCTTAAGACAGCTAATTTCCTGCCTCCTTTTGCAGATATGGCTGCAACTACGCTCTTTAAGTTCGATTTCGCTACGCTTTTTGGCACCGGAATCGTTACTGCGATTACTTTAGTTCTTACGTTCTGCATGATCGATATGTTTGATACCATCGGCACTTTGGTTGGTACAGCATCCCGTGCAGGCATGATCGATATGAACGGTGAGATGCCGAACATGAAGGAAGCACTGACTTCTGATGCGATCGGTACGATCGCGGGTTCTTTGCTTGGTACCTCTACCGTTACGACCTTTGTGGAGTCTGCTTCCGGCGTGGAAGCGGGCGGACGCACTGGTCTGACTGCGTTAACCACAGGCCTGTTATTCCTGGCTTGTATCTTTATTGCACCCGTCGCGGCGGTGATTCCTGCGGCTGCAACTTCGTCTGCCCTGATCTATGTGGGTCTTCTGATGGTTGCAGGTCTTAGGAATATTGACTTTAATGATTTGACACAGCTTGTACCTGTGGCGGTGATGATGATTGCGATGCCGATCTCCGGTTCGATCGGACATGCGATTGGCCTTGCCATGATCATCTATACCGTGATTCAGGTCTTCACAGGCAACGCGAGAAAGGTTTCCGTACTGACGTACGTGATTTCTGCACTGTTCCTTGTGAAGTTCTTCCTGGTTGCGTAAGGCATATAAAAGGGAGTCGTGTACCCATTTGGGGTTGTGTTTTCTTGTAATTACAGGGTCATTGGAGGCTGTCGCGTATGCGGCAGCCTTTGTTTTTGGGAAAAGGAAAGTATATGAAAAAAAGTTCAAAATGGAGCCTGATGCGGCGTTTCACAAAAGGCTCAATCGGATATTTTATCGGAGCGGTGCTCGCTTCGCTTGGCGTCACGGTTCTGAATTCATTTACCCCGCAGGTGTTCCGCTACACGATTGATACGGTGTTAGGGGAAAATGAATCCGCCCTTCCGGGCTTTGTCAATGCCTGGATCGAGAGGATCGGCGGTGTCAGCTTCCTGCAGGGGCATCTTTGGTGGATTGCGGCTGCGATCGTTGTGATCGCATTGCTTGCCTGGCTGATGAACTACCTGTGGCGTCTTTGTACGGCGAGCGCGGGAGAGAATTTTGCAAAAAACATTCGTAATCAGTTGTTTTACCACGTGCAGCGCCTGCCGATGCGCTGGCATGACCAGAATAAGACCGGAGACATCATTCAGAGATGTACCTCCGACGTTGAGGTGATCCGAAACTTCTCCGTGCAGCAGCTTTTGGAAGTCTTTCGTATCAGTTTTATGGTTGTGGTCTCGTTTACGATGATGTACTCGATGAACCAGAAGCTTGCAATCATCGTTCTTTTATTTGTACCGCTGATTGTCGCTTACACGATGATCTTCTACGGAAAAATTCGTCACAGATATCAGGAGGCAGACGAGGCGGAAGGCGAGCTTTCCGCGGTCGTTCAGGAAAATGCAACCGGCGTGCGTGTGGTGCGTGCGTTTGGGCGTGAAAGCTTTGAGCTTGCGAAGTTTGATGAGAAGAATACACGGTTCTCAGATCTGTGGATTTTAGCCGGCAGAATCTCTGCGTGGTTTTGGAGCTGCGGCGATATCATCACCGGGCTTCAGATCGTGACTGTGATCGTGATCGGCGCTTACATTGCGGCCAGAGGAAATATGACGGTCGGTGAGTTTGTCGCTTTTGCGACCTACAACGGGAACCTTGTCTGGCCGATCAGGCGACTCGGACGCATTTTCTCAGAGATGAGTAAGGCCGGCGTCTCTTTCGAGCGTGTCCAGTATATTCTGGATGGGGAAGAAGAGAAGGATGATGTGGCTGTTTTGGCAAATGTTCCCGAGAAGATAGATATCGCGTTCTCGCACGTGAACTTCAGCTATGATGAGGAGCATCCGGTGCTAAAGGATGTCACATTTACGGTGAAGGAAGGACAGACGATCGGCGTGCTTGGCGGCACGGGCAGCGGAAAGTCGACGGTGATGCAGCTTTTAGAGCGTCTCTATGAGATCAAAGAAGGAGAGATTACGATCGGTGGTATCTCTGCAAATGCGCTTCCAAAGAGCTGGATTCGTGCCAATGTCGGCCTCGTGCTGCAAGAGCCATTCTTATTCTCCAGAACCATTCGGGAGAACATTGCCTCCGGCAGACCGGATGCGACCGAGGAGGAGATCCGAGAGGCTGCACGGATTGCGTGTGTGGATGATGCGATCATGGAGTTTGCGGACGGCTATGATACACTGGTTGGTGAGCGCGGTGTGACCTTATCCGGCGGCCAGCGCCAGAGAATCGCGATCGCACGCATGGTATTACAGAACACACCGATCATGATTTTTGACGACTCGTTGTCTGCGGTCGATGCGGAGACGGATATCAAGATCCGCCAGGCGCTTAGACAATTCAGGGGCAATACGACGATGATCATCATTTCTCACCGCGTGACCACGCTAATGGGCGCGGATGAGATTTATGTGATGCATCACGGGCGAATCCGTGAGCATGGCACCCACGAGGAACTGATCGCGCGCGAAGGCATTTACCGGCAGATCTATGAGATTCAGATGAGCCAGGATGACCGACGCTTTTTGCAGGAAGAGGGAAAGGAGGAGAAGTGATATGGCTGCTTATGATGAACAAGAATATAACAAACCATTTGACATCAAGGTCTGGTTTCGGATGCTTCCGTTTATGAAGCCATTTCGCAGGCAGATCGTGATAGCGATGAGCACCAATGTGATTCTCGCCTTGATCGATATTGCGTTTCCGTTCTTCCAAAGCTATGCGATCGATCACTTTATCGTGCCACAGGAGACGAGCGGGATCGGGTTGTTTGCACTGACGTATGTGTTGCTCATTCTGGTGCAGTCGGCCTTCTTTATCCTGATGATCAACGCCTCCTTCGTGGTGGAAATGAACATGGGACGAGACATGAAGCGGGCGGAGTTTGAGCACCTGCAGCGCTTGTCATTTTCTTATTATAACACCACACCGGTGGGATATATCCACTCGCGTGTCATGAGCGATACCAACCGAATCGCGGGACAGATTGCCTGGGGCCTTTCAGACCTCCTGTGGTGCTCGATCTACGTTGTGTTTGTCTTCGTCGTGATGTTCATTCTCGACTGGAAGCTTGCGCTTGTCGTGTCCCTGATCGTGCCTTTTGTCTTGTTCCTCACCAATTTCTTTGAAAATAAATTGCTGGGCTACAACCGAAAGGTGCGTAAGGTCAACTCCGAGATCACGGGAGCTTTCAACGAAGGTATCACGGGTGTGCGCACGACCAAGACGTTGGTGGGAGAAGAGGCCAATGACCGGGATTTCCGCGGACTGACGCAGAAGATGCATCATTCTTCCGTGGCGGTGGCGAGAGTGAACGCGGTCTTTATCCCGTCGATCATGTTCTTTGGCTATGTGGCAGCCGCCATCGTGTTGGCGCAGGGTGGACATTTGGTGCAGCTTGATCTGATGAAGCTTGGCACGCTTTCGATCTTTATTTCGTATGCGCTCAACATCTTTGAGCCGGTGCAGGGCATTGCATCGATCGTGGCCGAGGTCATTTCCTGCCAGGCAAATGTAGAGCGTGTGATGGATCTTTTGGATCAGGAGCCGGGGATTCATGACAAGCCGGAAGTGAAGGAAAAGTACGGCGATACCTTTGCCCCGAAGAAGGAGAACTGGGAGCCGGTGCAGGGACATATCACGTTCGAGGACGTGAGTTTTATGTACCCGGACGGCAAGGAATATGTGCTGGAGCATTTCAATCTGGACATCCCTGCGGGACGTAACGTCGCGATCGTGGGAGAGACCGGTGCGGGCAAATCGACGTTAGTCAATCTTGCCTGCCGGTTCTATGAGCCGACATCGGGTCGTATCCTGATCGATGGCGTGGATTACCGCGAGCGCTCGGAACTGTGGCTGCACAGCCAGATCGGCTATGTGCTGCAGAATCCTCATCTGTTCTCCGGTACAATTCGTGAAAACATCCGCTACGGACGACTGGATGCGACGGATGCAGAGGTGGAAGAGGCAGCCCGCAAGGTGTCTGCGGATGAGGTTGCGGCAAAGATGAAGGATGGCTATGAGAGTGATGTCGGAGAAGGCGGCGGCCTGCTCTCCACCGGAGAGAAGCAGCTCATTTCCTTCGCCCGTGCGATCCTTGCAAAGCCTGCCATCTTTGTGTTAGATGAAGCGACGTCCTCGATCGATACCAAGACCGAGCAGCTGATCCAGAATGCGACAAATGAGGTGTTAAAAAACCACACCGCGTTTGTGATCGCGCATCGTCTCTCGACGATCCGCCAGGCGGATCTGATCCTCGTTGTAAATGATGGAAAGATCATTGAGCGCGGCACGCACAAGGAGCTGCTTCGCAAGAAAGGGTATTATTACGACCTGTATTCGAGACAATTCGAAGAAGAAGAGTCGAGGAAAGTATTTGCATAACCCAAAATCGCCCCTGTGGAATTCATCCGCAGAGGCGATTGTTTTTGTGTATGAATCTTACACATTAAATCTAAACAGAATTACGTCTCCGTCCTGGACGACATATTCTTTCCCTTCCATGCCGACCAGGCCTTTCTCGCGGGCAGCAGCCAGAGAACCTTCACGTAAAAGGACTTCCCAGTTGACGACTTCGGCTTTGATGAAGCCGCGCTCAAAGTCACTGTGGATCTTGCCTGCGGCCTGCGGCGCTTTGGTACCGATCTTGATCGTCCAGGCGCGGCATTCGTCTTCGCCAGCGGTTAAGAAACTCATCAGGCCTAACGTGCGGTAGCTTGCGGCGATCAGCTTATCAAGGCCGGACTCGGAGATGCCGAGGTCTTCTAAGAACATCGCTTTCTCGTCGTCATCTAACTCTGCGATCTCTGCCTCGATGCTGGCGCAGATGACAAAGACCTCGCTGCCATTCGCTGCCGCGTATTCGCGTACTTTCTGGACACCTTCGTTCGAAGCACCGTCGTCTGCCAGATCGTCCTCGGATACATTTGCCGCAAAGATCACGGGCTTCGCGGTGAGGAGATTGAGGGCATCAAAATACTTCTGGTCGTCCTCGGAGACTTCCATCGCAGAAGCGCACTTGCCATCTTCTAAGCAATCCTTGACCTTCAGAAGGAACTCGTGCTCCTTACCGGCTTCCTTATCCATGCGTGCAGACTTCGCCACGCGGGAGATGCGGCGCTCCAACACTTCCAGGTCTGCGAAAATGAGCTCTAACGTGATGGTTTCGATGTCCCTGAGCGGATCGACGGAGCCATCGACGTGAATGACATTCGGATCTTCAAAGCAGCGTACGACGTGCACGATCGCATCAACCTCGCGGATGTTGGCGAGGAACTGGTTGCCGAGACCTTCGCCCTTGGAAGCGCCCTTGACAAGACCTGCGATGTCGACAAATTCTACGACCGCCGGGGTCACCTTCTTTGTGTGGTAGAGCTCACCCAGTTTGTAGATGCGCTCGTCCGGCACCGGTACGATACCGACGTTCGGATCGATGGTACAGAAGGGATAGTTCGCAGATTCTGCCCCGGCTTTGGTCAGGGAATTGAATAAAGTGCTTTTGCCTACATTCGGCAGGCCGATGATGCCTAATTTCATATATCTCTACATCTCCTTCAAAAATCCAGTATTTTCAATGGTTTCCGGGTTTCCCCCATTCGGCGTTTACGCACTTTTTACGCACTTTTACGCGCTTTGGGCCGGAATCAAAGGCTGACAAGCCTCGAAC
>JAFVAL010000034.1 GCA_017480565.1 Lachnospiraceae bacterium | reverse complement strand
CGCTTGTCTCCGCCATCAGTGTCACGATCATCCGAACCGGTGTCTCGTATCTAGGCGGTTACGTGCTTGGCCTAGGGATCATCGGCATCTGGCTTGGCATTCTGGCAGATCAGATTTTCCGTTATCTGGGGTCATCGACGCGCTTCCATCAAGGGAAATGGGTGGACATTCATATATGAAAAAAGAGACGAAACGCGATCTTGTCCTTGCCATTTTGTGGATGGCGGTGATTTTCATCCATTCGGCGATGCCTGGAGATCTTTCCGGAGCGGAGAGCGGATTCTTTGCCGCTTGGCTGGCGAAATGGCTGCCCATCGAGAAGGAGCTTTTGCATTTGTTTGTGCGAAAAGGAGCACATTTGGCAGAGTTTTTGATCCTGGGCGTGCTGCTCCAGCGGCTATTTGCCAGAGCAGAGTTTCGGAAATGGCCGGAAATGGGGACATTTGCAAGAAATGGATGCGCCTTTTTCTGTGGCGTATGTTATGCGGTGACCGATGAAGTGCATCAGCTTTTTGTGGACGGAAGGGCTGGCCAGGTAAGAGATGTCTTGATCGATGCGGCGGGCGTACTCTTGGGCGTTCTGATCACACATTTTGCACGAAGAAATAAGCAAAAATCAGGCGAAAAAGCTTGTAAAATCAAGGAAAATACTTGTTGACAAGACCTCTGCACCGTGCTATAGTAGTTAGGCGTGGACAGAGGTCTTTTTTTTATGCTTCAAAACAAGGAATTTTTATGGAGGTATAATCATGCGTGTAAGAATTACATTGGCGTGCACAGAGTGCAAACAACGCAATTATAACATGATGAAAGAAAAAAAGCTTCATCCTGAGAGAATGGAGACCAAGAAGTACTGCAAGTTCTGCAAGGCTCACACAATGCATAAGGAGACCAAGTAATCAGGTTTCCTAGAGAAAGGAATTCGTATGGCAGATTCTACGAAGAAAACCAGCACCGAGAAGACCAAGGACGAAGCGCCTAAGGCTGCGAAGAAGAGCTGGTGGAAGGGAATTAAGTCGGAATTCAAGAAGATTTCATGGCCCAGCCGTGGAACCGTCGTGAAGGAGACGAGTGCTGTAATCGTAATCTCTGTAATATTGGGCCTCATTATTTCTTTGATTGACACAGTTCTTCAGTTTGGTCTGAACTTCATTATGTAAGTCAGACGTCCGCGAACGATACATCAGAAAGGAGCTACGAACATGGCAGACGCACAGTGGTATGTTGTGCATACTTATTCAGGCTATGAGAATAAGGTAAAAGCGAACATTGAGAAGACCATCGAGAACCGCAAGCTTCAGGATCAGATCCTGGAAGTGTCCATCCCGATGCAGGATGTGGTTGAGGTGAAGAATGGTGTTTCCCAGCTCGTGCAGAAGAAGATGTTCCCGGCTTATGTCCTGGTTCATATGATTATGAATGAGGATACCTGGTATGTGGTTCGCAACACAAGAGGTGTCACAGGGTTTGTCGGACCGGGGTCAAAGCCGGTACCGCTTACTGAGGCAGAACTGATCAATATGGGTCTTATCGCAGGTAAGGCTGAGAGCCTGTATAACGTCGGTGACCAGGTCGTGGTTACTACCGGTGTCTGGAAGGATACCGTCGGCGTTGTCAAGGCAGTCAATGAAGGCAAACAGAGTGTTACCATCAGCATTGACATGTTTGGCCGTGAAACCCCGGTTGAGCTGGGATTCGCGGAGATTAAAAAGTTTTAAGTTCATTTCATCCGAGATGGACTGTGGGAGGGTAAGTCCCCGAAAAACCACAATTTAGGAGGTAGACTACTATGGCAAAGAAAGTCACAGGTTATATTAAGTTACAGATTCCTGCTGGAAAGGCAACACCGGCTCCTCCGGTTGGTCCGGCACTTGGCCAGCATGGTGTTAACATCGTACAGTTCACGAAGGAATTTAACGCGAGAACAGCGAAGGATGAGGGTATGATCATTCCTGTTGTGATCACGGTTTACCAGGATAGAAGCTTCAGCTTCATCACCAAGACTCCGCCTGCAGCTGTACTGATCAAGAAAGCTTGCGGTATTGAGACCGCTTCCGGGCAGCCGAACAAAGTGAAGGTTGCGAAGCTTTCCAAGGCTGATCTTCAGAAGATCGCCGAGACAAAGATGCCTGATCTGAATGCTGCATCCCTTGAGGCTGCTATGAGCATGATCGCAGGCACAGCGAGAAGTATGGGAGTTACGGTAGAAGAATAATTCTTCTGCGATTGGATAGAGTAAAGTTTGGATATTCGTTTTCCTTGTTTTGATATCCGGCATAAGACCATTTCCGTAAATGTATGATGTGGGAGGGTACAATGATTGATTGTTGCTCCCGATATTACCACCAGGAGGTTATGTAAGATGAAGAGAGGTAAAAAGTATTTAGACGCTGTGAAGTCTTTTGATAAGACAGCGGTATATGATACAGAAGATGCGATCAAGCTGGTAAAGCAGACCGCTACCGCAAAGTTTGACGAGACCGTCGAAGCTCATATTCGTCTTGGCGTTGATGGACGTCATGCGGATCAGCAGGTTCGTGGTGCTGTCGTACTTCCGAACGGTACCGGTAAGAACGTTCGCGTTCTGGTTTTTGCTAAGGGCGATAAGTTAGCAGAGGCTGAGGCTGCAGGAGCTGATTTCTTCGGCGGCGAGGAGCTGATTCCGAGAATTCAGAACGAAGGCTGGTTTGATTACGATGTTGTTGTTGCTACCCCGGATATGATGGGTGTTGTCGGCCGTCTGGGTCGTATTCTTGGACCTAAGGGCTTGATGCCGAACCCGAAGGCAGGTACCGTTTCCATGGATGTCACCAAGGCAGTCAAGGAGATCAAAGCCGGTAAGGTTGAGTATCGTCTGGACAAGACCAACATCATTCATGTGCCGATTGGCAAGGTTTCCTTCACTGAGGATGCTCTGAAGGAGAACTTCCAGACACTGATGGATGCGATCATTAAGGCTCGTCCGTCCGCTGCAAAGGGCCAGTATTTAAGAAGCGTTACATTAGCTTCCACCATGGGCCCTGGCGTTAAGATCAATACCGTTAAGCTTGGATAAGTAAGGGCTTGACAACAACAAAAGACGTTGATATAATTCATTCGGTTCTGAATGAATCATATAAGCTGCCGAAGACAGCAGGTACCGTAAGGTGTAAGAGGAAACCGCCTGCCGAGGGAGATCAAGATGTTTGATTATCACTCCCCGTCTGCGTGCAGTCGGGGAGTTTTATTTTCCTGATTTGGCAGTAGAGCGGAGATGCGAATGCATTTCCAAAGAATCTACAAGGAGGTAACAAGATGGCTAAGGTTGAATTAAAACAGCCGATCGTAGAAGAGATCAAGTCCCATCTGAATGGTTGTGCCGGCGCAGTGCTGGTTGACTATCGTGGCTTGACTGTTGAGCAGGACACAAAGCTTCGTAAGACATTACGTGAAGCAGGCATCACTTATAAGGTATATAAGAACACCATGCTTCGCCTTGCGTTTGACGGAACGGATTTTGCAAAGCTCGATAACGATCTGAACGGTCCTACCGCGATTGCATTTGCGAAAGAAGACGCAACTGCTCCTGCGCGTGAGATCTCTAAGCTGTTCAAAGAGATGCCTAATCTTGAGTTCAAGGCTGCGGTTGTTGAAGGGAATTATTATGATGCGAAGGGCTGTGATGCTCTCTCCAATATTCCGTCCAGAGAAGAACTCATTTCCAGACTGCTCGGAAGTATGCAGTCACCTATCGCCAACTTTGCTCGTGTTCTTAAGCAGATTGCAGAGAAGGACGGCGAAGCTGCATAAGGCATTTTGCTTTGTGGCAGCATAGCGATCAGAGAAGATCGCAAGTAACATTAGATTTTTACATGGAGGATTAAGAAATGACTACTCAGGAATTTATCGATGCGATTAAAGGCATGACAGTTCTGGAACTGAATGAATTAGTAAAGGCTTGTGAGGAAGAGTTCGGTGTTTCCGCTGCTGCTGGCGTTGTTGTTGCAGCTGCTGGTCCTGCTGAGGAAGTAGAAGAGAAGACCGAGTTTGATGTTGAGTTAACCGAGATCGGACCTAACAAGGTTAAGGTTATCAAGGTTGTCCGTGAGATCACTGGACTTGGCCTGAAGGAAGCTAAGGATCTGGTTGACGGCGCTCCTAAGCTTGTCAAAGAGCAGGCTCAGAAGGAAGAGGCTGAGGCAATCAAGGCTAAGATCGAGGCTGAAGGCGCTAAGGTTACCCTTAAGTAATTGTAGATTTAACATGAGAATGGCCAGGAGCAAGACTTCTGGCCATTTTTTAATTTAGTTTTAAGAACTATATCTTTAATAAACGAAACACATGTGATATAATATCGAAAACCAGATGAAAGGAGGAGGCTTGCCTTGTCTCAGAAATGGTATCGCTTAGACACTGCCGCGCTGATTTTTCCTGCGATTACGAAGCGCGATTGGTGCAATGTGTTTCGCGTCTCAGCGGAGCTTTCGGAAGAAATCGATCCGGACGTGTTGCAGGAAGCCATTCGTGATCTGAAGTCTAGGTTTCCTTCTTTTTACGTGTCTTTGCACAAGGGGTTCTTCTGGTATTATCTCGAAGAGAGTAAAGAAGACGTGCGGGTGCAAAAAGATTTTGCATATCCGCTGACATTTATGAGCCGCAAGGAACTTCATGAGAACTGTCTGCGGGTGTTTTACTATAAAAACCGGATGGCGGTCGAAGTGTTTCACTCGGTCAGCGATGGCCGGGGCGGAGTGATTTTCTTAGCTAACCTGGTGGCACGATACATCGAGAGAAAGTACGGTGTCGAGATTCCGAAGGGGGATCTGATCCGGGATTTCAAGGAAGCGCCAAGGGCAGAGGAACTGGAAGATAGTTTCCTGAAAAACGCGGCAGAGAAGGCTTCGAGCCGTAAGGAAGAGACCGCGTACCGGCTTCATGGAACGAAGGATAAGAGTGGATTTAAGCATCTGACGACCGGAATTGTGGAATCGAAGAGACTTCTTGATGTGTCGCATGAGTACGGTGTGACCGTGACATCGTTTTTGGCTGCCGTGATGGCTGAGAGCATCCTTGCGATGCAGGCAGAAGAACGATCCAGAAAGCGCCAGAAGCCGGTTAAAATCACGGTTCCGGTGGATCTTCGAAGACTCTATCACAGCAAGACGCTGCGTAACTTCACGCTGGTGTTAAATTCCGGGGTGGATCCGCGTTACGGGGCGTACACATTTGCAGAGCTGTGCAGCACCATACATCATCAACTGCGGGCAAATGCAACACCTCAAAATATGGCCGGGATGATCGCGGCCAATGTACAGCCGCAGCAGGTGGTCGCGCTTAGACTCGCACCGGTGTTTTTAAAGAATTTTGTGATGAAGCTGGTCTACAACGACAGCGGAGAGCGGGGCGGCTGCATCAACATTTCGAATCTGGGAAACCTGGATCTTCCAGAACCGATGCTTACGTATGTGAAACGTATGGAGTTTATCATCGGACCGCAGCTGCGCTATCCGAACAACTGCTCGGTGTTAAGCTGCGGCGGAAAGACTTATATCAATATGATTCGGATCATTCAGGAAACCGAGCTGGAGCGACAATTCTTCTCAAGGTTGGTTGCGCTGGGCGTTCCGGTGGAGATTGAGAGCAATGGAGGCTGACCTATGTACTGTGTAAAATGTGGCGTTAAACTGCAGGAAGGCGTGGAGAAGTGCCCGCTTTGCCAGACACCGGTCTGGAATCCGGAAGCGAAGCAGGAGGAGAAGCGTTATTCAGATATTTTCCCGAACCATCACAGTGAATCGACTCTGCCGGCAGCCATCGGGATGACGATCATCTGCGTGATCGCGATTGTGGTCATTTTGACTGTGTGTCTGAAGCTTTATAGCGGACTTGGCTGGGGCGGCTACGCGGTCTTTGGCATCTTGCTTTTCTATGTGTTGTTTGTGCTGCCACTGTGGTTCTCCCATCCGAAAGTCGAGGTGTTCGTGCCTGCAGATCACGCGGCGATTCTGCTGTATTTATTATACATTTGCCTGAAAACGGGTGGGCACTGGTTCTTAAGTTTTGCCTTTCCGGTGGTACTGGCGAACTGTCTGCTCCTTACTGCACTCATTTGTCTGCTCAAATATATCCGCGGCGGCAAGATCTTTATCTGCGGCGGTTTCCTTGTGCTCTTGGGAGGATTTACGATGCTGGTCGAATTCTTTGAGCATATCAGCTTTGGAACAAAGATGTTTCAGTGGAGCTTGTACTCGTGCTCGAGCTTTGTCGCGGTGGGACTTTGTATGCTCGTGGCAGGCAGTATTCCCAGGGTGCGGCAAATGATTCGCAAGAAGTTCTTTTTCTAAGATTTTTGTGCAACCTGTATAGTTTTTCGCAAAATTCGCTGAAAAAACCTACTTGTTTGACGAAGGGGTGCAGCCCTATAATGCAGGCGTAACGAAAGAAAAGATATTTACTGGATCTTCGAAGACGAAGATCAGATTGGAGGATAGAATGATTACCAAGAAGTTATTTAGAACCATCAACGAACTGCAGGAAGTACAGAGAATCGCAACCCATTGCCCTGACGATGTCGCTTTCCACAATCTGGACAGCTCCATCATCATCGATGCAAAGAGCTACATCGGTCTGTATGCGATGGATTTCACAAAGCCGGTCATGCTGGTGAGTGAGAATGAGAGATTCCACGAGCAGATCGCGGATATCGCTGAGACAGTTGAGTAAATTAGAAGAAATGATTGCCAAACCGGCATAAGGAAGGCCTCGCAGGGATGCGGGGCCTTTGCTTTGTCATGGTAAAAATGAGGCAAGCGGCGGACAATTTTCTCCGTAACTTTTTAAGTCGTGATCTTCTAGGGATTCGAGGTAGAGATCTGCAATCCCCATCCCTTCAATAATTCTTCGAATCGCCCGTACGTCTGTGGTGCGGAAAAATGTTCTCGCAGCCTCTTCGGTCATACCGCCGCGGACTTTCCTTGCGACCGCGCGTGCTTCTAACACGTCAATCCTCGCAAGCAGCATGATCTGATAATCTGCAAGGTGCGCGATCTTCGCCCAATCTCCAGTATCGTAATTCATCCACATGCCTTCCACGATGACGATCTTCTCCGTGATCCGAAGCTGATCGTCCACGGGTTCATGGAGGTTGCGGTCATAGACCGGGCAGAGGACTTCGTCTTGCTCTTTGAGTTCTCTGAGCTTGCGGTAGAGCTTCTCGTGATCGATGGTCTCAGGCCAGCCCTTGACGGACCTTAGCGTCATCGTCTCTCCTTCGTAGGTGAGATGATGCGAGAGCAGATAGGCGTTTGGGAAATGAAATCCGTCCTGGCCAAGCGCCTGCATGGGCGTAAGACCTGGAACCTCGCGGGAGAGGTGCTCTAAGTAGGAGACAAGGACACTCTTGCCGGCACCGGGGGCGGCACCCAAAAAGACCAGGATGCGACGGTCTGCTTCTCTTTGCAGAGCGGTCAGGTGAGAGAGAAGAGGCAGCAGGATCTGTGCGGTACTCTCACGGGTAAAATCCACCGGCAGCACGACGTTATCGATGGAGAGCGTGACATCTAAAAATTCTTTCATGGGGAAACCTCATATATTTTCATAAGATCATAAAAAAATCGCCCCTATAGCCACTTGACTTCTTGACAGGA
Organism: Lachnospiraceae bacterium; assembly: GCA_017480565.1. Taxonomy (GTDB): domain Bacteria; phylum Bacillota; class Clostridia; order Lachnospirales; family Lachnospiraceae; genus RGIG1588. Next base: position 3,554 of record JAFVAL010000034.1, on the reverse strand, counting down.
GCGTGATATGATGGAAGATGCACTATTGTGGTGTACTATCGTTTTCGCAATACTTATTTGTATTATAACATATAAATGTTCGAATGCAATATGTATTTTCAAAATGATTTTATACACCCAAAATTTATTACCAAGGGGTGAACTTACATGGTGAAAAACAGGATCCGACCCATCAAAGCAGGAAACAATGTAAGAATGAGTTATGCAAGAAGCCGCGAGGTTCTGCAGATGCCGAACCTGATCGAGGTTCAGACGAGTTCTTATCAGTGGTTCCTCAATGAGGGTCTTAAAGAAGCGTTTGACGACATTTCCCCGATCGAAGATTATAACGGCCATCTGAGTCTGGAGTTCGTGGACTTCGTGCTCTGCGAGGATGACAAGAAGTATACGATCGAAGAGTGCAAGGAGCGTGATGCAACTTACGCTGCGCCTCTGAAGGTGAAGGTTCGTCTTCATAATAAGGAAACCGACGAGATCAGTGAGCATGACATCTTTATGGGTGATCTGCCTTTGATGACCCGTACCGGTACTTTCGTGATTAACGGTGCTGAGCGTGTTATCGTCAGCCAGCTTGTTCGTTCCCACGGCATTTATTATGCAATCGATCATGATAAGTTAGGAAAGACCTTGTATTCCTGCACTGTCATCCCGAACCGTGGTGCATGGCTGGAGTATGAGACCGATTCTAACGATGTATTCTATGTGCGTGTTGACCGTAACCGTAAGGTTCCGATCACGGTGCTTCTTCGTGCGCTTGGCCTTGGTACCAACGCGGAGATCACAGATCTCTTTGGTGAGGAGCCGAAGCTGACCGCTTCGATGCAGAAGGATCCGTCCACGAACTATCAGGATGGTCTGTTAGAGCTGTATCGCAAGCTGCGTCCGGGCGAGCCACTTTCCGTTGACAGCGCGGAGTCTTTGATCCATGGCATGTTCTTCGATGCAAGAAGATATGACCTGGCGAAGGTTGGCCGTTATAAGTTTAACAAGAAGCTGGCGTTTAGAAACCGTGTTGTGGGCTACAAGCTTGCAGAGGATGCGGTGGATTTAACGACCGGTGAGATTGTTGCGGAAGCTGGCACTGTCCTTACAGAAGCTTTGGCAAATGAGATCCAGAACCGTGCGATTCCTGCGATCTTTGTGCAGACCGAGGAGCGTGCAGTCAAGATCTTATCCAATATGATGGTAGATCTGCGCACCTGGATTCCGGAAGTCGAGAATCCGAGAGAGATCGGTATCACCGAGGAAGTGTATTATCCTGTGCTTGCTGAGCTGATGAACCAGTTCGAAGGCGAGGAGCTCATTGACGCGGTCAAGAGAAGCGTACATGACCTGATTCCGAAGCATATCACCAGAGAGGATATCTTTGCGTCGGTCAACTATAACATGCATCTTGAGTACGGGATCGGCAACTCCGATGACATCGATCATCTGGGCAACCGTCGTATCCGTGCGGTCGGCGAGCTTTTGCAGAACCAGTACCGCATCGGCCTTTCCCGCATGGAGAGAGTCGTTCGTGAACGTATGACAACCCAGGATGTGGAGAGCATTTCCCCGCAGTCCCTGATCAATATCAAGCCGGTGACGGCAGCTGTTAAGGAGTTCTTCGGAAGTTCCCAGCTGTCCCAGTTCATGGATCAGAACAACCCGCTTTCTGAGCTGACCCACAAGAGACGTCTGTCTGCGCTGGGTCCTGGCGGCCTGTCCCGTGAGAGAGCTGGATTTGAAGTCCGTGATGTCCATTATTCTCACTATGGAAGAATGTGCCCAGTAGAGACACCTGAAGGCCCGAACATCGGTCTGATCAACTCCCTGGCATCCTTTGCACGTATCAACGAGTACGGCTTCGTCGAGGCACCTTACCGCAAGGTCGATAAGAGTGAGCCGAAGAATCCGAGAGTCACAGATGACGTCATTTATCTGACCGCGGATGAAGAAGATAAGTATGTCGTTGCGCAGGCAAATGAACCTCTCGATGAGGAAGGACATTTCGTCAACAATAACGTTTCCGGACGTTTCCGTGATGAGACTTCTCAGTTTGAGAAGAGAAGAATCGACCTGATGGACGTTTCTCCTCGTATGGTCTTCTCTGTTGCAACCGCGATGATTCCGTTCCTTCAGAACGACGATGCAAACCGTGCGCTGATGGGATCGAACATGCAGCGTCAGGCAGTGCCGCTTATGTTAACCGAGACTGCGGTTGTCGGTACCGGCATGGAAGAGAAGACGGCTGTGGACTCCGGTAACTGCGTGGTCGCGAAGGCTCCTGGTATTGTCACCCGTTCTGCATCCAACGAGATTTGGGTGAAGGAAGATGACACGAAGGAAGTCGTTAAGTACCGCTTAAGCAAGTTTGAGCGCAGCAACCAGGGTACCAGCATGAACCAGCGTCCGGTCGTCTTAAAGGGCGATCACATCGAGGCTGGTCAGGTCATCGCAGACGGTGCTTCGACCGCCGGCGGCGAGATCGCACTGGGCAAGAACCCGTTAATCGGTTTTATGACCTGGGAAGGTTACAACTACGAGGATGCAGTCCTTTTAAGTGAGAGACTGGTCCAGGAAGATGTTTACACCTCCATTCATATCAACGAGTATGAAGTGGAAGCAAGAGATACCAAGCTTGGTGCCGAAGAGATCACCAGAGACGTTCCGGGTGTCGGCGACGACGCGCTTAAGAACCTCGATGAGCGCGGCATCATCCGCATCGGCGCAGAGGTTCGTGCCGGAGATATCTTAGTCGGTAAAGTTACCCCGAAGGGAGAGACAGAGCTGACCGCAGAAGAGAGACTGCTTCGTGCAATCTTCGGTGAGAAGGCAAGAGAAGTACGTGATACTTCCCTTCGCGTGCCTCACGGCGAGTTCGGTATCATTGTGGATGCGAAGGTATTTACCAGAGAGAATGGCGATGAGCTGCCGCCGGGCGTGAACCAGTCCGTACGCATTTACATCGCACAGAAGAGAAAGATTCAGGTCGGCGATAAGATGGCAGGCCGTCACGGTAACAAGGGTGTTGTCTCCCGCGTGCTGCCGGTCGAGGATATGCCGTTCCTTCCAAACGGACGTCCGCTTGACATCGTTCTGAATCCTCTGGGCGTGCCTTCCCGTATGAACATCGGTCAGGTGCTGGAGATCCATCTTTCCCTCGCAGCCAAGGTGCTCGGATTTAACGTTTCGACACCGGTCTTTGACGGCGCGGATGAGGAGGATATCCTGGATACGCTGGCACTTGCCAATGATTATGTCAACACCCCTCTCGACGAGTTCGAGAAGAAATACCAAGATGTACTTGCACCGGAAGTCATGAGCTTCCTGCTCACCAACCAGGAATACCGCAAGGAGTGGGCAGGCGTTCCGATCAATCCGGACGGTAAGGTTCGTCTGCGCGACGGACGTACCGGTGAGTATTTTGACAGCCCGGTTACGGTTGGCTTCATGCATTATCTGAAGCTGCACCACCTGGTTGACGATAAGATCCACGCACGTTCTACCGGACCTTACTCCCTCGTTACACAGCAGCCTCTGGGCGGTAAAGCACAGTTCGGCGGCCAGCGTTT
>JAFVAL010000033.1 GCA_017480565.1 Lachnospiraceae bacterium | reverse complement strand
TTTGTTACACTTAAATACATAGAGGGCCTCCCTTCGTGTGATTTATTTTGGCAAACAAATCTTACCACAAAGAGACAAGCCCTCTCTTTTATTTTCCCGAATGTAATGTTACGCTACTGGGGAAAAGCAGCCTGTGAATCCGAGACATCCGCTCATCCGCTTCGTGCCAGACGGTCGTAAGCGTCCAGGGAAGGGACAGAAGATAGTCCTGATCGCGCTTTGAGAGGACGGAGATCTTCTTTAGGAATGCCTTTTTGTCCTTGTAAATCTCCTTGCCGAAATTGCAGGGCAGATAGGTCTTCCCTGAGGCAGGCACTTCTTCCGAGACTTGCTTAAACGAGACCTTTCCGTAGGGGCCGGTCTCCTTCACATAGCTCACTTTCTGGAAGCTTTTTGAGGGCTCTGGCTTCTCCAGCAAAATCTTTCCGGTCGCCACAAAATGATCCCAGACCATCTGCGAGATGCGCTCTGCAGAGGTCGGAAACTCCAGCTTTTCTTTGATCTCCGGCACGGTCATACCGACATCTGCCATGTGGCGAACCGCGTCACCGCTTGCAACATCATAGAGGAAGCCAGAGAGTGTTTTTTGAAAATGTGATTCTGCCATTTTATTTGATAAATAATACAGTAACAGAAGATGAAAAAGCGGCCCGGGGAACTTCCCACGGACCGCTTTGTTACCAAATGATTAGATCTCGTTAAATCCTTCTCTTGCCGCATAGGTGGTATGCAGAAGCTCGTGTGCCTTATGAGAGTTCGGCTCGCCGAGATACTTCTCATACAGCTCAACGATCTGAGGATTGTTGTGAGACTGACGGATGACCTGACGCTCGTCCTCGGAATACAGAGCTTTTGCTCTCTTTTCCTTGTAGGTGTCAAGGATGTCATCGGACTCCTTCGGAAGGAAGACAGGTCTGACATAAGACTGTCCGCCACCGTTGATGCAGCCGCCAGGGCAGCCCATGATCTCGATAAACTGATACTTGGACTTGCCTTCACGGATCTCATCAAGGAGAATCTTCGCGGACTTCATACCGGAAGCGATTGCCACATTGACAACTGTGCCGTCGATATCGATGGCAGCTTCACGGATGCCGGCATCGTGGCCACGAACCTCGGTAAACTCTACCTTGCCGTATTCCTTGCCGGTAAGCTTAAAGTAAACGGTACGAAGGGCTGCTTCCATTACGCCGCCGGTGACGCCGAAGATGACGCCTGCACCGGAGTAATCGCCCATGATGTCCTGATCCCACTCTTCGTCAGGAAGACGATCAAAGAGGATACCGGAGCGCTTGATCATGCGGCCAAGCTCTCTGGTGGTGATGACTGCATCCACATCCGGGATACCGTTGACCTTCAGCTGCTCTCTCTGCTTCTCAAACTTCTTCGCAGTACAAGGCATGACGGAGACGACGAAGATGTCTTCCGGAGCAATGCCCTTCTCCTGAGCCCAGTAGGACTTGATGATTGCACCCTGCATCTCGTGAGGAGACTTACAGGAAGAAAGGTGAGGCAGCAGATCGCCGTAGTTATACTCTGCATAGTTGACCCAGCCAGGAGAACAGGAAGTGATCATCGGAAGCACGCCGCCCTCGGTTAAACGGTGAAGCAGCTCGGTTCCTTCTTCCATGATGGTAAGGTCAGCACCAAAGTTGACATCGTAGACTTTCTCAAAGCCCAGTCTTCTAAGCGCAGCGATCATCTTGCCGGTGACCGGAGTACCGATCGGATAGCCGAACTCTTCGCCGAGGGAAGCACGTACTGCAGGCGCAGCCTGAACGATGACATGCTTGCCAGCCTTGAAAGCAGCGTCGACCTTGTCGATCTCGGAGTGCTCCATCAAAGCGCCGGTCGGGCAGACGTTGACGCACTGTCCGCACTGGATACAAGGAGAGTCATTGAAATTGCGGTTCTCAGCAGGAGAAACGAAGGTCTTGAAACCTCTGTTCTCGAAGCCTAAGATACCAAGGCCATGTGCGTTCTTACATCTCTCGATGCAGCGGCCGCAAAGGATACACTTGGAAGTATCGCGAACGATTGCGGGTGCAAGACGGTCGATGTGAACCTCAGAATGAGCGCCTGCAAATGCTTCTTCTCTGGCACCGGTTAACTGTGCAACATACAGAAGCTCGCAGCTGCCGTTCTTATCGCACTGCTGGCAGTTCTTGTTGTGATTGGAAAGGAGGAGCTCAACGCTTCTTCTTCTGGCCTCAATTGCCTTCGGCGCAGAGATGCGGATCTCCATACCCTCATTGACCGGGTAAACACAGCTTGCTACCAGACCTCTGGCACCGGTTGCCTCTACGAGACAGACACGGCAGGAACCCTGGTTGCACTCGCCATGGTTGAAAGCACAAAGAGAAGGGATCTCATATCCACATTTCTTTGCAGCTTCTAAAATGGTAAGGCCGCTTTCCACCTGATAGGGGATGCCTTCGATTTTGATATTCACTGTAGACATGATTTCCTCCTGTTATCTCTTCTCGATTGCGCCGAACTTACAGGTGCTGATACAAGCGCCGCACTTGACGCACTTGGAAGAATCAATCTTCATGGATGCGAGTTTGTGCTTCGGAGCAATATAGTCAGTTCTGGTGATGCAGCTAGCCGGGCAGCCTCTCTGGCACATGCCGCAGCCGATACACTTCTCAGGATCGATCACATACTGCATTAACTTCTTGCAGACGTGAGCCGGGCACTTCTTGTCCACGATATGAGCGATATACTCGTCGCGGAAATGAGAGATCGTGGAGTTGATCGGGTTTGCAGCGGTCTGACCGAGTGCGCAAAGAGAGTTTGTGCTGACGGTCTGAGACAGCTCTTCAAGTGCTGCCAGATCTTCCATGGTGCCGTTGCCCTCAGTGATCTTGGTTAAGATCTCGAGCATTCTCTTGGTGCCGATACGGCAAGGGGTACACTTACCACAGGACTCGTCGCAAATGAACTCCATGTAGAACTTCGCGACTTCTACCATACAGTTGTCTTCATCCATAACGATCGCGCCGCCGGAGCCCATCATAGATCCCTTAGCTACGAGGTTATCGAAATCGATCGGTTCATCCAAATATTCTTCGGTTAAGCAGCCGCCGGAAGGACCACCGGTCTGGATAGCTTTGAACTTCTTGTTGCCGGGGATGCCGCCGCCGATATCATAAATGAGTTCGCGAAGCGTGGTTCCCATCGGAACTTCCACCAGACCAACGTTGTTGACCTTGCCGCCCAGAGCGAATACCTTGGTTCCCTTGGATCTCTCGGTACCAACCTTAGCGAATTCTTCTGCACCTTCTCTTAAAATGAACGGGATACATGCTAGTGTCTCAACGTTGTTAACGATGGTCGGCTGATCCCACAGACCCTTGACTGCCGGGAACGGCGGTCTCGGACGAGGCATACCACGCTTACCCATGATGGAGTTAAGCAGAGCAGTCTCTTCACCGCAGACGAAAGCACCAGCGCCGAGGCGGAGATGACAATCGAAGCTAAATCCGGTTCCCATGATGTTCTCGCCTAACAGGCCGATCTCTCTTGCCTGTGCGATTGCGATGCGCAGTCTCTTAACAGCGGTCGGATACTCTGCACGAACGTAGAAATAACCGTTCTGAGCGCCGATCGCATAACCAGCGATTACCATACCTTCGATGACGCCAAGCGGGTTTCCTTCCAGGATCGAACGATCCATGAATGCACCCGGGTCACCCTCATCACCGTTACAGACAACATACTTGATGTCGCTGACGGAGTTCTTCGCGAACTGCCACTTTCTGCCGGTCGGGAAACCTGCGCCGCCACGGCCACGAATACCGGAAGCAAGGACTTCGTCGATGACTTCCTGCGGGGTCATGGAAAGAGCTCTCTTTAAGCCAATAAATGCACCCATACCGAGTGCTTCGTTGATGTCTTCCGGGTTGATGACGCCGCAGCCGCGAAGTGCGACTCTGCGCTGCTTCTTATAGAAGTTGATGTCATCCTGCTTGGAGACCTTCTCGCCGGTCAAAGGCTCAACATAGAGCAGACGCTCTACGACTTCGCCGCCAACGATATCCTTCTCGATGATCTCTTCGACATCCTCGAGCTTCACCAGACGATACAGGGTATCTTCCGGGAAAATCTTGACAAACGGACCCTGGGAGCAGAAGCCGAAGCATCCGACCTGGTTCACGGTTGCCTTCTCAGAGAGTCCGCGCTCCTCTAAGATGCGCTCAAACTTCTCCATAATCTCTGTAGAGTGGCTGGAAAGACATCAGGTACCACCGCACAGAACGATGTGACGCTTGCCGTCATTGCCTGCTAACTTGTCTTCCAGACACTTGGTACAAGCAGCAGCGGTCTCGTTTAAATTCTCAACGCTCTTAATCATGCCGGAACTCCTTCCTTCGCTTTGTACTCAGCGACAACCTGGGGAACCTGACCAACACTCATCTTCGGGTAAACGGTACCGTTGATGGTGATAGCCGGAGCGATACCACATGCACCGATGCAGCGGAGTGCATCTAATGTAAAGAGCCCGTCTGATGTGGTCTCACCGGGCGCAATCCCTAAGATCTCAGAGAACTTGTCAATGACCTGCTGACCACCCTTGACGTAGCAAGCGGTACCCAGGCAACAGCCGATGACATACTTCCCCTTTGGCGTCAGGGAGAAGAAAGAATAGAAGGTTACGACACCGTAGATCTCAGCGACAGAGATGCCTGTCTCCTTCGATACGATCTCCTGAACCTCCAGCGGGATGTATCCATACTCGTTCTGAATGTCGCTTAAGATCATAATCAGAGGAGTCGGCTCATCCTTGTAGCGGTTGCAGATTTCAAGGATCTGCTGTTTCGCAGCTTCGTTAATCTTTGCCATGTTACATTCCTTTCCAATCTTTAGATTGACAAAAGGGCGCAATGACCCCTTTGATCATCAAAAGTTTAACAATCTTATTATATAGGGGAAATGTGAATCCAACAAGTCTTTTTTGGAAAACAAGGGGGAAGAAGGGGGCAAAATGGTTTGCATAAACTAACTAATAGAATTGATTCTTGACCTTGTCCCGCCGCTCCCCTATAATGAGCTCGATAAGAGGGAAGAAACTATGATATATCTTGATTATTCAGCAAATACACCGGCAGATGCTGCGGTGCTCGATGCATTTACAAAGACAGAGCGAACATTTTCAGGGAACCCGAATTCTGCCCATGCGGCGGGACAGCTTGCGGCGAAATCGCTCCATAAGACAACAGAGGAGATCGCGAAGCTTCTTGGCGCATTGCCGGAGGAAGTGATCTATACGTCCGGGGCGAGCGAGGCAAATAATCTGGCCATCAAGGGGATCGCCAGATCGATGCGTCACGTCGGCAGACACATTTTGACGACACCGCTTGAGCACGCCTCGGTGAGCGGCCCGTTAACGAGCTTAAAGGAGCAAGGCTGGGACGTGGAGATGTTAGACATCGGGCGCGACGGCAAGGTGGATTTAGAGAGTCTGCGGGATCTCCTGCGCAAGGATACGGTGTTAGTAACCGTCTGTGCGGTGGATTCTGAGCTTGGGACGGTGCAGCCCGTGGAAGAGATCGCAGACATTTTAAAAGAATACCCGAATTGTAAGCTGCACGTAGATGCGACGCAGGCGATCGGGAAGATTCCCTACCGGTTTGCCGGGGACACGATGAGTCTGGCGGCGCATAAGTTTTATGGGTTAAACGGCAGCGGCTTATTATTAAAGAAGAAGGATCTGGTCATTGAGCCGTTGATTCACGGTGGCACCGGCGCTTCCCTTTACCGCAGTGGCACACCGACGCTTGGCCTGAATGCAGCCTTGTTAAAAGCGCTTTCACTGGCATTGCCGGAGGTGGAGAAAAGGTATGCATATGTTGCAGAATTAAACCGGAAGCTCCGGGAGGAATTTGCCCGCGATCCGAGAGTGCGGATCAATAGTCCACAGGACGCGATTCCACACATTTTAAATGTAAGCGTGAAGGGGATTAAGGGATTAGAATTTCAGGAAGCGCTGAGTGATCGTGGCGTGTGCGTCTCGGTGAAGTCTGCCTGCGCGGTGCCTGGGACACCTTCCCGCGCCGTCATGGCGGTGAGCAAGGATAAAAAGAACGCGATGTCTTCGTGGCGGATCAGCTTAAGTCATCTGACCACGGAGGAAGAGATCGCAGCGTTTCTGCGGAGTTTTCATGAAGTTTGTCAGGAGTTTGGCCTATGAGCAGAGAGTTAGAACCTTATCAGTTGATCGAAAGAAGCATCGTTAAAAAGTTTCGCAGAGAGCTGTGGACGCCTTTCATTCAGGCGGTAAAGCGCTACGAGCTGGTGCAGGAAGGGGACAAGATCGCGGTCTGCATCTCCGGCGGCAAGGACTCGATGCTGATGGCAAAGCTGATGCAGATGTTAAACCGGTTCAGCGAGGTGCCGTTTGAGGTGGTGTACCTGGTCATGGACCCCGGATACAATGAACTCAACCGCAAGAAAATCGAAAGCAACGCAGCACTTTTGCACATCCCGATCACAATCTTTGAGACGAACATCTTTGAGGTGGCAAATGCGACGGATCAGTCCCCGTGTTATCTGTGCGCCAGGATGCGTCGGGGCAATCTCTATGCGAAGGCAAAGGAGCTTGGCTGCAACAAAATCGCGCTCGGACACCATAAGAGCGACGTGATTGAGACGACCGTCATGGCGATGTTTTATGGATCCCAGCTGCAGGGGATGATGCCGAAGCTGCACAGCACGAATTTCGAAGGGATGGAGCTCATCCGCCCGATGTACTGCATTTTAGAGGAAAATGTGATCGCCTGGAAGAACTACAATGATCTGGAGTTCATCCAGTGTGCATGTCGGTTTACGGAGAACTGCACGACGTGTGATAACGGCGGTGGCGGTTCCAAGCGCCAGGAGATCAAGCAGCTGATCAAGCGATTGAAGAGAGACAACCCTGAGATCGAGACGAGCATCTTTAACAGCCTGCACCAGGTATGCATCGATACATTTCCCGGGTATAAATCAAAGGGAGAAGACCATTCATTTTTGGAGAGATATTAAAAAGCGGCTGTCCGTGAGGACAGCCGTTCGTGCATTTTGGACGAAGAATTTCAGACTTGACTTCGCCGTACGGCTCATAATATAATAAAGAAAACAGAATTTAGCCGTACGGCGAATTCTTGGACAAAGCAATTAATATTTAGCCGTACGGCGAAGTTTGGAGAGCGATATGATTGTATTTGATGCGATAACATTTGGCAAAACGATCCGAAAACGAAGAAAAGAGCTCGGCTATACGCAGGCGATGGTTGCGCAGCACACGGGCTTCTCCGTGAGCTTTATCTCAGATCTGGAGAGAGGGAAAAGCACCGCAGAGCTTGAAAAAGCGATCTATCTGGCAAATATGCTTGGAATGAATGTGGAACTGAATGTGAGAGGTAAGAGATAAGTTATGAGAGCATTTGAGGTGTTTCTTGAGATTGCGGGACAATCTGTTCTTGTCGGCTCTCTGAAGGAAGGAAGCGCCGAGCAGGCTGTGTTTTGCTATGACGATGCGTATTTATCATCTCCGGATGCACAGGCGATTTCGGTCAGTCTGCCGTTAAAACCTGAGCCATTTTCTGAGGAAGAGACAAGATGTTTTTTTGAGGGCCTGTTGCCGGAAGGCTTTACGCGCAGAGCGGTTGCAGAACGGATGCACCTTCCGGAATATGATTTCTTATCCTTGCTGTATGGGTTGGGAAAAGAGTGTCTGGGAGCCATTCGTGTGAGCGCAGGGGAACCCTCCGAAGTGGCCTATGAACGCCTGACGATGGAGGAAATCAAAGCACTTGCGAAGGAAGGTGCGATGAAATCGGCAGAGGTGCTGATGAAGACACATTTGTCTTTGACAGGCGCTTCGGGGAAAGTAGGGCTTTATTTTGAGGAGAAGGAAGGTGCGTGGTATCTTCCGAAAGGAACCGCCCCTAGTACGCACATTGTAAAGCAAAGTCATGTCAGATTACATGATATTGTTGTAAATGAAACGATGTCCTTGAGGGCTGCTGCTAGACTGGGCATAGAGGTGCCAGATAGTTTCATTTTGGAAGCAGATACAGGGATCGATGACACCTATCTGTTTGCAACAAAGAGATTTGACAGAGTGTTTTCAGATGCACCGAAGTTCTGTGGAGACCTACCGATTCCACTTAGACTGCACCAAGAGGATTTTGCGCAGGCGCTCGGGATTTCATCTTCCAGAAAATATGAACCGGCAGGGGAGCATTATCTTGCAAGGATGTTCAGGCTGCTTAGGGAAGGATCGCTTGCACCGATGATCGACCAACAGAGATTGTGGGACCGGATTGTTTTTAATGTTTTGCTGGGAAATACGGATGCACACATTAAAAACTTTGCACTGGTCTACACACCTGACTTAACAGGCTATTCTTTAGCACCGGCCTATGACCTGCTGTGTACCACGATGTATCCAAGCAGTACGAGAGAAATGGCGTTTCATATCGGGGATCACACTTCCATTGATGAGGTGACGCGCGAGGATCTAGAGGAGGCAGCAGAGGAAAGCGGAATGGGCACCAGATTTGCACTGCGAAGATTTGATCAGATTTGTGATAGGTTTGAGCAATCTGTTACGGAAGCCGCTGAGGAAATGTCAGAACAGGGCTTTCAAAATGCCGGGAAGGTGAAAGAAGCCATCTTGCAGACGGGCGCTTATAGGCGTATGATTTGATATATAAAATAAAAAGCGGCTGTCCGTGAGGACAGCCGTTCGTGCGTTTATACTATATCTCAATCACTTTCATGACTCTTTTGTTAAAGTAGATGCTTAGCAGCAGTGCAGCCAATTCCGCAATCGGGAAGGCGAGCCAGACCAGGTTTAAGTTTCCGGTCTTAGACAGCAGCCAGGCCGCCGGCAGCAGGACAAAGAGCTGACGGATCAACGACAGATACAAGCCGTAGGTGCCTTTTCCGAGTGCCTGGCAGACCGAGATCGTGACGATCGAAAAGGCTGCGAGCAGGAAGGAATAGCTGATGGCGCGCATGGCGGGAACGCCGATGCGAAGCATTTCCTCGGAAGGATTGAACATGCCAAGGAGTACCTGCGGGATCAGTTGGAAGACCGCGAAGCCGACCAACATCAAAGCCATTGCATAAATGATCGCCTTGCGACGTGTTTCGATGATACGGTCTTTGTTTCTCGCACCGTAGTTGTAGGCGACGATTGGGACGACACCGTTGTTCATGCCGAACACGGGCATAAAGACGAAGCTCTGCAGCTTGAAATATGCGCCGAAGACCGCGGTTGCGGTCGAGGTAAAGCCAAGCAGGATCTTGTTCATGAAGAAGTTCATGACCGAACCGATCGAAGCCATGACGATTGAGGGAACGCCGACCTGGTAAATGCGGCCGATGATGTGCCCGTCCGGCTTCATTTCTTTCACACTCAGTTTGATCTCGTGGTTTAAGCGGATATTTAAAATGAGACCTAAGATGGTTGCCAGAATCTGTCCGGCGACGGTTGCAATCGCTGCGCCTGCCATGCCGAGTTTCGGGAAACCGAAGTAGCCGAAGATCAGGATCGGGTCGAGGATGATGTTGGTGATGGCGCCGGTGAGCTGTGTTACCATAGTGTAAATGGTGCGGCCGGTCGAGGTTAAGAGTCGCTCGCACATGATCGCGCCAAAGAGGCCGATCGAGACGACGGTGACGATCTCGGTGTACTCCACACCGTAATCGATGATGGTCTGAATGTCCGTGAGTGCTTCAAAATACGGTCTGGTAAAGAACAAGCCGAAGATCACGAAAACCAAAGTGGAGCAAACCGCCAAGAACAGAGCGTTGTTGGCAGCTTTGTTGGCCATCTTATAGTTCTTCTCGCCGAGTGCGCGGGATAAGACCGCGTTGACACCGACGGCGGTACCTGTACCGACCGCGATCATGATGTTTTGGACCGGGAAGGCAAGGGAGACGGCCGAGAGGGCGTCCTCGCCCAGACGTGAGACGAAGATCGAGTCAACGATGTTGTAGAGGGCTTGCACCAACATGGAGATCATGATGGGAAGCGACATGGAAAAAATGAGTTTCGTGATGGGCGCGTAGCCCATCTTATTTTCTTCGCGGATCTCTTCGATGGCGGAGTGTTCGGCATAGGTGTCGGAGGGTGTATGTTCTGACATGGAAATCTCCTTGATATATCTGATGATCATTCTTGTAAGATGCGTTCCTGATTATACGCACCTTCGCGTGCGATGTCAATGGGACAGTGCCGCCCGATGACTGTTTTTGGTTTTCAAACAAAGATCTGGAATAATTGTCATTTTTTCGGAAGTTTTGCGTTTACGCCAAGACCCCGCCCCTTTAAAATATAATTATCCTAAGCAGAAGACAATTTCACAGAAGAAGGAGTGCTTTCGATGAGTAAAGAGGGAGGCCTTCCGGTAAGATGGGAGGCAAAATGGATTGACCCGGAGCTTGTTCATGCGCCGGAAGAACGACAGCCTGCGGCTGTCTTGAGGAAGAGATTTGTCCTGGATCAGCCGGAACACGCGACACTTTTTATCACCTGTCACGGACTTTATGTGGCAAGAATCAACGGGACGCGCGTCGGAGCGTTTGAGCTTGCGCCTGGAACCGGCGATTATCACAAGCGCCTGTTTGTGCAGCGTTATGATGTGACGAAGTTCCTCGTGGAAGGAGATAATGAGATCACGGTGACGCTGGGCGACGGTTGGTATCGCGGCAGTGTCGGAATCGACGGTCTGCGCAACTATTACGGAGAGGACCTTGCACTTTTATGCCAGCTGGAGACAGAGGATGAGGTCTTGCTTGCCAGCGATGAGAGCTGGGAGGCGACAAGCGAAGGCCCGACTCGCGAAAATGATCTGCAGCAGGGCGAGACCTACGATGCGCGCAGGGAAGCGCTTGTGGGCTGGCACGGCGTGAAAGTACGGACGTTTGGATACGAGAATCTGGCGGCGGATACGGGCGTACCGATCCTTGCGCAGGAGAGATTTGAGGGCAAGCTCATCGTGACGCCTAACGGACAGACGGTGATTGATTTCGGGCAGAATCTGGCCGGATATACCGAGCTTTGTGTGCAGGCGAAGGAAGGCCAGAAGATCACCCTCTGGCATGGAGAGACGCTCGATGAAAACGGAAACTTTACGCAGAAGAACTTTGACCCGGGTGACCGCAACAAAAACGGCGGGATCCCGCAGAAGATCACTTACATTTGCAAGGAAGGACGGAATGTCTATCACCCTTCGTTTGCGATCTTCGGGTTCCGCTACGCGCTTCTTGAGACCGATATTGATCTTTCCGGGGCATCCTTTTCTGCGGTCGCAGTCTACTCGAAGATGCCCCAGACCGGGTATTTTACCTGTGCAAATGAAGACGTCAACCGGCTGTTTCTCAACAGTCTTTGGAGCATGAGATCGAATTTCTGCGACATTCCGACGGACTGCCCGACGAGAGAGCGGGCCGGCTGGACCGGGGACGCGGGCGCATTTGCACCGACGGCGGTGTATCTGGCGGATTGTCTGCCGGTATTTCGCAAATGGCTCGGCGAGTGCAGGCTGGCGCAGGGCGAGGATGGCCTCGTGCAAAACATTGCCCCGGTCAACAACAAGGGCGGCATGATTTCCAATATGCTGCAGGGCTCTGCCGGCTGGGGAGATGCCTGCATCTTGGTGCCTTGGGCGCTCTATGAGGCTTACGCAGATGCGAAGATCCTGGAAGAAAACTACGAGATGATGCAGGGCTGGATGCGGTTTGTCGGAAAGCGTGCCGCAAAAACCAGGCCGCACAATCTGCTTAACCCCTACCACAAATACCTGGTGGACGAAGGATTTCATTTCGGCGAATGGTGCCAGCCGGACGTGGACAACACCGAGGCGATGAAAAAGACCATGATGAGCGGTGCGCCGGAGGTTGCGACGGCCTATTATTACCGAAGTGCCTCTTTGATGACAAAGATTGCAAGAATCCTTGGCAAGGAAGAGGATGCGAAGGAGTATGAGAAGACCGCGCTTGGCGCGAGGAATGCTTACCGCCGCTGCTGCCTGAAGAACGGGGAGATTCATTCAAAGCGCCAGTGCGAGTATGTCAGACCCCTTGCCTTCGGTTTGCTGGAAGGGGAGGAGATTCCTGCGGCTGCGGCTAAGCTAAACCAGTTGGTTGCAGAAAACGGCTATCATCTTAACACCGGCTTTTTATCGACGCCGGATCTGTGCCGGGTGCTGGCAGAAAATGGTTATGCCGATACCGCGTACCGGCTGCTCCTTCAGGATACCTGCCCCGGCTGGCTCTACGAGGTGAAGAAAGGGGCGACGACGATCTGGGAGACCTGGGACGGCGTCAAAGAAGACGGTACCGTCCACGACTCGCTCAACCATTATTCGTACGGGGCCGTGGTTGGATGGCTTTTTGGCGGTGTGTGCGGGATTCATTTGTCCGAAGGAAAGCTTACCATCGCACCGATGCCAGGGAAAGAACTTGGACACGCGAGAGCGGAATGGAAGGCTCCAATCGGAGAGATCGTGAGCGCTTGGGCGTATGAAGACAAGAAGCTTACATTTGACATAAAGGTTCCGATGGCAGCGACGATCGTTCTGCCGAACGGAGAGCCCCACGAGGTTGCAGCGGGAGAATACCACTATACAGTAGTATTGTAATCCGATCAACATCAACGATCGGGACCGTGAGACGATGGAGCGGACGCCGAAAGAAAGTCTGTATGTGCTGGGAAGTTTTTGAAACTGAATTGACATTTTTCATAATTACATAAGAATTTGACGAAACAGCCTGTCTTGCCAAAGTGAAGACAGGCTGTTATAATTTATAGAGTAGTTATAGATAGAAATAATAACAGTTTCATCAAAATAAACAAGGTGGGAGTTATGCAGAGAAAACGATGTGGAATGATCCTGCTGTTTGCAATGGCAGTGCTTTTTTGTGCTTTTCTTCACAGTGCATCTGTGTCCGCGGAGGCCAAGAGTGGTACCGTCAATGCAGAACCGCTCAATGTCCGTACGGGCTGGGGCACGAGCTATGCGGTATTGAAATCCGGCGGGAGCAAGGTGCAGCTTTATAAAGGCAATACAGTGAGTATCCAGGAGACGAAGACGGTCTCCGGCAAGACATGGTACAAGGTGACATTTACCAAGAGCGGCAGCAGTTATACCGGCTATGTGTGCGGGGATTATGTCACGGTGAGCACGAGTGGAGGCAGCAGCGGCGGAACGAGCGGCGGCTCCGGTCAGACCTCATCCGGCACGAATGCGACGGTCACGGCGGGTCCGTTAAATGTGCGTACGGGCTATGGCACGAGCAACGCGGTGATGAAGCAAAATGGCGCCAAGGTGCAGCTTGCCAAGGGGACCAAGGTGACGGCTTCGGACCCGAAGACCGTGGGAGGTGTGACCTGGTATAAGGTTGTATTTACGAGAAATGGGAGCACCATCACGGGTTATGTCTCCGGCCAATATCTGAAGGTTGAGGTAGGCAGTACGGGCAGCACCGGCGGTTCGGGTTCGGATTCCGGTCCCGGAACAAGCGATGGCTCGAATCAGGGAGCTTCCGGGGCTGAGACCACAGAGAACAAGACCGGCGTCGTGACCGGCGGTCCGTTAAATGTGCGCACCGGCTATGGCACGAGCAATCCGGTCATGAAGCAGAACGGCGCCAAGGTGCAGCTCTCCAAGGATGCGACGGTGAAGATCATCGGCTCCAAAAAGGTCGGCAGCACCACCTGGTATCAGGTCAGCTTTACGAGAAACGGACAGACCATCACCGGCTATGTGAGCGGTGATTATGTGAGAATCTCTGACGGAACCAGCGGCGGCTCTAGCAATGACTCCGGGAATGACAATGCCGGTGGCAGCAGTTCTTCCGGCAGCAGCAAGGGCAAGCTCATTGTGATCGATGCGGGGCATCAGAGAAAGGCGAACACCGATAAGGAGCCGTTAGGACCTGGCTCTTCCGAGATGAAGAAGAAAGTCAGCTCCGGTACGGCAGGCAAGTACAGCAAGTTGAATGAATACGAGCTGAACCTGATTCTGGCACTCAAGCTTCAGAAGATACTGGAAGACCGCGGCTACACGGTCAAGCAGATCCGCACCTCACACGACGTCAACATTTCGAACGTAGAGCGCGCGGAGATTGCCAATCAAGCGGGCGCGGATGCATTTATCCGAATCCACGCAGACGGTTCTGAAAATACTTCTGTGCATGGCTGCATGACGATCTGCCAGACAAAGAAGAACCCTTGGAATGCGAACCTCTACAGCAAGAGCCAGGCGCTCTCCAAGGCTGTGGTAGACGAGCTTGCCAAGGCGACCGGTGCGAAGAACAATGGCATCTGGGAGACCGATACGATGACCGGCATCAACTGGTGCACGGTACCCGTAACGATTGTGGAGGTTGGCTATATGAGCAATCCGGACGAAGATAAGAAGCTGGGAACAGAGAGTTATCAGGATAAGATCGCAGAAGGAATTGCGAACGGAATCGATTTATACTTTAAGAACAATTAAACCTGTGGTTTACGTGAAAGGTGCGAGAAGGCAGTCAGTTATTAGGCTGCCTTCTCATGATTTTTCCTGCATTTTCCTTGACGAAAGAGGCCCCGCGGGTCTATATTGATAAGGTATGACAGAACTTGACTGAGGGAGAGAAGGAGAGGAATGGCTATGGAGAAAAAACCTTATTATTTGACCACTGCAATCGCTTACACGTCTGGCAAGCCGCATATCGGCAACACCTATGAGATTGTGCTGGCAGATGCGATTGTTCGTTTTAAACGCGCGCAGGGATACGATGTGCGCTTCCAGACCGGTACCGATGAGCACGGGCAGAAGATCGAGCAGAAGGCTGCCGAAGCGGGGATCACACCGAAGGAGTATGTCGACAAGGTTGCCGGCGAGATCAAGCGGATCTGGGATTTGATGGACACTTCGTATGATAAGTTTATCCGTACCACGGATGACTATCATGAGAAGCAGGTACAGAAGTTATTCAAGAAGCTCTATGATCAGGGCGATATCTATAAGGGAAGCTATGAAGGGTGGTATTGTGTACCGGATGAGTCGTTCTGGACCGAGTCTCAGGTCGTGGACGGCAAGTGCCCTGACTGCGGACGCCCGGTCGTGCGTGCCTCCGAGGAAGCCTATTTCTTTAAGATGAGCAAGTATGCGGACCGTCTGATCGAGCACATTGAGACGCATCCGGAGTTCATTCAGCCGGAGTCCCGCAAGAACGAGATGATGAACAACTTCTTAAAGCCGGGTCTGCAGGATCTTTGCGTGTCCCGCACGTCCTTTAAGTGGGGCATTCCGGTCAGCTTTGATGACAAGCATGTGATCTATGTCTGGATCGATGCGCTTTCCAACTACATCACCGGCCTTGGCTGGGATGTGGACGGTAATTCCGACGAGCTTTACAAGAAGTTCTGGCCGGCGGATCTGCATCTGATCGGCAAGGACATTCTGCGTTTCCACACGATCTATTGGCCGATCATGCTGATGGCAGCAGGCGAGCCGCTTCCGAAGCAGGTCTTTGGTCATCCTTGGCTCTTACAGGGCGATGGCAAGATGAGCAAGTCCCGCGGCAACGTGCTTTACGCAGACGATCTGGTAGACGTCTTTGGCGTGGATGCGGTGCGTTACTTCGTGCTGCACGAGATGCCTTTTGAAAACGATGGTGTGATCAGCTGGGAGCTGATGGTCGAGCGCATGAACTCTGACCTGGCAAATGTACTCGGCAACCTTGTCAACCGTACCATTTCCATGACAAACAAGTATTTTGGCGGCGTGGTGACCAATGCAGGGGTGAAGGAAGCGGTCGATGACGAGCTCATTTCTCTGACATTAGAGACACCGAAAAAGGTTGCAGAAAAGATGGATCGCCTGCGTGTCGCAGATGCGATCACTGAGATCTTTACGCTCTTTAAGAGATGCAATAAGTACATCGATGAGACGATGCCTTGGGCGCTTGCGAAGGATGAGGCGAAGAAAGACCGTCTGGCAACCGTGCTCTACAACTTGACCGAGTCGATCATGGTAGGAGCAAGCTTGCTTGAGTCCTTCATGCCCAGCACGGCAAAGAAGATCGCGGCGCAGTTTAACACCGAGCTTCGCAGCCTTGACGAGATGGACGTATACGGCAAGTACCCGTCCGGAAGCAAGGTAACCGAGAAGCCGGAGATCCTCTTTGCAAGACTGGATGTAAACGACGTTCTCGCGAAGGCAGAAGTTTTCCGCCAGGCACAGCTTGCGGCGCTCGGCATCAAGGAAGAGCCTGAAGCTGAGGAAGCAAAGGAAGAAGAGCCTGCGAACGAAGAGATCCACGTAGAGATGAAAGAAACCATCACTTATGATGATTTCGCAAAGTGTCAGTTCGTGGTCGGTGAGATCATTGCCTGCGAAGAGGTGAAGAAGTCCAAAAAGCTTCTCTGCTCTCAGGTCAAGATCGGCGACCAGACCCGTCAGATTCTCTCCGGCATCAAGCAGTATTATTCTGCGGAAGAGATGGTCGGAAAGAAAGTCATGGTGCTCTTAAATCTTGCACCGAGAACGATGGCAGGGCTGACCTCGGAAGGCATGCTCTTATGCGCAGAGGACGCGGAGGGAAATCTTGCACTGATGACCCCAGAGAAGGATATGAAGAGCGGATCCGAGATCTGCTGAGGGGTCAGATGTAGGATTGGTTGAAAAGTAAATGAGTGTTGCGAGAGGCTATGTGAAGCGAACTTCACATAGCCTCTTTTTGGTGTGAGGGGGGACGAAGATGACTGGGTCGGGGCTTGTGGATCCCCGGGGATTGGGCTTGTATCTTGCTTGGAATTGGGTCTTGCAAACTTTTTCTCGTTTTTCCGGGAAATTGTTTGCATTTTTTCTGTCTAAAAATCCGGGCGTGCCAACCTTAAGTGTTTTTATCTGGCAAAGGTTTGCATTTTCTGTGAGAAATGATTTTTTGGAGGCTTCATTTGCAAACTTTTAGGCTTGATTTTGTGAAAAGGTTGGATTTGAGAGGAAACATGTCTAGCGAAACGGGAATCTTAATCGCCACGACGGGAAACTTGTCTATCTGAAAGGAAAGGGTTTCCCACAAGCGAAAGCGATGAAACCTTGACGAAAGCCTTTGTAATGATCTATAGTGTTTCGTGTGAAGCGAATAAAGGAGAGTACAGCTGCTGCCTTTTGCGGCAGCTGTCATTTTATTCATGAAGAGAAAAGGCTTGTCTGGGAATGCGTGGAAGATGATCGCCTGCATTTCCATGTTGATTGATCATATCGGTGCGTCGCTGATCGAGGCGGGGGTTCTCCACTCGATGGAGACTTACAAGAAGGTTGCGGCTTACATGCCGTGGGATTGGTGGACAATTGATACGGTGCTTCGCGTGATTGGACGCGCGGCGTTTCCGATCTATTGTTTTTTGCTCGTGGAAGGGTTCTTTCACACGAGAAATATCAAGAAATATGGCCTTCGGCTGGCACTGTTTGCGGTGATCTCTGAGGTCCCTTTTGACATGGCTTTCATGGACAGAGTGTTTTATCCAGGCTATCAGAATGTGTATTTTACCTTGTATTTTGGTTTGCTTGCGATGATGCTGGCGAGTAAGGTGGACAAGATCTGGGTGAAACTTCTTCCCTGCGGACTTTGCATGGTGCTTGCGGAGCTGGCGCACACGGATTACGGTGCGCTGGGTGTCGGGATTATATCTGCGATCTACCTGATTCATGTGATTCGCGGGAAGACATCGCCGGAGACCGGGACGCAGATTTTGCCGAAATGGCTGTATTCCGGGGAGCGCGGCAAGGCGAACCTAAAATGGTTTTTCTACTTGTTTTATCCCTGCCACTTGGTGTTACTCGTTGTGATTCGTTATCTCTGGATCGGTTTTTGGGTGTAAAGTATGGAAGAATGGATTTTTGATACACATGCGCATTACGATGACGATGCGTTTGATGAAGATAGAGAGGAATTGCTAAAAAGCCTTGCGAGCCTGGGGATCGGGCGGATTGTCAATGTCGGCTCTGACCTTGCGGGCTGTCGGGGGACGCTTGCACTCACCGAGCAGTACGACTTCATTTATGGAGCGATCGGGGTGCACCCGACCGAGTGCGCCGAGATCACGGAGGATGACATTCAGTGGATCAAGCGAGAGTCCGCCAGAGAAAAGGTGGTCGCGATCGGTGAGATCGGGCTTGATTATTACTGGCCGGATGTGGACCGCGAGACGCAGAAGAAGTGGTTTTTGCGGCAAATGGATCTGGCAAGGGAAGTGCATCTTCCGATTATCATCCACAGCCGAGAGGCCGCGCAGGACACTTACGAGCTGATGCGTCAGGCACATGCCGAGGAGATCGGCGGTGTTGTGCACTGTTTTTCGTATGCGCCGGAGATGGCAAAGCGTTTTGTGGAGATGGGCTTTTACATCGGGATCGGCGGTGTCTTGTGTTTTAAAAATGCAAAGAAGATCCGTGAGGTGTGCGAGCAGATTCCGCTAGATCGGATCGTGCTGGAGACGGATTGTCCTTATCTCGCACCGCCGCCGCACCGCGGAAAGCGCAACAATTCCTCGTATCTGCGCTATGTGGTGCCCATGATGGCTGAGATCAAAGGAGTGAGTGCGGAGGAAGTGATTCACACGACCAGAGAGAATGCATTTGCACTGTATCGGATGCAGAATGGAGAATAGAATGGCTAACTTAGGCAACCCGCAGGAGACGATCGCGGTCCTGCAGAAATATAATTTTCAGTTTCAGAAGAAGTTCGGGCAAAACTTCCTGATCGACCCGCATGTGCTTGGCAAGATCGTCGAGGCCGCGCAGATCACGAAAGAAGATGTGGTCTTAGAGATCGGGCCCGGCATCGGCACGATGACGCAGTACCTGGCGGAGAGTGCGAAGAAGGTGATTGCGGTGGAGATTGACCGCAACCTGATCCCGATTTTAAAGGACACGCTGCGCTACTATGACAACATCGAGATCGTCAACGAAGACATTTTAAAGACGGATATCGAAGCGCTTTCTGCGGCAAATGGAGGCGCGAAGTTAAAGGTCGTGGCGAATCTTCCGTATTACATCACGACACCGATTATGATGAGCCTTCTGGAGAGCCATGCGCCGATCGCGAGCATCACGGTCATGATCCAGAAGGAGGTCGCAGACCGGATGCAGAGCGGCCCTGGAAGCAAGGAGTATGGTTCGTTGTCTCTGGGCGTGCAGTACTATGCGAAGCCGGAGCTCATGGCAAATGTACCGCCGAACTGTTTTATTCCGCGCCCGAATGTCGGCTCTGCGGTGATTCATTTAAGCATCTATGACGCGCCGCCGGTTGCGGTGAAGGATGAGAAGCTGATGTTCCGGCTGATCCGCGCGTCCTTTAACCAGAGGAGAAAGACTCTGCAAAACGGCTTGAACAACAGCCAGGAGCTTTCCTTTTCAAAGGACCTCATCACGGAGGCGATCGCTTCCCTGGGCGTGAGCCCGACGGTGCGGGGCGAGCAGCTTTCGCTTGCGCAGTTTGCAGCCCTGGCGGATTATTTTACAGAACATGCGTAAGGCGCTTCGGAATAGAGACTACCATGAGAAAATACACCGAAGATGAGAGATATATGAAAGAGGCGATCCGGCAGGCGAAGAAGGCGGCCGCGATCTATGATGTGCCGATCGGCTGTGTGATCGTCTACGAGGGAAAAATTATCGCTAGAGGCTACAATCGCCGCAATGCGGACAAGTCGACGCTTGCCCACGCGGAGATTCTGGCAATCAAAAAGGCGATGAAGAAGATCGGAGACTGGCGGCTTGAGGACTGCACGATCTATATCACGCTCGAGCCTTGCCAGATGTGTGCGGGAGCGATCGTGCAGGCGAGGATTCCACGCGTCGTGATCGGGGCGATGAACCCGAAGGCGGGCTGTGGTGGATCGATCTTAAATATCCTGGAGATGCCGCAGTTTAACCACCAGTGCGAGGTGGAGCGAGGCGTGCTGGGCGAGGAGTGCTCAGAGATGATGAGTGAGTATTTTAAAGACCTGCGGATTCGAAAAAAGGAAGGCCTGGCGTAAATAGGCCGGCAAATGATAGAAATAGAATAAGAGAGGGTTTTTACGATGTTTTGTCCGAATTGTGGAGCCAAGATTCCCGATATTGCTTCTTTTTGCACCTCATGTGGTGCGACAATCCCAAAACCGGCAGCACCTGTGCCCATGATACAGATGCCGGATCCGTCCGAAGAAGTCATCGATCTGCGAGGCGTCACTAACGATGATGCGGTTCACAAAGGGAAGGATGTCAAGATCATCCTTGCAGCACTTTTGACTACCGTGTTGTGGATCCTTCTGACCTTTGTGTGCTCTGCGGCAGTTGAGTCCTTGCATGGTCATATCGGCCCGATCCTTTCGGTCAGTTACTTATTAAGCATCCTTGCTGGGCTGATCGCGATGGGCATCGCTTTCTTGTTCCGCAAGAAAGAAGGGAAGGTCAAATATTTCGACAAGAAGACGCTGGCTGTGTTCCTTGTCCTCTCCGTGCTGACCTCGATGTCCGGTTTCCTCGGCGTCTTTGATATGACGGGCGGTATCGGAAAACTTCTAAGCGTCGTGTTTATGTTCGTTTTGCTGTTTACGTATCTGCTCACCATGATCATCATGGCAAATCAGCTGCCGAAGGGAAGCAGTTTTTATCTTTTGGCATCCTTTGCCGCAAGTCTCATTGTCGGACCGTTGCTTGGCTACCTTTTAGCCGTGCTTTTGGATAAATCTTTTATGCTGATGCTTCTTTTGATCGCGGCACTGGTGCTTGGCGGTTACGGTGGGTTTGTAAAGAATGCATTTACGCCAAATCTGAATCGCACAGTGAATACCGCGAAACAGATTAAGACAAGCAATGCGGTCGTCACCAACCTGCGTGACGCCATTATTGACCAGCAGGAAAAGCTGCGCGATTCCGATGAGTTTGCGCGATTCTTTACGGTGTTGATCGGGGACGATGTCAATCATCCGCCGAAGCTGATCGATGCTTCGCAGCAGGGCGCGTTCGAGACCATCGCCTGGGATCCGAATCGCAGGGCATATGAGTATGCGGCCTCACCGCGGATGAATGAGCCTGGCATCGACTACACGAAGTTGTGCGCGGTCTTCTTACTCTTCCAGGATTGTTATCCAAATGTCTATCATTTCCCGGGAAGTACGATGGCTGAGATTCAGTCCGGAGCACACGGTAAGCTTGAGATGAGGGATGATTTTGTCGGAAAGAAGCTGATTCCAGCACACGTACCTGGGCAGCCAGCAAGCACACCTGCATCCTCTTTCGGCACGCAGTCTGCCCCTGTCAGCGCATGCCCGCAGTGTGGCAGAAAACGCGCCGCAGGGGAGAAGTTCTGCGGCGGGTGTGGCTATCAGTTTTAAGTTACATGCCAAGTTTTTTCATTTCTTCTAAGATTTCAGCCTCGGATTTTTCGGAGATTCCGGAAGCATCCGGGGCTTCTTCATTTTCCAAGAGGGCATCAGCCTTCATCTTATTGCCGTTTTCATCTAAAACAAAGTCCCCGTACTCATCCACAAGCGGCAGGTAAGGTTTAAATTCGGGCACCAGAAGCCTTGCGGTCAACATCGCGATCGCGCCGAATCCGAAGAAGGTCCACAAAAACGCGTATAGCGGCATGGTCTGCGGATCCGAATAAGTCAGCACCAGAGGAAAGACGTGGAAAAAGAGGAGCACGATCAGTTTCCCGGGCTTGTGGAGCGCGAAATAAATGCTGTTGTGGATGAGTTTCGGGAGCGTGTTTTCAAAGGCAGCCATGACCGGGAACAGATAGATCAGGACGATGACCAAAATCACGCCGAGAGCGTAGACCGCGTAGCGGACATTTGCGATGAAGCCGGTGGCCGAGAGACAGATTCGTACGTTAAAGTAGCCGATGACGACTAAAAGAAGCGTGATAAGCCAGACGACGGTCGCCTGCTTGAAATTGGATTTAAAACCGATCCAAAACTGTTTAAACGGATTCGTCACACCGTTGCTGCGCTGCGCCTTTAACATCACATGCGAAAGGGCAGCCCACGATGCGCCGATTGTGACGACGGGGAGCGAAAAGAGGACAAAGAGAATGTTGCCGATGATGATAATGCCAAGCTTCGTCATGAGTTTCCCAAAACGGCTGTCATTGCTTATGAGAGATCCGATCAGTTCATTCATTTCCCTTTTGCTCCTGTAAAATGTAAGAGAGGAAGACCGCGATGTCTTCGATGTTGTTGGTTTCCGTGATGATCGCAAGCCCACAGCTGTCCGGGTAAATGTGATACTTGGTGATAAGGATACTGTCACTGACGTCAAATCCGACGGGGATCGGCTCGCCGCCCTCCGGCTCATAATAGAGGAGGCGGTCAGCGTAGGCTTCGTAGAGCGAGGCCGTCAGATCCGACCGCAGGTCAATCAGCCGTCCGCATTGCCCGAGGGCCTTGATGGAGTCACATTCCATCGTGATGATGTCAATCATGCCGGCGTCTGCCAGGCCGATAAAGGCGTTATAGTAGGAGTTGCCGCGGGCCTGGTTCTTTGTGTAGTCAAAATAGGACTGTGCGTCAAATTCCACGCGTGCCTCACGAAGATCGTACCCTTGCGCGTCGACAAAAGCCTGCCAGAATTCGGATTCATTTCCCACATCCGCCATCGTGTTGGCGTAGACTACATACAGGCGACAATCGGGCACATTGTTGCTGATCCGGACGATGAGAAAGACCGTCAGGTAGATCAACGCGAGAATGCCGATAATCCAAAGCTTGTAGTATTGCCAGATGTATTTGACCCGCTTCGCGGGGGAGAGCCCTTTCAGCTTTGTCGTCTCCTCCGTCCACCATTCTTTGATCATGTGCGCTTCCTTTACTTCTTCTCATCAACACGGTACAAATGTAGCTGCATGGCCGGAAAATCATCCGGGAACTGCGGGAAGGTGTAGCCGCCTCTCATCAGAGCTTCGCCGGATACGATGAGATCATCTTCTTCGATGCGATACGTTGCCTGCGGGTCCAGACCCTTCAGACACAAATGGATTAAAATCGCATTGGCCTGCGGGTGGACGTTGACTAAGTTGACCAGGGCGGCGGAGCTATCCGGCAACGCAAATTCCCAGGCGGTGTAGCCGACATGATCCTGCGGGGAGGCCAGGCGATAGTAGAGCCCTTCCTGGACGAAAATCTCGTCGCGATGATATTCTGCAATCTGATGGCGAATCTCCGTTTTCTCCGCGTCCGAAAGGGTACAGACATTCAGCTCGTAGCCCAAAAGCCCGGATTTTGCGACCAGACCGCGCGTCGCAAGGGGCGTGGTTCTCCCGGTCTGGTGGTTCGGGCAGGCGGAGACGTGGGAGGCCATCACGCTTGCCGGATATCCGTAAGAAGTGCCTTCCTGGATGATCAAGCGCTCGATCGCATCTGTGTCATCGGAGACCCAGATCTGGGGGAAATAAGCTAACATACCGGCGTCGAACCGGCCGCCGCCGCCCGCACAGCCTTCAAAGAGAATGTCCGGGAAGGCCTGGGTGAGGCGCTCTAAAAGCTGATATAAGCCAAGGACGTAGAGGTGGCTGAACTTCCCCTGCTCTTTTGCAGAAAGTGCATTCGAATACAGATCAGAAAGCGTCCGGTTGATGTCCCACTTGATGTAGTCGATCGCATTTTCCCGAAATAGCTTGCTTAGCACGTCGTAAAGGTAATCGACGACATCTTGTCTGGAGAGATCCAGGGCCATCTGGTTACGGCTCATCAACGGATTTCTGCCGGGCACACGCACGACCCAGTCCGGATGCGTACGGAAAAGATCGGAGTTTTCACTCACCATCTCCGGCTCGACCCAGAGGCCGAAGAGCAGACCCAAGTCGTGAACATTTTTACTGAGAGCCGCAAGCCCGTGCGGCAGGCGTTCTTTGTCGGCAAACCAGTCGCCAAGAGCCGCGTTGTCGTCGGTGCGTCCCTGATACCATCCGTCATCCAGCACAAAGAGCTCGATGTTTAAGGCAGCAGCTTCTTTTGCAAGCGCAAGCAAGGTCTCTTCCTTCAAAGAAAAATATGTCGCTTCCCAGCTGTTTAAAAGCACGGGGCGCTTCGCAAATTGGTGTTTTCCGCGGCAAACATTGAAACGCAGAAAATGATGGTACCGGTGGCTTAAAGAGGTAAGCCCGTCCGCATAAGATAAAATGACTTCCGGCGCAGCAAAGCACTCTCCCGGGGCAAGCTCCCAGCGAAAATGTGTCTGTGCAATGCCCATGACGACGCGCGCGGCGTCAAGCTGCGTGTATTCGATCTCTGCACTGAAGTTGCCGGAGTAGGAGAGCATAAAGCCATAACAGGCGCCGTGATCTTCTCCCGCTTCATGATCACAGATAATGACAAATGGATTGTGCTGGTGGCTGCTGATCCCACGGATCGAGGAAATCTCCTGGATATTGTGGGAGAGGGGGACGCGCTCGAACTGGCGCTCCATGCAATGCCTGCCATGAAAATGAATGAGATCCCATTTGTCATAAGGAAGGTCAAGACAAGCGGAGGACGCTTTTTCAAGGGTCAGAGGCTGCGCCCCGTCGTTAAAGACTTTGGCGGCGCGGGTGATGATATCGAGCTCTTCAAACACACCGTAGTAAAGCGCGAGCCGGATTTTCGCGATCGGATCGATGAGCGTGAGAATGAGGGTTTCTGCCTCTTCGCCGCGGTCATAGGAGACCGGAAGGCCGGGAAGGGCATATTTGCCTGGCAGAATCTTAAGATCCTCAAACAAAAACTCCGTGCAGCTGCTTCCGTCTGCGATCGTTGCAATGAGCGAGGAGATGCGAAAATCTCCGACGCCAAATGAAGTATATTCCTGACTGAGCGTATCCAGAGAATACGTGCGGTCGCAGCGGGCGTTGTAGGGATTGCCGGAAAAACCACGGTCGTAATGACGGTGCAGATAGGACATATCGGCATCTCCGATCGAGGCGCCATAGTAGAGATGCTGCACGTGCCGATAGGAATCGATCTTCATCTGATAGCTGGTAGTTTTCGTGTGTAATGTAATCAAACCGCGGTTCTGATCAAAGAATATACTCATAATAGGGTCCCCGTAACTGTGATAGATAGATCATGTGGTTTGGCCGGATGTGTCATCGTTTTGCTGGCGATACAGCTTTGGGCTGACGCCGTAAAAGGATTTAAACATTTTGGAAAATGTCAGAGGATTCTCATAACCGACGATGCGGGAGATCTCCTGGATGGGCAGGTCAGACGAAAGCAGCAGATATCCTGCCCGTTTCAGTCTGCACTGCATCAGATATTCCTGGGGGGATACCCCCAATTTTTTCTTAAAGATATTGGTCAGATAGCTGCGGTGAAGACCGACGTAGCTTGCAACTTCGCCGATTTTGACCGTAGCATAATTGGCCTGGATATAGTTCGCAGCATATTCCACATAAGTGTCGGTGGAATAAAGCCGTTCTTTGTGTGACGCCGCCTCGGTGGTCTGATTGGACTCGATGGCTAGGCCAATGTACTCAAGGAGAAGACCCAGGCGGATGACATCATTTGCAAAGGTCAGTTCAGGCAGATCAAGGAGCTTTTGCACAAGATCGTAGAAGCGATCTGTCGCGACATGACAGTCCCTCGCATTGATACCGTGGCTAAACCCAGCCAGTTCACAATACTTTTCTGCATTCTTGCCGTCAAACGTCATCCAGCAATAGGTCCAGGGATCATCATGATCTGCACGGTACCAGGTATCCTCGCCGGGCTTTGTGATAAACATTTGCCCAAAATGCAGCGACTGGTGTGCACCCTCTACAGAGAGTTCTCCTTTGCCGGAAAAGATCACATGCAGGTGATAGCCGCTGCGCCCATGCGTATGAAATTCATAGCCGGGAAGGCACACTTCAATGCCGCAGGAGGTTAGATAGATATCGTCCGTCTGTTTTTGTGCATAGATTAAGCAACGGTATTTGTTGGTTTCATAAAGATGGGTTTCCGTACTCAAGCGAGCTCACCTTCCTTTCGGTAAAACGCTTGACAATGTCACGTTCGTAAAAATGAGGTTATCCTACTTTAGCATATCCTAGGAAAGATCGCAACAAAGCCGGAGGCAGAGCAAAGCGCAGCGTCTCCGGCCGTGTAAAAATCAAGTGTTTCTGGAGGATTGCTCCTGATGATTAAAGCTTGCCGCCCGAGGTTGCAATTCCTTCAACGAACTGCTTCTGGAAGATGACATAGATGACAATCATCGGAACGATCGCCAGCACAGCGGAGGCCATCATGGTCGGATAATCGCTGCCATACTGTCCCTGCATCTTTGCAAG
This sequence comes from Lachnospiraceae bacterium, assembly GCA_017480565.1. GTDB lineage: Bacteria > Bacillota > Clostridia > Lachnospirales > Lachnospiraceae > RGIG1588. The sequence continues at coordinate 64,213 of JAFVAL010000033.1, read as the reverse complement.
ACCGGCGGAAAGAGTGGTTGTCTCCGCTCTGGTGCAGACGATCATCGGCCACATCAGATCCTTGAATGCAAAGAGTGCGGTGAAGATACCGAGAGAAACCATGGAAGAACGAGTCAAAGGCATCATGATGCGCAGGAAGCGTTGGCCGATGTTGCAGCCGTCAATCGAGGCTGCCTCTTCCAGATCTTTCGGAAGTCCTTGATAGCCGGTCTTTAACAGGTAAGTACCGAAGGCGGTTACGATACCCGGGAAGACCAGGCCTGCAACGGTATTTAACATACCAAGTTTTGAAACCATCAGGTACTGAGGGATGATGAAAATCTGGGAAGGAATCATCATCTGGATCAGGATCAGAGAGAACATGAAATTCTTGCCGCGGAAATTCAGACGACCGAACGCATAACCTGCCATGGTTGCGGTTAAACATGCGGCGACGACACGGAAGAAGATCATCAGTAAAGTATTCTTATAAAGGATCAGGAAGTTGTAGCTCTTCCAAACCGTCAGGAAGTTCTCCCAGTGCCAGCCGGCCTGCGGGAAGATATAGAACGGATTGACAGAGATGGCTTCCTGGTTGGTTTTGACCGCTGTCAGGATCATCCAGACAAAGGGGACCAGCATGATAAAAGCCATGATGATCAGAATCACATAGATGATGATCGTATTGATCCGAGCTCTTTTACGTGCGCTTTCCATACTTCGTCTCCTTTCTTAGTTATAGAATACAAATTTCTTCTCGGCCTTTTGCATCGCGAAAGTGACTAACATGATGAAAAGCACGAGAATGACAACCAAGGTTGCACCGTACCCCTTATCACCGTTGGTAAATGCATAGGTGTAGAAGAGGTAGACGATCGACTGCGTGTTCTGCAAAGCAACATTGGTCTTGTCCATGACCATGAACATCAAGTCGAAGATGGTCAGTGCACCGATGACACGAGTCTGCACGATGAAGAATGTCGTCGGGCTAAGAAGCGGAACCGTGATGTGGAAGAACTGGCGGATGCCGGTTGCGCCATCGATGGCGGCTGCTTCGTAGTAGTCCCCGGGGATCTCCTGCAAACCGGAGATAAACAACACCATGTTATAACCGATGATGGACCACACGCCGATGATGCCGATGGAGATCCAGGCGATCTTCGGATCGGAGATCCAGGCAACATTGGTGTGGAAAATGTTGTTTAACAGACCAAATTGCTGGTTGTAAAGCCATTTCCAGACCATTGCCACGGCAGCAGGTGCGCAGACCATGGGAAGGAAGAAAATGGTACGGAACGCGGAGGTTCCTTTTAACTTTCTGTTTAAGAAGACCGCAAGTACGAGAGCGATGATGACGCCAAAAGGCACTTCGATGAGTGCGTACTTGATGGTATTCCAGATAGAGTGCCAGGTTTCGCCGGCAGCGAACGCCTGGACATAGTTTGCAAGGCCAACGAAGGTGTTTCCACGGCCAAAGTCGCCGGTCTTACAAAAGCTCTGATACACCGTGTTGATCACCGGGTAGAAGTTCAAAATGATCAGGCCCAGCATCGTCGGTGCAATAAACGCCCATCCCCAGCGAGCCTCTGTCTTTTGGGCTGCCGTGAGCTTGCTTTTAGATGCCTTTTCCATAAGCCTCCTTATTCTGCCGCAATCGCGTCTTCAATAATCTTCTGTGCGTTGTCGCAAGCCTTCTCCATGAGTGCAGGGTCAGAAGGATTCTGCCAAGGATCCAAGAAACCGCCTGCCTGCTGAAGGGCATCTTCCCAGATGGTTGTCTTACGGGTGTAAGGACGGAAGAAAAGATCATAGTCTTCTGCCTTTAAGAAAGCGGATACATCCATGCCAGGGAATGCATTTGCAAATGCTTCCGAGACACCCTTCATACCGCCCATGGTAACGCCGAGTTCAGACTGCTTTAACTGTCCTTCCTTGGAGCAGAAATAAGAGATCAGGCTGTAAGCTGCGTCAGGATTCTTGGTCTTTGCGGAAGCTGCCCAGCCAAGGCCGTTATATGCGGAATAACGCTCGCCGGAATCGCAGGATCCGTTGCCGTTGACATCTGCATACGGAAGCAGTGCCCAAGCATAATCATCGTGATGCTCTGCGGTGTAGAATGCGTTGATCATCCAGGAACCCTGTGTGATCATTGCGGTCTTTGCAGACATGAACAGAGAGTCTGTACCGGTCTCAGCAACGACGGACTGAGGAGCACCGACGGTTAAGAGCTTGCGGACCATTTCCATGGCAGCCTTGCCCTGCGCAGAACCGATAGAAGTGCCATCATGCGTCTCGTTGATGATCTGTGCGCCGTAATCGTAAACGATGTTGTACCAGCCATCCTGGTTGTTGGAAGTGTTCATTGCCATGCCGTAGACATCGCCGTTAGAACCTTCGGTGATGGCCTTCGCAGCCTCATACATATCTTCCCAGGTCCAATCATCGGTCGGATATGCGACATTGTACTGATCAAACAGAGCCTTGTTATAGAGCAGTGCGATGGTATCATGATCCTTCGGCAAAGCGTATACATTTCCGTCAGAACGAGTATACAGACCGACAACGCCTTCATAATAATTAGAAAGGTCAATCGCATCGTCCTTGTCGATGTAGTCGTTGAGCTTTAAAAGAACATCGTTGTCCATATAAAGCTGAACGGTATTGGAATGTGTCCAGAACACATCAGGCATCTCGCCGCCGGATGCACCAGCCTCTAACAGGGTCCAGTAGTTATCCCAGTCAACGACTTCGATCTTCGCGGTGATACCGGAAGTCTTGGACCACTCGTCTGCGATTTCCTGAAGGCCAGCCTGCTGGTTGGAGTCCCAAATGTTTACCGTTATGTTTTTGGAACCGCCAGAAGACCCAGAATCCTTGGAACCGCATCCTGCTAAAGCAAGCAGCATGACAACAACAAGAGCCAGGACAGTTACACGTTTCATGTTTCAACTCCTCCTTAAAATGGAAATAAACGATGATTCTTTGCCATACCGGCAGAGAAACTGTTAAGTTTATTCTAGTACGATATAGAGAAATGTGACATAGAGCAATGTAACTGAAATATGGAGAAATGTGAGTTTTACGATTTGAATTAGCCAGAAGACATTTCTATATTTTTAGTGTTGTTTGATAATGCTCTGCAAATGAACAAAAAACAGCTAACATCTAACCATATTTGCGTGACATTCTTCCATGTGTTTTTGACAGGAAACCCGATAAAATGTGTATATCCTGCAAGCTGCAGGACAATACCAATCCCATGGCGTCTTTCACTCCACAGCATGAATGGCGTACATGAAGAATAGGAGGTAATCCGTTAAACTCGCGGTGCGGCAGTGTGGAGACCTGTCGTAAGGGATTCGTTCCTTTGCGGACGAATGTGAGGTGACTCGGCGGAGGCCGGCTCATCAGAGTTTTTAGCATGTCGGAAGTACTATTAAAAGGATTAAAGAAAGTCTACGACAACAAAGTAACTGCTGTACATGATGTCAATCTGCACATCAAGGACAAGGAATTCATCGTGCTCGTCGGCCCGTCCGGCTGTGGAAAATCGACCACCCTGCGCATGGTTGCAGGCCTGGAAGACATTTCCGGAGGAGAACTCTATATCGACGGCAATCTGATGAATGACATTGCGCCGAAGGACAGAGACATCGCGATGGTGTTCCAGAACTATGCACTGTATCCTCATATGTCGGTTCGTGACAATATGGCATTTGCCTTAAAGTTAAAGAAGACACCGCAGGATTAGATCGATAAGAAGGTCGATGAAGTAGCAGAGATTCTGGATATCACCCAGAACCTTGACCGGAAGCCGAAAGCGCTCTCCGGCGGCCAGCGTCAGCGTGTTGCCATCGGACGTGCGATGGTACGTGATCCGAAGGTGTTCCTGATGGACGAACCGCTCTCGAACCTGGATGCGAAGCTTAGAAACCAGATGCGTGCAGAGATCATCAAGCTGCGTCAGCGTATCAACACGACATTTATGTATGTCACCCACGATCAGACAGAAGCTATGACGCTTGGTGACCGCATCGTCATCATGAAGGATGGCTATGTGAACCAGATCGGAACGCCGCAGGATCTCTTTAACAAGCCTGTGAACCTTTTCGTGGCAGGATTTATCGGGATGCCGGTGATGAACTTCTTTGACAACTGCAAGCTGCTTTTGGAAGATGGCGTTTATTATGCGGAGCTTCGCGGTGTGAAGTTTAAACTGGATGAGTTTAAGCAGAAAGCGTTAAAGAGCAACAACCAGAAGCCTTGTGACATCGTTGTCGGTATCCGCCCGCAGCATATTACGGTTGGAGAAGGCGATCTGTCTGCAAAGATTGAAGTGAGCGAGATGTTGGGCACGGAGGCGAACCTCCATGCGATGTGCGAGGACGATGAAGTGGTCATGGTGATTCCGACCATGGATCTGGAAATCGATGTATCCATCGGACAGACCATCAACTTCACAACCCAGCCGAAGCTTCTGCAGCTTTTCGACAAAGAAAGCGGCAACAACTTAATCTGGTATGATGCAGAGTCTGCACAAAATAATGCACCTGTCTGCAAAGAGTATTCCTTTTGATCAGCTCTCCTACATACACCAAAAAGGGTCGTCACCTCGGTGACGACCCGCCCCTTCCCTCGAAAGAGGGTTATTTTTTTGCAAATTTTTTCTCTAGCTGAAAGGCCAGCGGATAGACCCCGATTAAGAGGAAGATCACCAGTCCGTAGCGCACGGTACGCATAAGAAGGTACCCGTACGAACCGTCCGGGAAGATATTTCCGATGACGGCTTTGATGCCGGCACTCAGCGCAAAGTATAAGACACCGCCTACGAAGGTGCGCAGGAACACCAGCCAGAGATTCTTGGTGTTTTCGAAGTTGACGTGGCGCTCCTCAAACCATTTTGCCGCGATAAACCCGATGAGCATCCCGTAGGAGCTGAAGAAATCGTTGGTCTTGCAGTAGAAGAGGCCTACGGTGCTGATGCCTAGAACGACCAAGTAGAAGATGTATTTGTTCTTCACTTTGTTTAACACGGTCGTGCAGGCAAAGAAGATGATCAGGCCGGTCAGCCAGCCGGTGATGACATCGGTCGGCCAGTGTGCCCCGACGTAGCAGCGGCTGATGCCGCAGAGGATCGGGATCAGGATCGCCGCCCAGGTCCACGCCTTTTTCTCGCGGTATTCATACGCGGTGGTGGGGTAGAGGGTCGTGCAGTTTGCACTGTGGCCGCTCGGGAATGAGAAACCTTCCACATCGCGCAGCAACTCGATTTTATCACTCGCTGCCCACGGCCTAATGCGGGCGAAGATATTTTTCAAAAGGCCGATGCCCACGTTGGCAAATAAAACCGCAACGCCGATGCGTTCGCCTTTCTTCTTGTCGAGGCCCCAGTAGACGACGCCCAAAACCGCGACACAGATGTATTCTTCTCCGAGGAAGGAGAAGAAGTTATTTAAGTAAAATAAAATGGTCTGAAGAAAGCTGCCCGCACCGAGGCTTTGCAGCCAGACGATCAGCTGTTCCTCCCAGTTCATGAACCAAACAATTCCATTTTCCATAGATGATATCCTTTCCTACTCATTTCCCAAAGATTAGCGAATTTTATTCTTCCGAAGTACAATCCCGGCCTTCCCGTAGCGATAGAGGTAAGTCAAAAAGCCAAAATTGCGTTCTTCTTTGATCGGATGCGTCTCGCCGCGCAGAATCTGGCCGCAGAGGATCCCCATATCCGGGATGATCTCGGTGTTTAGCACGTAGCCGTCCGGGTTGAAGGGCTGGCCTTGCTTTCTGTGCCCGCCAAGCATCCGGTAATCGGACAGAGGCGCAAGCTCCATCTGGAGGTTTCGCAGCGTCTCCATGTACTCCGTCAGGCAGAGGCACCCCGGCATCCACATCCAGGCGTAATCGCCGGAGCCGATCGCATCGCCCATAAAAAGCAGCTTGTCATGATCGTCCACAAAGATGACCGACCCCGGTGTATGCCCCGGCGCAGCGATCACTGAGATGATGCGGTCTCCCAGGGATATCTTGCTTTCTTCTGTCAGAGAAATGAAGTCGCCAACGTGGTAGTTTTTCGCTTTCTTGCCGCTCGCGACGGCGCTGACTTGCACCACAAGCCCCAGAATCTTCTTCCAGGCCTTGATCTCATCCTTGTGCAGATAGACGCGCGAAAAGGCGTCACAGTGATACATGTGGTCAAAATGTGCGTGGGTGAGCGCAAGGTCGATCGGACCTTTGTAGAGATCCCGCACGATCGGAAGGATGGACATATCGTTGCTGCCGGTGTCGATCAAAAGCGCACGCTCCGAACCGCAGATCAGATACATCGATTCGCCTTCGACATCGTCGATCGCATAGACAGAAGGCGTGATTCGCTCGATCTCATACGGACCGACCGTCCAGGTTGTGTCATGGGCATGATTTGTCATTGCTTTAACTCCTCTTTGATCTTGGGCAGCATCTCATCCAGATCATAAAAATGCATGAGCACCAGCATCAGGACATATAAGATCACCGGGAATGCAGTGAAGATGATCTTGATGCAGGAGACCGCCGCAGGGGTCTGCACCGCGGCGAGACCGTCATAGCCCGTGGCGGAAAGCGCAATGCCAAGAAGGGCTGTGCCAAGGCCGGAGCCTAACTTCTGGCCGACCGTACCCGCACTGGTTGTGACTGCGGCAGAGCGCACGCCAGTCTTCCACTCGCCGTAATCGACCGAGTCTGCCAGCATGCCATAGTAGAGGCTGTTGACGACACCGAAGCCGGCACCGCGAAGCGCGAGGGAGAGGATCAGGAAGATACCTTCACTCTTAAAGACCGAGATCACCGCGCCAAGCAGCATCACGCAGCTTGCGACAACGACCGCTTTCTTCTTGGATACATTTCCCTTTAAGACAAATGGCATCGCAAGCATACCGACCGCCGCACCGACGTGGTGATAAGTGACTAAGCTCCCTGCGAGCTTCTCATCGAAGAGAATATATTTCGCATAGTAAACACCGACGGTTAAGGTGGCGACCTGGTGGAAAACGATAATCACGATCATGCCAAGCACCAGGAACCAGTACTTGTTCTTTAACACCGCGCGGATCGCGTCCTTGAAGGGTACATTTTCCTCGGCCTCGGCAAGCTCGGTGACGGTCTCTCTGGTACCAAAGTAAACGACCAAAAGAACCAGCAGGGAGATCGTGGCAAAGATCGCGGCCATGAGCACCCAGCCACGCTGTCCGCCGCCCATCGCATCGACGATGTTTAAGCAAACCATCGAGACAACCATCTGCACGATGCCTGCGAAGATCATGCGGATTGAGTACGCAGAGGCACGGCTGGAGGAATCGTTGGACATATAAACCGGCATCGCGTTGATCGCCGCATTTAAGATCGTAAAGGCAATGCTCATCGCGAAGTTGTAGGTTACAAAGATATAGATCGCCTTGCCCACGACGCCTGCATTTGGCACGGTAAAGAGCAGGATGTAGGAAGCTGCGAGCAGGATCGCGCTGCGCAAAATCCAAGGCCTTGCGGAGCCTTGTTTTGTGTGCGTGTGATCGATCAGGTTGCCTGCCCAGAGGTCGGTGATGCCGTCAAAGATCTTGCTCACCAGGATGATCATACCGACCAAGCCGGCATCCATGCCCAGCACATCGGTGTAGAAGAAGGTCAAAAACGACAGAGAAATCGTATAAATCGGGTTTGAAGCCAGTTCGTTAAATGCATACGCAAGCTGATGCTTAAGCGGAATCGGACGATCCGCCGGGCTCATCGCTGCATAATCAGGTTTTTCTTTTTTCGCTTTCATAGAAGACGCCTCACTGTTATTATGATTGTTCTATTTTAATCCTTTGAGAGGGGAGAGGCAAGAGTGAGGTTTCGGCAAATGTCTAAAATTCCTGTGACAAACTTTGCTTTTCATGGCAGTTTTCCTATGGTAAGATATAGCCATGGCAAAATAAATAAACAATGATGCAGAACGGAGGTTGTATGGAAGAAATCAAAGCAGGGAATCTGACCTTGAAAGTCAAAGATGGCGGCCTTTATGGGATCTCCGGCGAGGAGGCGCATGTCGTCCTGCCGGAGGGAATCACAAGGATCATGGCAAGGGTCTTTTATGAGTGTGAGTGGCTTGAGAGCATCGTGATCCCGGAAGGTGTTACCAAGCTTGGCAACAATGCGTTTAACGGTTGCAAGAACTTAAAGTCTGTGACGTTTCCCGGCACACTGCGCGACTTAGGAGAGAAGACCTTTTTGCGCTGCAGCAGCCTTCGAGAGATTTCAATTCCGGAGAAGGTGCGAAAGATCAAGCAGTATACGTTTTACGGCTGCAAGAGCCTTGAGAAAATTACGTTTCCGGAGAAGCTCACGGAGATTGAGGAGAGTGCTTTTGGACGCATCTACAGCTTGACGGAGCTTGTCCTGCCGGATGCGGTGAAGACGATTGGAAATTATGTCTTTGCGAGATGTCTGAGGATCGAACGGCTGCATTTGCCTGAGAAGCTTGAGAAGCTCGGGCGTGGTTGTTTTTATGACTGTAAGGCGCTGAGGGAAGTGAATTTCCCTGAAAAGCTCAGATGGATCGACGATTCTGCGTTCGCAGGATGTGGATTTGAACAACTGGTCTTTCCGAAGACTGTAACGTACGTGGATCGGGAGGCATTTAAGGAGAATAAGGCGTTAAAAGAAGTTCGGTTTGAGGGGCCGGTCACGATCAACTACAAGGCGTTCGAGAATTGCCCGAAGCTTGAGACGGTGACGTTTGCGGCGGAGGGATACACCTATCATGCGCAGAGTTTTACAGGTACCCCGTGGGATCTGGCGCGGGGAGATTTTCTCATCGAAGACGATGTGCTGATCAGCTATCGGGGGAAGGAACCGCAGGTGGTGATTCCAGAGAGCGTCACAAAGATCAAAGCCTATGCATTTTTCGAGAATAAGACCGTCGAGCGCGTGGTGATTCCGGAGACGGTGACGGAGATCGGAAGCAATGTCTTTCAAAACTGTCAGTGTTTAAAGGAAGTGGTCCTCCCCGCAGGGCTTACGGAGCTTTCCAAGGACATGTTTTCCCGGTGCTGGAGCCTGGAGCATGTGGTGCTTCCAGGGGGTATTACTTCGATCCCGATGGGGCTTTTTTCCGGGTGCGTCGGGCTGAAGGAGATCGAGATTCCAGAGGGCGTGACATCGATCGGCAGCAGCGCGTTTGCACACTGTACCCACCTTGCAAAAATCACACTTCCGGAAGGGCTTACAAGCATCGGAAGTGATGCCTTTAGTGAGTGTTATTCACTTACTGAAATTGTCTTGCCGCCGCAAGTGAAATGGCTGAACGCGGGGACATTCTATCATTGTACGGGTCTTAAGAAGGTAGTTTTGCCGGAAGATTTAATCTCAACCTATGATCAGGGGTATCTACGAGATCGGCTCGACGGCGGGTTTGCTTACAGCGGCTACGGCGTGTTTCAGAAGTGTGAAAATCTCGAGGAAATCACGATTCCCAAAGGGGTCGAACGGATTGGGTATGGGACATTTAAGGAGTGTCCGAAGGTGAAGGTGATCTACGAAGAAGGGTTCGCAGGAGAAGTAAAAACTGAAGCATGGATCGATTAAAAGAGCCGGGCCAAGTGCCCGGCTTAAGCTGTCTTATTCGGCAAAATGAACTGTGATATGGTCCGTGTCAAGGCCGATTTCCATGCGTGCAAGAAGGGCCTCCCAGGCGGCTTCATTTCCCCCAAAATAGATGTCTGTCAGAGAAGTGCAGCCGATGAATGCATCCTGCATAATGCCACTTAAAGATCCCGGCAGATGAATCGCCTGAACCCCCGTGCAGCCATCAAACGCGTTGCTCATGATGTGGGTTGCGGCGTCCGGTAAGTAGATCTCGGTGACGCCCGTACAGCCAGAAAAAGCTTCCTCCATGACCGCATGAACCCCGTCTGGAACCTCGATGATACCGTGCGCATCTCTCAGGCAAAAGAGCAGGGAAACGCCGTCGCGTGACAAAACCAGGTCGTCCACTCGCATGACGCTTGGATTCTCCTCAGAGATCACAATTTCAGTCAAGGCTGGACAAGGACCAAAGACGGAATTTGACAGGAGGGTGCCCGCCGGGATGGTTAGTTTTTGAAGGTTCGAGGCATCTACAAAGGCAAGATTAGAGACCTCTTTAATGTGGTTCGGAATCACAAATTCACCCACTACAGCCGGGGAACACCAGAGGAGTTTCGTCTGATCATGGTCATACAAAACCCCGTTTTCTGCCAGATAAGAAAGATTCCCTTCTGCGATGGTGAGCGTCTGAACGCCCGCACACCCGTGAAATGCATCGTATTCCAGTGATTCCAAAGAGGCCGGAAGAACAATCTCTTCCAGTGCTACGCAGTCGGCAAAGGCGGCGGAATCGATGGTCTTTACGCCTTCCGGAATGGTGATGTGCGAAAGATTTGTACAACCTTTAAAAGCCGCATATTCGATCACTTCTAGGTCGTCTGGGAGAACCACTTCCCGGACGGATTCATTTCCCCGAAAAGCCTCTTCGCCAATCCTTTTCAAATGTGTTGGGATATCCGAGACCACGTCCTGCGTGGTATTGTAGCGCACGAGAGTCGTACCGAGAATGTGGCAGCCTTCCGCCTGATACCAGGGCGTTTCGGAGATGACGGACGTATCCCAGCCGACAAGTACTTCCGCGTCCTGCGGACACTCAATGCGCTCAAGTTTCGGACATCCCATAAAGGAAATGACTGCGTTAAAATCGAAGGAATCTCCCTCGATCACGACCTCGGTCAGATTCCTGCAGTTTTTAAAGATCTCGCGGGAAGCGGTCAAGATCGTGGATTGCTCTTGTGCGATGGTTAAGCCATTCGATCCAGATGGAAAGTAGAAGGCTTCATTGTTTGGATTTTGAGGCTTTTGATAGCCGGTGACGTCTTTTCCAAACACGATTTTCTTGATATGATCCTTCTGCAATGTCCAGGGATACATGCCCTCGCCGGTGCTGTAAAAATCATCGTTGCTGTCGATCGTGAGGACACCGTTTCCGTTAAGTCTGGCAGTCAGAGAAAGGCCGTACGTTTCCTCCATCTCACGCTGCAATTCTGTATCACAATAGTTGATAAAATGTTCCCGGTATTCGTAGCGTGCAAAGAAAAAGAGCGGGATGAGGATGGCGATGCATAGAGCCACAATCGCCGCGATTTTCAGGTAATCTGTCTTTGTTTTTTTCGCATACTGGCGGTTCTTTTTGCCTTTGAGATGGTAGCGGCCTTCCTGCAAAGCCAACAGATCTTTTTTCAGTTCTGCCGCATTTTTATAGCGCTTCTCCGGCGCATAGGCGCAGGCTTTAAGCAGGATCTCCGTCATCGCTTCCGAAGCATCAGAGGGTGCCGGAAGAGCCTCCCCGTTCATACGTCTGCCCAGTGCTTTTTCGCGCTCTTTGGGCACCGCGATTCGCTGCCACTCCGACAAAAACGGCTCTTTCCCCTGGTTGAGCACCTGATAAAGAATCATGCCCAGGGAGTAAATGTCTGCGCGGTGGTCATATTTTTTGCCGTGGTAAACATCCGGCGACATGTAAGAAAAAGTGCCTCGAACAGACCCCGCGTGAAGCGTCTCGCGCAGGATTTTTGCGTCTCCAAAATCGCAAAGTTGGAATGCACCATCCTCCGTGACGAGGATATTTTCCGGCTTCAAATCGCGGTGAAGAATCTTGTTTTTTTCGCAGGATTCCAGCGCGCTGCACAGATCAATGCCAAGCTGAATCGCGTCCTTTTCTTCCATCAAATGCGTGGTTTCATATTCGGTAAATGACTCCAGACGGTCCATGAGAATGTGAATCTCATAGCCAAACTCGCCTTCCTGCATCCGGTAATCTAAGAGGGAGACGATGTGTGGATCATCCGAGAGTTTTTGAAGCACAGAAAGCTCTTCTAGAAGCGACTCTGCAGCCTTCTGAAAGTACGCACGTGCCGCCTCTTCTCCTCCCAACTGCCTTGCAAATGACTGCACATCTTTGGCGGTTTCCGGAATATGAATGGTCTTAAGTGCATAGGTCTGACCGTCTAATGTGACCTGGTAAACCGTTCCGTAAGAGCCATATCCGATTTCATCTCCGAGTTCAATCCCGGGCCAAGGAAGAGGATGATTCATAAGACAACTCCCAAACATCATTGTAGGCACAGAGAGGATCCTCTGTTAATAGACACAAAAGCAGAAAACTTTCATAGGGATTGACCGGATAGATCTCCCAGAGGTTTAACCCGGTCAGCAAGGCATTTGCCTCATCAACAAAACGAAGCAGGCGATCTTTTGGAGCAAGAGCGATTCCAGATGTCTGCTCTGTGAGAAGATTCGCCAAAAACTGAAGGGTCAAAAGATCAAAACGTTCCACGGGTGCTTGCTCGGAAAGAAGACGTCCCAGACGCTGTCTGTCGAGACGTTTGCTCTGCAGAATCGGCTGCAGCAGAGAGCTCGCGACAGGCTCCAGATTTCGTTGATCGGAGCGAGGCACACCGCTGTAAAGCAGCCGCTCAATGACGTAAGCACCGGACGAAGAACCTCGCGTCGCAAGGTTCAGATTTTCTCGAGTGACGATCTGATCAGCACCGGCAAGACAGCGTTCGTAGAGCGTCTGAAAGGCCTCAAAAAGCCTCAGTTTCGGAGCCTCTGCTCGCGCATTTAACCAACCATAATACTCCTTTAGCATCTTGGGATTACTCAGGTAAAGAGGCAGTTCATTTTGCACAGAATGCCAGAATTCGGTGCGATCTTCTGCAGGTAAAGCGTCCCCTTCTTGCTCCATTTCGCGGCGCAGTTTCAACGCTTCCGCGTAAGAAAGTCCCTGGTGAAAACAGTACCAATAAAGCACTTCTTCCGGATCATTTGGGTTAAAATCCTGCTCTTTTAACACCTTAGTGAGGAACATAGAGACGTCTTGGTCTGGCATTCTAAGACCAAACCCCAAAAGAAAAACGGTAGATCGTTTGACAGCACCAGCATGCAGCCAACGCTTGACGATATTTCTCCACTTGGACGTAACCGGGCCAAAGGCATGCGGCGCACGGTTCATGGCGAAGCTATCCTCAATCACGTGGATATAGTCTTCTTCCGGAACATCTGGGAAGGCATCCGTAAATTGACAGCGCTCATAGAGATACCTGCGCAGAAAATCACCGAAATACACGATCTCCATCTGATTCCTCAGATACTGAAAAATCGCATCCGAATCCTCGCCGGCAAACCGCTCCGACTCGCCAAGCAGCCTCAGATTCGCGGCAGAACGCCTGGTAAACTCATAGTCGCGGATCATTCCGGAAAGATCCCATTTCCCACAATAATCCTGCACTGCCACATCACATCCCCTCAGTTCCTGCATAATTTATGCTAGTCAGTTTTTGTCAAATATCTTCCTCATTATAAAAGTCCGGTTGGTAAATCGCAAGTAGATTCTACGGCTCCGGCCATTACATTTGGAGAAAATGAGGTCACATGCCAAGGGACTTTCAGTTTTACACAGGCAGAAAATGGGAATGGTATAATATTCTATTATGCTATCGGGAAAGATGACAGGGGATAGTGAAATGTAAAGAATGGAGAAAAAAGATGAAGAAGAGATGTTTGCTTGCCGGAATGATCATGATGTTACTGTTTGTTACTGCCTGTGGCACTGCGTCCAAAGAGGATCCTGCTTCTGCAGGACAAGAAACGAAGCAGACGCAGGGAACAGATCCTGCAGAGAAATCAAGTGAAACCGAGAAAGTACAGGAAGAAACCACGCTGGAAGACCTGCCTGACATGACCGCTGCAGAGGTGGGGACAACGATTACATTTGGCGTGTATGAACAGGACAACAATACGGATAATGGCAAGGAGGAGATCGAGTGGCTTGTGCTCGCCAAGGAGGATAACAGAATTCTTGTGATCAGCAAGTATGCGCTTGACTGCATTCAATACAACACAGAATACGAAAAGACCACCTGGGAAACTTCTTCACTGCGCGAATGGTTAAACGGTGCTTTTTTTGAGGAGTCTTTTAATGCAGCCGAACAATCCAAGATCGCAAAGGTAACGCTGGAGGCGGATAAAAATCCGGATTATGACGTGGATCCAGGCAACAGCACAGAGGATCGCATCTTCATCTTGAGCATGTCAGAAGCCGATCGTTACTTTGACTCAGATGATGCGAGAATGTGCGAGCCCAGCGAATATGCCACTGAACAAGGCGTGTTAATCGGGAAACGCGATGATTGTACAGAATGGTGGCTTAGAACACCTGGAAAACAGAGTGATATTGCGGCTTATGTGACGCATTTCGGCGGCCTTAACATGTATGGAATGTGGGTTGATGGCGGCGTTGCGGAATATGAAGGCGTTGGACATAACAGCATGGCCGTGCGTCCTGCAATGTGGATTGAGGTGAGATAAATAGGATGGCAGGCGATACATTTGTGAAGCTGAAACGCGTTATCTTGGGTTGCCTCCTGGCACTTTTGGTGGTGGGATGCGTTGTGTTTTTCGTAAAACAGATAGGAGATGGAGCGCTCTTTTCGGCCGAGAAAAGTGAGGAATCACCAGAAGACCGGTATTCCTTTGTGCAGCCGGATGACTTGATTTTATATCTGACAGAAGCGGATTTTCACACCGATGATACCGATTCACGGACGGAGATCACTGCGCTTTGGGGTGAAAATGTCACCGAGGATATCAAGTTAGTTAACGAAGATAACGAGGTTGTTCTCGCCATCCCCAATGACAGGTCTGGAGAGTATGTCGGGAATATCTACATTGATTCCGAGAAAGAAAGAGTCATGAAACTCAGACTTGTGAGCGGAGAACATGAAAGCTCGACGAATAAGGTCTACATTCATCCTTCAATTACGGAAGAAATGACGGATCGTTTATTTTCTCTAGGAGAAGATTTAAAAGAATATGCGATGGGCATTGATGTGGGAAGACGTTCTTCATCAGAAGGAATTAATGATGTTGTCAAATTCCTCCAGAACGATGAGAGAGTATTCTCGATTTTTCCGGAAGATGATGAGATTGTGTAAGGTGTCATCTGCAGGGAGAAAACGATCCGCAGACGGAAAGTGTAAGAAAGAGACTCTCAGAGTTTCGCAAAAAACTTGATATGAACCATCCAGAATAACATGTAAAAACGGGGCTATGATCATTTGTTTTCAATGATCGTAGCCCCATACATTTTCCTTAAAATGTACTTAATTCCCTAGACCGAGCGCATCAGAGATAATCGTGCCGGTCTGATCTTCCTGAAACCGTTGATACCGGTTCTTTGAAAAGGCGAGGATCACCATCTCGATGTCGTTGTTGCTGACCGGTGCAGAAGGGTCACACATGACCTGGTGATATCTGCGGTCATAGAGATGGAAGGCGTCAAGCTCAGCATACTGGTTCTTCTCGACTCCGGCAAGAGAGAGCGAGCGGTCTTCATAAAGATCACCGAGACCCAGTACATGACCGAATTCGTGGCGAGCTGTGTTGCGAACCCGCTCAGAGTTGCGGGCATCTTCGTCTGAAAGCATGATAAAGATTTGTTTTGGCGAGCTGACAGACCACTTTGTCCCAAGACCAAGCATTGCAAAAGATCGACGATCTGCCACTGTGCCTCGCATGCGCTCAACGTTCTTGGTCTGTGGCAATTTGTCATAGAGATCTGCCATGGAATCTGACATGGCATCGGTAATCTTGAAGACATTGACATTGTCAAGAAGACGGTCTTCATAAGTCAGATGAATGACCACCCGCACCTGCTGATCCTCAAAGACCGAGTAGACACCTTCCCAGTCCTTGATCCCCTTTTCCACGGCAACCATAAACGCAACCAGCTCTTCTTCGGTTTCATTTCCGTAAAAATGGTATTTCAGATTCGCGGAGAGTGTAAGAATGTTTTGACCATTTTCAAAAGAGAGCTTCGCATCCACTGGGATGAAGACGCCTTTGCGGTCAATTGTGATCTCCTTGCCGTTAAAATCCGTCAATGGATGCGGTGCGGACTTCTCGCGGCCATCGAAGGTCGCGCGTTCCTTCATGGCTTTCCGATATCTGGTTTGGCAAATGGAGTTGAGCAGGAGACGTGCCTCCTGGCACCCCAGATCGGAGGCGCGTGTTAAGCGATTTAGGCCGGCGGCTATGGGGTCTGCATTTCGCACAAACACCTTTTTTCTGACCAAAAGATCTCCGAGCAGATAATTGGCCTCAGGGTCGCTCAAGTTGGCAGCTTTTACTAAGAGCGCCAGGCCTTCGGTTATCTCGCTATCTGTCTCTCCCTCAAAGTATTTTTTCTTGGCTTCTTCTCGCAGAGCCGCAAGTTCTTCCTGATTCATAATGGACCTTACCTCTCAAATGATTTCTTAGATTCAATTATAAGTTTAGATTTCATGCGTGGCAATGACAAGTTTTGCTTCTTGTAGGGACATTTGCATTCGTGGTATGATAAAGCAAAGTGAGAAATGTATGTGAGGGGAGGGAGAAGGATGAAAAAGTTTTTCGGGTTTCTCCTGCGTGTTTTTGTGTGGGCGTTTATCGTCATGTTTGTGGTGCAAATGTTTCAGTGCGGGGGCGATAACGATCAGAAAACGGAGACAACGACGCGGATGACTACAACGAAGAATGTGACGGTGACAGAGACCACGACAAAGGAAACCACGATGAAAGAGACCGCCACGCAGGAGACCACGTTGGCGGAGACGACAACGCAGGCAATCGCTGAGGCCGAGTCACTGGACTATGAAGGAGCTTACAAGGACATTTATTATCTGAAAAGCCGCAATATCGGGCCAAGCAAAAAGCTAGTGGGAAAGATTTGTCTTGTGCTCTTTTTCGTGGACACGCCGTCAAGTGCTTGGTCGGAGAGTGAGATTGAGACGTTTATCGCGGATACCTGGAACTGCGTCAACGTGATTGAGGGCGAGGCGAGCCGGTATGGGGCAAACTTGGATCTCATGCTGGCGCACGCGAACATTCAGTGCAAGTACGATCTGGATCGGGATCTGAAGTGGTACTGGGACATCATGGAGGCTTACCAGTTCTCGACGATGGAGGACATGCACGTGAAATATGAGCCGTTGTACGGTGTCGATGACATCGCGCCGCTGTTCATTTTCAATGAAGAAGGGCGCTCCTACACTTATATGATCCGTCAGGGGGATCGCTGGCGGGAAGAGTTCTCGGTCTTTTATGGGAAGAGCGTCAGCAAGGAGAACAACGTCATGCACGAGCTGTTTCATCAGTTTGGCGCGCCGGATTTGTATTTCCCGGAGGTCACAGACGAGGCTGCCAGAGCGAGATTCCCGGGAAGCATCATGATTACCGCACAGCCTTATGTGGATGATTTCACGGCATTTATGATCGGGTGGATGGATGCGCCGGATGAGCAGGCGCTTGCGCTGATGGAAGAGCTCAAAGATGTGACGAAAGATATGGTGGAGAATGCAAATCCGCTGAAGGAATGAGGGAAAAGGTCGCAATGAAGCAGATAACCAACATCCAATCCTACATCATCGACTTATTAGATCGTGGCATCGTGCCTTTCTATGCAAAGAAAATCACTGGCGTCTTGGCGCT
This sequence comes from Lachnospiraceae bacterium, assembly GCA_017480565.1. Lineage (GTDB taxonomy): Bacteria > Bacillota > Clostridia > Lachnospirales > Lachnospiraceae > RGIG1588. The sequence continues at coordinate 46,663 of JAFVAL010000033.1, read as the reverse complement.
TCCGGGGAAGGTTGGAGAGCAGATTGTTACGGTTACATCGACGGGGCTTATCGAGACGGTGAATACGGTTTCGCGAGACGAGAAAACCGGTGTGCCGGAATGGGTTGTTACGGGAAAAAACGGAGAGCAGTATATCATCAGAGACCGATCCTTTCGGGAGAGATATCTTCCTGATCCGGATGAGGAGGGAAGATTTCTTCCAAAGGGGGAACCTGTCATTGTTGTTCCGGTGGATGAGGACATCATTTTTCTGACCTCTTGGGGTGAGATGATCGTTGAGGCAGGCGGCTTTCTGGTCGTAAATGAAGACGGTGGTATCCACGGGATACAGAAGTTCGACTTTGAAGAAACGTATCAAGTGATAGATTTGAAGGAGGATCCTGTAGCCGCATTACGCGAGCTGATTAGGACAAAAGGTGGAAGCAATGAGTGAGATGAGGCAGGTGTTCTTTAGCTACGGACACGATAAAAACAAGGTGTTGGTGGAGAAGTTTGCAGAAGACCTGCCGCAGTTGTTCCCTGAAGACGCACCGCTGAAGGTCTGGATCGACAAGACCGAGATCCGTGAACATGAGCACTGGCGCAGAAAAATCGACGAGGGTATCAAAAAGAGCCAGTTTGTCTTTGCATTTGCAAGCGAGTATGCGTTCAGACAAGGCGGCGTTTGCAGAGACGAACTCTCAATCGCGATGAATGTGAGTTATGCACCCGTACAGACGATTTTGGTGGAAAAGGATGTCACAGTACCGTCGAGTTTGAGAGAGAAGCAAGACATCGACATGTCTGACTGGAAGGGACACTGGGACGAGAAAACGAATACATTTGACAAAGCGTGGTATGACGCACAGCTTAGAAGACTAGCTGCGGCCATCAAGGATCCAGAACTGGAAAACTATGCGGAAGAAGTGCGATTTGTCCAGGAAATGTTACGGCCGAACACGCTGGATCTGGTGGAGGCATTTGTGGATGAGACCCCATTTTATGGGCGTGAATGGCTTTATGAGAGCGTGAATCACTGGGTTGAGAATGATACCGACCGGGTATTGTGGATTACGGGCGGATCAGGCACTGGAAAGAGCGCGGTTGTCTCCCGCAGCAGTCTTTTTGTGAAAAATGTAGTCGCAACGATCTATTGTAATGCGGAAACAGCGATGAACACCCAGGACAGTTTCATTCGTTTGTTGATTTTCAGACTTTGTCAGAAACTACCGGATTATCGGAAAACAGTGTATGACCGTATCAAGGCAGACCCTTCGGTTTTAAGTGATGCAAATACAACGCGAAATCATTTGCTGTTGGAGCCACTGATGCATCTGATCGATGGAACGCGCAGTCAGATGGTGATCATGATCGATGGCCTGGATGAGGCAGACACTTTAAGCGAAGATGAGGAGGTCGAGAACCCAATCGTGGAATTGATCACGGGCTCTGTATTCGAACAGCTTCCACAATATTTGCGGATTGTGGCAACCTCTCGCCCGCAAACGGCAGAACATTATCATGCCACGGACCGGATCTCGATTGAGCAGGATGATGCGCATAACCGAGAAGACATCAGGTTGTTTTTAAACAAAGAGCTTTCAAAATATCAGGAGGAACTGGGGAAAAAGGTTTTTCAACATAATATTGAGACGGTCTGTGAGAAGTCAGAAGGGATCTTTCTTTACGCGAAAATGGTCACAGACGATATCAAGAAGGGGAAATTATCCTTTACGGAGGATCTTGATCATTTGCCCAAAGGCCTGTTTGGCTATTATGACAGGGAGTTTGCGCGCCTCTTTAAGCATGTGAAGGACGAAAAGTTCCAGGAGATTTACTTTGAGCCGATGGCCATTCTGGCAGCTGTGCCGGAGGGGATCCCGGAAGTGACGCTTCGCAGGGCTTGTCAGGCGGATGATCGAAGAAGCTGGGATCGCAGGAGAGAACTGCGTTTTTACGAAAAGCTGACCAGTTTTCTCAAGAGAGATCAGGGATCGGTTCGATATTTTCACAAGTCATTGCGTGACTGGCTTGTCTCGGATGGCGTGGATGGACGATTTGGTATGGATGAGGAGGATTTTTGTAGGGTAAAGCAGAATATTGCAAAGGGTGCCTTTGATGTGGTCTGCTATGAGATGGAAGAAGCAAATGACTATGAGATCCTTGCGTTGCCAGTCTTGCTTTGGGATCCGAAAGGTTGGAAAAAGAGAGCAGAACAAAAGGAGCGGGATGAGCTTCTTACGGAGCTTTCCGACCACGCAGATTACATCGATCTTCTGACAAGGCAGATCAAAGAAGCCCTGCGAAGCTATGACTTCGACAAACTTCGCAAGTACACCGAAGCGCTGGACGTGATCATTTCTTGCAGGGAAAAGAAGCAGCTGACCAAGGCGACCGGTGTCATCGGAGAGACAGAGGAGCTCAATCATAAGCTGATTTATTGGCTGGCGAAGGGGAGAATCTGCGAGCAAGGGAATGCATTGGAGCAAGCGTCCGCGTGGTATGCGAAACTTGCGGAGATCACACCCGAGTTGCGTAATAGATTAGACCATGAAAATGTGCTTTTGCTCTGGCACCGGGCAGCTGTCTGTGAGTTCAGGCTCAACAATCTGGTCAAAGCGGCTGCCTTTTACCGGGAGCAGATCATTTTCCTGGAGGAAAATAAAGCCGGTGATTCTTCTGAATGGCTGAATGCGCAGATTGCGCTGATCGGCGTACTGCGCGCAGATTCGAAGTACAAGGATGCGCTTGAGATCGCAAGGAACCTGAAGGAAGAACATCAAACGCTTTTAACGCGGTATCCGGAGCTGACCTACCAGCTTTACCGGATGGAAGCGTGGACACATCGGAGCAATCAAAATATGGAAAAAGCAGAGCAGGTGCTTGCGATGGCGGAAGACCTGCGGAGGAGTGGAGTTATGCCGGATCAGAATGATGTTGCAAATGCAAAGTATTTACAGGCAGCGGTCATGTTACATGCGTTGTCGTTTGACCGCGCACTGAAATTAATTGAAGAAGCGGAAGAGATTTATGCGGTCATCCACGGAAAGGCAGGGTTAGAGATCCCTGATTTTTACGACCGTCACGGAGAGATCTTTGAGCGGATGGGAAAGATTGCGAGTGTGGAAGGCGATGTGGCAAATGCAGCGACATATTTTTCAAAAGCCGAGGAACAGTACCAAAAAGGGTATCAGAACCGGAAGGCGGGATACACGGAAGCAAACTTATATATGAACTTTTCTTATCATCATCTCATCGGGCTTTACCTCTTTCAGAATACGAAACTGGATGAAGTGCGGAAAATGATCCGGGAAGAGCTTGCCATCACAAAGGCGGTGGAGCAAACCGGCAAGGTGAGTGAGAAGAGGATCCGTCAGGAGTATTCCCGCATCGCAAGAGAGGCGGTGCTCCTTCGTGCAACGTCCGAGGTGGGTTATCTTGAGAAGTCGAAAAAGGCTTACCGTGCGGATCCGTCGTGCCTAGACGATCCAACGGTTGGTGCAGGTGAAGACAATTACACGAAGTACGGCAGGGACATGCATGCGATTTCGCCGAAGATCATGGACTTCCCAGCGCCTTGGTGTGACGCTTTTGTCGACTGGTGCTTCTATAAGACATTCGGAGTAGAGCGGGCGAGAGCGCTGCTGGGCGATTTTGATGATTTCACGGTTCAGTCCGCAAAGTATTTTATGGATCGCGGCCAGTGGTACACCGAGCCAAAGGTAGGTACGCAGATCTTCTTCCGCAATGAGAAACGTATTTGCCATACAGGCCTGGTTGTCGACTACGACCGGAAGTACGTCTACACGGTGGAAGGCAACACCAGCGATGGGAAGGACGTGATCCCGAACGGCGGCGGTGTCGTAAAGAAGTTCTTCCTGGTGAAGGACGCGCGGATCGAGGGCTACGGCGGGTTTGCGTACGATACCGTGAGGCCGGAAGAGATTCAGGTGTAAGAGGAATCAATGCCAACTTATCTTCAGAACTCTTGAGATAAGTTGGCATTCTTGCTTTTAAAATCTCCTTATTCGATTGTAAGGATGTCCGTAAACCCGGTGACCTCGAAGATCTCCATGATTGTCTCGCCAACGTGCAGGACCTTCATCTCGCCTTGCTGATTCATCTGCTTTTGTGCAGAGAGAAGCACACGCAAGCCTGCAGAGGAGATGTAATCAAGGTTCTCCAGATCAAATGTCAGCGAGGTGACGCCTTCAAGATCCGTGCTCAGTCTCTTTTCGAGGTCGGGTGCGGTGGTGGTGTCGAGCCTGCCGCCAAGGGATACGAGCAGCGCATTATCGTTCGGGGTGATTTCGATGTTCAGCATGATTGTTTCCTCCATCCAATTCTTTCTTTCATTGATTCTTACTTGCTGCATGAGCTTAAGAAATGTCTTTTTTCAGGGTTAGGATATTCCGTCCGTCCACGTACTCATACTTGACGTCGTCCATGATTTTCTTCGTCATAAAGATTCCGAGACCGCCGATGTCGCGCGCTTCTGCGGAAAGTGTAACGTCTGGATCGGCATTTTTCGTGGGATCGAACGGCTTGCCGTGATCCATAAATGTGATCACGACGGACAGCGGATCGTCGGAGACCTCTACGCGCACGGAAGCCTTTCCCACATCGGGGCGGTAGGCATAGTTTGCGATATTGACGAAGATCTCTTCGGCTGCGATCTGAATCTGCATTTTGATTTTAGGGGAACAGCCGACTTCATCGAGGTGCTCTTCGATAAAGGAGATCACCTGCGGAAGGTTCTCGTTTAAGGCATCGATTTCGACCTCATTTCTTGTAAAAAGAAGCGAGTCAGTTTTCGCGAGAAGGTCGATCAGCTCACTCTTCCAAAGCTCGATTTCAGCTCTGCCGGAATCCGTTTCCATTGCATTTCTGCGGATAGCGCGGCGAATCAGGCGGGTGTAGCCGATAATGCGCGCCTTATTCTCGACTTCCTTGATCTTTTTCTCATGATTCGTCCCGAGATAGGCGGCGAGTGACGCGCGCCAGAACGCTTTTGCGGTCTCAAAATCAAAGCCCTGAAACTTCTTTATAACCCCATGATCATATTCGGAAAAGCCGACGAAGGAGTTATACATCGAGCCAAGCTCAAAGACTGGATGGCCGACCGCGAGCGTATCCATGTCGATCAGCAGTACCTCGTCATTTTGAAGCTCAAGGTTCTTTGTGTGATAGTCGCCGTGGATCATATGATCGTCATGCGGAATGGCATTTACCAGGGCAAGCAGTTTTTGCCCCGATGCCTCTGGCAGATGATCCTTCATAAACTCCGCCCACGAAACGACTTTCTCCTTCATGTCCGGGAGTTTTCCGGCAGGAACGACGGTGGAGTGGATTTTTTTTAACATTTCCGCGAATTCCTTGACGCACCAGTCGAATTGATCCGGACTGGAAGAGAGAATTTTGGAAAATGAGCGGGCGTTGAGAAGTTCGAAGACCGAGCCATAGCTTTCATTGACGCGCACAACATCGTAAGAAATCGCGGTGGGGATCCCTAAAATAAGCGCGAGCTTCGCAACCTCTCGTTCATGCTGGATGTCTGCAAGGGCGTTTGCATTGTTATAGACCTTGACCACGTTGTCCTGATCGATGCGATAAATCGTGCCGTTCGCGCCGCGGCCGATCTCCTCGCAGCCTTCGACCGAAACGACGCGGTAAGCCTTCTCGACGGACATCATCTCGGTAAAGCCCGTCATATCGAGGATGTCGTATACTTCCGGATTCACGTTGATAAGACTAAGATCAGGACTTGTTTTCTTAAGCCGCAGGATCACGCGAAGTCCGGCGCTTGAGATGTACTGCAGATCGGTCATATCAAGCACAATCGGCTGCTTTTCCCTGCCGGAAATTTGGTTCATGATTTCATGTTCGGTCGCGGCAGCATTTGTGGAATCAATCCTGCCGGACAGGACGATTCTCGTTGCAATGTCTTTTTCCTGGTTCATGATACTACATCTCCTTTATATTCCAGTGCGAGCATCGTCAGATCGTCAAACTGCTCGGCATCTTTTACAAAATCGTCCACGGCACGGCGCATATTGCGGAGCATCTCTTCAGGTGCTGCGTCTAGGCTTTCGTTCAGCGTTTCCAACATACGACCGGTGCCGAATAGCTCATTTTCCACGTTTGTCGCCTCCGGAACACCATCGGTGTAAAGGAAAAGCTTTGACCCGGGTTTGAGATTGAGTTCATACTCTTTATACTTGATGCCTTCCATGCCTCCGATCACAAATCCGTGCTTGTCTTTTAATAATTCAAACTTGCCTCCTGCCTGCAGGATCACCGGGTATTCATGGCCTGCATTTGCGGCTGTCAGCTTGCCGGTAGAGATCTCCAGGATGCCAAGCCAAACTGTTACAAACATCTGCTCGCGGTTATTTGCACAGATCGCAGTATTCGTGGCAGTCAGGATCTCGGCCGGGCTCTTGCCGGTCATTGCATGGTTTGAGAGCATGATCTTAGAAGCCATCATGAACAGCGCGGCAGGCACGCCTTTACCGGAGACGTCGGCCATGACCATACACAGATGGTCATCGTCAATGAGGAAGAAATCGTAGAAGTCACCGCCAACCTCTTTGGCAGGATCCATGCTTGCATAGACATCGAACTCGGTTCTGTCCGGGAAGGCGGGGTAAATGTTCGGAAGCATGTCTGCCTGGATGCGGGTCGCAAGCGCCAGTTCCGTACTGATTCGTTCTTTTTCGGCGGTGATTTCGGTGATCTGCTTAATATAATCTCTCGTTTTGCTGGAAAGTGCGGCAAATGATTCCGCCAGGATTTCGATCTCGTCGTTTGTCTGATAGATCTTCTCCATTTTAAAGACGTTGTCTGAGCCAGTAAGCGAGTTGATGCGCTTTGTCATATGCTCGATGGGCTTCACCACACGCGCCGCAACAACCAGCGCACCTGTGGTGGCAAGCAGCAGGATTGCGATGGTAGCGATGATCACGGAGCGAGTGGCTTGGTTCGCCCCGTCACGGTATGAGAAGAGCGCTCCGTCGCTGATGTCATCGTAGCTTTTTAACATTTGCACGGTGGGCTGATCGGTGACGGCTTTTTCCACCGCGGAAATCACGGTCCACCCAAGTGTGGGCATGGGAGAACCCGCCAGATAATACTCTGAACCATCAACAGTGATGCTCTGAACGCCGGTGGATCCTTTCAGTGATTCGGTGATGAATTGCCCCAGTGCGGCGTTTTCACTCTTGCGTAGATCTGGCGCATTCTTGGATAATTCCGCTTTGAAGGTGCCCTCAGCGTTAGGAGAAAAAAGCACCTGTCCATTTTCATTGACGACACATACAAATCCGCCGTAGTTTGCCGTGGTTTTGACATAATCACTGATGGCGGTCAGAAAGATATCAGCGCCCACCACGGCCACAAGCTTTCCGTCCTGATAGACCGGTGCGGCGCAGACGAGCCCTGCGATGCCGGTAAATGCATCCAGTTCCACGCCTGTGAAAATCAGTTCGCCAGCCTCCACGGCCTGCTTATACCACGAACGTGAACGCACGTCAAAGTCGTAAACCGATCCATCTTCGGCGATGTACGATCCGGCCCGGTCGTCCGCAAACAGAATACATCCGTCTGGCGTTGCCACGAAGCAGGAATTGAGTCGATTGGAATTCTCAAACATAGAAAGCATGATCTCACTCATGTTCGCGACAAGCCCCAACGCCTCGGAAGTCTGCGGATCCACGCCCGCCTCATGCTGCATCTGAACCGAAGGTACGCCATCATTTGCCTTGTCAGGGGGATAAAAAGCATGCGCCGGAAATGTGTCCGCATGCGCAAACAGTTCTTCCGCAAAGGATTGTAACGTTAAAACATCGGTCCGCACATCGCTGAAGAGGTCGTCCGCGATATACGCCTGCAGTGCCGTGGTCTTGGTCATGGAGGCAGTGACTGCCGTCTCCATGGTCTGTTCCGACACCGCTGCGATCGAACTCTGTTGCTCTTCGCTGGTGCGCTGCACGATCTTTGAAAGATTGCTCTGCAGCACCACACTCACCGTGACGTAAACACCGATTAATGCGATGATAAAGATCAACATCAGGTTGAATATTTTCTGTTGTAAACCGCCTAGTTTGATTCCGTGAATGATTTTCATTGAATGTCCATCCTCTCTTTACAGGGAGTTTTGCCAAATGTAAGTTTACACCAGTATAGTAGCAGTTGTCCAACAAATGTCCAACAAATGCTAAAAAAGGAGGCCGTCATTACGCGTCCTCCTTCGTCAGATTCTGCACCCATTTATACTTGTGGAAGCGAATCATCACCCACGGGATCTTGCCGACCTCGTCGAGGCAGGTGCAGGCGTACACTAAAAGCACCGGCCAGTGAAAGATGAAAGCGCCGAGCATCGCGACGGGAATGGAGATCCCCCACATACAGACCGCCAGGGAATACATGTCAAAGATCGTGTCTCCGCCTCCGTCCAAAACACCGTTGATGGTCACGGTATTGACACATCTGCCAATCATGTAGAAAGCCATGATACACATCATTCCGGTCAGATAGCTGCGTGCGGTATCAGTCAAGACAACCATGCGGACGATGAGTGGTGTGATCGCTAGCACAAATGCAGTGGAGGCAAATCCAATGCCATAGGAGAGGCGCATCAGCTTGATCCCGACCGCTTTTCCCTGCTCCAACTTGCCCGCGCCAAGTTCATTTCCCACCATGATCCCGGCCGCACTGCCGATGCCGTTACATGCACAGCAAACCAGATCGCGCACTACCGCGGAGACAGAATTTGCAGCGGCCGCATCGACGCCCATGTGTCCGATAATTGCGGTGTAGGAGGTGAAGCCGACACCCCAGAGAAGCGATCCGCCAAGCAAAGGCAGGCACTGCTTCCAGAAGTCGATCAAAAGCTGTCGGCCCCAGGAAAAGAGCTTGGAGAGCTGCGGGCGAATGTAATCTTTGCCGGAGGAAATGATCAGGCAAAGGGCGAGTTCAATGACTCTAGCGATGGTGGTCGCAAGGGCGGCGCCTTTAGATTCCATGGCAGGGAGGCCAAGCAGCCCAAAGATAAAGATCGCATTGAGAATGATGTTGAGAACCACCGCGCTGGAGCTGATCCATGCGGTGGGCAGCACGTGGTCGGTAACCTTCATCGTCGCGAGATAACACTGCGAAATGCCCGAGAGAAGATAGGACCAACCGGCGATTCTTAAGTAACCACTGCCGATGATCATCAGTGCGGCATCATTTGTGAAAATGGACATCAAAAAGCCTGGAATCAGCTCACAGGCCAGAAAGAACAAAAAAGAAAGAAAACCGGAAAAGACAAGCATCAGATGAAAGATCTTACGGATTGTGCGGATGTCACGCTTGCCCCAATACTGCGCGCCGAGGATCGAACCTGCGGCGGTGACAGCAAAGACAAACATGTTCTGGACGAACTGAATCTGGGTGGCGAGGGAAACCGCGGTCATCTGATCTTGTGCGATGCGGCCAAGCATCAGCGCGTCGCAGGCAGCGACCATCGCGAGCATCAGATTCTGAAAAGCAATCGGCGCGGCAATCGTAAGCAGACGGTTGTAAAATGCTTTGGTATCGATGGCTTCCTGTGTCTTAGCGCTCATCTCGTCCCCTCCTTTTTGTGATGTCACGGTTAATCATATAAAAGATCGCAGAAAGTGTCAAGAAATATAAAATGGATTGCAAAAGATATATAAATATGTTATCATAAAGCCAGAGACGAGATATTTACAGATCTATTGCTATCGAGAGGAGGCCTTATGATGACGATTGAAGAGATGGTTCAGGTGAAGAATGACCGCGGATACAGCTTTGCGCTGCTTTCGAAGTATTCGGGGGTGCCGGTGATTACGCTGCAGAAGATATTTTCCGGTGCGACCAAGAAGCCGCGGGCGATGACGTTGGCTGCGATCGAGAAGGTGCTTTTGGGGAAGGAGAGTCAGTATCCGGGGAAGTATTATTTCTCCTGGGAGGCTGATCTGACTGCTGGTCAGGTTCTGAAAGAACCCGAGTTTGTATATGGTTCCTCTGCACGGAAACCGATCGGGTTTCGGGTGGAGGAGTCGATGCAAGGATTTTACTCGGTGGAGGACTATCGTCAGATTCCCGATGATAAGAGATATGAGCTGATTGATGGCTTTTTATACGAGATGGAGGCGCCATCTTTTGTGCATCAAGACGTTTTAAGCTATATCAGTTTTCGGTTTAATAGTTATATTCATGCGCATCATGGGCGTTGCAAGGTTCTTTTTGCGCCTTTGGATGTGCAGCTGGATCAGGATGACCGGACAATGCTGCAACCGGATCTGGTCGTGGTCTGTGATCCGGAGAAGATGGTGCGAGGCGGTGTGTTTGGTGCCCCGGACTTCGTTCTGGAAGTACTTTCTCCCTCTACGAAGGAGAAGGATATGATTATTAAGCGAAGAAAGTATCAGATTGCGAAGGTCGAGGAGTATTGGATCATCGATCCGATGAAGAAACTCTTGTATGTACACGATTTCCAGGCGGATCCGTTTGGAAGGAAGGTGTATGAACTGACCGGTGAGGCACCTGTGGGAATTTACGGGGGAGAGCTTACGATTCCGTTAGGCGAAATTGCGGAACTGATCCGTGAGTATCCGGAAGGGAAGAAAAGTGAGTGAGGGAGTAGAAAGGCTCTGCCTTCGAGGACGAAGCCTGTGATGCATTCATCCGGGTTTCTTTTGCTTTTCTATCAGAGCTATAGTATAATGACTACCGATGTAATGGCCTGAATTGTGGCAAAGATGAAAGGGAGAGGGAACTGTTTCATGGTAAAAAAGATTTTCGGACAAATGTTGTTGACACAGATTGTTTCATCCGTGACGGTAATGATATGTATGCTGGTGGACAGCATTCTGATCGGCCGTTATTTGGGCATCAATGCCATGACGGCGTACGGGCTGACAAGCCCGCTGCTTCTGGTGTTTGTTTCTCTGGGAACGATTCTGTCGAACGGGATCCAGGTGATCTGTGGCAAAAGAATAGGTTGCGGAGACAAAGAGGGCACGAATGCGTGTTTTACGCTGTCTGTGCTGACGGCAGGCGTTGTTGCGGGGGCAGGGCTGATCATCGTGCTTGTTTTTTGCGGACCGATCTGTACCTTGCTTGGTGCCGGCAACCCTGTCCCTGACAATGAGGTGTATTTTCTGACGAAGAATTATCTGCTGGGATTTATTATCGGTGCTCCGGCGTTTATTTTTGCGCAGATTATGGTGCCTTATATGCAGTTGTCCGGCAACCGCCTGCGGCTTGTTGTTGCGGTCGCGGCGCTGACCGTGGGAGACATTGTCTTTGATTTGTTAAATGTCTTTGTGTTTCACGGAGGCATTCTCGGCATGGGGATTGCTTCGAGCTTAAGCTATTATATTGCTTTTTTTATCGGAGGCGCTTATTTTGTAAAGAAAAACTGTCTGTTCCAATTTACAAAGGCAGGGCTTAGCCGGAAGCTGCTTGGAGAGCTGATCCATCAGGCGATCCCGACCGTTGTCAACCAGATCAGCTGCATATTGCTTGCCTTTTGCATGAATCGGCTTTTGCTGGCGATCGACGGAAATCTGGCGGTTGCCGCCTATTCGGTGATCTCTACGCTTGGCAATTTCTGCTACTGTGTCGGCTCCGGCATCGGCGCCGTTGCTATGACACTAGGCGCAATCTTTTACGGAGACGAGGACAGAGAATCTCTATATACGGTTGTGCGCACGATGGTGCAGTACGCGCTTCGCATCATTTCTGTCGTGGTGCTTGTGATTCTGATCTTTGCCCCACGCATTGTAGCGCTGTTCCTGGCAGACAACCCGGAGGCGGTCTCGCTGGCTGCGACAGGGCTCCGCCTGTTCTCCTTATCTTTGTTCTTTAGCCCCATCAACGTAGCATTTAAGTACTATTATCAGGGCGTGCACAGGAACCGCTTCGCAGAGATGATTGCATTCTTGAGCAGTTTTCTGCTTCCGGTACTGTTCTCATTTGTCTTAAGCCGCTTCTTGCAAACAACAGGCATATGGCTTGGGTGGGTCTGCGGTGAGGCAATGACCCTGCTTGTGACTTCCCTTCTTGTATGGTCGCGGAACCGAAAAATCAGTCTGCAGGCAGAGGCCTACGCGATGCTGCCGGCGGCGTTTGGGGCAAGAAGGGAGGATTGCCTTGATCTGAGCGTGCACACAGCAGACGAGGCGATGCAGGCCTCCGAGCAGGCTTCCGTTTTTTGCAGGGAGCATGATCTGGACGAGAGAAGCTGTCTGCTGATCCCTCTATGCATAGAGGAAATGGTCATGAATATTGTGGATCACGGTTTTACGAAGGATGAAAGGAAAGATCACTCGATCGAGGTAAGGCTCATGCTCAAAGAAGAAAAACGTATGATCCGTATCCGCGATAATTGTGTGAATTTTGACCCGGTTTCCTATGTAAAACTGCATGAGGATGACGACCCGACGGCACATTTTGGTATCCGTATGATTATGAAAATGGTGACAGACGCGAACTATGTCAGTTCGCTCGGGTTAAATAACCTCACGCTTGTAATGTAAGAGGCGTGGAGCAGAGCTGACGAAAAAGGCTAGGCAAGACAAAAAACTCCAGCATCAGCTGCTTGCAGCTGCGCTGGAGGAGGTAGATACCATCATCATCATGATCATGACAGCGATTTCTTCTGCGACGGCAGTGGTGACCGTGCTGGAAGTGATCGATGCGCTTAAGGAAGATTCTTCCGGGGCGTAGACATTTGCCACAAGCATCGCGGCGAACATCAGACGGGTGCGTTTGTCCATATCAAGGCCGCGGAAGCCTTTCTGTGTCTTTAGATACAATGACGCGTCGATGATCTCCTCCGCGATCTCATCGGCGGTGAGAGGAAGGTCGATCAGGGTGCCGAGAGAGGCAAGCTCGTAGCTCTTGCCGTACTTATAGCCGCGGTCCCTGAGTGCCCAGTAGATGTCGAGGACGCGCTGGCATTTCGGAGTGACTTCCATTGTGCTAATGGAGAGGACTTGTGCGAGGGAGTAGACTGCGTCATCGTGCAGTGCGAATTTGCTGCGCAGAAGCTGGTAGCAGGCCTCGATTTCTTCGATTAGACTGTCGGTGTCTTTCTCCGTGCAGGCGATCAGAGAGGCGAAGGGCATGTCCTCATTCGAGGTGAGGAAGGGGTGTGCACTTCGCATGCCGCGCATCAGCTCACGGGTACGTCCGGCGATGATTTCGGTGCGGTAGCCTTGCGCCAGATCGCAGATGTTTAAGGCTGCGTGTGCCATGTACTGCGAGGTGAAGAATTTTCCGCTGCGCAGGGAAGTATAGACCTCCAAAACGTCTTCCAGATAACGCTCCGGATCATCTTTTAGTGACATTTTTGTCGAGACCAAAAGCTCGGTGTAACTGCGAAAGTCCGAGAAGATTCCTTGGCGTTTTCTAAGCATCTTGCGGCACTCCTTGATGCGGTTGGTGTCAGCGGTCTGGTCTGCGTCGGTGTAGATGGCCGCCGCGACGGTACGCATCAGATCGTACTCCCAGAAGAAGCCTTTTTTCACCAAGGATCGATTGAAGGCCAAGAGTTCACATTTTTCCTGTAATTGTGTATTCATAAGAATCCTTTCTCAGAGCAGTAACAGTCGCCCTACGACTTCTCTGACGAGATCCGTGATGTTGATGACGGCGGCTCCTAAAAATTCCTCATAGGTGATGCCTGCGGAACCGTCGGCGTTATCCGAGATACCGCGAAGCACCAGATAAGGAATCTTGTTGACGTGGGCTACGTGGGCGATGGAAGCGCCTTCCATCTCGCAGCAAGCGCCGGAGAAGGTCTCCTTCAGCCAATGCTTCTTAGCAGGATCGTCGATGAATTGATCGCCAGAGAGGATGGTGCCCTGGATCAGATGCAGATGGGGGAGAACGTCGCGTCCTGCGGCGAGCGCCAGGTTTGAGAGCTCCCTATCTGCCGGAAAGGCACGTACATCCATGCCGGGAACCCAGCCGATCGTATCGCCCAGATGCGTGGTGTCCATATCGTGTTCGATCGCGTCGGTACTGATCACGATGTCTCCGACGCGAAGACCGTCTGCTAATGCGCCTGCGACGCCGGTGTTAATGACAAGGCCGATATCATACTGATCTGCCAGAATCTGGGTGCAAAGTGCGGCATTGACTTTGCCGATCCCACTGCGCACAACAACGACGGGTTTCTCTTGCCAGGTTCCGACATAAAAGGCAAGGCCTGCATGGTTCTCTATGACATCAATCGTCATTTCCTTTTTTAAAATGTCCACTTCGACGTCCATGGCACCGATGATTCCGATTCGCTTCATTTGCAAAAACTCCTTTCTCAATCTGACTTTTATGATACACTTTTTCAGCAGATGAGGCAAGTTCGCATGGACATGATTTCACAAGTGGTGTAAAATAAGGTCGCAATGATTTTATATGAGGAGGCTATTTCAAATGAGATATAAAACCAGAGGTACTTGTTCCCAGTTCATCGACGTGGAACTTGAGGGAAATGTGATCAAGAACGTGAAGTTTACCGGCGGCTGCAATGGCAATACCCAGGGTGTCGCAGCGCTTGTTCAGGGCATGGATGTGGATGAGGCAATCTCCCGCATGGAAGGCATCAACTGCGGCGGCAGAGGAACGTCATGTCCGGATCAGCTGGCGAAGGCATTAAAACTGGCAAAGGCACAGGCATAAAAGATGAAGAAGATTGTATTAACGGGCGGTGGTACTGCAGGTCATGTAACGCCGAATATCGCCTTGCTTCCAAGGCTGAAGGAAGAGGGATATGAGGTGTCTTACATCGGCTCAAAAGCGGGCATGGAGCGTGCACTGATCGAGGAACTTGGCATCCCTTACACTGGGATCGACACCGGAAAGCTGCGCCGCTATTTTGACCTGAAGAACCTGACCGATCCGTTCCGGGTGGTCAATGGATTTGCGGAGGCGACGAGAGCGCTCAAGGCGATTCGACCGGACGTGGTCTTTTCCAAAGGCGGTTATGTCGCGGTGCCGGTCGTGATGGCGGCAGCGCGGCTGCATATTCCGGTGATCATCCATGAATCCGACATGACGCCAGGCCTTGCGAACCGTCTTTGCATTCCGCGTGCGACGAAAGTGTGTGCGAATTTCCCGGAGACGCTTCACAATCTGCCCGCCGACAAGGCAGTGCTTACCGGCACCCCGATCCGGCAGGAATTATTTGCAGGAAAGAAGGAAGCAGGACTTTCGTTCTGCGGATTTACCGACGAGAAGCCTGTACTGATGGTGATCGGCGGAAGTTTAGGCTCTGCGATTGTAAACGATGCGATCCGCAGCATTTTGCCGAGCCTTCTGGAGAAGTTCCAGGTAGTGCATCTGTGCGGTAAGGACAAAGTGGATGAAAGCCTCGTAGGAACACCGGGCTACGTACAGTATGAGTACATCAAGGCAGAGCTTGCGGATTTATTTGCCGCATCGGACATCGTGGTATCACGTGCCGGGGCAAATGCAATCTGCGAACTTCTAGCGCTGCACAAGCCAAACATCCTGATTCCGCTTGGGGCAGACAAGAGCCGCGGCGACCAGATTTTGAATGCGAATTCCTTTGAAAAACAGGGCTTTAGCTATGTGCTTTTGGAGGAAAATGTGACGCCGGAGAGCCTGAAGACCGCGATCAAAGAAGTCTTTGAGGAACGCGACACTTACATCCATGCGATGGCGCACAGCGGGCAGGGCAATGCGATCGAGACCATCGTCGGACTCGTGAAGGAATTGTCATAAGTTCCTTGTCAATGTAAGGAATGTTTGATAAAATATAACCAACTGTTAAACACTGGAAAGGAGTGGATTCCCATGAGCAATGTACGTTTTGATTATTCACCGGCGATGGCTTTTATCAATGAGCACGAGGTGAAGTATGCGAAGAGAAATGCAGATTATGCAAAGGCTGAGCTGTTAGAGCGCTCCGGCGCAGGTAACGATTTCCTCGGCTGGATTGATCTGCCTGTTGATTATGACAAAGAAGAGTTTGCACGCATCAGGAAGGCGGCGAAGAAGATCCAGGAAGATTCCGAAGTTTTGGTCGTGATCGGTATCGGTGGTTCTTATCTTGGCGCACGTGCAGCGATCGAGTTTTTAAGCCACAGTTTTGCGAATGTTGTCTCCCGTGAGATCCGCAAGACACCTGAGATTTACTTTGTCGGCAATTCTTTAAGCAGCACTTATATGGCAGATCTGATCGAGACGATCGGTGACCGTGATTTCTCTGTCAACGTGATCAGTAAGTCCGGTACCACCACGGAGCCTGCCGTTGCGTTCCGCATTTTCAAGAAGCTGTTAGAAGAGAAGTATGGTGAGAAGGCTTCTGAGAGAATCTATGCGACGACCGATAAGGCACGCGGCGCACTGAAGGTTCTGGCAACCGAGAAGGGCTATGAGACCTTCGTGGTTCCGGATGATGTCGGCGGACGTTATTCTGTTTTGACCGCAGTTGGTCTTCTTCCGATCGCAGTTTCCGGCGCAGATATTGATCAGCTGATGGCTGGTGCAGCTTCGATGCGTGAGATCTGCCTGACCGCTCCTTATGAGGAGAATGGTGCAGAGCAGTATGCAGCACTTCGTCAGATTCTTCGCAACAAGGGCAAGAAGATTGAAGTTCTGGCAAACTACGAGCCTTCCTTCCATTACACCGGTGAGTGGTGGAAGCAGCTTTACGGCGAGAGCGAAGGCAAGGATCACAAGGGTCTGTTCCCGGCAGCTGTGGATCTGACCACAGACCTGCACTCCATGGGACAGTTCATCCAGGACGGCGCAAGAATCCTCTTTGAGACCGTTGTCGAGATCGAGAAGCCGAGACATGAGCTGACCATCGAGAAGGAAGATGTAGACCTTGATGGTATCAACTATCTTGCAGGCAGAACCGTTGACTTCGTCAACAAGAACGCTATGCGCGGCACTGTGCTTGCACATACCGACGGACAGGTTCCGAACTTCTACGTGAGGGTTCCGGAGCAGAACGAGTTCTATCTGGGACAGCTGTTCTATTTCTTTGAGTTTGCTTGCGGCATCAGCGGCTACATGATGGGTATCAACCCGTTCGATCAGGAAGGCGTTGAGAGCTATAAGAGGAATATGTTCGGTCTGCTTGGAAAGCCTGGCTATGAGGAACTTGGGGAAGAACTGAAGAAGAGACTGTAAGAGCTGAATTGATTTGGTAAATGAAAGAGTCGAGAGAAAAAACGAGCCTTGGGGTTATTCCCAAGGCTCATCTTCTTCGATCACAATGATCTCGAAACAGTCAAAATCGATTTCTTCGATGAAGGAATCCTGCGTAAAGCGCGTGCGGTCATGGCGCTTAAATTCATTGATATTTTTATCTAGCCAAATCGGCTCTTGAAGGTTCCAGAGATAGCTAAAGTACTTGACCCCGTCGAAGACCTTGCGGGTGCGGTTTAAGCTTTTGTCTGCATTTTCATAGACTTCATTTTCGATCAGATGATGATCTTTCCAGATCTTGCCCCACATACGAAACATCGTGTAGTGACCTCCTGTGTTACGATGGACTTATCATACCAGAAATGAATGTGCGGGGCAAGACGGAAGACCCCGCGAGGAGAAATGTTTAGGCAAAGATCTTCTCATTAGGTGGATATGGCTGGAGCGAGACCCTATGAAGGAAAGCTAAGATGTCAGGGTCTGCAAAAGCGAGCAAAATGACTTGCTTCGAGACCCTGAAGAGAGATATAACCTTAGCTAGGGTCACTGGGAGAAATGAAAAGGATGATTTCTCAGACCCTGTAGGTAGGAAAGGTGAATACAGGGTCGCTGAAGCTACAATTAGCTTGATCAAATCAGACCCTGCAGGAGAGAAAAAGTACATGCAGGGTCTCAGCCCCAGCTCTTGCATCTTACCCCCTCCTGTGGTATGCTTTAGCAGACCAAAACATTTCCTTTTGGGGGAGGATGAATCATATGAAAAAATGGCTCAACCGCGTGTTTATTGATGGCTTGTCCGGCATGGCTTCGGGCTTGTTTGCGACGTTGATTGTCGGTACGATCATTCAGCAGATCGGCAACCTGATCGGGGGACAAGTCGGTGACGCGATTTTCCTGATCGGCAAGGTGGCTGCGGCGGTGACCGGCGCGGGCATCGGCTGTGGCGTGGCAGTGAGATTTAAGGAGAGCCCGCTGGTGGTGCTTTCCGCGGCAACGTCCGGTATGGTGGGTGCATTTGCATCGAATTTGCTGGCTGGCAAGGTGCTCGTGGACGGTGCGATGGTCTTCTCTGGGCCTGGCGAGCCGCTTGGCGCATTCATTGCGGCCTATGTGGGCATTGAGATCGGACACCTGATCTCTGGAAAGACAAAGATTGATATCGTGCTGACACCGCTCGTTTCGATCTGCGCGGGCAGTGCGGTCGGCCTCGTGCTTGGACCTCCGATTTCAAGATTTATGACGTGGCTTGGCAGCCTGATCAACTGGGGCACCGAGCAGGCACCGTTTGTGATGGGCATTGTGGTTTCTGTCTTGATGGGCATGATTTTAACGCTCCCGATCAGCTCCGCAGCGCTTGGTATTATCTTGAATCTGTCCGGGATTGCGGCAGGTGCCGCGACCGTTGGCTGTTGTGCGAACATGATCGGTTTTGCGGTGGCAAGCTACCGGGAAAATAAGATGGGCGGCCTTTTGGCGCAAGGGCTTGGCACGAGCATGCTGCAGATCGGAAATATCGTGAAAAAGCCTGTGATTTGGCTCCCTGCGATCATCTCGAGCGCCATCTTAGGACCGATCTCGACGATGGTATTTCACATGACCAACAATGCAACCGGTTCCGGCATGGGAACCGCGGGTCTCGTCGGACAGATTATGACCTATCAGACGATGGTTGGCGCAGGCGAGGATGCCTGGTTGGTTCTCATTAAGATTGCGGTGCTTCATTTTGTCGCACCGGCACTGCTTTCGCTGGGAATCTCTGAGTGGATGAGAAAACACAAACTGATCAATCAGGGCGATATGAAGCTTGACGTATGAGTTTTAGGCCTCCGAAAAAGGGGGCCTTTTTCCGTGCATCGCATCTTGTAAAATCCCCCCGAGTATAGTAAAATTGATTTGTCACGAAGCAGGAATTGCTTCCTAATGAGCGGAAAGATTTCCAAGAGACGAAAGGAAAGAAACATGAGAGTTGGATTTTTAACGAGCGGCGGTGATTGCCAGGCTCTGAACGCTACGATGCGTGGTGTAGCGAAAGCTTTATATGAGTGGGACCCGAAGACCGAGATCATTGGTGTTTTGGATGGCTACAAGGGACTGATCTATGGCCATTGCAGAGAGATGAAGCCGTCAGATTTCTCCGGCATTCTGACCAAGGGCGGCACGATTCTTGGCTCTTCTCGTATGCCTTTTAAGGAGATGAGAACGCCGGATGAGAATGGCCTTGATAAGGTCAAAGCCATGAAGGATAACTATTATAAGTGGAAACTGGATTGCCTGGTAGTATTGGGCGGAAACGGCAGCCAGAAGACCGCGAACCTGTTAAGCCAGGAAGGCCTGAATGTGATTGGCCTTCCGAAGACCATCGATAACGATATCTGGGGCACAGATATGACATTTGGCTTCCAGAGTGCCGTGGATATTGCAACCAATGTTATCGATCAGATTCACACGACAGCTGCTTCTCACGGCCGTGTATTTATCATTGAGATCATGGGCCACAGAGTTGGTTGGATCACCCTGCATGCAGGCATCGCTTCCGGTGCTGATGTCATCCTGCTTCCTGAGATCCCTTACGACATCGATGTTGTCGCAAAGGCCATCAAGAAGAGAGAAAAAGAAGGCAAGAACTTCACCATCATGGCGGTCGCAGAGGGTGCAATCTCCAAAGAAGATGCAGCGCTTGGCAAGAAGGAACTGAAGAAGAAACAGGCAGAAGATGCGAAGATTTATCCTTCTGTAGCTTACAAGATTGCGGCAGAACTGAAGGAGAGAACCGGTCAGGAGATGCGTATTACGATCCCTGGACATACCCAGAGAGGCGGCAGCCCTGTTGCGTATGACCGTGTCATTTCCAGCCGTCTTGGTGCGGCAGCAGCGCGTCTGATCGAGGAGAGCAAGTACGGTTTCCTGGTTGCATTTAAGGGAAATGAGATCGTTCCGGTTCCGCTTGCTGAGATCGCAGGCAGACTCAAATACATCGATCCTCACGGCTCCATCGTGAAGGAAGCGAAGGCACTGGGCATCAGCTTTGGTACCAAGGACTGACCGAAGAGAATGATTTTATAAGGAATCCGCGCAGTGGTGGGGAAACTCACCACTGCTTTGTGATATGAAGCAGAAAAGAAAGGAGAGCGAAGCATGGCTTCTTATACTGCCCTGTACCGGAAGTTTCGGCCGGTAGATTTTACGCAGGTGCGTGGTCAGGACGCGATTGTGACCACCTTAAAGAATCAGATTTTGGCAAATCGAATCGGTCACGCTTATCTTTTCTGCGGGACGCGGGGCACGGGCAAGACCTCGGTTGCGAAGATATTTGCACGCGCGGTTAACTGTGAGCATCCGGTGGATGGCAGCCCCTGCAATGAATGTGCCTCCTGCCGGGGCATTTTATCGGGCACATCGATGAATGTGATCGAGATCGATGCCGCATCGAATAACGGTGTCGACAACATCCGGCAGATCATTGAAGAAGTGCAGTATTCCCCGACGGAGGGGCGATACAAAGTTTATATCATTGACGAAGTCCACATGCTCTCTACGGGGGCATTTAACGCACTGCTTAAGACCCTGGAAGAGCCGCCGTCCTATGTGATTTTTATCCTGGCGACGACCGAGCCGCACAAGATCCCGATCACGATTTTATCGAGATGCCAGCGGTATGATTTCCGCAGGATGAGTATCGATACGATCGCGGGACATTTGGAGGATCTGCTTGCGCAGGAAGGCGTGGATTATGAAGAGAAGGCGATCCGTTACATCGCGAAGATGGCAGACGGATCGATGCGAGACGGTCTTAGTATCTTAGACCAATGTATCTCGTTTTATTTTGACCAGAAGCTGACGTATGATAAGGTGCTTGCGCAGCTTGGCACCGTGGATGCGGTGACATTTGGCGGGCTGCTTCGCATGATTGCGGAAGAAGATGTGGTCTCTGCGATGGAGCTTCTGGATGCGCAGGTGATCGCCGGCGCAGATCTGGATCGTTTCCTGCAGGATTTTGCCTGGTATTTGAGAAATGTACTTCTTTTGCAGGCTTCGGAGCAGGCGGTGGATCTGGTGGACGTGCCGAGTGACCAGATCACGGAGATGCTTGGCATCGCGCAGGAACTTGACGCAGAGCAGCTGATGCGCTACATTAGAGTTCTGTCGGAGGCGCTGCAGGAGATGCGCTATTCCGGGCAGAAACGTGTGACGGCGGAGATGACGCTTGTGAAGCTTTGCAAGCCGCAGATGGAGCAGAACCTGGACGCGGTCACAGACCGGTTAAGACAGCTGGAGAATAAGGTGCGCGACGGTGTGCCGGTACGGCAGATGGCGGTGCCGGAGGCCGGAAAGAAGACGGAAGAGCCGAAGGTGATTCGCCCGGAGGCAGTCTCTGAGGATTTAAAGCAGGTCGCTGCGAACTGGCAGAACATCGTAGCGGGCGCGGATCATGCGCTCAAAGCCGTGCTTTCGCAGGCGACGCCCAGCACAGGCGATGGCAATACACTGGAGCTTGTGTTTACCGATGCGATGTCCTGTGATTTTGCAGGGCGCGAGGAGAATAAGGCGCGGATTGCGGCGATCATTGAGAAGCGCATCGAGAAAAGTGTGAAGATTCAGACCAGACTTTTAGCAAATGAACAGGCGAAGGCAAAGGTGTTAGATTTGTCGAAGCTTGCGAAGACATTTGCAGAAGCGGGAATCAAGATAGAGATGGAATAACGAGGAGGATGAGATCATGGCAAAACGTGGTGGTTTCCCGGGTGGTATGCCCGGCAGTCAGGCAAATATGATGAAGCAGATTCAGAGAATGCAGCGTCAGTTTCAGGAGAAGCAGGAGGAGCTTGCGCAGAAGGTCTTTACGGCGACCGCTGGGGGCGGTGCTGTGACCGCGGAAGTGTCCGGTGAGGGCAAGCTTTTGGCTGTCAAATTGCAGGAAGAGGTCGTGGATCCGGAAGATATCGAGATGTTAGAGGATCTGATCGTGGCTGCAGTCAACGAGGCAATGCGTGCACAGGAAGAAGAGTATCAGAAGGTGATGGGCGCGAACCTCGGCGGTAACCTGGGAGGTTTAGGGGGCCTCGGATTTTAATGGAGTATTTCAGTAACCAGATCGGAACGCTCGTGGAGCGCCTTTCGACGCTTCCCGGTATCGGGAGTAAGTCGGCGCAGCGTCTGGCGTATCACATCATCAATATGCCACAGGAGCAGGTGGATGCGCTGGCAAAGAGCATGGTGGATGCGAAGCGAAACATCCATTACTGCAAGGAGTGCCAGACCCTCACGGACGGAGAGATCTGCCCGATCTGCGCAAGCCCCAACCGGGATCATCATGTGATCATGGTGGTGGAGAACCCGAGAGACCAGGCTGCGTACGAAAAGACAGGCAAGTTTACGGGCGTCTATCATGTGCTGCACGGTGCGATTTCTCCGATGCTTGGCATCGGCCCGGCGGACATTCGCTTAAAGGAGCTGATGACGCGGCTTGCGGGGGATGTGGACGAGGTGATCATCGCGACGAACTCGAGCCTGGAGGGCGAGACGACGGCGATGTACATTTCCAAATTGATCAAGCCGACGGGCATCAAGGTGACGCGGATTGCGAGCGGTGTGCCGGTGGGCGGTGACCTTGAGAACATCGATGAGGTTACCTTGCTAAGAGCCCTGGAGGGCAGAACAGAACTATGAAAAATCTCAATAAGAAGACCATTCTTATCGTTGCCGTTGCGCTGCTTTTGATTGCAGTGACCGTCATCGCAGCGATTCTGGGAGGCAAGAAGAGTTCCACGTTTAATGAGTATGAGGTGGTCTCTTCCACGACCCGCCAGGACAGCAATACGGTCCGCTACGTCTCCTACAATGGCAACAATGTGATCAAGTACAGCCGCGATGGTGCGTCGGCACTCTCCCCGGAGGGTACGGTGCTCTGGAACGGCAGTTATGAGATGAACAATCCGCAGATCGATGTCTGCGGGAAATATGCGGTGATTGCGGATGTCGGAAGCACGCATCTGACGGTCTATAACGGGAATGATTCCGGCACATCCTTAGAGATGGTGCATTCGATCTTGCAGGCGCGCGTTACGAACGCGGGTGCGGTCGCGGTGCTGATGGAGAATGGGGATGCGAATCTGATCTCGATGTATAATCCGTACGATTCCGCGAACCAGCTCATTTACGAAGTGCCAACCAGCATTCAAAATGACGGATTTCCAATCAATATCGCGGTGTCCCCGGATGGCAAGATGCTGGCAACGAATTATATCAATGTCAACAGCGGTGTGACGAGCAGCCGTGTGACGTTCTACAATTTCGATGAATATGGGAAAAATGTTGTCGATCACATCGTCTCCGCAAAGGAGTTTGGTGACGAGCTGGTGGCAGAGATTCGGTATGTTAACAACAGCACGGCGTATGTGTTGACCGAGCATGGATTTACGGTCTTTTCCGGATCGCAGATTCCGAAGGAATCGATCACCGTTGCGATGGAGGAGGAGATCATCAGCGTGATCAATGCTTCCAGCCAGGTGGGCTTTATCACAAGCAACCCGGGCGGCTCCGATAAGTATCGCCTGCGGGTCTACACGCTTGGGTCGAAGTCTGCCGTGATTGATACGACATTTTCCTATGATTATGAGAGCGTGAGGGAGAGCGGCGGAGAGTACTTATTTACCGCCGGTGCGTCCTGCATGATCTTAAATTCCAAGGGCGACGTCATTTTCCAGAAGCAGATGGAGGCGTAGGTCAACTATCTGTTCGGGCTGGGACAGAACGGCCGATATCTGATGATCACGGACAGTGAACTGCAGATCATCAAGCTGACAAGCAATTAAATGTGGGAATCATGGAGAAGATAAGTGAATTGTTGGGAAATCTGAACTGGCTTACGATCGCGGTTCTGATTTTCATGATCTTTTTTGCGGTGCGCGGGCATAAGAGGGGCTTTTTGCTGACGCTGTTTGGGGTTGTCTCGTTAGTCGTCGCACTGCTCGGCTCGCATCTGATCAGCCCGGTGATCACGAACTGGGTGCTAGAAAGCGAGAAGGTCGTGGCTTTTTACACGGATAAGGTGGAGGAAGATGTCGACCTGGAAAATGAAACCGCGAAGGAGGAGCAGGCCGCTTCGGTGGCAGAGCTGTCACTGCCGGAGGCGTTGAAAAACGCGATCCTGCAGGACAATTCCAAAAGCGCTTACAGTGAGCTTGGCGTAGAGAATTTTAAAAACTATGTGATCTACCGGATTGCAGCGATGATGATTCGCGCGGTGGTGTATGTGGTGACATTCGTGATCCTCTTTGTAGCGGTGGCGCTCATCATCCGGGCAATGGACTTGATTGCGAAACTGCCGGTACTAAAAGGAGCGAATCAGGCCGCAGGCTTGTTGCTAGGCGTGGCGGAAGGATTTCTCCTGCTATGGATTGGCTGCATCGTGCTGACGATGTTTGCTTCAAAAGAGTGGGCCGGTAAGGCCTTTGAGATGATCGAGCAGAGCGTGATCTTAAGCAAGATCTACAACAACAATCTGCTGCTTACGGCAATCACCATACTGTTTTAAACAAAAAAATCCCGCGGTCAAAACCGCGGGATTCGTGTTTTTATGATTACTTCTTCTTGTTTTTCTTGGCTTTTTCCTGCTCTGCTTCGTAAGCTTTGCGCTTCGCCTTGTTGTCATCCTGCGCCTTCTGGAGCTTCTTGCGAAGCTTCTGTGTCCAGGTGAGCTTCTCGGGCTGTTCCAACGCCTGACCGCGCATGCCGCGCACTTCCATGATATAGATGCCGTTGATGACGGCCTTGACTTCCTTCTTAGTCGGGATCGAATCAAAGATCTTCTCATCCGCAACCATCGTCACGATCTTCGGACCAACCTTCGCCTTGACGATCGGTACCTTCGAACCTCTTAAGTACCAAGGGGTCTGTTCTGTGACGATATCCGGAAGCCCCGCCTCCT
Source organism: Lachnospiraceae bacterium (assembly GCA_017480565.1). Taxonomy (GTDB): domain Bacteria; phylum Bacillota; class Clostridia; order Lachnospirales; family Lachnospiraceae; genus RGIG1588. The sequence goes on along the minus strand of JAFVAL010000033.1, from coordinate 21,564 downwards.
TCAGCTTCATGCGCTTCTTATCGATGACCAACATCGTGACGGTCTGCTTACCGACCTGAAGTCTCGCTTCGCTCTCATCCTGCTGCTTCTCAAGCCGCTTTCCGAGAAAATATAAAACAACTGCAGCGATAATCAACACTGCAAGAACAATCAATACTACAATCTGCCAAGTCTGCATAACGGTTCCTCACTTATCATTACTCCTTGTGTGAACATTCACACAAACACAAGTATACCACGCATGAGGGAAAAAATCTACTGAATTATTCCTCTCCCAGATGCTTGTTCTCATCATACATTTTCTGAATGATTCCCTGCACATATTCTGCGATATGCTTACGGTTTTGCGGCTCCAACTGATCCATATAGATCGGTTCTCCGTAAATGACCGCCATCTTCGCGGGTCTCACCCAAGGACGGTGCAGCTCGTACGCGCCGTCGGTGTTAATGTTGACGACCGGAACGATCGGACATCCGGTGCGCTGCGCGATCTTAAAACTGCCTGCCTTAAACGGCAGCAGCTGATCTTCGTGATTGCGCGTGCCTTCCGGGGCGATAAAGATCGAAACCTGATCGTCATTGACATAGTCGATCGCCTGTAGGATCGTCTTTAACCCTTCCTTGATGTTCTCGCGGTCCAAGAAAAGTCCGTGCATAAACCGCATCCAGTAGGAGATGAGCGGCACCTTGCCCATCGACTTCTTCGCGATAAAGCCTGTTAAGCCGCGCACGGTCGTATAAATTACCATAATATCCCAGTAACTGCGGTGGTTGCTGATGTAGAGCACCGGTCCGTCCGGGATGTTCTCCTGTCCCTTCACGGTCACGCACGAGCCGGAGAGCCACAGGATACAGCGCCAGCCCCAGTTGACAAATGGCTGCGCGAAGGCGTGTGCGGCGTTCGGACCTTTGGTTTTCTTAAGGATAAAGGCCACAAGAAACAAAGGCAAAGAGATAATCAAATATAAAATCAGATAGAGAATGACCAATAACGATCTCATAGCTTTCTACTCCGTTCTGCATATGGCAGCGATTAAATTTCTTAAACTTACTATATCATAACGAGGAGTATTTGCCAATGTCTCTGGTCAGTGGTAAAATAATAAAAAACGATAAACTTTTTTTGACTTGCCGCTTTTGGCAGGATTGATGGTGATGATATGGCAAATGAAAATGATTCCAGATCCCGGGGAAGATTTGATGTCTACGGCGGACAGTATGTGCCGGAGACGCTGATGAATGTGCTTGCGGGGTTGGAGGACGCATACAATCAATGTCGGGAAAATGAGGCGTTCGAGGAAGAGTTACGTGCCTTGTTAAAACGGGTCGCGAGACGTCCTTCCCGGCTTTATTATGCAAAAAACCTTTCAGAAGAGCTTGGGGGCGCGCAGATTTATTTTAAGCGCGAGGATTTAAACCCGACCGGATCGCACTGCATCAACAGTGCGCTGGGGCAGGTGCTTTTGGCGAAATGGATGGGCAAGAAGGGGGTCATCTGTGACACTGCTTCCGGCAGCAACGGTGTGGCAACGGCCTCTGCGGCGTCGCTTCTGGGGCTTTCCTGCGATGTGTTTATGGGCATCGACGACATGGCCAGACAGCGTGGGCAGGTGGATAAGATGCATCTTTTGGGGGCAACGGTGCATGTTGTCACCAACGGAGGGTTCGAAGAAGGTACTTGGAAGGATGCGCTCTCCGAGGCGATGCGTGAGTGGAGCAACCGCGTGGAGGATACCAACCTGGTGATGAGCTCCGCGGTCGGCCCGCACCCGTATCCGACGATTGTGAAGGAATTTCAGACGCTGCTCTCGAAAGAGATCAAGGAGCGGTGTCTGTATGAAATCAACCGTTTGCCGGACATGATCATTGCGCCTGTCGGCGGCGGCGCGGCGGCGCTGGGGGCATTTGATGCTTTTTTGGAAGAAGAGAATATCTCGCTGATCGGCTGTGAAGCAGCCGGGGAAGTACTGGAGGCAAGCTTAAGTCCTTCTGCACTGACGACCGGCCGCAAAGGCATTTTCCATGGCATGAAGACGTATTTCTGCCAGGATGAGGAAGGACAGATCGAGCCTGTGACGTCCTGTGCGGCAGGCCTTGCCTACCCGGGCGTCAGTCCGGAACTTGCCGCACTTTATGATTCAGAGCGGGTAGAGATCCTTTCCGTGACAGACGCGGAAGCGCTGGAAGCATTTGCCAAAGTGGCTGCGAAAGAAGGCATTCTGGCATCGCTTGAGAGTGCACATGCGTTGGCGTGCGCAATTTCTCTGGCGCCGGAGCTTCCTAAAGATCAGGTGATGGTGGTGCTTTTGACCGGAAGCGGGGATAAAGACGCGGAGGAGATCCTGCGGCTTTTAGAAATGGAGGACTGACGAAATGAGTCATTGGATTCGTGAGGCATTTGCCGGGAAGAAGGCTTTTATTACCTACGTGACCTGTGGAGATCCGGATCTTTCGACGACCAGGCAGATCTTGCTTGCGTTAAATGAGGTCGGTGTGGATATGATTGAGCTTGGCTTTCCATTTTCAGATCCGACAGGCGAAGGCCCGGTCATTTTGCAGTCAAATTTACGCGCGCTCGACGGGGGGCTTAAGGTGGACGATGCATTTGCGCTGCTGGAGCACGTAAGGGAAGAGATCGAGGTTCCGATTATCATCCGCACCTATGCAAATGTCGTCTACGCGTACGGAAAAGAGCGTTTTATTATGCGTGCGAGCGAGGCTGGTGCCGATGGCTTGCTGCTTTCGGATGTACCATTTGAGGAGAAGGAAGAGTTCGCGCCGATTTGCAGGCGTTACGGGATCGACATGATTTCTCTGATTGCGCCGACGTCGGAGGATCGGATTGAGAAGATTGCAAGCGAAGCGGAGGGCTTTGTGTACTGTATTTCGTCGCTTGGCGTGACGGGCATGAGAGAGGAGATCACGACGGATATTCGTTCGATGGTCGAGGCTGCCAGAAGATATGCGGACATTCCGGTGGCGATCGGATTTGGCATCTCGACGCCGGAACAGGCCGCGGAGATGGCGCAGATCGCGGACGGTGTGATCGTGGGATCTGCGATTGTAAAGCTGATTGGGGACTATGGCCACGACGCGATTGAGGAAGTGTCGAGGTTCGTGCAAAGCATGAGAGAAGCCATCGATTGAGGATACATTTGCGAGGAGGAAAAGGAAATGGAAGAGAATGCGATGATGCAGGAACTGATTCGGATGCAGGAAAAGACCGCGGTGTGGCAGAAGATCACCGGGATTGCGCTGATCGCCCTGTTTTTGATCATCGGGGTTGCCTTGATGATTGTGATTCCGAGGGTGAACCGCGCCATCAATCAGATGAATGAGACGATGCAGACAGTGGATACGCTGGCGGAACAGGCGGAGGCATCGCTTGCCGAGATCGATAAGCTGGTGAACATCGGCCAGAATTCGCTGACGGGGATCGATTCGATGGTAAAGAGCGTCGATGATTTCGTCACCGACAACACCGACAACGTGAATCAGGCGGTCGGGCATTTTAACCAGATTGATTTCGACAGCTTAAATCAGGCGATTGAAGATCTGAAGGACGTCGTTGAGCCGCTTGCAAACTTTGCAAGACGATTTCAGTAAATAAAAGTAATTGTCTCTCGGTGAAGAGGGGCTGATGGGGGTGGAATGATTGTGAGGAAATGGAAACGATGCTGGCTAGGCCTGCTGCTGGTGATGGCGATGTTTGTGACAGCATGCGCGAAGCCCGCGGGCGGAGACTTGCCGGAGGATCTGTCGGCGTATGAGACGATCCGTCAAGAGACGCAGACGAAGGAAAATGCGGCGAAAGAAACCACGGAGACGACCGAGACAACGACAGAAGCGCTGCCGGAGCCGGTCGAGGTGGATATCTTGATGATCGGTGATATGCTCCTGCACTGGTCGGTGCAGAAGTCCGGTGTGATGGATGACGGCAGCTACAATTATGATCATTTCTTCCAAGATATTTTGGAGGATGTGGCGGAAGCGGATCTCGCGGTGGTCAATCAAGAGGTCATCATCGGCGGTAAAGAGATCGGGATGCAGAATTATCCGACATTTAACTGCGTCGAGGAAGTGTCTGACGCGATTGTAAAGGCTGGGTTTGATGTGACCCTGCACGCGACAAATCACACCTGGGATCAGGGCGAGAAGGGCGTGCGCAACTGCATAGCGATCTGGAAAGAGCGTCACCCGGAGGAGATTGTGTTAGGCATTCATGATTCCGAGGAGGAAGCGGATACGCTCACGATCTGGGAGAAGGATGGATTTAAGATTGCACTGTTAAACTACACCTACAGTTTGAACGGATTTCGGATGCCGCAGGGCAAGGAGTACCTGGTGGACTTGCTGGAAAAAGAGCGTGTGATCTCGGACATCCGCAGGGGAAAGGCGCTCGCAGACTGTGTGGTGGTGTTCCCACACTGGGGGACAGAATACCGCTTTGAACCTGACGACTATCAAAAAGAATGGGCGCAGCTGTTCGCCGACGAAGGCGTGACGCTGGTGCTTGGCGCGCATCCACATGTGATCGAGCCGATTGAATGGGTCGAAGGCAAGGACGGTGACAAGACGCTCGTCTACTATTCGGTAGGGAATTACATTTCCGCACAGGATAAGGCGTATTCGATGCTTGGCGCGATGGCGAAGGTCACGCTCGTGAAGGAAGGCAATGGCGAAGTGTGGGTCAAAGAGTATTCTGCGGAGCCGCTCGTGACGCAACGCGCCTACGGGGTCGGTGCGTGGACGACGTACAAGCTTGAGAACTATACGGAAGAACTTGCCAAGAAAAACCACATCAACAAACTGGACTCGCGGTTTTCGATTGCGTATCTGGAGAAGCTGTGGGACCAGGTGATGGGAGAGTAAAGAGAAGATGAAAGAGCTGTTTAGGCCTTGAATATCATGACTGGTAGAAAAGCCTGATCCAATTGGTTGGATTTTTAAGGTAAAGATCAATCAAACTTTTCTGGGTAGGGCTGAGTTGATCTAAAGAGGCTCAATGTGTGAAGAAAGATCAAATCTTTATCATGCAGATAGACAAGATTGATCCTAAATTCGAAAACGTCAGACGGAAGATCAAATCGAAGAAAGGCGATTTGATCTTTTTGCATGGAAATACATCTTGATGGATCAATGAGAGATTGCATGAGCTAATGCAGGGTTATCCTTTTTAGCGTGTTTTGAAGTCTTAGATCAATTCTGGAAAGTCCATATAATTCCAATTGATCTTCCAAGAGAAGATAAGTCTTTTTGGATCAAAAAAGCCCGTCGGAACAAATCCAACGGGCTTAGAAAGTGAAGGATGACGGCTTCCCAATGTTCTGAGCCATCGCTTTATCCGATCAAAATCTCTGCAGCTTTCTTTAAGGTGTCTTCATCTCCGGTGTTGCCGGGGAAGATGATGTAGGAGATGCCGGGGAAGGTGCTTTCTGCGCCGGTTTTCCAGACCGGGACGCTTGGCATAATCTGGCCAAGCACCGTTGCACGCTTGACTTTCAAGGCCTTGGTTCCGACATCGCTGGAGGTGATCCCTCCTTTCGCGATGACAAATGCAGGGCGAACCTTCAGCTGCCCGACAAGGCGCTGCACACCGTCGCTGATCTTGACGCTGCGAATCAGAGCGCTCTCCGGTGTGTCGTCGGGAAGGGAGAGAAGCTTTCTGCTGGTAAAGCATACCGCCGTCTTGCCGGAGGAAATGACTTCTTCCTCGAGTGCGATGCAGCGCTTTACTTCGGCTTCAAACGCCTCCTCGCCTTCCAAAACGGTGTCGGAAGCAAAAGGAATTGCGACGACGCCTTCCAGCGTGAGCAGGGCGTTTAGCTGTGCCGTGGTCTTTGCCGTGTGGCTGCCAACCACGATGACACCACCGTTTTTGCTCGCTTCCGGGATCAGCTGATCGTGGGTTAAGAGCGGCTGATCCGTGACACCAGCCATCACCTTGACAAGCCCTGCCGCGGTGCGGAAGAGAAAGGTCTTACCGTGCGCGAGTGCACGATAGAGTGCAACGGAGAAGACCTTTACGTCGCAGTAATCGATCGCATTGACGACAACTTTGCCAAAATCATGGACGGAAAGGAGCTGTGAGGTGATCTCATCGATCTTCAATGCACGCAGATCTTCGAGGGAAATGCAGACGACATCCTCGGCTGCATAAGCTCCGGCGGTTTTCTCTTCGATATATTCCGGCAGAGAAGAGTGGGTGTAGCCGAAGGTCTTGTCTTTCGCAAATTCCGTCTGGGCGGCGGGGACAAGATCCTCGCCTTGCTTCACATAATGCACATTGCCTAGCGTGTAGCGGCCGCCTTCTAGGAAGAACGGGCAGAGCACTTCACCGTCCACATGGGTTCCCGAAGCTTCTATCTCGTCGCGAAGCAAAATTGTCTCTAGCGGATAGTGACCGCGCAGTGTTGAGTCGCTGCGGGAGAAAATCAGATAAGGAGTCCCTGTTTCCTTGGCGATGCGGGCTACCCTGCGGCCGATCTCCTGATGAGCTTTTGTGGTCTCCTCCACCGTCATGCCGCGAGAATTCGTTAAAATGTAAAAGCAACGGTTCTCTTCTAAAAAACCTTCGCGAATGCTTTCTTCGCTCCAGTCTGTGAAGACAGAGATGTCATGGACGGTCTGCACACCGGTCGGATCATCATCTAAAACGACAAGTTTGAAGGAAGACGCGGCAAGCTCATCGGCAAGAAGTGCGTCAACGATCGCCATGTCAGGCGTGGCATAAGTGGATAAAATAGAAACGGGCAAGTTCATTTCCATGATCATAAACTCCTTTTGATGGTGAATCGATCACATTAAGCGCGATCGAGGACTTCCTTCAGATATTCTACACCAAGTTTGGGGCTTGTGAGAACAGGTTTATCAATCGTAGAGAGCATCGGCTCAAGGGCAAGCATGCTGCCCTGTGCAAGCACAACCACGTCATTCTCTGCGGCAGCCTGACGGACGGTATCGATGATCATCTCGTTGTGCTTCTGTTTGTCACCAGTTGCTAAGAGAACCTGCATCGCGCCTGCAGAAAGGTACTCGGTGATCTTGACGTCCTTGCCGGCTTCCGCTGCGGCAGAATCAAGCAGACGGTGGCTCGGCGCCAGTGTAGATGGCGCGGTGGCAACCAGAGCAATCTTATCAGCCATGGAGACAGCTTTTCTCGCCATCGCCTCGTCGACCTTGACGATCGGAACATCGATAAACTGCTTCATGTACTCCGCGACTTCAGAGACAGAAGAGCACTGATTTAAGATCGCATCCACGCCGAGATCCTGCGCGTTCTTGTAATACTGGAACATCCGGGAGTAAACGCCGGATGTCGGATGGTTGTTGGCTACGACTTCGTCGAGCAGAGAGCTGTCGATGATATGATAAATCTTCACACCAGGCAGGATCTCGTTACAAAGGCGCGTCAGATCTGCGGTGGAAATGGTACTGGTTTGAATGATTGCGATAGACTTACTCATGATAAAATCCCTTCTTTCTACATAATGTCTAAAGGTCAGACCAATCGTCTGGCTATAATATAAACCCCTTGATGCAGTTCGTCAAGGGGTTTTTCAAAAGTATTTTTTTCACAATCATTTTTCTTCCGCGTCGAGCTTTGACTCATTCACGGACAGGCGCATGGCTTTCTTTGCCTTCTTCGTATCGCCCTGCTGGATCGCCTTGAAAATGTCTCTGTGCTCGGAGAGGCAAAGCACATCGAGATCCGGGTTCTCTTTTAACTTCTTTTGAATCGAGGTGCGAAGCATCCACTGCAGGCCGACCAAAATACCCTGCAAGATCTCATTTCCGGCAATCTCTGCGAGCGCAACATGGAATTCGTAATCATAGCCTGCAGCGATCACGGGATCGCCAAGAGAGGCTTCCATCTTCTTAAGAATCTCTGCGAGACGCGCAACGTCATCCTTGGTAGCACGCTCTGCCGCAAGCCCCGCAATGGCAGGCTCAATCAGCTTGCGAGCTTCCTTTAGTTGCGCTTCGTTCGCATCGCTCATATAGACAGCCCAGGAGAGCTGCTCGAGCACAGTCTGGCTGTTGTCAGAGACGTAGGTGCCATCACCGACCCTGGACTCTAAGATGCCCATCGTGGAGAGAGAGTGAATGGCTTCACGCACGGAAGCACGGCTCACACCGAATGACTGGGCAAGATCACGCTCCGGCGGGAGTCTGTCGCCGGGCAAAAGCTTGCCTTCCATCAGCAGAGATTTGATGCGCTCGATCACCTGATCGGAGAGACTTTGACGTTCTACTTTATCGAAACCAAGATCATTCGCCATAAATGTAAGACCTTTCTACCTTTGATGACATCATTCTACAACAAAATCCCGGAAAGAGCAAGAAAAAGCTCCTTCCGGGATTTTCTGAGGGTAAAATGGATTTCTTGAGAAGACACCAGCATTACTCCCCGATTGCATCGGTTCGGTAAATGAACTTCACTTCACTGTCTTCATCGGTGGTGACACCGGAGAAGGTTTTATAATTCTTGCCGAGTTCCGCGACTGCTTTTAAGCGTTCTGCGACGCCACCGACATCGTTGTTGACGAGATCTGCAAGCTTCTTAATGCCTTCTTCGTTGAATTTGTTCAGGCCTTCGTTTAACTCATCCGCACCGTCACGAAGCTGCGTGACACCGTCTTTTAAGGCAGGCATATTGTCTTTGAGCTTTTTCGTGCCATCTGCCAAGGAGGAGGCACCTGCGGCCAGGGAATCGATTCCGTTAGCAAGGTTGCTCGTTCCGGCAGCTACGGTATTTGCGCCGTCCGCCAATGCATCGGTTCCCGCAGCCAGTGTCTTTGCACCGTCAGAGAGAGATGCTGCGCCGGCTTTTAGCTCTTTGGCACCGGAGGAGAGCTTGCTCGCGCCTGCTGCGGCACTGTCTACTGCGTTTGTGTAAGCCTTCACACCAAGATAGAAGGCATTGTACTGATCGAGAGATGTCTTAAGCGAGATCACAGCCTTAGCGCCTTCGGCGGCCTGTGCAAGTTTCGCCTGCACTTCCTCACCTGCCATGGTATCTGCGATGGCTTTCTGTACCTGCGCCTCGACATTTTCTTCAATCGCGTTCTTTACATCCTCGGAAGCCATCTGCGCTTCGATGTTGGACGCGATGAGCTCTTTTACCGAGTCAGAAGCCATCTGTGCATCTACTGTTGCAGCGATGGTGTCTTGAATCTCGGAAGAAGCCATTTTTGCGGAAATGAGATCCTGGATGGTTTCTTCTGTCTTTTCGGAAATGGTCTCTCTGATTTCGTCAGAGCTCATCTTTGCCTCTACCTGGGAAGCAATCATTGCTTTGACTTCATCCGACTCCATCTGTGCGGTGATGGCAGCGGTAATCTGTGCCTGTGTTGCCTCGTCGATCTGACCTGCTTCGACTGCGGCATTGTAGTCCTCGACACTCATCCCGGTTGCGGCTAAGATCACCTGTGCGGTGACTTGCTCTTTGACTGCCTCAGTGACGGCTGCGGTGACATTTGCCTTTACTGCCTCGGTCACTTGTGCAGTGATAACATCACGCTGCGCTTCCACGCCAGCGGTGACTTGTTCTTTGACCGCTTCTGTGACCTGCGCGGTGACATTTGCCTTGACAGCGGCAGTCACCTGTGCAGTGACCTGTTCCTTGACTACAGCGGTAACCTGCTCTGTGATGTAGCCGCGCTGCGCCTCTACGGCTGCGGTAACCTGAGTGAGTGCCTGTTGATAGACCTTCTCAGCATCCAGGGAATCGATGACACCGTTTAAAACACCTTGATAGTTCGAGATCGTCAGAGAAGAAACGGTCAGACCATTGGCCTCTAGCTGCGTTTTTGCAGTGGAGAGGAGCGCATTGAATACCTGCGTTGCGCCTGCATTGATCTGGGAGGAGTTTCCGCTGATCTGATTCAGCCCTGCAGCCAGTTCATCTGCACCACCTGATAAAGCGTTTGCGCCGGAGAGTAAATCACCTGCGCCTGCGGCAAGTGCATTTGCACCGGTTTTAACATCATTTGCGCCAGAAGCAAGGCTGGAAGCGCCGGTTTTTAACTGATCGGCACCGGAAGCAACCTGGTTTGCGCCAGAAGCGACCTGTGATGCACCATCTGCCAGCTGATCCACACCCTCGACCAAGTCATCGGTCTTTGTAAGTAAGGTATCAAGGCCTTCGCTGAGTTGCTTCGTTCCGTCAAGAAGCTGATCCATCGCATCCGTCAGCTCATTCATATCGTCAAAGAGCTTGTCAAGGGCATCCGGGTCGTCTTCGTCATATTCGTTAAAGAGGTTGTTGGCCGCGACTGTGAAGGACGAACCAAGCTTGAAGTTCGTTGCTTTTGCAGTGATCTCCACGTAATCCGGGATCGTAACGTCCACGTCCAGATCATCCGGGAGGGCAAGGCTCTCAGAAAGTCCTGGGAGTGCATAACCGACGACAACCGTGCGGTTCCCATCGTTTAAAACTTTACCGTTTGTGACGGCAATGTCTGTAAAATGTGCATTGTCCAGGATCAGAGCGGAGATCATGAGAAACGGAACGAAGATTTTCTCTTGCTTCCCGTCAATGTCTCTCATCTCGTACTGATTGTTGGTGTAATCAAAACGGATGGTGACATCTCCGCTCTTACCTGCAAGATCGTCGGGAGTGACCTGCACGCCATCAAGATAATATGTGATGGCGAGGTCAACAGGCAAGGCCGCCTCCAGGGTCTCCTGGGAAGTCGTGGCGTTGCCATTTTCATCTTTCATCTTGTCACTGACAATGATTTTGCCAACCGAGCCGTCCGGACCCGCAAGGACATAGACGGTTTCATCGGTGGAAGTAAAGGCGTCAGCCGCATTTGGGGATGTGGATTTGACTTCCGCGAGGGTTTCTGCTTTTGTCTTTTGTGTATTGGTAAATGTACCCGCACCCGCCACTAACGTCAGGGCGATGACGAGCGCAAGGATTCGTTTCATTTGCTGTTTCATTAGATCTGTACCTCCTTCACAGCGTTTCTTTCTTTCCGTTCCTTCATGACTTTTGCTGCTTTTTCTTTCACACGGATCTGCTTCATGCCGATCGTCGTCCGGCAAATGATTCCGTCAAAGACCGCTAACAGTGCCGGCAGCACGAAGATGACGCAGATCATGCTGACGATGGCTGCGCGAGCTAAAAGCATGCACATCGAGCTCACGATATCAATGTTCGAGTAGAGGGCAACGCCGAAGGTTGCGGCAAATAAGCCCATGCCCGAGACGATGATCGAAGGGATCGAGGTGTAGAGCGCGGTCCAGACCGCATCGTGCTTGTTTGCGCCTCCGATGCGCTCATCCTTGTAACGGGTGGTCATCAAAATCGCGTAATCCACGGTCGCACCAAGCTGAATTGTACTGATCGCGATCGGTGCGATAAAGGGAAGGCTTGTGCCAAGATAATGTGGCAGTCCTAAGTTGATAAAGATGGCGACTTCGATCACAGAGATTAGAAGAATCGGCAGCGTCAAGCTCTTTTCCACGAAGAAAATGATCAAAAAGACCAAAGCTATCGAGACTGCATTGACAACTGCAAAATCATGTCCGGTCGTCTCGATTAAGTCCTTCATACAAGGGGCTTCACCAATCAGCATACCACCGGCATCGTAGGTCTTTAAAATGCGGTTTAAGGCATCAATCTGGTCATTGACGGCATCACTTGCAACCTTGTATTCGGAGTTGATTAACATGAGTTTCCAGCGATCACTTTCCAGGATTTCTTTTACGGAGTCCGGGATGATCTCCATTGGAACCGAAGAACCAATCACGCTTTCAAGGCCAAGAACATATTTGACCCCGTCCACCTGCTCCATCTCGTCGATCATCGCGCGTACATTTTCCTCAGAGGTATCTGCGTCGACCAGAAGCATGTGAGTGGAGGCGATGTCAAATTCATCGCGCAGCTTGGAGTTTGCGATGACATAATCGATATCCTGCGGCAGGCATTCGCCCATGTCGTAGTAGACTTCGTCGTTGGTTTTGTCATAGCCGTAGTAAGCTGGCGGGATCACTAAAATAAATAAAATCAGTATGACCGGAACGATCTTTAACAAGCCTTCGGAGAACTTCTGCGTGTTGGGAATCAAGGATCTGTGCATTGTCTTCTGCAGCGGTTTATCTAGCAAAAGAATCAGTGCCGGAAGCACGGTTACACAACCAAGCACGCCTAAGATCACGCCTTTTGCCATGACGATTCCAAGGTCACGGCCCATCGTAAAGGACATAAAGCAGAGGGCGATGAAGCCCGCAACGGTTGTAATCGAGCTTCCAAGGACGCTTGCAAATGTGTTGTGGATCGCAATTGCCATCGCTTCCGCATGATCGTCCGGATGGCTTAGGAGTTGTTCGTTATAGCTGTGCCAAAGGAAGATCGAGTAGTCCATCGTGACCGCAAGCTGCAGCACGGCAGAGAGTGCCTTGGTGATGTAGGAGATTTCACCGAGGAAAATATTGGTGCCCATGTTGATGAGAACCATGATGCCGATGCAGGCTAAGAAGACAAACGGGGCAAGGTAACTGTCCAGGAAAAGCATCATCGCGGCGGCAGCCATCAAGACTGCGATTGTGACGTAAATGGGCTCTTCCTTCTCACAGAGGTTCTTCAGATCGAGAACCAGAGCGGACATGCCGGCGACAAAACAATTTTCGCCACAAACCCTGCGGATCTCGGCAACCGCGTCCATCGTGACGTCCGCCGAGGTGGAACTGTCAAAAAAGACAGCCATCAAGGTCGCATTTCCGGAATTAAACGCATTGTAAATGTTGTCGGGCAGCAGCTCCATCGGGACCGATACGTCCATGATACTGTCGTACCAGATCACGGAATCGACGTGATCCACTTTTTCGATTTCCTTGTGCAGATCCGAGACCTGCTGCGGTGTCATATTTTCGATGACGATGAGGGAGAACGCGCCTTTGCCGAAGTCCTCCATCAGTTCATCCTGCCCGATGACCGTATCCATATCTTCGGGTAAATAAGTTAACATATCATAATTGATTCTGGTCGCAGCCATCCCGAAGATGGAGGGGATACAAAGTGCGAGTGCCAGGATCAGAATGAAAAGCTTATGCTTTACGATTCCCCTTGCTAATTTCATTAAAAAATAACCTTCTTTCTTATGGGCAGAGATGCTTGATACAGCCTCTCTGATTCATTTGCAAAGGAGAGGATACCAAGAGTTTGAGAAAAGAGAAATGGACAAAGAAAAGGCCTGTGCCCAAATTGCGGACACAGACCTTAAAATGACAAAAAAACAGACACGGCCGTGACCGTGTCTAAGGTTATTCGTTAGGGGAGAGAAGTGTGCTAAGACCAGCGTTTTTGAGGGCTGGGTCTACCATCAGTTCACAGATGCGCGCGAAATCATTCTCAATGTTGAGCTTCATGCCGCTCTCCAACCACTCGATGACAGCACCGAAGCAAAGGTATTTAAAATAATTGATGACCAGTCTGCGGTCATTGTCTGACGCGCCGACGTCTTTTAATAAGGTATCAACATAGCGCGAGACGACAAATTCGCAGTTCTTCATCAGGTACTGTTCGAAGCGCTCTCTGTTGACGGAGCGATACAGGTGATAGACCGCACGTTTGTGATCCTTGGAAAATTGCAGGGAGGCCGACAAGCTCTCCTGCAAAGAAGAAAGAGAGGTGGAATCCGACATCAGCTTTAAGATATCATCCTCAATAATCTCTTCTACGAGTGCAGGCAGATCCGCATAATGATAATAGAACGAATTGCGGTTGATACCGCAGGTCTCTACAATGTCCTTTACCGTAATCTGGCTGTAAGGCTTTTCATCCAACAGCTGCAGAAAGGTTTCCTTGATCGCTTTTTTTGTAAAACTTGCCATAATGCCCCATCCTTCTCACCAACAAGATCATCTGGTAATGGAAACTATTTTAGCAGAGATCAGAAGAATTTGCAACCGACGAGCTCGTCTCCGTGATAGGTGAGTTTTAAGGAGATCGGCGGGCCTTCTTCTAAAAGCATGGGGAGAAATACTTTGTCACCCTCCCAGAGCGGTAGATCCATCACATCTTCTTTCGGGATCCAGGCAAGACGCCCCTCTGGACAATCCTGCATGCGCGCTTCGGAGAGTTCTCCGTCGTACGCGTCAGCCGTGTAAAGATGCATGTATTCAAAGCCCCAGACGTCGGAGACGAAGGTGACGATGCCTCGGAAGCGATAGGAAGTGAGCATAAGACCAGTCTCTTCCTTGACTTCTCTGAGCAGACATTCTTCCGGGCTTTCTGCGTCCTTAAAATGCCCGCCCACGCCGATCCATTTGCCGGCGTTGTAGTCATTTTCCTTGGAGGTGCGGTGCATCATCAGATAACAGCCGTCTTTTTCGATGTAGCAGAGGGTGGTAAGGTGTTTTTGGTCGGGCATAGGGGGGAACCTCCTTGACATTTTAAGTTGTTTCATCTAGATTTTCAGCTTCTCGGGAAATGCATGCTGTATGATAAGATAGGCCTCTTCTTTCACTAACTCAATGATTGGACCGACTTCCTCTTTGGCAGGTTTGCCAGTATTAAGATAATTGATCAGTTCAATCATACTACCCCAGCTTGCTCTTAAAGTTGCACATACCTTCCACGAAAATGAATCTGTTTGTTTTTGAGACTTAGCTTGATACGATTGAACAATGTAATTCTCTGCCAGATCAAGAAACCAGATCATATCCTTGGATTGGAAAACCGCAGGCTTCTCAAGAGAGGAGCGAAATGGAAACAAAGCATTGGGCAATGATTCAGACAAAAGTTCCTCGACAGGATTCTGGTAGATAAACAGAAGCTGGTCAGGCGTAGACTCGAGTGCTTGAACAGCAAATTTTCGTAAAAATTCTGGCATTCCATCAGGGAAGTGATAATAAAAGGTTGTCGTATGTACACCGCTAGCATTTATGAGATCGGTCATCTTAATTTCACTGGGAAGTTTATCACCCAGAAGACTAATGAATCCGTCATAAAGAAGCTGCTCCGTGTTTTTGTATTTTTGATTATGATTCATAGAAAAATCCCCTTTCGTTTCAGAGACAATAGTAAGAGGCTTCCCTTCCAGTCAGGGAAACCTCTTGTTGTAGATGAACCATTTTTAATACAAGATATCTATATCTGCTATAGCCGCTTTATGAAACCGAGTCTTGCAATGTCAATAGAACATTTGAGGCTTATCTACCACAGAAACATACATCAATAATAACACAAATCCTGTGCAAATCAATTCTATTATGGCCTTGCGTTTCCAACCATCTGAGAGAACGGTCTTTAAAAGATTAATAAACAGGTAGATCAGCAGGAAAGGGTACAACCACCAGGTGTAATAAATAATCCCATAGAGAATGGCAAAGAAACTTTGGCTATACATAGAATGACCTCCTTTTAAGCAAGTTATAGGTAAGCGCTTGCTTCTCCAAGTTTTGTTACACTTGCGCTGAATGTAATGGTAACAGAAACACCGCTGAGTGAAAGAGATACAGAGGGAGTCGCTGTAATCTGACTGTGTCCGTATGCCCCTGTCATTCCGAGGTTGTTATAATAGTGACCTTCTCTGTAAACAGAAGCCTTTAAATACCCACGATTCACAGTGTACACAGTGGGATTCCCAAGATTATCATAGGTGGTTTTGCCGATGACAGGGAATGTTGCTTTTGCTCCTAAACCACTGTTAATCGCAGTGACTGTTTTATAGGTTTGATACAATATACCTGTTGAGGTGCGATAAGATACATAGGCCGAACTGGCAGACGTATTTAAATAATATGATTCTGTGTTTCCGATTGCCATCATATCAGTATGACTGAACATGGGTGAGCCGCTCCAAGTCCATTCATTTCAGTAACATTATCTTGTGAGCGAATGAAGGCAAGACATTCTTCATCGCTCATGTTTTCGAACGATTTAGAAGATACTTGACTCGTATTCTTTGCTAAAACGGACGACACAGGACCAAAGATCAAAGTTATGGTTAGCAGTAAACAGATGACAAATTTAAAGAGATGTTGATTCATAGAACCTCCTGTATAAAAACAATTGATTTTTAAAGAACGATCGAACTTCTCAACCTAAATATATCATTCTGTTCAGAAACACAACACCGAGAGATCAACATAAAAGCTAGGGATTTTTGCAAAATGAAATGCCAAAGAGATGCAGTTTTGATTGTTCAGAATAGCAAATTGTGTTATTATTTCATTGATGAACAATGACCGATTGAAAAATCCCAAGTATCAGATCATTTTTGAACCAGTTACGATAGAATTAAATAGCTGGCTCATTTATATAAGTAGAACATGATAAATAAATACATTGATGTAGGAGGATATGTCATGAAGTTACAGTGGAATGATGTTGTTAACAACCGTGCAGCCTGGGAGGCAAAGGGCTATCATCTGCCTGCATTTGACCGTGAGGCAGTTGCAGCTAAGACTGCAGAGGCACCTGAGTGGGTGCATTTTGGCGCAGGAAATATCTTCCGTGCGTTTGTGGCGAACACCTGGCAGAAGGTGTTGGAGGCCGGTAAGGGAACGACCGGTATCATCGCTGCGGAAGGATTTGACTATGAGATTATCACAAGTTCGTATCGCCCGCACGACAACCTCGCTCTGGCAGTGACCTTAAAGGCGGACGGTTCGATTGACAAAGACGTGGTCGCTTCGATCGTGGATTCTGTGATTGTGGATTCTGAAAATGCAGAGGAGTGGGGCAAGCTTTTGAAGATTTTTGAAGCGCCTTCCCTGCAGATGGCAAGCTTTACGATCACCGAGAAGGGCTACAGCCTGAGAAATGCGAAGGGCGAGATTGCGCCTTTGGTGGCGGATGATTTCGCAGCAGGCCCGGCGTGCCCGAAGAGCTATATTGGCAAGGTTGCTTCGCTTTTGTATCATCGTTTTGAGGTAGGCGCACTGCCAATCTCGATGGTTTCGATGGATAACTGCTCGCACAACGGCACAAAGTTATATGACGCGGTGAATGCATATGCACAGGCCTGGGAGGCAAATGGACTCGTCAAGGCTGGTTTTGCGGCATATGTCAACGATCCTGCAAAAGTCGGTTTCCCTTGGAGCATGATCGATAAGATTACCCCTCGTCCGGACCCGGGTGTGAAGAAGATGCTGGAGGATGACGGTTTTGAAGATACCGAGTCGGTGGTAACATCGAAGAAGACCTATGTGGCTCCATTTGTGAATGCAGAAGAAGCGCAGTATCTGGTGATCCAGGATTGGTTCCCGAACGGACATCCGGCACTGGAAGAGGGCGGCATCATTTTCACTGACAGAGAGACCGTTGATAAGATTGAGAAGATGAAGGTCTGCACCTGCTTGAACCCGCTGCATACCGCGCTTGCAGTTTACGGCTGCCTGCTTGGCTATCAGAAGATCTGCGACGAGATGCAGGATGAAGATCTGGTGAAGTTAATCCACACAATCGGCTATGTAGAAGGCCTACCGGTGGTAGTGGATCCTGGCATCATCTCGCCGAAGGCATTTATCGATGAGGTGCTTACGAAGCGCTTCCCGAACCCGTTCATGCCTGACACGCCGCAGAGAATTGCGACCGATACTTCCCAGAAGCTGGCGATTCGTTTCGGCGAGACGATCAAAGCTTACTTAAGAGACGAAGATAAAGATCCTGCATCACTGAATCTTATTCCGCTTGTGCAGGCCGGATGGTGCCGGTATCTGCTGGGCATCGATGATGAGGGAAATGCGTTCGAATTGAGCCCGGATCCGTTGCTTGACGATGTTCGTCCTTACCTGGCAAATGTGAAGCTTGGCGAAGTGCGCGATTTCCACGAGGATCTGGCACCGATTCTGTCGGACGCGAAGATCTTTGCCGTGAATCTGTATGAGGTTGGCCTTGGCGAGAAGGTCGAGAAGTACTTTGCAGAGCTTGTGGCTGGACGTGGCGCGGTGAGAGAGACACTTAAAAAGTATACGGCGTGATATAGAGTGAAGCGTATTATTATCGATTAAATTCTGGGGAAAGACTAGGAGGAAGCATAATGAAAGCATATCGAGTTATCGCGATTGTATTAATCACATTTATGGTGGGCCTGATCCCTAACAATGTCGCAGTAGCTAAGGAAAATGTAGCATTTCAGAGCGCGCTTGAGTCTTTTTTTGCAAATGCAGTATTAGATGATGATGTATATCAACTAAGTTCGTTTAATGAATTTGAACTAAGTTATCCAATACCATGCTATAGCAATATGGGGAATGATGTATATGCAAAAGCACAGTGTACCTGCTATGCTGTCATCGCAGAGGGAGTGGTTCAGGGAGTGCTGTGTGTCCAGAGGAACAGTGAGACAGGTTATGCGTTCTCCTATGAAGAGGGTATTGCAAAGGAGATGGAGACTTCAAAGGATAAGGTTGCTATTTTATTTGACAAGGGAAGTAGATTTTTATTAAGGGATCATTCCGATGACGTCAACTGCGTCGCGTTTCAATATATTTGTGATTTTGCAGACGCGCATGCGGTTTCAAAGAGACTCCATATAACAAAAAACGTTTCTCCTGAAAGCGTGTTAACAACACCAAACGCATACTCTTTAAATGTTCCGGCAAAAAAGCAATATGATGATACGAGTTGTTGGGCAGCGGGATGTGCTAGCGTTCTCCAGTATATTAAGCAGTCGGCTTATACTTGTTATGGCGTTATGGTGTCTAGCGGACTATATAATGGGGCAACTATGGGACAGGTTCGGACCGTTTTACAATCATATGGAGTAACCCCTTCAACGATTGGAGCGGGAAATCAGTTGACGACAAGCGTGCGTTTTGACAAGATATGTGCAGGGAAGCCATTCTTAACTGGTTATACAGGCACACACGTGAATACGGGTGCGACGTTTGATCATATGTTTACTGTAAGAGGCTATAGCTCATCGAGCTCATCATTATATCTAAAAATCATTGATCCTAAAATGGGGGGATATGTAAGTGTAAGTGTAACAAGTGCAACAAGATTGAAGTTTACATATAACAATTACAATTGGGCTCTAGGAGCATGGATTTATGTTGGGTCTTAAACGTGCAGTTACAATCTTTGCCTTGTTCCTATGTGTGATGACGATATCTACTTGCCAAAAGGGAAATATAGATTTCTCGGATTTGCCTGAGTTCCCTGAGTATTTACAAGGCACCGCAGATGGAGAGATATCTATTTCATATAAAGATCGGATTTATGAGCGAACAGATGAGATAGCGACTATATTGCCAAATGGTTGGAAGAGGGACTCTGATTGTGAGGAAGTAGCTGTCTTTTCAAATCCAAAGACTCCAGAGAAAATATATATAAGAGAAGTTTCTTCTTTTCACCTATTTGTTCTCAGAGAGCTCATGTACGAGTGGATCTTCTACGACGGCAATCTATACGTGGAAGAGGCTGCTTATGATCGTTATGTAGAAGGGGTGGAAAGAGAACAGGACAACCACTATGCAGATTGGGGCAAAGGAACAATCAGTATCCTGCCAGTTCGCTGGAATAAAGAAGTAGATCGTTATGCATTTCCTGACAAGGATCGATTTACAAATGATCCGTATTTATGGGCATGCGGAATGGACTATGACCCTGAGAACAAGGCTCTGTATGTGTTGCTCCCCAGGCAATTTGAGAGTTCAGAGGTGAAGATTCGTAAGTTTTATCTGTTTCCGACAGATGATGAATGAAAGGGCGAGCCTCGCGAGCCCGCACGCTATGCGTGCAGGGCTCACAGAAAGAATAACGGAGGAACAATCATTGAATAGACAATTTGTTGCCGGGGCAGACTTTGGCTCCGATTCGGTGCGTGTGGTCATCGTTGACGTGCATTCCGGCGAGACCTTAAGCCAGGGTGTGTGCAATTATCCACGCTGGGCCAAGCGCCTTTACTGCGATCCGGAGCACAATCAGTTTCGCCAGCATCCACTTGACTATATCGAAGCATTTACGAAGGCATTTTTAGAAGCGTTAGCGATCGCCGGGGACGAGGCAAGAGAAGGCCTTCGTGCGATTGGGTTTGACTGCACCGGCTCGACGCCCTGCCCGGTGGATGAGAAGGGAACACCGCTCGCGCTTTTGCCGGAATTTGCGGAAAACCCGAACGCGATGTTTCATTTGTGGAAAGATCACACCGCGCAGGAGGAGGCAAAGGAGATCAACCGTGTCTTCTCGGAGGGGCCGGTCGATTATCTGAAGTATCAGGGCATCTATCAGTCCGAGTGGTTCTGGGCAAAGGTGCTGCACACGACAAGAATTGATCCTGCGGTGAGGGAGGCTGCCTTTACCTGGATGGAGCATGCGGACTGGATGCCGGCACTTTTAACTGGTAATACCGATCCTGCAAATGCATACAGAGACAGCTGTGCAGCAGGCCATAAGCTGTTGTGGAACTCGGAGTTTGGCGGCCTGCCGGATGCAGAGACGCTTAGCAAATTAGATCCGTATCTTGCGAAAGTCGCGGAGCGCTTCCCGAAGGAAGGGCCGAGACCGTCCTGCACGGCGGTGGGAACGATCAGCAAAGAATGGGCCGAAAAGCTTGGCGTGCGTGACGATGTGTTGATCGCAGGAAGCTCGCTGGATGCGCATGCCGGCGGTGTCGGTGCGGGCGCACAGTTGCACACGCTGGTGAAAGTGGTTGGTACGTCCGCGGTGGATATGACCGTGGAGCACCGTGAGAATTTTGCGGGCAAGGATACGAAAGCTTACCTTGGCTTGGCTGAGGATTCGATCATTCCGGGTCTGATGGGTGTAGAGGCTGGACAGGCAGGCTTTGGCGATGTCTATGCATGGCTCAGAGAGACCTTGCTTTGGCCGATCCGTGAGGTCGCAAAGGATGAAGCGATGTATGAGCAGCTGCGCGATCGGCTTCTCTACGAGATGGAGAAGCGGATCGACGACGAGAAGCTCAACGAAGACCTTGTCTCGATCGAATGGCTGAACGGCCGCAGATATCCGAACTTAAACGAGAACGCGAAGGGTGCGATCACAGGCATCAAGATGGGTACGTCTGTCCCGGATCTGTATCGTTCTTTGATTCTGGGAACGCTCTTTGGCGCAAAGCGCATGTTCGACGGCTACGTGGAGAAGGGCGTGGAAGTCGAGCGTATGGTGCTGGTCGGTGGTATCGCAAAGAAGTCTTCCTACATCATGCAGCTGATGGCGGATTTATTTGACCGGCCGATCATGGTCGCGCAGGAGACACAGATGTGCGCAAAGGGAGCCGCGATGTTTGCCGCGGTGGCAGCAGGGTATTATGAGAGCCTGCCGGCAGCGCAGGAAGTGTTCTGTGAGAAGTACGAGGCAAATTTCTTCCCGAACAAGGAAAACGCGAAGAGATACGAAGGATTGTACCGGAAGTACTGCGAGATCGGAGCTTTCGTAGATCAAATTTAATCATAATTCACACGGAAGAAGTGAGGGCGGAGTGAGATGCTTCGCCCTTTTGCGTTTGCGCGCCATGGGCGCGCTCTAACGGGTGAAAGTCCCGAGTACGCGTAGGCAACGACGAAGTACATAGCTGAACAGCAAGGGTGTCCATCACGAGGTGGAATCTGAAGGAAGCTGTAGGCAAACCCTTGGCCTGACGA
>JAFVAL010000032.1 GCA_017480565.1 Lachnospiraceae bacterium | reverse complement strand
GGGTTTTCTCTCTTACGAAACCAACCGTGTGCGGAGAGAAGTCGTGGCAGACCTGCCGGAGGGATATCAGATCTCGATTCCGAAGCTGTGCGCGTTACCGGAGGCGCTGAGGAAACATTTGCTCTGCGATTTGCTCACAGAGCTTGCCGGGGGCAAGGACATGTATGCGGTGCATGTGAATGCGGTACTTGCGCTCTGCGAGAAGGAGACCGGAAGTCATGTGGATCTGCCGATGGGAGTGTATGCGCAGAGAAGTTACGAGGAGCTTTATCTTGGAAGAAACAGCGGGGAAGGTGCACATTTGCAGGAAGTGCAGGTGGAGATCCCGGGCGTTTATGAACTGCCTGAAGGAAAACAACTTCATCTCTCGGTAAAGCCCTACAATCCGGCGGAGACATTTCCTGAAAAAGCTTGTGATCTGCAGTTAGATTATGGTAAAATAAAAGATGTGATTTTTTTGCGGAACGCCCGTGGGGAGGACGTCTTTGTGATGGACAAAGAAGGCCATAAAAAGACGATGAACCGGTGGTGGATTGACGAGAAAATCCCGCGCGAAGCACGAGGACAGACGCCGGTATTGATCTGTGAAGGAGAGACCCTGGCGATTCTCGGGCGGCGGATCAGTGAAAGATACCGTGTCAGCGAGCAGACGAGGGAAGTGCTGCTTGTGCACGTGGAAGAAAGATAAAGACGGAGGGAATCCTATCATGGCAGACAAGATCAGTGTGATGATTACAGAGGAACAGATCGATGAAAAGGTGCGCGAACTGGCCGCACAGATCAGCAATGATTACGAGGGAAAGAACCTGCATCTGCTTTGCGTTTTAAAGGGCAGCATGTTTTTTACCTGTGAGCTGGCAAAGCGCCTTACCGTGCCTGTAACGATCGATACGATGTCAGTCTCCAGCTACGGCGCGGGGACAGAGTCTTCCGGGCGCGTGCGTATCATCAAGGATCTGGATGAGAGCATCGAAGACCGTGACGTCATGATCGTGGAGGATATCATCGATTCCGGCTTTACGCTTACGTACCTGCTTGGACTTTTAGGCTCCAGAAATCCGAGAAGCTTAAAGCTTTGTACTCTGCTTAGCAAGCCGGAGCGCAGACAGGTAGAGATTGACGTTGATTATATCGGAATGGAGATTCCGGATAAGTTTGTGGTAGGATTCGGTCTGGATTATGCGCAAAAGTACCGCAACCTACCATACATTGGGGTCATAGAGGAATTGGATACGGAGGCATAAGGATTTTGAACAATGAACGAAGAGGCGGATTTGGCTTCTATTTTGTGTTATTAGCGATTATTTTGATCGTCATGTATTTTTCAAGCGGCGCGCTGCAAAGAAGCAGTCAGGCGTACACTTATCAGACTTTTCAGTCGGATTTGGCGGCAGGGAAGATTAAGGAAGCGACGCTGACGCAGAATGAAGAGGTGCCGACCGGACGCGTGACGGTATATCTTTCGGATGATACGGCCAGACAGTTTTATGTGACGAACGTGACCGAGATTGAGGATCAGCTGCGTGAGGCAAATGTGTCCTACACCGTGGCGAACATCAATAAGCCGGGGTGGTTTGTGACGTATCTGCTGCCGTCCTTAGTGAGCATCGCGCTCATTTTCATCCTGATGACATTCATGACCGGCGGTATCGGCGGCGGGGCGAATGGCCGTAACACGATGAATTTCGGCAAGAACCGCGCGACGATGATCAATGGCAAGAAGACCGGCATTACATTTGACAGTGTGGCAGGCCTTGAGGAAGAGAAAGAGGATCTGCAGGAGATCGTAGAGTTTCTTAAGGATCCTGAGAAATATATCAAGATCGGTGCGAGAATCCCGAAGGGTGTGATCTTAGTGGGACCTCCCGGCACCGGTAAGACCTTGCTTGCAAAAGCTGTGGCCGGCGAAGCTGGTGTTCCGTTCTTCTCGATTTCCGGTTCGGATTTCGTGGAAATGTTCGTCGGCGTCGGCGCATCGCGCGTTAGAGACTTGTTTGAGGACGCGAAGAAGGCGTCTCCTTGCATCGTGTTTATCGATGAGATCGATGCGGTGGCAAGACAGAGAGGTACAGGCCTTGGCGGCAGCCATGATGAGAGAGAGCAGACCTTAAATCAGCTGCTCGTGGAGATGGATGGTTTTGGCACCAATTCCGGTATCATTGTGATGGCTGCAACCAACCGTGTGGATATCTTAGATCCCGCGATCCTGCGTCCGGGACGGTTTGACCGCCGCGTGGCTGTGGGCTATCCGGATGTGCGTGGCAGAGAAGAGATTCTTAACGTGCATGCCAAGAACAAGCCGCTTGCGGACAACGTGAATCTGCGCGAAGTTGCACAGACCACCGCAGGCTTCTCTGGCGCGGATCTTGAGAATCTGATGAATGAAGCCGCGCTCGGTGCAGTCAAGCAGGGAAGAGCATTTATCAAGCAGGAAGACATCAATAAAGCGCTGATCAAGGTTGGGATCGGTACCGAAAAGAAGAGCCGCGTGGTCTCCGAAAAAGACCGCAGAATCACGGCTTACCACGAGAGCGGACACGCGATTTTATTCCATGTGCTCCCGGACGTTGGCCCGGTGCACACGGTCTCGATCATTCCGACCGGCGTGGGGGCAGCAGGTTATACGATGCCGTTGCCGGAGCGCGATGAGATGTTTAACACGCGCGGACGAATGCTGCAGGATATCATTGTGGATCTTGGCGGACGTGTGGCGGAAGAGTTCATTTTCGATGATGTGACTACGGGCGCGTCGCAGGATATCAAGAATGCGACGAAGGAAGCCAGAGCGATGGTGACCAAGTACGGATTCTCCGCGGACATCGGCCTGATCAACTACGATGCGGATGCGGATGAAGTCTTCATCGGCCGCGATTTTGGACACACCAGAAATTATAGTGAGAAGGTTGCGTCCCAGATCGACGAAGAGGTCAAGAAGATCATCGATCAGTGCTACGAGACCGCACGGGCGATCATCTCCGAGCATATCGATGTGCTGCACGCTTCGGCAAAGCTCTTATTGGAGCGTGAGAGAATCAGCGGAGAAGAGTTTGAAGCTCTCTTTGCAAAGACAGAAGAAGCAGAAGAAGCAGAAGAAACAGAGTAATAGGGTTTAGGTAGTTTATGAAGTTTGAAGTTGACTGGGAGGCATTGCCTTATTCCGATCGAATGCGGTTTTACATCGACTCAGTGGTTGGTAATTTCAACCCGGAGGCGGTGTTTACAGACATGACCGAACAACATGTGAGGCCATTTGACCCCGATGCGGGGGATAAGGTGACGTTGCGCATTCGTGTCGGCAAGGGGCAGGTAGACCGTGTCTATGTCATTTTGCGAAATGAAGAGAAGCGCCGCAGACTGCGCCTTAAGAGTGCATTTACGAAAAATGAATTTGAATTCTTTGAGGGCAGTTTTATCATGCCGGAGGGCAGAGTCATCTACCGGTTTGAGATTGTGGTCGGCAAGGTCTCTTATTATTACAACCGACATGGCCTGCAGACCATGCCGCATAAGAGCGCGGATTTTGAACTGGTTTCAGGCTTTCATGTGCCGGACTGGGCGCGCGGTGCGGTGATGTATCAGATCTTCCCGGATCGCTTCTGCAACGGCGATACGACCAATGACGTGGAAGATGACGAGTACTGTTATCTGCGCCAGCATGTCAGAAAGATCAAGAACTGGTACCAGTATCCGGCGGCGTCGGATGTGGGCAATTTCTATGGCGGCGACCTTGCGGGCGTGAGAAAGAAGCTGGGGTACTTAAAGGACCTTGGCGTGGAGGCGATCTATTTCAATCCGTTGTTCGTCTCTCCTTCCAACCACAAGTACGACGGGCAGGACTACGACCACATCGATCCGCATCTGGGCGTGCTTGTTAAGGATGCTGCGGGGACGCTTGAAGAAGGCGATCAGGACAACTTCAACAGCAAAAAGTATATGACGCGAGTGACGGATCCGCGCAATCTGGAGGCAAGCAACCAGTTTTTTGCGGACTTTGTCGCGGAGGCGCATGAGAAGGGCATCAAAGTCATCTTAGACGGTGTCTTTAATCATTGTGGTTCGTTCCACAAATGGATGGACCGCGAGCAGATTTACGAAAAGTCCGGCGGGTATCCGACCGGCGCGTATCTGTCAAAGAAGAGCAAATATCACAAGTTCTTTGCATTTGCAGACGATGGTGAGGCGTCCTGGCCGTGCAATAATTCGTACGAGGGCTGGTGGAATCACTATACGCTGCCGAAGTTAAACTACGAAGGCACCGAAGAGCTGAAAGCAAAGATTTTAGAGATCGCAGCGAAATGGGTTTCCCCGCCTTACAATGTGGATGGCTGGAGAGTCGATGTCGCGGCAGATCTGGGACATTCCCTGGAATACAATCATCAGTTCTGGAGAGACTTCAGAGAGACGGTGAAAAAGGCAAATCCGGAGGCACTCATCATTGCGGAGCACTACGGAGATGCGCACGACTGGCTGCAGGGCGACCAGTGGGATTCGATCATGAACTATGATGCGTTCATGGAGCCTGTGACGTGGTTTTTGACCGGCATGGAGAAGCATTCCGATGAGTACCGCCCGGAGCTTGTGGGCAACTATGCGCATTTCATCCACACGATGAATTCGCAGAAGGGACAGTTCTTAACACAGACCGCACAGACGGCGATGAATGAGCTTTCCAACCATGATCATTCGCGCTTTATGACGCGGACGAACAGCAAGGTGGGGCGGATTCAGACGAGAGGACCGGAAGCGGCCGAAGAAGGCATTGATCCACTCATTTTCCGGCTCGGTGTGATGATTCAGATGATGTGGCCTGGTATGCCTACGATCTATTACGGAGACGAGGCTGGCCTTTGCGGATGGACGGATCCGGACAACCGCAGAACCTACCCTTGGGGGAGAGAAGATAAGAAGCTGATCGCTTACCACAAAGAGCTGACAAAGCTTCGCAAGGCTTACGGAGCGCTTCGCAACGGTTCGATGAAGTTCTTGCGCGGCGGCCAGGATCTGATGTGCTTTGCCAGATTTGATGAGAAGAATCGGTTTATCGTGATCATCAACCGCGGAGACGAGCGAGAAGTGGTGATCCCGGCCTGGCAGATCGGCGGGGCGAGAGATGAACGCTACGCAAAGGTCATATTAACGACCGATGAAGGCTATGATGTCATCGCGAAAGAATTTGACTGTGAAGACGGAATGTTGAGACTTCACCTGCCAAGGCGAAGCGGTATTATCTTAAAGAACCTGCGGATTTACTAAGTCTGGAGCTTGATTCTTTAAAAAGTCATGAATTTTTCATGGAATCGACACCATTTCCTCGAAAAAAGTGACATAATAGAGGCTGAGGCTGCAAAGAATGCCTTGCAATCTTTTGCGGAATCTTTTATAGTGAATGAGATTTAAGAACTAAGGATAGAAGGAGGAAGCGATGAATTTCTTTTCCAAGAAGAATCGGAGAATCATTTCCACGGTGATTATCATCGTTTTGATCCTCGCAATGGTGCTGCCGACCCTGCTTTCTGCGATCGGCTGACGAGGGGGAATCATAGAGCCATGAAAAGAAGAGTTTTGTGGATGAGCGCGCTTGTGTTCGCGCTGTGCCTCGGTCTGGTATCGTCCGTGAAGGTAAGAGCAGCGGAAGATACGGTCGTAAAGGGTGTCTATGTCGATGACATCGATTTGAGCGGCATGACAGAAGCAGAGGTGGAAGAAGTTCTGGAAAACTACGTGAAGGATCTGGCTGCCAAGAAGGTGACCATTCACGTGGAAGAGAACCAGATTGAGACAACCTTAGAAGAGCTTGGATTTACCGCAACCAAGGAAGATCTTGCCAAGCAGGCGATCGAGGTGGCAAAGTCCGGCAACCTGATCAAGCGGTTTAAGGCAGAGAAGGATCTGGAGACGACCCCGATGCAGCTTAGTGTTGAGAAAGCGCTCGATGACGAGAAGATCGCTGCATTTGTGGAGACGGCCAAGGAGTTTGACCGCGAGGCGAAGAATGCAACGATTACCCGCAAGGACGGTGCCTTTGTCTACGGGGAGTCCGAGGATGGCATCACAGTAGATGTCGAAGCAACCCGCGATGCGTTAAATGAGAAGTTTGCGGCAGGCCTTTCCGAGGAGATGGACCTTGACGCAGCGATGACCGTGTTGGAGCCTGACTGGAAGTATGAGGATGTCATCAAGTGTAATACCGTGATCGGTACCTTTACCACGGGGTATTCTTCTTCGACTTCTCAGAGAGCGCACAACGTGGCGCATGCGGTGAGCCTGATTAACGGCAGTGTCCTGTATCCGGGCGAAGAGTTAAATGCGTACCAGAAGATCGCACCGCTGACCCTGGGGAACGGTTATGAGACCGCGACCGGTTATGAGGCAGGGCGTGTGGTTGATGCGGTTGCAGGTGGTATCTGCCAGGTAGCGACCACGCTTTACAACGCCGCACTTTATGCGGAACTAGAGATCACGCAGCGTTCGAATCATTCGATGCTGGTCGATTATGTAGAGCCCGCGCGCGATGCGACGATCACCGACGGTGGTTATAAGAACTTAAAGTTCATCAACAATACCGACGCTCCGATTTATATCGTAGGCTACACCGAGAACCGGAAGGCAACATTTACGATCTACGGCGAGGCGAAGCCTGCTGGCAGAGAAGTCAAGCTGGTTTCGACGACAACCGAGACCACACAGCCGGGTGAGGACATCGAGACGGTCGATAACACAAAGCCTTACGGCTACCGCAAGGTGGAGCAGTCTGCCCATGTCGGCAAGAAGGCTTATCTGACCATGATCATTTACCAGAATGGTGTGGAAGTGTCCAGAACCAAGGTCAATGACAGTGTCTACAAAGCGGTTCCTCGTTATGTCACGGTAGGACCGGAGAAGCCGCCGGAGACGACAACCAAGAAGCCGGAGACGACGACACAGAAGCAGACAGAGACGACCACGGCCGCGGAGCTGCCGACACAGCCGGATGTGCCGGATAACGGTGGAGATACTGGAGATACCGGAGATACCGGAGACGAAGGTTGAGGCGTCTAACAATTCAAACGAAAAACAGATACCCTATGCAGCGATTTGCATAGGGTATACTTTCATACGCTGGGGGAATCATTTATGAAACCGGGGAAGGTTCCTGAGACGATTTTAAAACGCAGTGTACTCGCCCAGATCAAGCACAAACGGCCGGAAGTCCTGGTCGGTGCGGGGATCGGGGAAGACTGCGCGGTGGTACAGATCCCGCCGGATGAGGTGCTGGTGGTTTCGACCGATCCGATTACCGCCGCAAGCATCGAAGCCGGAAAGTATGCCATTCATGTTACGGCAAATGACATCGCTGCGGGGGGTGCAGAGGTCTTTGGCGTAATGCTTACGCTTCTGCTGCCGGATGGGACGAGCGAGGAAGCGCTTCGCCAGATGATGGCCGAGATGGAAGCGGAGTGTGAAAAATTGGATATCCAGATCATCGGTGGGCACACCGAAGTGACGTCCGTGGTGAATCAGCCCGTGATTACGGTGACAGGGCTGGGACGCATGAGCGCGGGCCGCATCCCGAAGTCTGCGGATCTGATCCCGGGGCAGGATCTGGTGATGACCAAGTGGGCCGGTATCGAGGGCACCTCGATTTTGGCAAAAGAAAAAGAAGCAGAATTAAAAAGACATTTTCCGGCAGATTTTATCGATCAGGCCAAGCGGCTTTCGGAGTACATTTCCGTGGTGGATGAGGCAAAGATTGCGATGCAGCATGGTGCTCTTGTGATGCATGATATCACGGAGGGCGGTGTCTTTGGCGCACTCTGGGAAGTGGCGGCTGCTTCAAATGTCGGTGTGGAAGTGGATCTTTACGCGATCCCGATCAAACAGGAGACCGTGGAGATCTGTGAATATTTTGATATCAATCCCTACATGCTGATGTCCTCCGGATGTCTGCTCATCGGATGTGATGACGGAGAAGGACTGGTGACAGAACTTGCTGGCGCCGGCATCCCGGCCGCCGTGATCGGCCGGGTCACTTCCGGAAATGACAGGGTGATCTTAAACCGCGGGGAGAGGAGATTTTTGACCCCGCCCGAGAGCGATCACCTGTACAGGGTTTTGTAAGATCTTTGAAGGAAAGGAACCATGCAAGATGAGAGAAGAGATTTTAAAGATTCTGGACCGCAACAGCCGTGTGAGCGCAGCAGACATTGCCAGCATGCTGGGGGTCAATGAAGATTTGGTACAATTTGAGATTGCGAAAATGGAGGCGGAGCAGGTCATCTGCGGCTATCCGACTTTGATTAACTGGGAAAAGACCGACAGTGAGAAAGTAACTGCACTGATCGAAGTCAAGGTCACGCCTCAGCGCGGCCAGGGATTTGACCGCATTGCCAAGCGCATTTACCAGTATGAAGAGGTGGATGCGGTGTATCTGATGTCCGGCGGCTTTGACCTGACCGTAATCATCGAAGGCAAAAACATCCGCGAGGTGGCGCAGTTTGTCTCTGACAAACTTGCCCCGATGGAGGCTGTGATCAGCACCGCGACGCATTTCGTGTTAAAGAAATATAAAGAGCATGGCATGCCTCTTGCAGTCGCAAGAGAAGACGGAAGGATGCTGATTACGCCGTGAGAAATCCATTATCCAAAAAAGTACAAGCAATCGAGCCTTCCGGCATCCGCAAGTTTTTTGATATTGTCAGCGAGATGCAGGATGCGATCTCGTTGGGTGTCGGCGAACCGGATTTTGAGACGCCGTGGCATATCCGCGAGGAGGGCATCTATTCTCTGGAACAGGGCAAGACCTTCTATACGTCCAATGCCGGCCTAAAGCCGTTAAAAGAAGAAATCTGTACGTATCTGAAGCGTCGGTTTGACGTCTCTTATGATCCAAACACTGAGGTCATGGTGACGATCGGCGGTTCGGAGGCGATTGATATTGGCCTGCGGGCGATGATTGATCCGGGGGATGAAGTTCTGATCCCGCAGCCAAGCTATGTGTCTTATCTTCCCTGCGTGACGTTAACCGGCGGTGTGCCTGTGGTGATCGAGTTAAAGGAAGAAAATCAGTTTCGCCTGACCAAAGAACAGTTGGAAGCGCACATCACCGACAAGACCAAGGTCTTGGTGCTTCCGTTCCCGAACAATCCGACCGGTGCGATCATGGAGCGAAAGGATCTGGAAGAAATCCGTGACGTGATCATAGAGCATGATCTCTACGTGATCAGCGATGAGATTTATGCGGAACTCACTTACACGGGCGGGCATGTGACCATCGCTTCCCTGCCGGGCATGAAGGAGCGCACGCTCTTAATCAATGGTTTTTCCAAAGCCTATGCGATGACCGGCTGGCGTCTCGGGTATGTGTGTGCCCCGCAGGTGATCTTAAGTCAAATGTTAAAGATCCACCAGTATGCGATCATGTGCGCACCGACGACGAGCCAGTATGCGGCCGTGGAAGCATTAAAGCACGGAGACGATGACGTGGAAATGATGCGCGAGGCGTACAATCAGAGAAGAAGATATCTGGTCAATGCCTTCCGGGAAATGGGCATCCCTTGCTTTGAACCGTTGGGAGCCTTCTACATTTTCCCGAACATTTCTAAATTCGGGATGACGTCCGATGAATTTGCGACGAGGCTTTTGCAGGAGCAGAAGGTTGCGATCGTGCCGGGAACTGCGTTTGGCGCGTGTGGCGAAGGATTCCTTCGTGTCTCTTACGCGTACTCGATTGATGCGTTAAAAGAAGCGCTTGACCGTATTAAATTGTTTATTGACAGCCTGAATCCGTAAGTTGTAGGATGGATGTTAGAGATGATCAACATTGTACTGCATGAGCCGGAGATTCCGGCCAATACCGGGAATATCGGAAGAACCTGCGTGGCAGCAGGCGCGAGGCTTCACCTGATTGAGCCGCTGGGGTTTCAGATCAGTGAAAAGGCTGTACGGAGAGCTGGGCTTGACTACTGGCCGAAGCTTGACGTGAGAACCTACGTGAACTTCCAAGACTTCCTGAAACAAAATCCGGGCGCCAGGATCTATATGGCGACGACCAAAGCGAAGAAACGCTACACGGATGTGACCTTTGAAAACGACTGTTACATCATGTTTGGCAAGGAAAGCGCAGGGATTCCGGAAGAAATCCTGGTCGATTATGAAGAAACTTGTATCCGCATTCCGATGATCGGTGATATCCGCTCGTTAAATCTGGGAAATTCAGTGGCGATTGTGCTCTATGAAGCGCTGCGCCAGCAGAATTTCGACGGGATGAACACGGAGGGAAACCTTCACCGTCTGCATTGGAAGAGCGAATGATGTGAAAGTATAAAAACGGAGGATACTACGATGGCAGATGTAAATGAGATCTTAGAGAAGGTTCAGGAGACCGCAGAGAAGGTCATCAATTCCGAGCAGGTACAGACCGCGAAGGAAAAGATTTCCGAGACCGCAGAGAAGGTTGTCAGCAACGAGAAGGTGCAGAATGCAAAAGAGAAAGTCGCTGAGACCGCAGACAAGGTGATTCATTCTGAGCAGGTGCAGGGTGCACTCGACAAGGCAAAAGAGTTCATCGAGAGCGACAAAGTGCAGAATGCCCTGGAGTCCGGCAAGGAGAGCGTTAAGAACTTCGCAGAAGAGCACAAGGATGTGCCGGAGAAGGCGAAAGAGTTCTTAAAGAACGCGGTGGAGACGATCAAAGAGAAAACAGGGCTGTAAGAAGCCATAAGAAAATGAGTGGTCATCACAGATCACTCATTTTCTTATATGTTTCATCCTGAAAAACAGTCATCCTCGCGTGAAACAAGAAAGAATTGCTTATCTATCAATTCCGTGATATTATGGAACTACAAGAAAGGTCCTTGCCAATAACACAAATGAGAGACATGCTTTCACGAAAGGAGATTATATGAAACATCTCCGCAAACTGCTTGCTGCAGTTTTAGTTGTTATACTCATTTTTCAGCAAATACCAGTCAGCGTTCTTGCTGACCCCGCTTCTGATGAAACTGAGTCTCTTCAAGTGGAGAGTTCTGCTCAGGAAGAGTTGCTAGCGAATCAGAATGAGCAACCTTCCACTTCCGAGGTTGATAATTCTACACTTCTTTCAACGGATACAGATACTTCTGATTTCGCTTCCTTAACAGTTCTTCAGGAAGTGGAATCTTTGCGCGATGTCCGCGAGAAGCATTACAGATTATCTGATGGCAGCTTTGCTGCTGTGTATTATGACGAACCAGTACAGTTTGAAGCTGCAGATGGATCATTTCATCAGATCGACAACACAATAAAAGAGAATACACGAGATAATAAAAAGATCTATTCTGCGACAGCGGGGGAGCTTACCAAAGAGTTTGCCTCTTCTCTTCAGGATGGATCTTTGTTTTCTATGGAATACCAGAAGTATCAAATCTCTCTTTCCGCATTGACAAAGACAGATGTGATTGATTCCAAAGAAAGTGAAGCTGACGCTCTGGAAGAGGAGGCGAAGCCGGACGAGACTGATTTTGCAGAGGAGACCGAAGTCCCAGAAGCAACTGAAGAGGAAGTGGCTGTGGAGGCAGAAACATCAGAGGAAGAATCCATAACCGACGTCTCTCCAGAACCGATAACGGTCACTGAGGGTGATGAGGATACAAAACCTGAAGAAGGTTCTCTTCTTTCTTCCATTGGTTTTTCCTTCTTGAGAAATGATTCTGTCCTTGCCAAGGTAGATCCCTCTGACATGAAACCTTTGATCATCTCCGATAAAGGGCTTTCTATAGAAGACGCAGGAGAGATCGCACACTATAACACTTCTGTCACCTATCCGGAGGTGTTTCCAGGCGTCAGCTATCTTTATCAGAATCACGGCTACACTGTCAAGGAGACGATTGTTCTGGAGAATGCGGATACCACTTCCTTCTCTTTCCTTCTTTCAGGAAAGGACATCACTGCAAAGCTCGAAGAGGGTGATGTAGACATCTATTCCTCTTCCGGCGAACTCATTTATCACATTCCTGCGCCTTACATGTATGATGCAGATGGCGCAGAGTCTTATGACGTAGCCTATGATCTTATTCCTGTAGACGAGGAAAACTATATTCTAACGATTGCGGCAGATGAGAAGTGGCTGAATGATCCGGAGCGCGTTTATCCGGTTTATATTGACCCAACCATAGAGGCATCCGCTCTTGTAGTTGACGGCGGTATGGTTGCAGGCTGGGTTGCGCAAGGATCCCCCACGACAGCAAAGGGAAGACAGTCTTCTCTTTACGTGGGCTACTCAACTGTTTCGACAACGCATGAATGCTATGCTTATATCGGATGTTCCAGCATGCCGACGCTTCCGGACTCCGCAACGATTGCCTATGCAGCACTTCGATTATATCAGAACAGCTTTTCTACCTACTATGGGACATCGTATCTTGAGTGGGTCGGTGCTTATCAAGTTAGGAAAACCGTTTCAAGCCATGATTATTCCTGAATTTTATCTCAGACCTGGAACACCAAGCCTGCGACTGATGACTGGGCTTTGGATTACATGACCTGTAACGCTTCTACAAAGAATACACTCCTTCTTTTAAATGTGACCCGTGCGGTACAGGAATGGTATGAGGATGATACACTTGCCAGGGCGATCTGCCTAAAGCAGTTATCCCCCGGAAGAAAGCAGATCTTAACCTATCCGGCCTATTCATCTTCTTATGGGGTCACCCATCCCTACCGGCCTCATCTTTTCTTAAACTACCGCGTCTCAGACGGATTGGAAGACTACTATACCACACAAAGTCACTCGGTTGACCGCGCAGGAACCGGATATATCGGTGACTATAACGGTCAGTTAACCGTTGTCCGCACCGATGCCTACAAAGCGGCAGCTACAGGCCCTGCTTCTGTGAGCTATGTCTATAACTCAGGTTACTCCTCCGGTCAGATCTCCGCTGCGACACCTGCAGCAGCCGGATATTCCTCGATGCATTTAGGAAAGGGATGGAAACTCAACTATCAGCAGACTATCACTGCATCTGATGATTACTACCAGTATCTGGACGCGGATGGGACGATTCACTGGTTTTACCAGGACAGTTCAAATTCCAGCCAGTATCTAGATGAAGACGGGCTTGGACTTAAGCTAACCAAATCCGGAAGCGACTTTACCATCACAGACCAGAAAGATAATCTGATGCACTTTGCCGGCGGATATCTGGATTACATCCAGGATGCAAGCGGAAACCGCATTACGATTGTTCTTAACAGCTCCCACCAGGTAACTTCAGTCACAAGAACTCAAAGTGGAGGATCAGCAGAGACGATCGCAACGTTTACGTATTTCTCCGGGTATCTCTCAAAGATCACGGACGCGGCCGGCAATGCCACAAACTACACATATTCGAACGGCCTTCTGACAACTGTCACATTTGCTGACGGGAAAACGGTCAGTTATACTTATAACAGTGCCGGCAAGATGTTAACTGCAAAGGATAATGAATCCGGTTATTCCATGACATATACCTATGATGGATCCGGAAATGTCCTGACTTATACAGAGAAGGCAGGAAGCACTGCGGGAGCTTCCGTAAGCATTACACGGTATAAAGGAATCGTCTATTATGACTATTCTGGAAAAGATCGGACAGCCGACACTTCGGATGATCTGGTCACCAGAATTCTCTATGATTCCTACGGAAGAACGATTACCTCCTCAACGTCCTCGTACGACAATCAGCTTCTTTATGGGGCGGAAGCTGCACAGTATCAGGTCAACCAGGGACAGAGCAAAAAGAATAATCGTCTTTTGACATCGCAAGCCACAGGCGTCATGGCGATGAACTATGCGACCTACGGTACGATCGAGGGCCTGAGCTCTCTTGGAACACCGTTCGCTTACTCAGGCCATGGAAGCGCCGCCCTCTCCTCTGTAGCAAGAACCGGTAACAAATCAATCTCTGTTACCAGAACAGCGTCAACCTCTTCCACCCTTACCATGACGGCAAACACGATTGATAAGACTGGATGGTATGTAATGTCCGCTTATATAAAAGGTGCGTCCGGCGCACAGATCTCCTCAGGAGGATCGATTGCGCTTTCCGCAGGAAGCTACTCTGCCCAGAAAATCACATGGCTCAACACCGAAGACTGGGAGAGAATCTATGTTACCTGTTATGTCACGGCAAATGCTACTCTGACAACGACCTTTACTTTCACAGGTGTCACCGGAACTGTTTATATCGATGATATCCAGATCGAGAAGAGCTTGAATGGGGAACAGGGTGGACCCAGCCAGGTCAACCTGATCACAAACGGACGAATGGATCCGGATGTCGGAGGATGGACATTCGGCAACTCCACCTATACTTACTTTGCCATCGATGATTCCGGCACATTCAAGTATGTCGCTTTCTTTGATGCGACGGGAGCTGCGCAGGCAAACATTTTATCGCCATCCACAACCATTCCGCTTACCATCTCGCAGACGGTACCGATCAACCTGCCAGGCACGCAGACCTTTCTCCTTTCCGGATGGGCCTGGGGTTATTCTGCAGGCCTTGATACCAATGGCGCCTCAAGAAAGTTTTCTTTAGAAGCAGTCATCAACTACAGTAACGGAACAAGTGAAACAAAGACACTTGATTATTCCATTGGAGCTACCGAAACACAGTACCTGGTCCTGCCGGTTGTCCCCAATGAATCTCTGACGGTTTCTACGATTACGATAGGAGTCAACTATACCGGAAATATCAATGAAGCAGACTTTACACATTTCTCCCTGATCAGGGAAGATGCTGCAAGGTTTTCTTATGATGACAACGGAAACCTGACACAGATCAAGTCTCCAGATGCAGAGACGCAGACGTTTACCTACCAGGGAGCAGATTTAACCTCCATGGTGCTGGGCGGTTACGGTACTTATACCTATAACTATGACTCCGCACACAGGGTGACGAGTGCAACAAACGATGGTCTATCCATGAATGTCTCCTATGACAGTGCAGGAAACACGACCGGAACAACGCTGACCGGAGGAAGCCTGACGGTCACGACAGAGGCCTCTTATCAGGATAAAACCTTGTTATCTTCTGTCACTGATGCCAGAGGATACACGACGAACTACACCTACGGAAATAACATCAGTAAACTGACCGGTCAGCCAACCTCAGTGACGACACCAAACAACGCAACGGTTACAAACACCTATCAGGCCACGAACGGAAGGCAGACTGGAAAGTCGATCTCGGGGACTGTCTCCCTTGGCATTACGTACAACACCAACGGAAGGGTCAGCGCCTTGACAAGAACATCGTCATCAGGTGTCTCAAGTTCCCAGGCTTACGGTTTTACCTATGACGCCTTCGGCAACATGACCGGTGTCACGGTCGGTGGAAATATGTTCCGCAGTTATACGTATGGGGGCAACAACGGACAGCTGCTCGCCATAGACTATCCGGATGGATCTGGTGTCTACTATATGTATGATAATCTCGAGCGGATCTCTGACCTGAGTTATGTTCCTGGCCACACACTCGGGGTAAGCTATTCCTACGCAGGGAATGGCGAAATCTCAAGAAAAGTGGACACGCTTGCTGATAGAGAGTATAATTACCGATATGATAACAAGGGAAGGCTGCTGTCCGGACTTGAACAGGATATGCAGAATACGCCGCAGACCGTCCTTGCTTATCAGTATCAGTACGATACCTCTGACCGGACAACGAAGTTTGTCTACCGGAACAACCCCTCCTGGACATCACTTGACACAGCTAAGAGGGAGTATAGTTACACTTACAATAACACCAATGGAAGCCTGACCAGTCTGTCCACACCGGGAGGAACGTTCTCTTATACCTATGATACTTTAAAGAGAGTGTCGAAGAGAACGTTAAGCACTTCTTCTGGCTCGCAGCTTCTTACAAGAAACTTTAGTTTCACAGCTAATCCGAACGACTCTACCAAAACGACGTTCCTGGTGTCAAAGGTAGAGAATAAGTTCGGAACCGGAAACGGAACTGATGTTGGGACTTATAACTACAGTTATGATAACATGGGGAATGTGAGTGCAGTTACTGGCGCAGACACCGCTTCGTACAGTTATGATAACCAGAACCAGCTGACCAGTGAGATAAGAGGTGGGGTGACGACCAACTACAGCTATGACGGTGCCGGCAACTTAAGAAGCAGAACAAAGGGGAGTCAGACAGATACTTTTACGTATGGGAACAGCAGCTTCCCGGATCTTCTGACCGCCTATAACGGCATGGGAATCACTTATGATGCTGCTTACCGGCCGATTGTGTGGTATAATACAACTTACTTCGACTGGGCATATGGAACACAGCTAACCCGCATCCTTGACGGCAACAGTGATACCGTTGCGCTATACTCTTACACAACAGAAGGCTTGAGGATCCAGAAGGTCACAGATATCACAACAAAGTATAACTGGATCGGAAACCAGCTGATCAGCGAATACCGCTCGGATGGGAAGACACTGGAATACTACTATGATGAGAGCGGAATGCCTGTGGCATTCTCCTACAAAGCAAGTGCTTCAGTGTCTGCGCAGTTATACTACTATGTGACCAACCTGCAGGGAGATATCCTAAAGATCGTTGACTCGAGCGGAAACGTTCAGGCCACCTACAGTTACGATGCCTGGGGCAACCTTCTTAGCAGTTCGGGAATCCTCTCTGACATCAATCCGCTCAGATACCGCGGATACTACTTCGATGAGGAGACCGGATTCTACTATCTGCAGAGCAGGTATTATGATCCGCAGATTGGAAGATTCATTAGTCCTGATGTGCCATCAAATATAGGGGTTGAAGGAACCGTCATCAGTTTCAATATTTTTATATATTGCAATAATAATCCCGTGTGGGGATTTGACCCAGCAGGGACTGTTGACTGGGGTGGTGTAGTCGTTGGACTTGGCATTATTGCAGCTACATCGGTTGCAGTAGCAACTCTCGGGATTGGAACTCCCCTGGCATTAGTAGTAGTTGGGGCCGCTATTTCAACCGGAGGGACTATGATGTATGCAGCGGCAACTGAATCAGCAATGGTGATAGATCTGTCATATACAACGCCAAGAAGATTTCATGCTGGTTTCAAAGGTGGCTATTCAATAGTAGTGGATTTTAGTTCAAGAACAGCATATGGATACAGTCATGGAGGAGGTAATTACGGATTTGGAGGAGGACTTTCATATTCCACAGGTATCGTATTCAACTATAATAATCCAGAGGATTATGAAGAAGAATTCTTAGACTTTTCTGCTGGTGGTGCAGTTGGTGTTGATATATGCCTTTCACCTGAAAAGCCGCTGAAAAAAACTACGGGCGCTGTTAGTCTAACATTTTCCGCTCCTGGCTCTAAAGGTGCTTCTGGAGGAGTTGATTATTATGGTAGAGCAGAATTACTTTTTAGATGGAGAACAGTTGTAAAACATTCGAAGTATAAGCCGTTTAAGAACATAGCCTTTACACGATAGAGAGCCTCACAATGAACAATTGATTTTAATCTTTGACGATGAAAATGCTTTCTGAATGATTGACGTTCGCAAAGCTGTCTATAAAAAGGCGAGGTGTATGAGAACATGATATTTGAATATGGAATATATTTCAGTGAGTGTGGTATCGGTACTGTTCGAGGCTTATTGTTTTTTGGATTAATATTCTTGAGTATGGTGTATGATGTGTCAAAAAGCATTATTACAAAAAGCAAACTTCGCTCCGAGGAAATAATAGTTATGTTGTTATTACTTTTTGTATCTGCATGGTTCCTTTCGATGTATGCTGGAAGAGTCCAAAATGGAGCACTAGACATGTTTGTACAAAATGAGACCAGTCAGGAATATTCACAGGGGGTAATTCAAAACATCATAAAAATGAATGAGCACCAATTTCCAGCGGTTGGAAAGAACTATGATGAATACTATTGTGACAACTTAAATGGATATATATTTATCATTGATGGAGAAAAATATTATGGGATAGCTATTGGAGAACTTGATGTGGGAGACAGGGTTGAAATATCATATCTTCCAAAGAATCATTACCTTCTCACGATTGAGATTATAAAGGATGATTCTTAAGCTTATGCTTAAATTTCCCAGTATTATAGATTCTTGCCGCTTTTATGGGGATTTAGTAGTCGATAATTCCACAGGGTGAACTTATACAACAATCGACAAGGCACAGGAAGATAAAGATCGTTTCCGACGATCCTTCGCTTGTGCCTTGTTTGCTTTGCATGAATCTGTTATAATACTTTTATCTTTTACCTTGTGCTGGGAAGTAAACCATAGAAAGTGAAACTATTATGAATAAAAAAGCATTACAGTCGTTAGAGTACGATAAAATTATAGAGCAGCTTGTAACCTACGCGGATTCTCCGCTAGGCAAGGAGCAGTGCCGGAACCTGCGGCCGATGAATCTCTTAGAAGAGATCGTCACGGCCCAGAACGAGACCGCCGCGGCGCTTTCGCGCATTTACGCAAGGGGAAAGCTTTCTTTTGCGGGGCTAAGGGATATCCGTCCTTCAATGCTGCGCCTAGACGTCGGGGGGAGCCTTAACATGGGGGAGCTTCTTGCGATTGCTAGGAGCCTAGAGATTGCGGAACATGCGGTCTCTTACGGTGCGGAGACCGAGAACAAGGAACATGAGCCGGGTGAGGAAGTGGAAGAGACCGGTGATGCACTGACGCCTTATTTTGCGCAGATTGAGTCTCTCCCGGGGCTTAGCCGTGAGATCCATCGCTGCATCATTTCCGAGGATGAGATGGCGGACGAGGCGAGTGCAGAACTCTCCCGAATCCGCAGGCAGATTCGTTCGACCGGTGACAAGATTCATGCTGCGTTAAATGGCATCTTAAACTCTTCCAGAGATTTACTGCAGGATGCAGTGATCGTGCAGAGAAACAATCGGTATTGCCTGCCGGTGAAGTTAGAATACAAGAACCAGATTCAGGGCATCACCCATGACCAGTCCTCCACCGGATCCACCGTCTTTATCGAGCCGATGGCAGTGGTCAAGATCAACAATGATCTGGCAGAGCTTGTGATCCGCGAGCAGGAGGAGATCCAGAAGGTGCTGGCAAGGCTCTCCGAGGAGACCGCGCCCTACGCAGGAGCGCTCACGCACAATGTGGAGCTGTTGTTAAAGCTTGATTTCATTTTCGCCAAAGGCGCATTTGCGAGACATCAGAAAGCGACGATGCCGGTCTTTAACGCGAAGGGGTATTTGAATCTGAAGAAGGCGAGACATCCGCTCATTGACCCGAAGAAGGTTGTGCCGATCGATGTCGCGCTGGGCAAGGACTATACACTTCTTGTGATCACCGGCCCGAACACCGGCGGCAAGACCGTGTCATTAAAAACCGTGGGTCTTTTGACGCTCATGGGGCAGGCAGGCCTGCATATTCCGGCCTTTGACGGCTCGGAGTTATCGGTGTTTCAGGAAGTGTTTGCGGACATCGGCGACGAGCAGAGCATCGAGCAGAGTCTGAGTACATTTTCCTCGCATATGGTGAACACGGTGGAGATCTTAAAGAAGGCGAACCGCCGCTCGCTGGTGCTCTTTGATGAGCTTGGCGCGGGCACTGACCCGACGGAAGGTGCCGCGCTTGCGATCTCGATCTTGTCGTACTTAAAAGAGCGTGATGTGCGCACGATGGCGACGACGCACTATTCGGAGCTGAAGGTTTACGCACTTTCCACGGACGGCGTGGAAAATGCATCCTGCGAGTTTAACGTAGAGACCCTTTCCCCGACCTACCGGCTGTTAATCGGTATTCCGGGAAAGAGCAATGCCTTTGCGATTTCGCGGAAACTAGGTCTTCCAGAGGAGATCATTGCGGAGGCAGACACCCACATTGCAAATGATTCGAAGAGTTTTGAGGATCTGATTGCGGATCTGGAAGATTCGCGCATGCAAATGGAGAAGGAGCAGGCGCAGATTGAGGCGCTTCGCGCGGAGACCGAGAAGCTCAAAGAGCGTTTGGCGGCGAAGAATGAGAAGCTTGACCAGAATCGTGAGCGGATTATCAAGGAAGCCAACGAAGAGGCAGTGCGGATCCTGCAGGAAGCGAAAGACTACGCAGACCAGACGATCCGCAATTACAATAAGTGGTCGAAGGGCAGCGGCTCCCGCGAGATGGAGCAGGAGCGCAATGCGTTAAATGAGAAGCTCAAAGGTGCACAGGGCAAGGCTGCGGAACAGAAGAAGGCTGAGAAGAAGACCGGCAATCGCCCGGAGGACTTTAAACGTGGCGATGCCGTGCGCGTGCTGAGCTTGAATCTGAACGGTATTATCACAAAAGAGCCGAATGCGAAGGGCGAGTGCGATGTCCAGATGGGTATTATGCATTCGATGATTCACATCACGGATCTCGAGAAGATCGACGAGCAGACCGTGACCGGCGATGGCGTGACCAGAACCGGCGCGGGCAAGGTCGGTATGAGTAAGGCGATGACCGTATCGACGTCGCTCAATCTGATCGGAAAGACCGTGGATGAGGCGCTTCCGGAGCTTGATAAGTATTTAGATGATGCGTACCTCGGGCATGTGCCTGCGGTGACGATCATTCACGGGCGTGGCACCGGGGCACTGCAAAAAGCCGTGCACAATCATTTGAAGAAAACGAAGTATGTGAAAAATTATCGCCTCGGCGAGTTCGGCGAGGGCGGTAACGGTGTGACCGTAGTGACATTTAAGCAATAATGGGGTAAATCATGGAGAAACAACGTATTTTGATCGTCGATGACGATGAGAACATCGCTGAGCTGATCTCTCTGTATCTGACGAAAGAGTGTTATGACACAAAGATCGTCTATAACGGGGAGGACGCGATCGCGGCAGCGGCCAGCTATCATCCGGATTTGATTTTGCTCGATCTGATGCTGCCGGGCGTGGATGGTTATGAGGTGTGCCGAACAGTGAGAAAGGACTCGCAGGTGCCGATCATCATGCTTTCCGCGAAGGGCGAGATCTTTGATAAGGTGCTGGGTCTGGAGCTCGGCGCCGATGACTACATCATCAAACCATTTGACACGAAGGAAATGGTCGCGCGCGTGCGTGCGGTGCTGCGCAGATATAAGCAAGCGCCAGAACCCGTGCAGACGCAGGAGCCGGAGCAGATCGGAGACTATGTACAGTACCCGGATCTGATCATCAATCAGACCAACTATTCAGTGATCTACATGGGAAATGTCGTCGAGATGCCCCCGAAAGAGCTGGAATTGTTCTACTTCCTGGCTTCACATCCGAACCAGGTCTTTACCAGAGAACAGCTCCTCGACCATATCTGGGGCTATGAGTACATCGGTGATACGCGCACCGTGGACGTGCACATCAAGCGTCTGCGCGAAAAGATCAAAGACCACCCGTCGTGGAGCCTTTCCACGGTCTGGGGCGTCGGTTATAAGTTTGCGGTCAATTGAATTTGACTTAGAAAGGAATGCCCTATGTTTCGTTCGATACGCCTGAAATTCCTGGGCATTTACCTCCTCGTAGTCGTGATCATTTTCCTGGTCTTTAACCTGGGCGGTACGAGGCTGCTGAGAAGCCAGCTGGTCGAGTCCCGCAAGGAACTGATGTACAAGGAAGCGGAGCTGATCGAGGGGAGTTATCTGGAAAATTATTTTCAGGAGCAGATGAGCTCGTTGTACCTGGGCTCGCAGCTGCGCACGATTGATACGTTCTTAAATCTGCGGATCTGGATCGTCGATTCGCAGCGCCATCTGATTCTGGATACGAGAAGTGCTGTGAACACGGTGTTAGATGCAGAGGTGCCGGAGCTGACAGAAGGCTTTTTGGCGAGCCGTTTTTCAGAGCATGTGCTCTTCCCCAGCTATATGAGTGAAGAGTGCATCAGCGCTGTCTTGCCGGTTTCCCTAGACTACCGGGTGCGGGGCTATATCGTCATGTTTTCGACCTACCAGTCGATCGATGAGACCGTGGATCAGTACATGAACGTCATCAACATCGCGCAGTTGTTCTTGTTTGTGATCCTGTTTCTCGTGCTCCTCATACTGGATTTGCAGGTGGAACTGCCGCTTCGCAAGGTGATTCGCCGGGCGGGTGAGTATGCGACAGGACATTTTGAGGAAGGCAAGAAGCTGCACACAGGTGATGAATTTGAAGACCTAAATGATGCGGTTGTGCTGCTGGGGCGGAGGCTCAAGAGCTTAGATGAATACCAGAACCGGTTTATCTCGAATGTCTCGCACGACTTCCGCTCACCACTCACGTCCATCAAGGGCTACGCGCAGGCGATGATTGACGGAACAATCCCGCCGGAGATGCAGGAGAAGTATTTAAACATCATTTTATTTGAGGCGGATCGTCTGACAAAGCTGACGACAAACCTGCTTGAGATGAACCGAACCAGCGGGGAGAAGAGCCTGCAGCTTTCCAATTTTGACATTAATCGGGTGATCGTGCAGACTGCGCAGACATTTGAAGGAACCTGTGAAAAGAAGAAGATTTCTTTCTGCATGACCTTTGAAGAGGAGGAGATGATCGTCAATGCGGATCTCGGACGGATCCAGCAAGTGATCTATAACCTCATTGATAACGCGATCAAGTTCAGCTACAATAATTCAGAAATAGTA
Organism: Lachnospiraceae bacterium; assembly: GCA_017480565.1. GTDB lineage: Bacteria > Bacillota > Clostridia > Lachnospirales > Lachnospiraceae > RGIG1588. The sequence continues at coordinate 8,455 of JAFVAL010000032.1, read as the reverse complement.
ATTCGTACCGAAGAGGTCCGTGGCAAGGTGATCATCGCGGTGAAGGATTCCGGCATCGGTATCCCGCAGGAGAGCCTTTCCAAGATCTGGGACCGTTTTTATAAGACCGACCTTTCCAGAGGAAAGGACAGAAAAGGCACGGGACTTGGCCTTTCGATCGTAAAAGAGATTGTAAATGCCCACGGCGAGAACATCAGCGTGACCAGCACAGAAGGTGCCGGCACGGAGTTTGTATTTTCTCTGAAGGCAGGTAAAGTAAGCGACGATGAAGACGAATGACGAGACACAGATGAGCGGGCAGCAGGAGAATGACAATTACACATTTATGACGCAGGAAGTGAAGCCGAAGAGAAAGAGAAAGTACTTAAAAAAGCTGCTCTCCGGCGCGCTGATTGTGATGCCGCTTGCGATTTTATTTGGATTTCTGGCGTTTTTAAGCTTTCGAATTACACAGAAATACTTTTATCCGGTGGAATCGACCACAGTGATGGAAGGATTTGAGATTGACACCACGATGGAGGCAGTTACCACCGTGACGGATACCACAACCACGGAGACTACGACGGAGGAGTCGACGAGTGAAGACACCACGGAACCGGAAGTGACTACCGAAGAGCCGACCACGGAAGATCCGATCAAGGTGGTCAGGGATCAGTATTCGATTCTGCGCGGCGTTGCCGGTGAGGCGAATAAGTCGATCGTCACTGTGACGGCTGTGACCAATGGCTCCGACTGGTTTTTAAATGATTCCGAGAAGACGAACTCCGCGTTCGGACTCATTTTATCCGAAAACAGCCGTGCGATCATGATTGTGACACCTTACGATAACGTCTCCGGCGCAAATGAAGTCCGTGTGACATTCCGAAACGGCTCGGTGGTGCCCGCAGAGATCTACAATTTCGATACGGAGCTCGGTGTCTGCTGCCTGTCCGTCAATCTGGAAGACGTCTCCGCGGAGGCGCAGTTAAGTTACGAGATTGCAACGCTGGGAGACTCGACGGGGCTGGATACCGGGGTGCCGGTCATCGCGGTCGGCAATCCGAATGGCTACATGTACTCGATGGAGGTTGGAATCATATCCAACCGAAAGACCACCGAGCAGATCACGGACGGAGAGATCGAACTGTTCAATACCAACCTTTCCGAGAAGAGCAACGGTGCCGGCGTGATCGTCGATCTGACCGGGGCGGTCGTCGGGTTTATGACGCATCGGTTCAATTCGGATCTGAACCGTGGCCTTTCCACCTGCTATTCGGTCAACGGACTGCGGCATCTGCTGGAAGACCTTGCGGTGAAGCGAAACCGCCCGTATCTGGGGATCTACGGCGGTGCGGTGCAGCCGGAGATGGCCGGAACGCTGGGTGTCGGCAGCGGAATCTATATCTCGCGCGTGATCACGGATTCGCCTGCCTTTGTGGGCGGACTGGAGCGCGGGGATATCATCACGAGCGTGAATGGAACCCCGATCAGTGATTTTACAAGCCTTTCGAGTGCACTGCGTGCGGCAGGAGCCGAAAGCACCGTGAAGGTGGACGTTGTCCGTACGACACTGACCACGGACAATGAGATGACATTTGAGGTAACTTTAGGAACCCGCGAGTAAGCGGTGATACTTTGGTCACTTGGTGACTTAGAAAGAGGATTTATGAAAACAATTCAGGAACTGCGGGAAGGCGATAACGTTTCTCAGGTATTCCTGTGCAAGAACAAACAGGCGTTGCGCACCCGCGCCGGCAAGACGTATTATTCCCTGCAGCTGCAGGACAAAACCGGGCAGCTTGACGGAAAGATCTGGGATCTCTCCTCGGGCATCGACTATTTTGATTCGATGGATTACATCCATGTGGAAGGGCAGATTGTGGTCTTTCAGAATGCACCTCAGCTCAACGTCTACCGTGTGCGTATGGCGCAGAGCGGCGAGTATGATCCGGCGGATTTTGTGCCGACAACGGAGAAGAACATTGCGGATATGAAGGTGCTGCTGGGAAAATATGTTGCCAGCGTCAAGGACGTTTACTTGAATCAATTGCTGCAGAAGTTCTTCGGAAACGAGGCGTTCTTGGAGACATTTGCCGCACATTCCGCGGCAAAAAGCGTGCACCACAGCTTTATGGGCGGCCTGTTAGAGCACACGCTCAATGTAACGCGCAATGCAGATTACATGGCAAGATATTATCCGTTCTTAAAGAGGGATTTGCTCATCACTGCCGCGCTTTTGCACGATGTCGGCAAGACAAGAGAGCTCTCGCGGATGCCGGAAAATGATTACACCGATGAGGGAAATATGCTCGGCCACATTTACATGGGCGCAGAGATGATTCACGATCAGGTGATTACCATCGAAGGCTTCCCGAAGCTTTTGGAAGAGGAATTAAAGCACTGCATTCTGGCGCACCACGGTGAGCTGGAGTTTGGTTCTCCGAAGAAGCCTGAGCTTGCGGAAGCACTCGCGCTTCACATGGCCGACAACATGGACGCAAAGCTTGAGACATTCTATGAGATCATGAGAAATGCGGAGCCGAACGAGACCTGGATGGGTTACCAGAAGCTCTTTGAGGCCCCGATTCGAAGGACAACGTAATCGATGGAAGAGAAACGATTTCAGAAAAATCAAGAGATAGAGCTTGCCATCACAGATCTGACCGCCGATGGACTCGGAGTCGGACACGCGGATGGCTATGCGTTATTCGTCAAAGATACGGTTCCCGGTGATGCGGGAACCGTTCGTGTCATTAAAACCAAAAAGAATTATGGGTTTGGCAGGATGGTGGACTTAAAAGTCCGCTCGGATTGGCGTGTCACACCGCCTTGTCCCGTGGCCGGCCCCTGCGGCGGCTGTCAGCTGATGCATGTGGACTATCAGAAGCAGCTGGAGTGGAAGCGCAAAAAGGTCGAAGACTGCATTTACCGCATCGGCGGGCTTACGGACGTAGAGGTGCTGCCGGTGCTTGGCATGGAAGAGCCGTGGCATTATCGCAACAAAGCGCAGTATCCGGTGGGAACCGACGAGAAAGGCAATCTGATCGCAGGTTTTTATGCCGGGCACAGCCACCGCATTGTTGCAAATGAACACTGCCTGATCCAGGATGAGAAAAGCAATCAGGTGCTTGCCTTGGTGCTCGCCTGGATGAAGAAGCACCACATTTCTGCCTACGATGAGGCGACTGGAAAGGGTCTGGTACGTCACGTGATTGTACGCGTGGGAAAGGCCACCGGACAGATCATGGCCGGCCTTGTCATCAACGGAGCGCAGATCCCTGCGGCAGATGCGCTGATTGATACGCTGAAAACTGTGGAAGGTATGACGTCCATTTGCCTCAATTGTAACCGTGAAAACACGAATGTCATCCTCGGTGAGACGACGAAAGTTCTTTGGGGCGAGGATGCGATTATCGACCGGATCGGGGACGTCAGCTACCGGATCTCGCTGCCTTCCTTTTACCAGGTCAACCCGACGCAAACCGTGAAGTTATATCAGACTGCGCTTGATTTTGCAGGGCTTACCGGAAATGAAACCGTCTGGGATTTATACTGCGGAATCGGAACCATTTCCCTCTTCCTGGCGCAGAAGGCGAAGCAGGTCTACGGTGTGGAGATCGTGGAACAGGCGGTGGTAAATGCGAAGGAAAACGCGAAGCTAAACGGCTTTACGAATGCAGAATTTTTTGCCGGAGCGGCAGAAGAAGTGATGCCGCAAAAGTTTTTAGAAAGCGGCGCAACGATGCGTGCGGATGTCATCGTCGTTGACCCGCCCCGCAAAGGCTGCGAGGAAGCACTGCTTGATACGATCGTGCAAATGGAGCCGGAGCGGATCGTCTATGTCAGCTGCGACCCCGCGACCCTGGCGAGGGATCTGAAGTATCTGAATGAGAGAGGATATCGGACGCAGAAGGTGCAGCCCTGCGAGATGTTCGCGCAAGGGGTGCATATAGAGAGTGTAGCATCCGTGAGAAGGGTTGTGTAACATGCATTTTGTAGATGCAAAGGAGCTCAGAGCGGTGTTTCAGAAGATATGCAAAGAAAATGGCATTCTTTCAAGCCCTGAGGCGTGTTTTCAGTTTATGTATGAGTTACCGGAGAAGTATCCGCAGATGAGTCTGTTTGATCTGTAGAGGCTGGGTTGCGGGACATTTCGTCGATACGAACAGGATTGACTATTAAAAAGAGGCGTGCTATCATAGTTAGAGATGGCTAACGCCTCTTTTTCGGTGTTTTGTAAGTAGAAATGTAGATAGCCAAAAGGGAGATGAGAAAAGATGTCTAAGATGGATTCGAAGTTTCAGAAGGTGTTTATGAGTTTCATGTACCGCGGCAAGGAGATTTTTAAACCTTTAAACACAGGCCGGATCGACGAGCATGTCGCTTGCGTGCGGGAGTGGGTCGCCAACATTTTCTTCTATACGAAGAATGGTACGACGATTATGATCGATGCCGGATACAACTATGAACGGCTGAAGGAAAAGATGAATTGGCTGGACATTGATCCGGCTTCAGTGCGGCATATCCTGATCACGCATCAAGACACGGATCACGTCGGTGCGGTGGAAGTGGATAGTGACGGGCTGTTTCCACAGGCAACCTTGTATCTGAGTGAGATTGAAAACCGGTATCTGACCGGAGAGGTGCGCCGCAAGGTCATGTATGGTAAGTACGAGCTTTCTATCGTCCATACGAATAATCCGAAAGTGCTTCTTAAGGACGGGCAGGTGCTCGATATCGATGGTATTAAAGTGGAATGCATCCTTGTGCCCGGACATACTTGGGGACACATGGTTTATCTGATTGATGATGCGTATCTTTTCACTGGCGATACGCTTTGGTTTGGCCCGGATGGCGGCTACAGTTTCATCGACGGCCTCGCCGAGGATAACGAACTTTCGAAGAAGTCCCTTGAGAAGCTTGAAAATCTTCTGTTTGCCAGAGACATTTCCCCGAAAATCATCACCGGGCATACCGGATGGACCGACAACATGGATTTTGCATTTGCGCACCGGAACGAGGTCTGCCATGGGATGAAAAAGCAGAAGCCGCACGATCCGAAAGCGCCTTATGACGGGTACGACGAGCAGGACGATACCGAAGAAAATGCAAGAAATGTTCTGCTAAAAAAGCAGGATGAGACGATCTTTCGAAATGGAGCCGGCGCAGATTATGCAAACTGGATGCCGAAGAGCATGGTCGTGGGGCCTGCCCTTGGTGCGGCTGTCCTGGGACTGGCTGGTGCTTGCATCCGAAAAAAAGCAGTGGAGCCTGTGGGGAAGATTGCAGGAAGTACCCTTTTGCTCGGCGCTGCGGGTGCTGGTGCATTTGCCATTTACAGTAAGACCGCTAGGGATGCGTTTTCCTATGAAGGGAAGAGAAAGCTGTCCAAGAGTATCATTGAGGGAACAGCAAAGTATGTGAAGATCCCTGATGGCGGTGTTGGCCTGGATGTCGGATGCGGGAGCGGTGCGCTGACCATTGCAGCGGCAAAGGAGAATCCTGGTGCACAGATGGTGGGTTGTGATATCTGGACCGGCGCGTATAAAGAAGTGTTCTCGAAAGACATTTGCGAGAAGAATGCGAAGGCGGAAGGTGTCCGAAACGTTCAATTCCAGGAAGGGAATGCGGTAAAGCTGCCTTTTGAAGACGAAAGCTTTGATGCGGTGACCAGCAATTATGTCTATCACAACATTGTGGGACATGATAAGCAGCAGCTTCTTAGAGAGACCCTGCGTGTCCTGAGAAAGGGAGGGACATTTGCGATTCATGACCTGATGAGTCAGGCGCGCTACGGGGATATGGAAGCATTTGTGCGCAGCTTGAAGGAGCAGGGCTATGAAGATGTCCGGCTGATTGATACAACCGATGGAACATTTATGGAGAAAAAGGAAGCAACCCTTTTAGGGCTGGGAGGCTCAACACTTTTGGTGGGCCGGAAATGAAAGGCAGATAGTAATGTCACGACATGATGAGATTAGAGAATCGTACAAAACGCTGGGAAGCATCGGTACGATGTACGATGGGATTATCACGCGCTCCACGCCCCTTGGCAAAGTGATGGATAGTGTGATCTGGGGTCTGGATGCAGAACTGGCCGCAAAATGGATCGAGGACGCGCTTTCCCCGATTCAGCCGGATTTTTCCGGAAACCTTCTGGAGGTGCCTGTGGGAACCGGTGTACTTACCATGCCATTATATCAAAGCCTTCCGGATGCCAAGATCACTTGTCTGGATTATTCCGCGGATATGATGAAACATGCCCAGAGACGCGCGGAGGCCATGAAGCTCTCTAATGTCTCTTTTACGCAGGGCGACGTCGGTGCGCTGCCTTTTCCGGATGAAAGCTTTGACATTGTTTTGTCGCTGAATGGATTTCACGCATTCCCGGACAAAGACGCAGCGTTTCGTGAGACTTGCCGGGTGTTAAAGCCCGGTGGGATCTTCTGCGGGTGCTTCTACATTCAAGGAGAGTTTAAGCGCACGGACTTCTTTGTGAGGAAAATGTATGTGCCAAAGGGCTTCTTTACGCCGCCTTTCGAGACAAAAGAGAGCCTGAAAAAACGCCTGGAGGGGCTGTACACTGAGGTGAAGGTGCACACTGTCAACGCAGAAGGCATTTTCTCCTGCGTGAAATGAACCAGAGAGGGGTATAAAAAATGCAGTTTGACGAGATGGGAAACAAAGACGGAAAAGTGTTATTCCTGCTGCCTGGAACCGCCTGCAATTACCAGGTGAATTTTGGCGCAGTTTTGGATCGGCTGGGAGAGAAATATCATCTGGTCTGTGTCAATTATGATGGATTCGATGGCAGCGGCTCAATATTTCCAGACATACTGACCGTGACCGAGAAGATCGAAATCTATATCAAAGAACAGTTTGATGGTAGGATCGACGGCGCGATTGGCTCTTCTTTGGGAAGCACCTTTGTCGGACAATTGATCCAGCGGCAGAACATCCATATGGATCACGGAATTTTCGGCAGTCCGGATCTGGATCAGAGCGGTAAATTCAGCGCATGGCTGCAGTCGAAGCTGGTGGTTTCGCTTTTGACCAGTTTTACAGGCAGTGAGAAGAAGATGGCCAAAACCAGGGAAAAGTTAAAAGGTTTCTTTGAGATGGACGATGAGACGGCCGATAAGTTCATGGCTTGTTTTTCAAAATTCTCGCCGGAGTCGATCAAAAACGAGTATTACACCGATCTTCTTACCTGGCTTGATGACGATATCCATGTGGAGCACACGAAAGTGCATTTCATTTACGCAAATAAGATGGGCGAGAAGTATCTAAAACGTTATCGAAAGTACTTCCGCGATCCTGAGATTCGTGAGTTTGATATGCAGCATGAGCAGTGGCTTTTCGGCGGGGAGCAATATACGGCGCCGGTTTTAAAAGCGATCGATGAGTTTATGGAGACCCCGGTGTGAGCAAATTGCGATGAACCGTCACATTTGAGAAAGGATCACAAGATGCACGAATATTATGTGAAGAAGGCGCCAAAGCTTAGAAAGTCAATGAACGGCTTCTTAAAGAGCATCGCAGGAGAACTGGAGACGATCAGCGGGAAGCCTTATAAAGTCATCTTTTCGGAGATCTGGGAGCATTATGAGAAAAATATGCTTGCGAACTTTCCGTATATCGGCGGAGACGACGTTAGCGGGACAAGCAATCTGACCGGTGCCTACTATTTTGTATCCATGGGAGAGGTGCTCAAAACATATGGCGCGGACATGGAAGAGATCGGGCATCTGATGACGATCGCTTACGAACGTCGATTTAACGGTTTGCCGGGGTTCCTGAAAAAGATCCTGCACAAGTCGTACACCAACGTCAAGTCTCTCAATAAAAAGTATCAGAAGAAGGATGCGCAGAATGCGGCCAATGCCGCGAAGTATCCGGGCAGCTTTGAGACAAAAACCATGATTCCACCTGAGGCAGGCTTTGATTTTAGCTATCACAATCTGGTCTGTCCGTTGTCGGCTTTTGCCAAGGCGCATGGCTACGAAGAATACATGCCTTATCTGTGCAATCTGGATTACGTGATGTTTGGTGCGTTTGGTGTGCCGCTGTTTCGGGAACACACCTGCTTTGAGGACGGAGACTACTATGATTTCAAGCTGAAGATTGATGCCAAACCCCTTCCGTATTGGCCTCCTGTATTTATGCAGGGTAAAGGATATAAGTAAGAAAAACAAACGATGGTAAACAGCTTCTTGTCAAATGGCAATGGAGCTGTTTTGCGTTTGCGCGCCATGGGCGCGCTCTAACGGGTGAAAGTCCCGAGTACGCGTAGGCAACGACGAAGTACATAGCTGAACAGCAAGGGTGTCCATCGCGAGGTGGAATCTGAAGGAAGCTGTAGGCAAACCCTTGGCCTGACGAACAGGAACCACATATAAGGCTGGGAAATACGGATAAGTCGGCTCGAAGCGATGAAGTCCAAAAGTTGCTGGAAGTACCAGTAAATGTGGCAGGT
>JAFVAL010000031.1 GCA_017480565.1 Lachnospiraceae bacterium | reverse complement strand
AACAAGACTCTCAAACGTGGCTATCTGCATGATCACCTTTACAATCGTTTGACTGCCTTTCGAATTAACAAGACTCTCAAACCATCATAAGGCACTCTATCCACACCCATAGGTTTGACTGCCTTTCGAATTAACAAGACTCTCAAACTGGATCTTCCCTTCTTCGTTGCAGATCATGGTTTGACTGCCTTTCGAATTAACAAGACTCTCAAACAGGTCGGCAAAGAGAACATCGACATCGTCGGTTTGACTGCCTTTCGAATTAACAAGACTCTCAAACTGCATCTACTTATCATGTCAAAGTCCTCTCGTTTGACTGCCTTTCGAATTAACAAGACTCTCAAACAGCTCGGCGATCTGACCAACACCACGAAGGTTTGACTGCCTTTCGAATTAACAAGACTCTCAAACGAAACCTCGGGAGCTTTGATACCCAGGGCGGTTTGACTGCCTTTCGAATTAACAAGACTCTCAAACCTCAAATTCGAGGTTTTCCACGAATCACCGCACTACGAATGCGTCGTTAATCCAGATGGATCAAGCAGAAATCCTTGTCAAAAATGACATTATTTTCATGCTCTATCACCTGACGAAAAGCAGACTCAAAATCAACAACCCATATATTTTCATACAGGAAATCTTGATATAGCAAATCTAATTCACGATTTGAAAAATACTGTTTAAGGTTAACAAAAACAAATAATCTTACGCCACACACTTGGTGCATGATGCGGACATAATTATGTACCCTCTCTAATAAAGCGCTCTCCTGAAAATCAAGTTTAAGGTTGCATAATTTAAAAACTGTTGGCAACTCCAAATTCACATCATATGCTAAAGGGTACCATTCAGTCTCTGCAATATGATCCATGAGCTCTAGCAAATCTTGTTGAATCTTCCCCCGTAGTTCTATAGTCTCTGTGTCCATCTCCCTTTCAAGCACTTGATAAATGACTTTAAGTACTTTACTGTTATTACAATCTAATGAAAACGGATTAAAAATGATGTCTGCGCTCTTAGAAATTGCCATAGAAGCTCCAAGTTCTGATAACATGCAATCCCCATCATTACCAGTCACCTGCTGCCACAGGTCGCCTACCACCGAAGCGAAAGTGGAAGGCTCTTCGATAGTTAAAATATCAATTGTGTTTTCAGTCTGATACAGTTCAAGAGAACATTGTGGAATTAATAGTTTCACAGGATAACCAGCCTCTCATCTGATTGCAGTACATCTTTTCTATGTTCTCCCACAATAAACTCCATTCTGGCATATTGCTTCTCTGTAATACGCAAAGCCTGAACGAGTCCCATTGGGGGTTTGTTCTTCTTCACGTTTTCTATCAGCAAGTCTGCCATCGTATTATTGGGTGTTAGTTTACAATACACAGATTCTTGAAGCATAAGAAAGCCTGACTTGATCAGATACTTTCGAAACTTTCGGTAATCCCGCCGGTTTGCGTCTGTTAAAACCGGTAGATCAAAGAAAACAAGTACTCGCATATATCTATAGCTCATCTTGGTAAAATTTGATATGCTCTATCTCGCCATCATTTAATGCATCAAACACTGAGCGAACATATATTTTTACAGCGTTCGGTAGAATTTCTTTCCTTTCTGAAACCCATAATTCTTTTTCTAACAGTCCCAACATCTTATGTTTATCTTTGGATTCAAATTGGTTGGGGCTCCATCGATAAACAAATTCATCAATGATCGGACGAAAAGGCTCCATCAAGTCCGAACTAAGGTTGAATGGATTGTAGGTATTGTCATGAAACAAGCCGAGCTGAGTCATATAACCGTTAGCAGTAACCTCGCGATTGACAAGAGATAATAAGACACCGTATCCATAATTGAGCGCTGCATTGATACTATTCTCTGCTGTCCTCGTAAAATCTTTTCCAAATAATGCATTGAAATAAACCTTGGCAGCATGTCCTTCACGGTTTGTGCAATCGCAAAATTGTAATTCTTGAATATAGGTTGCAAGCATATCTGCTTCAGAGTGGTCAGTGCGTCTAAGAACACTCTCTTGTTTCCGTATCTTTTCTGCAACAATTTCTGTCCATACAGCTCCTTTTATTTCTTCACTCCATGCAATTTGGCGTCGTATTTTTGCACTTGTATCGTGTGCTCCATAATAAGGAATCAATTCTCCATAAGGATTCCGTTTCTCGTCACAGAAAACAATTTTTACTTTTCTTTTGTTAAGCTCACATAATAGCGCAGCCGTGAGAGAAACTGCTGTTGATTCAATGATCAGAATTCCAATCTCATCAAGATGGATCTTCAGCAACTCCTCCCTTCGGACCACAAGATATCCCAACTGGTAATCTAGCTTTGCACTATTGGAAATTACTACAGTTCTCCAACTCATATTTTTAGATTGTCAATAGGTTAATCTTTTCTTCAAATACACCCGTTGTACTTTGATTAAGAATATATGCCTCACCCCATGTATTAACAGTATTAGAAATCTTCATCGTACCACTAGCTCCGGATCCTCCAATATCTGTTAAATCCGCAGATGTAGGACCGATATTGCTTAAACCAAGAATCTGCAGCAGTACATATACCTGTCTATCCAAAGAGAGTTCTAAGAACATATGCTCTCCAGAAACTAGTTTTTTTCCGACAGGATTGGGTCGTTTGGAGTAAATCCCCGTTACATGTTTCTCTTTAAGTACCTGGTATAATTCAAAATTCTTTTCTTTTGTAACGCTCTCTGCGAAGCGCATCTTTTCCGTCCCATTTTCAAGTGCTTTAATATATTTTACCCAAGAAGGATGAAGTTTCATCTGTACAGCGTTTCGAAGGAAAATCTGGTTTCCTGTCCTCCCAGATAAATATAAATAAAAATCGTTTAACTTAAGTGTGGATTGTATCTTAATACGGTTTAGTCTTATGTCTGGATTTTTTAGGTCTAATATCTCACTGCAGTACTTTATTAAATAGTCTGGGTCTTTCTCCACCATCGCCTTTAAAAACAATGGTACCGTCTCCAGAGTTCTGACTCTTCCCTTCTTTCCATCATGTTCTACTAAGAAAAAATATGCTGTTGTCGCTTTTGTAAAGCCACCATACCTGTCCATATTCCTTAATCTCATATCAGAAGACTTTAAAGGAATATACCCGCTACCATTTTTTGCATCCTCGGCACTCTTTAATGTAGCATCAGATATCTGTCCGTGTCCCGTAAAGCTCTGTCTCGTCAACAGTGGTGTGTTCTTTGACATCATCTTTCGAACCGTCTCGATAGTTCCAGCGTTTCCTTTTCTGGGTCCAATCCAAGCAACCGTTTCACCTCGTTTTACATCAAAGTCAAACATCCGGTTGAGATTGTATTCTTCACCATTTTCCTTTACCATCTTACGAATAAAACTTCGTGGACTTCTGGTGAATTTAACATCATAAACATTTCCCACAACGATATTAAGATATGCGTCATGCGCATGATGGAAGTCATTAACAAGACGCGACTTATAAAAATGCTTATCGTGACGGAATTCAGAGACATTGCCAGCCTTCGAATATACAACTGCAGTCGTTTCAGGAAATACTTGCTTTAATACATCTGCAACACCCTTGGTAGCTTGGCTTGTCTCAACCAACTGTCTAGCAATAAAATCTGCCTGCTGTTCCTCTGTAAATGGTCTGCTGCCTGTTAATCTACGATACTTCTCATCATTCATTAACCCCGCAATATGCAAAGATTCCCACAATTCTTTAACCTTTGGATTTTGACGGATATTCGCATCCAAAGGATAATTATCTGTTTTGTTCGCGTTGTCAGGCTTATTGACGAGTGCAAGATTGTTCTCCAAATTATCGTCTTTTACAAAATGTCTCGGGTAGATATGATCAATGTCATATAAATTATCGTTAAACAAGTCGTCAAGATCGATCGGTTTCCCAGTATAAAGATCTCGTCCCATTTGACGCAGATACAGATACATTTTTTTACTGCGAAGTCTTCCGGACGCATCTTCTTTTTCAATCAGGTCTGCCCAGTCCCTGGATTCATCCTTTACTGCCTTGTATAAATCAAGCAGTTGTTTCTTCCTGGAATCTTTTCTTCCAAGATCTCCCTTTTCTTCATCCGATCTTGTCATCTCTATGAAGACTTTTGCAGGTGCTTCTCCCATCACCTTTTCAATTTCTTTGATGATTTGAAGTGTTTGCCAGATCATTTTCTTCACCGGTGCAGAGAAGTAGTATTCATCAAGATCTTCCGGCTTCATCTCACAAAGACTCTCTAAGTCCCTGCTTTCACGCTGTGCTAAAGTGTCTGCAAATGTAAAGTCTTCACTGTGTATAAGCTCCATCATGTTCAGGTTATTATCCCACAATGCTTTCAGAAGCGAACACACCTCGCCAGTTGCCTTATCAACACCTTCCATCCCTAAAAAGGCATCAGAAAGATTCCCCCAATCCTTAAATCGGAAGCTGATGATCTTTTTAATATCTTCTTTCGTTAGATGTGGATAATGGTGTTCTAGTTGTTCAAGCAGAAACTTCTTCGAGTCACCATAAACTGTGCACCAGAAGATAATATTCTCTGCCATTTCTCTTCCGGTATCTGTATCAATTGTGTCCCCAAAAACAGCTTTCAATTTGACATATGATGAAAGAGTATTATTCACTTGCCTGTCAATTCCGGTCAGTTTCTGAGCGTCAAATTCTCTGTTCCCGATCTTATTCGACAAGTATTCTTCGATTAATTTCCGGGTTACCTTCGTTCTTGTTTCAAACAGCTCATGATAGATCTCTTTCTTCCACTCAACTGGAAGTCGGTCTCCGTCGTAACGCAGGTTGTTGATCTCATTCAGGACACAGTATCTTTGGTACTTTAATGACGCCTTTGGCAACACCTTTTCATCTTGCAGATAAGTGCACTTTCGGATCAAATTTTCAATAAATCTTTCCGATGTTTTCCGAAGATCTACCTTCTGTTCAAGATTCCAAGGCATAACAACGCCTTCTTCTTTACGCACAACCCATCCATTTCCTCCATTACGCTCACTTTCACTGCTGAGCGGTCCAACATAATAAGGAATCTGGAAGGTAAACAGTGCTAGAATTTCATCCGCAATCGGCTGTCCGCTCTCCCCAATCTGGGCCAAGAATGGCAGATAATTGGATGCATTCTGAAGAATCTTCTTCATTTCTCTCGCATGCACTTGATTTGGAATTACTCCATTTGCAGATGTTAGTTGCTTTGGTAAGAAAGTCTCTTTGCTAATCTCCTCTAAGATCAGTTTGGCTCGTGGATCATCTACGTCCTTAAGATCTTTTTTGATTTTCTTATAAAGGTCATCAGCCTTTCTGTCTTTATACGACCTACGTTTTTTCGTCCCATCGGACAAATTTGAGCCTACATACGCACTATAAGAAGAGCCATCTTCCGAACGGAACATCGCCTGATATGCTTTCTTCGAAAGACAATCTTTATATACCTCTTTAAGAAGTTTTAAGTCAGCTGCATGCTTGTTATAGTCATTTACCCTTGCCTGAGAAAGGTAACGCTCCCCCTTTAAGATGCCAGAAAGTGACCCAATATCATAGATTGCTTTTAAGGCCTGAATAACTTGGAAGTTATCTTCACCAACAGATGAAGACAGGTCTGCTTCTTTTTCGTCATAAGAAAAATCTGAGAAGCTGAATCCAATTTTATCTTCAGTCTCTTCTAAACCGAACAGTGCTTTGGCATCGACTTGCAAACCGCAAATAGCCTTTACAAGCAAAACTTCTTTCTTCTGGTTCTTTCCTAACCCAAATAATTGAGCTATAAGTTCTTGCTTTTTACTTCTTGAATAATCTCTGCTGGAAAGAATCTCCTGTAATTGTTCGATATCTGCTCCTGCCGGCAGCGACATACCCAATTCGTTCGTTGTCAGCAGCTCACATAATGCATTATAAGCGTCATGAAGTCCAGCCCCACTATCTTCTAATCCCAGTGATGCATTTAAAAAGTGGCCTCTATGTTTAAACATGTTGAGCAAGGCAAGATATACTAACCTCACATCATGCGGCTCAGAATTCTCAATCAGTTCTTTACGCAAATGGAAGATCGTGGGATACTCCCTATAATAATCTTTGTCATGATAATCAAGGTCGTGAAAAAGTGCATCCGGAGTTGCATCGGAAGCATATAATCCTTCTGATTTATCCTCAAAGTAGTATTTGCTCTGTTCCATTCGCTCGAAAAAGTTTGGATCGACTTCAGAAACTGCATCTTTAAAATAATTCTTCAGTAATCCGATCCTAGCAACTTCTCTTTGTCTTCTTCGTCTTGCAACACGTTGTGTTCTACGTTCAACAGCTGTTTTCGCTTCTTCAAATTCACGAATTCCCCAGAGATCTTTTCCCTTCTTTCGAATCAATCGATACTCTTCGTCTGTAACAGCCCAGCCAACCGTGCTTGTACCCATATCTAAACCAAGATAGTATTTTCCCATGACATGTTTCTCCTGTCTTCCAAAAACTCTTGACCAATAAGCTCATCTGTGTTATCTTAAAGAAGAATTAACAAGACGAGTGCAAATAAGGTTTATCCGACATCGTCCTTGTGACGCCGCATGGTGCGGCAATCCTAACCGTACGAAAGTACGGTTTTCTTTTTTTATAAAGATGATACGAACGATTACGATATATCCTTATTATAAACCAATTTTCTAACGTTTCAAGCGAAAAATGTCCACGTTTGGATGTGTTGTCGCTTCAAACCGTAAACGAAAGCAGAAAAAGCAGCCCTTAGACTGCTTTTTCTGCTTTCGTTACTAATTCCTTTCATCCCCTCTCCGCCACAAACACTGCCTTCGGTATCTTCACCTCCGTAACCGTCTCTCCGATCGCACCATCCTCTTCAACCTGCTTCACGACCACATTCCCGGAGTATTGATTTGCAATGTATATAAATCTCTGATCTTCGGTGAGATAAAAACTTTTTGGTCCGTCTCCTTCGCAGGAAAACCATC
Source organism: Lachnospiraceae bacterium (assembly GCA_017480565.1). Taxonomy (GTDB): domain Bacteria; phylum Bacillota; class Clostridia; order Lachnospirales; family Lachnospiraceae; genus RGIG1588. Next base: position 38,466 of record JAFVAL010000031.1, on the reverse strand, counting down.
GTCTTGATGTAAGTGTACCATCTTCTTCGACCTTGCAAACCACGATCGAATTGTGCCCGCGGTTTGATCCGTAAACGAATCGTCCATCTGCAGAATAATGTACATCTGCAGCTCCTTCGCATGGTCCCTGGTAAGTGTCAGGACATGTACCCAGCTTCTGGATCCGCTCACCAAGGCCATCTTTCGTCACAGGAAATACATGAAAGTGATTCCCTAGCTGTGCAGCCATTGTAACGAACCTACCATCCGGGGAGAAAGCCACATGCCTCGGTCCTTCTCCTGGTTCGACCTGCACAACTTGTTTCTCCACAAGTAGCTTCGCACATGGATCCATCTCATACACCGTCAGCGTATCACTTCCAAGATCCGAAGCCAGCAAGTGCTTTCCGTCCGGAAAAGGAAATGCAGAATGCACGTGAGCGCCCTGCTGCATCTGTGGATGCGGTCCAGATCCCTGATGTCTGATGATGTCTGTAATCCCAAGGAAATTACCCTCGTCATCAAGTTCAACAGTCACAAGGCTGCCACTGCTATAGCTTGATGCGGTAAGAAACCTCTCTCCTGGCCACAACGAAAGATGGCAGAGATTGCGCTCTTCGGTCACAATTCTACCAATCCACACAAGTTCATCTCCCGCGATTCTAAACGCTGAGATTGCACTTGCCTCCCTCGATTCTTCTGTCGCATAAAGTACGTCTCTGGTCTTCGAAAAAGTGATCCAGGAAGGATTCACTGCATCCGAATTCACACATACTTTCTCAAGCGCTCCCTCTTCGTCATCAAAGTCGTAAAGATAGATGCCCTCCCCGCGGGGAGGGTTGTGCTTATGAGTGTAGCTACCGATGTATATTCGTCGTTTCATACAATGCCTCTTGCACTTTTTCAATAAAAGCTCATTTCACACCTCATCCCGCCGGAATCTGCGTCAGATCGATCTTCAGGTCGTCCCCATAGATTCCCACCGGAACGGAGCCGTTTAACCCATAGATAACAGGGATCTCGTCTTCCCGGTATACAATCAGCTTTTCACGCTCCAGATCCAATGCCCAGTACTCCCGCACACCACCGTCCAGATACTTCATCATCTTCTTTCGAAGATCTCGGTTTCTGCTCGCCTTGGAAACCACTTCCAGGCAAAAGTCCGGCGCGCCTTCGATATAGTTCTCCTTCACCTTGTCCGGGTCGCAGACAATAAGAAGATCCGGCTGAAATACATCGGTCTCATTCCACGCATTTTTCAGGCGGACATCCATCGGAGCATAGAGCATAAGGCACCGTCCATGATGGCTCTTGATGTACGACCGGATCTGAAATCCAATCTCTTCCACAGCGATCTGATGTCTCACAGAAGGGCTCTCCAGATAGATCAGAAAGCCGTCATCAAGTTCCGCCCTCGTTCCTACGGGCAGCTTCTTTAGATCTGCTAGCGAATTCGGTCCATGCCCGAAAGAAGAACGGTACTCTGCCGGTTCATCCCTAAGCACCGTCACGTGTGGTTCCAGATCATCATTAAAATACACCTTCTCAAATGGATCCCTGACGAGACATTGATCGTTGAAAAGACGCTGCAGCTTCATCATCGTGATGTCTCTGGGCTTTGCGGTCTCCCCGGAAAAAATCTTCTGCACCGTTCGGTAAGGAAGCCCCGTCCGCTTTGCAATCTCCTCATAAGAAAAGCCGTGTTCTGCCTTTGCGCGTTTCATTTCCTCAATCGTATACATACCCTTTTCTCCCCTTTCTCTCTTGATTCTTTACCCGATTATACCCTATTTTACCCTTTTCTGTCAAGAAAAAGAGCGAAGCCTTCCGACTTCGCCCTCATTTCACACTATTTATCCCAGCACTTCGTTCTTCTTGACCTGCAGCGCTTCAATCTCCTTCTTGCCAAGAGGATAAACGAACTTCAGGAAAATGAATACGAGCAGGAACAATACCGCCGGAATCAACACAGAGTCCGCATACATTTGCTTTAACGTCGCATCCGTGATGTTCGCGGTGTTTAATACGTTGTCGGTGTAGCCGATGCGGATCAGCGCGGAGTTGACAAGCACCGCCGCCACGGTCTGGCCGAGTTTTCTCATAAAGGAGTAAAATGCGTAGCTCGTCGCCTCATCGTGCAGATCATAGTGCACTTCGTTGTAGTCGATTGCGTCGGTTGCGAGCGCCCACACGAGCAGGAACATAAACGCGGTGCCGACACCGGACATGAAGCAAACCAGGATGTAGAGCCAGACATTTTTCGTGCCCAAAAGGAATAACACCAGGTTAAATGCACCCGCAACCAGCATGCCGTAAGCGCAGACATCCCTGCGGCCGAATTTGTTGCCGAGCTTGCTCGCAAAGAACATGATCACCGCGACCGGCAGATATTGGCAGACCGTCGGGAGCATCGTAAGGCCAGGTGCGTTGAAGTAATAGTTAAACAGATAGCTGTAGTAGCTCTGCGCAAACATTTGCGCGGCTAGGAAAAGCATGCTTGCGACGCAGACCGCGATGAAGGGACGGCTCTTTAAGAGCACCTTGATCGTGGCAAGTGCTTTGCCCTTCTCCTTCGGGGCCGGCTGCGTCTTGACGCGCTCTTTCGACCACGCATAGCAGAGGAAATATGCAATCACACTGCAGACTGCGATCGCAATCACGCCCGTCAGAATCTTCTGATAGGACATCACGGAGCGGCCGTCCGCGAGCTTCACGTAGCAAAGACTGATCAAAGCCATTGCGGGCATCGCGCCGAAGGTCGAGCCGATCGAACGAAAGACCGAAAGAGACGATCTCTCTTTGTCACTGGAAGTGACCACCTGCGCCATGGAACCGTAAGGGATGTTGATGCAGGTGTAGAGCATTCCGAACAGGATGTAGGTGATATACGCGTAAATGAGATAGCCGTTCTCGGAAAGGCCTGGAATCTTCACGAACATCAGCACTGCGGAGATCGCAACTGGAACTGCGAACACCTTCATCCAGTGACGGTATCTGCCATCCGGATATGCCGGCGCACCGTCGATGATGCGGCCCCAGATCGGATCATTGATCGCGTCCCAGATACGTGCCACAATAAACATCACCATAATGCTCACAACGCTGATGCCAAGGACATCTGTATAGTACTTCTGCAGGACGCTCTGCACCAGTCCGAAGACCAGCAAAGAACCGACATCACCCATCGCGTAACCGATCTTGTCACGTCCCTTAATACCACTGGTTCTCTCGATAAAACTTTGACTCACTTGATTGTTTGTTTCCATCAGAATTGAATACCTCCCCGATTGTTCACGATATTTGTTATTCCAATTCTACCAAATCTCAAAACCGCCTGCAAGGAAAATGCATCCACCCCGTCACTTTGCCTTGGCCATAAACTTACGTCCGACCTTGATTGCCACGTTGTAAGGGAATGCACGCAGCTCCTTGTCAGCCTCTTTTAACTTTTCGCGGATCGCGATGTGCTGTGGGCAGTGCTGCTCACATTTGCCGCACTCGACGCACTGGCTGGCAAAACTCGGCTCCGTCGCAAGTGCCACGGTCTGGAAGTACTCCTGACGTCCCGAGAACTTGTTCTCCGCATACATCCGGTTGTAGCAGCGAAATGTCCCCGGAATATCAACGTGTTTCGGACATGGCATGCAGTAACGGCACTCCGTACAGCCGACCTTCATGGACCGGTTCAGGCATTCCTTGACCTTCTCGACAAGTGCGAAGTTCTCCTCCGTAAATGAGCCCGGCGTCGTCTCCGAGGCCACCCGGACATTCTCTTTGACCATCTCCATGGAATTCATGCCGGAGAGGACAACCGAAACCTCTTCCTGCGAAAACAGCCAGCGAAAACCAAGCTCTGCAGGGGTATAGCCGCAGGGATCCTTTGCGATCAGTGCCTTCGCATCCTTTGGCAGCATATCAACCAGCTTACCGCCGCGCAGCGGCTCCATGATGACGACCGGAATGCCCTTTGCCGCCGCGGTCTTCAGTCCGGCCTTTCCTGCCTGGGAAAGCTCATCCCAGTAATTATACTGGATCTGGCAGAAATCCCAGTCGTAGTCATTTAGCACCTCAAGAAAACTGTCCGTATTGCCGTGGAAGGAAAAACCGATATTGCGGATCTGGCCAGACTCCTTCTTTTCCTTGATCCAGTCAAGGATTCCGTAGGATTTTAACTTCTCCCACTGCGTGAGGTTCGTCACATGGTGCATCAGATAATAGTCGATCCACGTCGTGCGCAGTCTCGTCAACTCTTCCTGGAAAATCTTCTCGATCTGTGCCCCGCTGCGGACCATGTACTGCGGCAGCTTCGTCGCGACATTGACCTTTTCGCGCAGATGATTGCGCTCCAAAATCTCTCCGAGCGCAGCCTCGCTCCCCGGATAAAGATACGCCGTATCATAATAGTTGACGCCCGCCTCATAGGCTGCCAGGATCTCTTTTTCAGTCTTGTCGATGTCGATTCCGACGCCTTTTTTCGAAAACCGCATGCAGCCGTAACCTAAGACAGACAGCGGTTCTCCCCTTCGATTCTTGCGATATTGCATGTGAATTGTTCCCCTTTCTCTTTTCATAAATGATTGCTTATCATCATCGCCGGTTTCGTTTACGAGATAAACTCCGCCGCCGCAATTTCCTCCATCAGCTCCGCCTCGCGGTCCTTAAACAGAAGCATCTTGTTGTACTCAAAGAACTTCTCGTTACCGTAACGGTTTAAGTACTCCATGCTGTAGAAGCCTCTGGCAAGTTCTGTCAAGAAGATCACGAGCTCCTGGCCGTCGCCAAAGCACGTCCGGATAAATGTAAACGCATGGTCAAGCTGCTCTCCCGCGAGCTTCACGAGCGCATCATAAGAAGTCCTTTCCTCTTCAAATAATGCCCGAAGCTTCGCGTACGCGCCCTGATTGTCATTCACCTCTGCGAGTTCATATGCATAAGAAGCGAGTGTGGCAAGCGCAGCCTCTATCTCCGTGATCTCGTCCTTCGTAAGCAGCTCTGCCTTGCGGTTTTTCTGGTACGCCGCCTCTTTCTGCGCACGCACGTCTAAGAACAGCTCCCTCGGGCTTAAGAATTCATTTGCCATCAGGTCCCGGAAGCCGATGATCGCCTGGTAAAGCTCGCCCATGCGGATCTTCCCGCGGTAAATGTCACGAAACGTCGCATTGCAGCCGCCGTAGAGCATCCCGATCACACTGATGCGCTCATCAAAGGCCGCCCGCTTCATCGCCTCGCGCATGCTCTCCGGGATCTGCCCCGCAAGCACGCCAGCGATGTCATAGCGCCTCTGATACTTGTACCAAAGCTCCAGATAATTTGCGAAATCCAGCGCAATCTGCGGATTCTGCACGTACTGCACAATCATGTCCCGATCCGGCACGAAGCCCTGGCGCTCGTAGGCATAAAGCATCTGCGAGAGGTCTTCCCAGCCACGCGCGGTCACAAAAAAGATGCCATCCACGGTTGTCTCGACGCGGTAGAAATTCTCCTTTTTGATCTCCAAATAGGCCAAAATCGAGTCATGAATCCCCACTTGATAGGCATATTCCTTCCAAACATCGAAGTCTTGATCCACTTCGATCTTTTTGACACGGTCGAGCGTCACCACGTCAAACTCGCGTACCGACCGGTTGTACTCGACCGGATTGCCCGCCGCGCAGATGATCCATCCAGCCGGCACTTTGTGTTGGCCAAATGTCTTCGCCTGCAAAAACTGCAGCATCGTCGGTGCGAGCGTCTCCGAGACGCAGTTGATCTCGTCGATGAACAAAATGCCTTCCGAAAGCCCGGTATCTCTCATCTTGTCGTAGATCGAGCCGATGATTTCACTCATTGTGTACTCCGTGACGCGGTAAGTCTCTCCGCCAAATTCTTTCGTCTCGATGTAAGGCAAGCCAATCGCAGACTGTCTCGTATGATGGGTGATCGTGTACGAGACCAGCCCGATCTTACACTCTCTTGCCACCTGCTCCATGATCGCGGTCTTGCCGATGCCGGGCGGACCGATCAGAAGCACCGGTCTTTGGTGAATCTCATCCATCACATACGCGCCGGAAGCGTCCTTCTCTAAGTAGGCCGCGACCGTCCGCTTGATTTCTTCTTTGACACGTTTAATGTTCATTCTTGCCTCGATTCCGAAGCGTGCGACTCTTCCACACGCTCATTTGCATCTAATATCACTTTCATCGCCCAGGCCGGGACCTTTTCAAGCACCGCATCCGGCGCGGTAAAGACAAAGGCTGTCGGATACGCCGGGCGTCTTGATGGATACGTTCCGTACCCGTCCGTATAGTAAATGAGTCCTCTTAAGTTCTTTAACTCCCCGGACTCCCGTAATTTCTCCACATAAGTAAACACCGGCCGGAAATCCGTCCCGCCATACCCGCGGATCGTAAGCGTATTCAGATACGCCTCCATCTCCCTCCGGTCATGGATCATCACAGCCTCCTGCACCTCGGCATCCGCCTGCAAAATACAAAGGTGACATTTCCTGCTGCCCGCGGTCACCTCGGTTAAGATCTGGTGCGTCTCCGCAAGAAAGCGCTCCACCATCTCACCGGCCGTCGAACCAGAGGTATCGATCGCAATCACAAATTCATCGATCGACAGCTCTTCTTTGTACTCCAGCTCCTCGATCAGGGGCATGTTTCCGTACATCTCCATCCCGAAGTGGTAGAAAATGTAGTCGAACGCGTCCGTATCGATCTTCATCTCCTCGCGAATCTGCGCAAATTTCCGCAGAAAGTCCCGATAATTGGTCTTTGCCCGGTTCTTCACACCGATCGCGCGAAGCAGTGACCCGGCCTTCTCGCCCTGGTCACGCAGATACGTCTCCATGGCCGTACGCATTTTCTCCGACGCATCGCGAAACTCCTGCATCTGCTCCTGTTTCCTCTCTTCTTGCCCTTCCTCGTGCCAGAACTGGTGATCATCCACGAGAAAGGCTAGCCCCAGCGAGATCAGCTCGCGGTCGCTAACCGGATCATGCATCAATAGATGATAGACCCCTTCCGCGGTGATCACCTTAAGCTTCTCCTCGCAAATCTGATAAAACCGCTCCCGCTCGTCGGAAATGAGCCGCTTTACACACGCATAATCCAGATGATCGATGATGTGCTCCACTGCGACATCGCAGGCCAGGTTCCAGCGCTCGGTATCGACCTTCTGCCCATCCGTCTCCAGGTGCCGGAGCAGACCGTGTAACATCGTGTGCAGATACGCACGGTTGACCAGCACCGGATCATATTGAAATCGCTTCGTAAGAAGCATCGGCTGATAGAGAAGCGAGATCCCATCCGTCCCGATCATTTGCACCGAGGCAAGCTCTCTCGGGGGAAGCAGGCGAAAAACCGGTTCCAGATACCGCATCGAAAGGAAAAGCTCGTTGCGCGCCTGGGTTAAGACTTTAAGCCCCAGAGCGGCCAATTTCTCATGCTTCTCAGAACGCCCACTCATCCGGTGCCTCCGTCTTTCTTCCCTTGGCAAGCAACAAACTCACCGCCGCAAGCACGCCTTTTTCCTGCGCGGTGCGAAGCATCACTTCCCGCTCTTTCTCCTCCACAAGGTCTGCGAGTGCTTCGATCAGATCCAGACGCTCCTTTTCAAGCCACGTCTGCGTCAGCCCAAGTACATTTTCCAGTAAGAAGCTTCGGTAAATGTCCGCGGCACTTTCAGAGAGCTCCTGCGGATACGTAAGCCGGTATACCGCAGTCTCACCCGCGACCTCCTCCGCTTCCAGGTTCTTTAAAAGGTCAAAACGCGCATCATACCGCACAAAATCGATCCGATTTTCCTCGATGCATGTCCGGTAATGCACCCCGGCTCCGTACGTCACCTGGTTGATGATGCGGGCCGCCGTGTTCTCCTCATAATCCTGCAAAAACCGTGGAAATACAAGCTTTGCCTGCGATCCGTCTACAAAATGCAGCGTCACCACCATCTTCTGGGAACACTCCTCCAGGATATTTTTCAGTCCTGCAAAATGTCCCATCGTCACCGCAACTTCGATCTCGGAGAGAAGTCTACAGTTTTTAAACGCACCGTCCCCGATCTCCGTCACTTGGTCTGACAGAGAAAGCTTTGAAAGCTTTCTGCAATCATAAAAAGCGTGTGCGCCAAGGCGTTTCACACTCTTTGGCAGCGCACACGCTACAATCTCTCTGTGACCGTGAAAGCTGTATGCGCCGATCTCCGTCACCGGCCGCCCGAGGGCAGTCTCCGGCAGGGACACACGCTCTGCGTCCCCTTCATATTTCTCAAGACAGATACCGTCTGCCGCTTCCTTCCAGATCATAGAATTAATTTCCTCAAACGATTGAATTTATTTTCCTTTAAACAACGTACCGACCGGCACACCCTTCACGATATCATACAGTGCCCGCGGATTCTCCCCGTTCGTGATCACTACATCGATGCCCTGCGCGGTCGCAAGATCTGCAGCCTTCACTTTCGTGCGCATCCCACCGGTGCCACGCCTGGAGCCCGCACCGCCGGCCAGATGATACACAGTCTCATCGATCTCGTCAATCTGCGAAATGAGTTTCGCGTCCTTGTAAAGACGTGGATCCTTGTCAAAAAATCCGTCGATATCCGAGAAAATCACGAGCAGATCCGCCTCTGTCAGCACAGAAACCACCGCGGAAAGCAGGTCGTTATCCGAGAACAGACGATCCTCCGACTCGATCTCCTTGTAGCTGACCGAGTCATTTTCATTGACGATCGGGATCACATGATTCTCTAACAGCGCGTTAAATGTATTCGTCAGATTTTCCTTCTTCTCTTCCTCCTGGATGTCGGAATCATTTAACAAAATCTGCGCCACCGTCTTATCATAATAGCCAAAAAACTTGTCATAGAGGAACATGTTTTCACACTGCCCCACGGCCGCCGCGGCCTGCTTCATCCGCATCGACGTCGGCCGCTCCGGCAAACGCATCTTGTTCGCGCCCACCGCGATCGCGCCGGACGAAACCAGAATCACCTCATGCCCCATATTTTGAATGTCAGAAAGCGTCATCGCCAGATCCTCGATCCTGCGCAGATTACTCCTGCCAAACTCGTTGGTCAGCGTCGATGTCCCAACCTTCACCACAATACGTTTTGATTTCAGTGCCATCACTTATTCCTCCAACTCTTTCCTCACGCGTGCATCCACATCAAGCCCCAGTTTCACAAGCAACGTGTGGAAAATGTCTATAAACGGTCCCAGCCCGAACACCACAAGAAGCGTTCCAAGTCCCAATTCTCCCCCAAGTAAAAATGCAACCACGCCACAGAATCCTTCGATCAAGATCTTCACAAGCCAGGCTCTTTTTCCTCGTTCCACGAAGGCTTTTAAAAGATCATCCACCGGCGATCCCGGAAAGATCGAACACATCGTCAGTGCAACCGCAAATGCGATCGCAAGCATCCCGGTCACGAAGATGACGATCTTGCTTAAAAGCGTTGTCCCCTGCACACCGGCCAGTACGATCTTCCAGAAGTCTGTGAAAAGCCCCATCACGATCGAGGAGACAAATGTCAGAAAGTTCGGTCTGCTGCGTCTGACCAGTGCTGCGAGCAGCACGCTCACAATGCCCGTGATATAGATTGCGATGGATGTATTCACGTGCAGTGCATCCGCCATCGAAAAATTCATCGCATCGACACCGCCAGCGCCGAGATGCCCGTTGATGGTGAGCACCACACCTAACGTCAGCAGCGCAAGACCTCCGCACCACAAGAAGAAAGCAAGTGCTCTCTCCCTGCCCGCAAGCAGCTTCCACTTCTTTGCCAAAATCATGATTCCTAATCCCCTTTCGGAGTATTCCTGCGACGCCTCGTCGTGGAATACAGCCTATAGTATATCACACGGTTAACACCAAGACAAAAGAATTTGATTTTTTCTCTTTACTTTTTTCAAATTCTTGGTATAATAGAGGATGCGTTTCGGGGTATGGCTCAGTTTGGCTAGAGCGCATCGTTAGGGACGATGAGGCCGCAGGTTCAAGTCCTGTTACCCCGACTCTTCTGTTTCGATGCACGAAGCAGACAAGCCGGAAGGCCGGCGCACAAGTGAATACGGGGTGTGGCTCAGTTTGGCTAGAGCGCATCGTTCGGGACGATGAGGTCGCAGGTTCAAATCCTGTCACCCCGATTTGAAAGGTTGTCACGCAGGTGGCAGCCTTTTTTCATTTTCTTTGCTTCCTGATTGTCACCCACAAGGAATCCGGCTATAATAAGTCTAGTCATTATTTTGGGGGTTCGATATGATTTATTTAATGATTGTTCTCATTTTACTTCTTTTGTTTCTCGCTTTTACCTATTTTTCGTTTCGCATGGCTTTCTACTCTCCGCAGGGTGACCAAAACGACGACCATGCGCTGAATTTCTCTGATCTTACACCTGAGATGAAGACCGGGATCCTCGCAAGCATCGACCGCCTTCTCGCGGTTCCTTATGAAAAAGTCTCCATTCAGTCCGATGACGGTCTCACCTTAAACGGTCGTTATTATCCTTCCTCGCGCACGGATGTCCCTTTCATCATGTTGCTCCACGGTTATCGCGGCACGCCGGTCAGAGACCTCTCCTACGCTGCCAACCGCTACCTCGCGCAGGGTTACCCGGTGTTGATGATGGAAGAGCGCGCACACATTTCCAGCGAAGGTCACGTCATCACGATGGGCGTGCGGGAGCAGTACGACTGTCTTGCCTGGACGAAGTATGTCTCTGATCTTGTCGGCAAGGATCGTCCAATTCTGCTCTGCGGTGATTCCATGGGCGCTGCGACCGTGCTGCTAGCCTCGTCTCTTGACCTTCCGACAAATGTCATCGGCATCGTTGCAGATGCTCCCTATTCCTCCGCAGAGGCCATCTTAAAACACTTTTGTACCAAGCATTACCACAGTGCCGCACTTTACCCCTTCTTAAAGTTTGGAGCACGTCTCTACGGGCATTTTCGCGTAGAAGATGCAGACGTGATCGCGCACGTGAAGCAGGCAAAGGTTCCGCTTCTTATCATTCACGGGGAGAAGGATCTGATCGTTCCCTTTGAGATGGGCGTGGAACTTGCAAAAGCCAATCCACAGATGACAGAATTCCACGCATTTCCCAATGCAGGGCATGTGATGAGCTTCGTTGTAGACGAGCCGCGATATCTAAAGATCACGGAAGCATTTGAGGCAAAAGTGCGAAGCCTTTCCGGATTATAACAAAATTTTAACCATTTCGCCTGAAGGTTATGGTAAGATACAGACAGAATCTGAAAGGCAGGTGTCCTTATGTTTAAATTACTGATTGTCGAGGACGATAAAGATCTGAACAAGACATTTTGTACCTATCTTACGAGAAATGGCTTCGAAGCGGTGGGCGTTCTCGGCGTAGAAGATGCGTATGATCAGATGTATCACAATCTCTTTGACTGCATCATTTCCGATATCATGATGCCAGGGATCGACGGCTTTGAATTTGCAGAGACCGTGCGCAGCCTCAATGCGGAGATTCCGATTCTTTTTGTGAGTGCCAGGGATGATTTTGCCGCAAAACAGCGCGGTTTTCGCGTCGGGATCGACGATTACATGGTAAAGCCGGTCGATTTAGATGAATTGGTTCTTCGCATCGGTGCCCTGCTGCGCCGCGCAAAGATTGCAAGTTCAAAGCAGCTTGTGGTCGGGTCGGTCACGCTCGATGCCGAGGCGCGTTCTGCAACCTTAAACGGGGAGGAAGTACCTCTTACGGTGCGTGAGTTTAATCTACTCTACAAACTGCTCTCTTACCCTAAAAAGACGTTCACACGCAGTCAGCTGATGGATGAATTCTGGTCGGTAGACACTTCATCCAGCCCTAGAACCGTCGATGTCTACATGACCAAACTGCGCGACAAGTTCTCCGACTGCGACGATTTTGAGATCCAGACCGTTCACGGTCTCGGTTATAAGGCAGTGATCCGATGAAGTACGAAAGCAGTTTATTTTCCTGGCAGAGATCGCTCTTTTACTTTTTCATCAGTGCTATCGTGATCTCTGTAAGCTTCTTCCTTTTCTTTCAGTTTGTGACCATCGATCCTTCTAAGATCACGCTGGCAGCCATTTTGACCTTCGGCAATGTTCTCGTCATGAGTTCGCTTTTGACGCTGTTTGACGGACTTGCCCGCAAGTTTACGATCGAGCGGCGTGTGCGAGCGATTCTAAAAGCCACGCAGGAACTGACCGCAGGCAATTTCACCGCACAGATCCCTGTACGCAGAGAAGACTCCTTAAACGAGCTTGATCAGATCGCTCTTGGCATCAACCGTCTGGCAAATGAGCTCGCAAGCGTCGAGACGCTGCGCACGGATTTCGTGGCAAATGTCTCGCACGAACTTAAGACACCCCTCTCCGTCATGCAAAACTACGCGACCTTGCTCTCGCAGCCGGAGGTCTCGGACGAGGAACGGCTGGAATATGCAGGCGCGATCTCTGCGGTCTCCAAAAGGCTTGCGGCACTGATCACCAACATCTTAAAGCTGAACCGTCTGGAAAATCAGGAAATCTTCCCGGAGATGACCACGTACAATCTCTCCGAGCAACTCTGCGAATCGATCCTTCTTTTTGAACAGACCTGGGAGGAGAAAAACATTTCTCTGGACACAGATCTGGACGATTCGATCGAGATCACCGCGGATCAGGAACTGCTTGCTTTAGTCTGGAACAATCTTTTAAGCAATGCGATGAAGTTCACCGAGCCTGGCGGCGAGGTGCGCATCACCTTGGAACAGTCTGATGAGAAGACCAAGGTAACCGTCTCCGATACCGGCTGCGGCATGAACGAAGAGACCGCAAAACACCTCTTCGAGAAGTTCTACCAGGGCGATACAAGCCACGCCTCGCAGGGCAACGGGCTGGGTCTTGCGCTTGCGAAACGCGTCGTCGAGATCCATCATGGAACGATCTCCGTTGCGAGCGCACCTGGCGAGGGAAGCACATTTACCGTGCTCCTATAAAGTGTGAAAAAGTTTTTTTACTAACAAAACGTAAACATTTCAAAAACATTTCAATAATACCTCCCGGGTAAGATGACATCATCAAGAGGAACAAAGAACCTCTTGCAGAAAAGAACATCATACTTGAGGAGGTATTTATCATGAATAACAACATTTTATATTTAGTCACAGGAGCAACCGGATTTTTAGGAAGCACGATCACGAGACAGCTGTTAGAGCGTGGCGACGCGGTGAGAGCATTTGTCATGCAGGGTGACAAAACCGTCTGCTATCTGCCGGAAGAGGTGGAAGTCTGCTACGGAGACCTGACAGACATTGAAGCGCTTGAGAACTTTTTCACGGTTCCGGAAGGCATTCACACGGTGGCACTTCACATCGCAAGCATCGTCACCGTCAACCCCGATTACAGCCAGAAGGTCATGGACGTCAATGTCGGCGGCACGAAGAACATCATCGATATGGTCTTGAATCACCCGGAGTGCGAAAAACTCGTCTACTGCTCGTCGACAGGCGCCATCCCGGAAGCACCGAAGGGAACTCCGATTCACGAAGTCGATTCCTTCGACGAGACCAAGGTGCTTGGCTGCTACAGCCAGTCCAAAGCACTCGCCACCCAGGCAGTCCTGGATGCGGTGCACACCCGCGGATTAAACGCCTGCATTGTCCATCCGAGCGGCATCATGGGGCCTGAGGACAACGCGGTCGGTGAGACCACCGGTACACTGATCAAGATTATCAACGGTGAGATGCCTGCCGGTATCGACGGCAGCTTCAATCTCTGCGACGTACGCGATCTGGCTGAGGGAACCATTGCGGCCGCAGACAAAGGTGTTGCCGGTGAATGCTACATTTTGGGAAATGAGCCCGTCACTTTCCGTGATTTCTCCAAGATGGTCTGCGAAGAATCCGGCTGCAAGAAAGTCAGCTTCTTCTTGCCGATCTGGGCAGCAAATGCAGTCGCTTCCGTGGCAGAATCTGCAGCCAAGAAAAAGGGCGAGAAGCCTCTTATGACAACGTTTTCAGTCTATAATCTTGCGAGAAACAATACATTTGACAGCTCAAAAGCAAGACGTGAGCTTGGCTATCGCACCAGATCTTACCGGGAAACCATCCACGATGAGATCACCTGGTTAAAAGAGATGGGCAAGATTGCATAAATGGATGTTAGATAGAGAAACGGCGGAACCAGTCGGTTCCGCCGCATTTTTGTTCACCATTATTGGAACAGTTCATCTTCCGGGAAATACTTGCGCAGTTCCACAGGCATCGCAGATACGATGTAAGCTGCCAGTGTTTCCACCGGAATCTTCATGCCTTCAAAGACCCAGTATCCGTAGATCTCCGTGCTCGCATAGATAAACATGCGAAGCAGGACTCTCTCCTTCTCAGGAATCTCGCGCAGCCAGAAATGACGCTTGATGAATCCTTCCATCATTTCGATCGCATTTTCTGCAGAAGCAACGCGGTAAGAATCCTTTCCGTGCGTGTTGGAGAGTGCATTCATCATGAAGTTTGCATGCTCTGCATAAAACTTCAGGTTGCGGATGGTCATCTCGCGGAAGTTATACTCTCCGTTCTCCATCCCGCGCAGGAGCTCGTCTCCTTCTTTCTTGTGAATCCACAAAATCAGGTCATACTTATCCGTAAAATGATTGTAGAACGTCTGGCTGGAAAGCCCGCAATTCTCTGCGATTTCCTTGATCGTGATCTTGTCAACCGGCTTCGTCTCGCACAGCTCAATCAGCGAACTAGCCAGGATCTGAGGCGATGTCTTTTTTCTCATATTCAATTACCCTACTTCTTTTCTTTTCTTTTTTAATAAAATGTTGCCACTTCCTGCTCCGGCGCTTCGGCTGGAGTCATGGAGAGCACTGTAAGGAGAGGCCCTTTCCTCCTGTACAGGCGATGGAACTTATAAGAGACTTTGGCGCGCACCGTGTACCACCCCTTGTGGGTAGGCATCTCACTTGGCTTGCATTCTGCCAAAAATCCCGCAAACTGGATATCCTCAACGCAGCATGTCATCACGCGGCGCCCAAAGAGGAACAACCCTGCCGGAAAACGCTTATTCTGCATCGCGATCGCCTTGTACTCCACGGTCTTTCCGTTGTACTTCTTCGGCTCTTCGGAAATGTCCCGGTACCACAATGCATAGTCCCCGTCTTCCACTTTTACGACCGGTGCGTTAATATCAAACGGCAACGGGTCTTCAATATCGTCGTACTCGACAAATCCATCCGAATACTCGTAGGCGATGTCCGCACGACGGCTTAAAGTGCGAACGATCTTGTGGAACTCCATCTTATCCATCCGCTTCTCAAAACGGTTGAATACCACAAGCTCGCAGCCCTGGATCTTATCCACGCAGAGCTGGCGCATATTCTGGTTATAGGCGAGAAATGTGGTCGCATCGGCGAACATAAATTCCTGGTAGACCGCCCACGTTTCCGGCATGTTCTGATACAGGCTGCTGGTCTGCCACATACCGTTAAACTCGACGAGCACACGCTCTGCCCGGTACTTCTTTGCCAGATAATCTAGCACCTTCTCGGTCAGATCGGATTCATTTTCCAAACGCTCAATGTGAACGTTCTTCATGGAATCCAGCGTAAGATCGTACTCTTCCTCACCTTCTTCACACAGGAGCAGCAGGGTCGATTCCCCTTTGTTAAACCGCTTATCCCCCAGCGTCTCCTGAATGAACTTCGTTTTTCCTGAATCCAGAAAGCCGGTAAACAGATAGACCGGCATATCATTATTCACTTGTGCTGGCATAGTCACCCCACCTTAGATCTGCCACAATTCCTTGATGGCTTTTTCTTTGATGTGCGCACCGATCACACACAGACGTCCCATAACGATCGCGTTACCGTTGCGGATATTGGTCTCTTCCGGCACATAGTCAAAATGAATCCACTGCCCATCGGTGCCTGCTACGATGCCCTTCGCACGAAGAATCTGTCCGTACTTCTCGGAATCGCCAAGCTGCGCAAGCGCATCTGCGATCTCTTCCTTGGTAAACTTCTTCGTGGTCTCCACGCCCCAGCTGCCAAAGATCTCGTCGGCATCATGGTGATGATGGTGATGGTGGCAGGAACACTCCGGATCATCGCACTCCTCATCATCGTCATGATGATGGTGGTGATGATGATGCTCATCTTCGTCGTCGTCATCGTCGTGATGGTGATGATGGTGCTCGTGCTCATGTTCATCCTCTTCATCATCGTCGTCGTGATGGTGATGATGGTGCTCATGCTCATGTTCATCCTCTTCATCATCGTCGTCGTGATGGTGATGATGGTGCTCATGCTCATGTTCATGCTCCTCATCCTCATCGTGATGATGGTGATGATGATGCTCTTCCTCGGTCTCCGCTGCCAGAGCCTTCAGCTCCTCTTCCAGCGTATCCGCATGCTCCATCGCTTCCAGAATCTGCGCGCCCGTGATCTCTTCCCAAGGCGTAGTGATAATGGTCGCAACCGTGTTGTGCTCACGAAGCAGTGCCACGCACGCGTCTAACTTCTCCTGAGAGATACCGCCGGTACGGCTTAGCACGATACAGTTCGCATGCTCCACCTGGTCGTTATAGAACTCACCAAAGTTCTTCATGTAAACCTTGCACTTGCTGGCATCCGCCACCGTGGTAAATGTATTCAGCACTACCTCATCCGTCTGCACCTTCTGTACCGCACGGATGACGTCGCTTAACTTGCCAACGCCTGAAGGCTCGATCAGAATGCGGTCGGGATGATAAGTCTCAATCACTTCTGTCAGTGCCTTGCGGAAATCTCCGACCAGGCTGCAGCAGATACATCCGGAATTCATCTCATTGATCTTGATCCCGGACTCTAATAAGAAGCCACCGTCGATGGCGATCTCACCAAACTCGTTCTCAATCAGTACCAGCTGCTCGCCGTGATACGCCTCAGCGATCAGCTTCTTAATCAGTGTCGTCTTTCCGGCCCCTAAAAATCCGGAAAAAATGTCGATCTTCGTCATGAATCATCAACTTCCTTTCTCTTGACAAATCGATAATCATTTTCAAATTAGTATTATATATCTTTCTACGTAAAATTTCAAGTTCTACAAATTTTTTTCACAATTTATTCAATTCATAAGATTTACGAATCTGAACCCAATGTAAATATTTGCAAAAAAGTATCCCCCCCAGAGGCTTCCGCACCTCACTTTCTTATGCTACCATACCATCAAACAAAAGAGCGAAAGGGGGGCTTCTCCATGCATATGGCAGATGCTTTGCTTGCTCCGGCAGTCGCGGGCGTGATGTACGTCGCTTCCGGCTCCGCAGCAGGTGTATCAATTCATGAACTGAAAAAAGATGCGAAAGACATCAAGCTTCCTGTGATGGGCGTGATGGCGGCTTTTGTCTTCGCGGGGCAGATGATTAACTATACGATCCCGGGCACCGGATCTTCCGGGCACCTCTGCGGCGGCCTGATGCTCTCAGCGCTTCTAGGTCCCTATGCGGGCTTCCTGTCGATGATTGTGGTGCTCACGATCCAATGTCTCTTCTTTGCGGACGGCGGTCTAATGGCCCTTGGGGCAAATGTATGGAACATGGCCTTCTACGGGTGCTTCATCGGGTATTTCCTGATCTACCGTCCGATCATGAAGGCAAAATGGGGCAACACCCGCATCCGACTGATCGTCGCTTCGATCCTTGGTTGTCTCCTCACCTTGCAGCTTGGCGCATTTTCGGTCTGCTTAGAGACCTACGCGTCCGGCATCAGTGAACTTTCCTTTGGCGCGTTCGCGGCCCTCATGCAACCGATTCATTTGGCCATCGGCCTCGTGGAAGGTCTGATCACCGCGGCAGTTTTGGTCTTTGTCTATCAGACGCGCCCGGAACTCTTAGAAGTGGTCGGTGAGAATGAAACGAAGGTCAACTGGAGCGCAAAGCGCGTGATCTTGGTGATCGCCATCGCGGCGCTTTTAGTCGGAGGCATCGGTTCGCAGTTTGCAAGCTCTCATCCGGACGGCCTTGAGTGGGCTCTCTTTGGAAATGAAGACGCAGGCTACAACGCGAACATGGGACTAGACGAAGAAGATTACGGAAAGTCCAGCAACGTCTCACAGGCCGCGGAATCGGTCCAGGAAAAGACCGCATTTCTCCCGGATTATGCATTTGCAGGAAATGAAGACAACCCGGTCGGTACAACAGTCTCCGGCATCGTCGGATCTGCAATCGTCGCCGGTGTCGCGGTCGGTATCTGCTACCTCGGAGGCTTCTTTAGAAAGAAAAAGCAAACCACATAATACAAACCATGAATCAAATGACAAATGCGATGATGGAGCTGGCCGGGATGGATGAACTCTCCCGGCTGGACTCATTTTATCATCGCCTGCACCCGCTGGTAAAATTGCTTCTGACAATCGCATATATCGCCGTCGTGCTGTCATTCCCGGTAAGATCCCTTGCCGGGCTTTTTCCGATGCTTCTCTTTCCGCTCATCGGCTACGCCTTAAGCGGCATTCCGGTGCGTACGTGCTTTTACAGGCTTCGCTACATTTTGCCTCTCGTGGCCTTTGTCGGGATCTGGAATCCGATCTTAAACCGCACCCCCGTGATGACGCTAGGTGCGCTCACGATCAGTGCCGGGATGATCTCTTTTATCACCCTGCTACTCAAAGGTATCTATGCCCTGATGGCCTCTTTCCTTTTGATTGCCACGACAGGCATCGAGAACATCTGTTATGCGCTGCGCTGCCTGCACATTCCAAAGCTTCTGGTGACCACCCTTTTGATTACCTACCGCTACATCAGCCTCCTGCTTTCCGAGGCAGGCACCATGGCAAGCTCCTACGCCCTGCGCGCACCAAACCAGAAAGGCGTCCATTACAAGGCCTGGGGATCGTTTTTAGGAAGTCTCCTGCTGCGCAGTATGGACCGTGCGACAGCCCTTTATCAGAGCATGCAGATGCGCGGCTTTTCCGGAGACTTTTATTACACAAAA
This sequence comes from Lachnospiraceae bacterium, assembly GCA_017480565.1. Classification (GTDB taxonomy): domain Bacteria; phylum Bacillota; class Clostridia; order Lachnospirales; family Lachnospiraceae; genus RGIG1588. Next base: position 19,560 of record JAFVAL010000031.1, on the reverse strand, counting down.
GGCACCAGAATGCAGACCCCCGACGTACTCTTTTTTGTGCTAGGCCTGGGGTTGATTCTTCTAGTTCGTTTCGTCCCGATCGCGACATTGATCGGACAACTGTTTGTATGAGGGGGTGAGCAAAGATGTCTAAAATAGTGATCGAATGCCAGGACATTTCCTGCTATTACGAGAAAGCAAAGCCGGTGCTCTCAAACCTCTCCTTTGCGATTCACGAAGGCGAGTCTGTCGGCCTCATCGGAGCAAATGGATCCGGCAAGTCCACGCTACTTGGTGCCCTTTGCGGGCTCATTTCCCACGAAGGTGTGATGCAGGTGGCAGGGCTCTCCGTCGAGAAAGTAAATCTACCGGAGATCCGAAAAAAACTCGGCTATGTCATGCAGGACTCCGACAACCAGCTCTTCCTACCCACGGTTTATGATGACATCGCATTTGCCCCGAGAAACTACGGATTATCCGCGGAGGATGTGGAACGCATGGTCACGGAAGCACTTCGCAGGACTGGAATTGAACACCTGAAAGACCGCCAGAACTACAAGCTCTCCGGCGGTGAAAAACGCATGGTTTGCATCGCAACCATCCTGGCAATGCAGCCTGAAATCATTCTGATGGACGAACCTTCCATCACGCTTGATCCGTATAACCGCAGAACCCTGATTCAAAATCTGCAGGCAATGCCCGAGACGAAGCTGATCGCCTCCCACGACCTGGACTTGATCTTAGAAACCTGCGAGCGCGTGATTCTGTTAGACGAGCATGGAATCAAAGCAGACGGAGATGCCGAAGTTATCCTGACGGACGAAGCCCTGCTAAAGAGTTGCCGGCTGGAACTGCCCTACTGTTACCAGAAAGTCGTCCCTTTGAAAAAGGGTTGAAACATATATAATTGCTATGTTATACTTTGGTTCGTGATTAGATTTTTGGGGGAAATAACGATATGCATGACGATCACACACATGAATTAGAACATACACACGCCCACGTGTATGACCATACACACGAGCACGAACAAGAGCACGAGACGATGCATGAACATCTGCATTCGCATCACCACTCCCCGGAGGAGAAAAAGCGCCAGATTAACCGCATCAACCGCATCAGCGGTCACTTAAATCACGTCAAAGGTATGATCGAAGACGATGTGGACTGCGCAGACGTCCTGGTGCAGCTCGCTGCGGTCCGCTCTGCACTCAACGGCCTTGGCAAAGAAATCATCAATGAACACATCACCCACTGCATCTACCACGCAGTCGAAGACGGAGACACCAGGGCTGTGGAGGAGTTTCAAAAAGCGATACAGAAGTTTCTGTAAAATGAAGAAGAGATCCCGCAAAACAGGTCGGATCTCTTCTTTTTTCTATCTTGTTTTCTTTTTTACAAATACAATTAGTTTCTTCACCCCAGCGCCACATCTAGCACCATCATCAGCACAAATCCCAGCGAAAACGCGATCGTTCCTGCATTGCTGTGCTTTCCCTCGGACATCTCCGGGATCAACTCCTCCACGACAACATACATCATTGCACCTGCCGCAAAAGCAAGCAGATAAGGCATGACCGGCACCACCGCAGCCGCCGCAACCACGGTGATCACAGCCGCAATCGGCTCCACCACACCGGAGATCACGCCGTACAGGAAGGTCTTCTTTTTATCCATGCCTTCAGCCAGCAGAGGCATCGACACAATCGCGCCTTCCGGGAAGTTCTGAATCGCAATACCGAGCGCCAGCGCTAGCGCACCCGCAGCACTGATTCCCGCGCTTCCGGAGAGAAAACCAGCGTATACAACACCGACAGCCATGCCTTCCGGGATATTATGAAGTGTGACCGCCAGAATCAGCTTCGTGGTTCTCTTAAGGCCGGATTTCGGACCTTCCACCTCCTGGTTAAAATGCATATGTGGCGTCACCTCATCGAGCAACAGCAGGAACCCGACACCGATTAAAAAGCCGACCGCAGCGGGCACAAAAGATAATTTTCCCATGTGTTCGCTGCTTTCAATTGCAGGCGAGAGCAAACTCCAGAACGAAGCCGCTACCATGACCCCTGCAGCAAATCCGGTCAGAATCTTTTGCAGATTATCAGAAATATTCTTCTTCAGAACAAACACCATCGCAGCGCCAAGGCTTGTTCCGATAAAAGGAATCAGGATTCCTAAAATGACTTCAGCACTCATTTATAACTCCAATCTAAAGATGTGCCTTTACACATTTTCCACCATCAGATCACTGAGTGTGACCGCAAGCCCGGCCTGCGCAAGCGCGTCGGAAAGCACGCCTAAGAGCTTCGGTTTGACCGCCTCAGAATTTAAAAGCGTAACCCCCATCTTCTCCATGACATCTGGCGACAGGTTCGCACCCATCTGCAGAGCCAGCTTCGCAGGGCCTTTTAACAAGCCCATCTGCTCCACCGCATTTTTGATCGCAGGCGCTTCTAGAAGCTTTGCATAGTCCACGCTCACATCCCGAGCCGTCAAACCAACCTTCGCCCCTTCCTGATCTTCCGCCAAAAGGCCGCCGATCTTCACCGCGCCGGGAATGCGCTTCTCCAACGAACGATTGGCTTTCTCCGTCAGCTTTTCCTCATGTTTTCCAATCATCCTGACCATGATCTGATCACGCTGATCCACATCCATATAAGAAAGCACAGACTTCGCGGCAGGAACCGCATTTGCCCCAAGCTGCAACACAAAATTCTCCAGGTCGCTGGGCGTCTGCTTCTTGCTCCACGACTCCATCAGCTTTGGCAGCAGTTCCTCCATGCATGTTTCATAATCAATCTTTTCAATCTGCAAATGAATCTTTAACATCGTCATTTCCTCACATTTCTTACAAATAAAACAGGCAAGATCCAAGCTTCCTCAGACCTTGCCCCTCTCTCTTATCTTCTGGAAAGCTCCAGCTCAAACTTGTCGTGGATCGCGTTGGCCGCCCGCTCCGCCTGGGACTCGTCGATCAGAACCGTAACACGAATCTCAGAAGTAGAGATCATCTTGATGTTGATATTTTCATCAAAAAGCGCTTCAAACATCTTCGCTGCAACGCCCGGATGATCCATCATACCTGCGCCAACGATGGAAACCTTCGCCACATTTTCCTCGACAGACACGCTCTGGCACTTGATGGAGGACTTGCGGTGACGGTCGATGACAGCCAGCGCCTCGTCAAGCTTTCCCTTCTCGACGGTGAAGCTGATATCCTTCGTGCCATCGCGGCCGATCGACTGCAGGATGATATCGACATTGACATTGTATCTTGCCAGATGATGGAACAGCTTAAACGCAACACCCGGGTTATCATCCAGACCGATAACGGAAATTCTAGCAACATTTTTATCCACAGCGACACCGCTGACCATTAATCTCTCCATAGTATTTGTCTCTCCTTTTACAATGGTTCCTTCGTTATGATTCAAAGAGGAACGCACCACCAATTGCACCCCATACTTTTTGGCCATCTCCACCGAACGATTGTGCAGCACACCTGCGCCAAGCGTCGCAAGATCCAGCATCTCATCGTACGTGATCTCGTCCAGCTTTCTCGCGGTCGGTACAATTCTCGGATCCGCGGTGTAAATGCCGTCGACATCCGTATAAATCTCGCAGGCATCCGCGTCCAGCGCTGCCGCAATCGCAACCGCGGTCGTATCCGAACCGCCGCGTCCCAGCGTCGTCACATTATCGTACTTATCCACGCCCTGGAAGCCAGTGATCAACACCACATTCCCCTCGTCAAGTTCGTTGATGATACGCTCGGTATTGATCTTCTTCAGTCTCGCGTGTGAATAGCTCGACGTCGTCATCATCGGCACCTGAAATGCATTTAACGAAACCGCCTTGATTCCCTTTGCCGCAAATGCCATCGAAGTCAGTGCCACCGAAACTTGCTCACCGGTCGAGACCAGCATGTCAAGCTCGCGCTTCGGCGCATCCGGATTGATGTCATTTGCCATGTCAAGCAGGACGTCCGTCTGCTTCCCCATCGCAGACAGGACAACCACCAGCTGATGCCCCTTCTTTAAATCCTCCTCGCAGCGGCTGACCACGTTGTAAATGCGTTCCTTATTCGCAACGGAGGTGCCGCCAAATTTCTTCACGATTACCATGATATGATTCCCCCAAATCTCTATTAATCCAGCACACGAATTGCGCTGATGAGCGTGCCAACCTGCGCGACCATATCCGGAAGATCTCCTTCACAGATCGGCTCGGTAAGGAACACGCTTCCTTCTCCCTTCAAATAATGAATATGCATCACTTTGCCGAAGACCTCTTTGATCTTCTCATCGATCTCTGCACTTTCTTCCGCGATTCTCACTAAGAACCGGCGTCTGACGATGAGCGGATTGCCGATCTCGTAGGCCTCCTCACTCCAGCCATACGATGCATACTGATGTCCAAGCTTTGCAGCCTCAATCACATCCGCTACCACGGCACTCGCGGTCGGAAGCTTGCCCGCACCGCGGCCATAAAACATCGCGTTATCTAACACATTTCCATGAACGAAGATCCCGTTAAAGACATCATTTACCGCATGTAACGGATGCTCCGCCGGCACCAGCATCGGAGCAACAATCGCATAAAACTGATCATCCACCTTGAAACTGTTCGCAATCAGCTTGATGCTCGCGCCAAAGAACTTCGCATACTGGAAATCCTCCGCGGTGATCTCCGTGATACCGATCGTCGGAATCTGCTCGTAATTCACGGTCTTTCCGGTCACAAGCGAGAGCAGAATCGCAATCTTGCGGCACGCATCAAAACCTTCCACATCCGCCTCCGGATGCAGCTCCGCATAGCCAAGCTTCTGCGCCTCTTTTAGCGTCTCCGCGTAATCTGCGCCTTCCTGATCCATCTTCGTTAAAATGAAATTCGTCGTGCCATTTAAAATGCCGGACACTTCATCGATATCATCTGCAGTCAGACAGGTCGAAAGCGGACGGATGATCGGAATGCCACCGCCGACACTCGCCTCAAAAAAGAAGTTGCAGTTATGCTCCTTCGCGATCTTAAGAAGCTCCGCACCCTTGCTCGCGACAAGCTCCTTGTTGGAAGAGCATACGCTCCTGCCCTGGGAAAGCGCCTGGCTCACAAACTCAAACGCCGGATGCACACCACCCATCGTCTCAACGACGATATCGATGCTCTCATCCGCGACAATCTCCTGATAATCATGCACCAGAATCTCCTGCACCGGGTCTCCCGGGAACTCGCGAAGATCCAACACCTTGGAGACCACGATCTCCTCGCCCGCACGCGCCGCGATCTGCTTTGCATTCACACGCAGAACCGCCGCCACACCCGAACCGATTGTGCCATAACCTAAAATAGCGATATGTTTCATAATTATATCCACTCCTTTTTGCTCAAAGGCTTGAGGTAGTTTTTCTTTAAGTCTCTTTCGCTTCCAAAAAATGCCATCTCGGACTTTGAATATAGATGATCTTCCATCTTTCTCTTAACCAACTCTAAAGAGCAAATCAAATCTGCCGCCTGAAAGAGTTTATAATCGTAAGGCATTGCTTTTCGGAACACCGGGTTTGGTAATAAGGCATGAAAGACAGAGGATAGGATTTTGCTGACCTCCACTTGCCCATTATCATAATAAATCTTTACGACATCATATGCTAGTATTTCTTCATAATGATTTCGAATAAAGTCACCGATGATCTTCGAAAGCTTTCCAGTCGCTTCAACAACATCTTCTACATGCTTCTTTTCAATGGTAAAAGTTTTATACCTGATATCAATCTGACGAATAAAGGCAACCATTTTGTTGAAAATGTGTCTTCTCTCTTTCACCGACATATTCTGATATACTTCTTCACGGCGAATGATCGGACCCGTATGAATACACAAGTTGCTTAAGCCCAGATACTCCAGCTCTCGATCCAGTTTTTCAATCTCGGGTTCGATATTCACTTTCTGATCGTGAAATATCATCGTAATGATATAATATGGAGATCGATGATCATAGGCGCCAAAATCACCCGACTCATCGATAAATACGCTTAATTCCTCCATCCATTTCTCCCACCTGATAATAAAAAAATAGCGGGGAACTTCCCCGCCCATGATGGACCTGGGTCTTGCGACCAGCCCAAAGGAAATCATAGATTTCACGCTTTTATTATAAGGCCTTGGGAGAGAAATTTCAACTAGAAATGTGAATAATATTAATCGTTTAGCTTCTCGCCAGAATCTTCAACTTATGAACACCTGAAAGCTTTTCGAGCTCATCAATCAGGTCCTCGACGCCCAGATCCTCATCCACCTGAAGGCTCAACGTCAAAGTCGCTAGCCCTCCCACCGGAATCGTCTGATGAATCGTAAGGATGTTCGCCTGCGCTTCCGCAACCCGTTTTGTGACACGTGAAAGAAGCCCCGGCTCATCATCGAGGGTCAACATCATCGTCACCGTCTTACCGACAGACTCATCATGAAACGGGAAGATATCATCTTTATATTTATAAAATGAGCTGCGGCTGATACCAACCATCTCGGTCGCCTCCTGTACCGTCGCCGCTCTCCCGCTCTCCAGCAGGTGCTTCGCTTCCACGACAGAAAGCAAAACTTCCGGCACAGCCTTTGCACGGATCAAATAGTACTGTCCTTGTTTTACCATGTCTTTGTCCCCATAGCTTGTGCGCCTCCCGCACACATTTGTGCTTAACGTAAAGATATTACAACATCTCAAGAAGAAAAGCAAGAGGCACGTGAAAATACTACTCTTGATTTCCTCTTCTCTTATCGGTAAGATGGAGAAAACATGATGACTCTTACAGAATGGTGAAAGATATGAATGAACTAAAAAAAGAAGACTATGTCGAACCGAACTGCCCTCTTTGTGAGGAGCCCTACGGGGTAACACCCGAACTCAAGCCCATCCCGCAGCAACGCATCGTCCAGAAGATGGATGAATACATGGCGCGCCGCGACTACGCAGGTGCAGAGCGCCATTTGAAATATTGGCTCGAGGAGGCAAAGCTTGGCCATGATCTGCGCGGCGAGCTCCTGCTTCGCAACGAGATGATCGGTTTTTACCGCAAACGTGCGCGCAAAGAAGAGACCTTTGAAAGCATCGACGAGGCGTTTCGCCTGCTAAATGTGCTCGACTTTGAGGGCACGATCAGTGCTGGCACCACTTACACCAACGCCGCCACGGCTTGCAATGTCTTTGGGGAAAATGAACGCGCGATCACTCTCTTTGAGAAGGCTTGCACGGTCTACGAGGCTTCGCCCAACACTGACCCTTCTCTTCTTGGCGGACTCTACAACAATATGGCTCTGGTGCTCGTTGCTCTTGGCCGGTTTGATGAAGCAAAAGACCGCTATCAGAAGGCACTTGCCTTGATGGAAAATGTGCCAGGCGGCTGGCTTGAATGCGCGATCACCTACTGCAATCTGGCAAATGCATTGGAAGCCGAGAAAGGTCTGGAGGCTGCAGAACCTGAGATCTTTGATCTCTTAGACAAAGCTTATGAACTCTTCGACACACCCGGTGTGGGCGGGCCTGGCGGCCCTTCCCGCGGCTACTATGCCTTCGTCTGCGAGAGCTGCGCTCCCACCTTCGCGTACTATGGCTATTTCCTCGCCGCACAGGATCTTGAGCAGCGTGCAAAGGAGAATTATGCGCAATGAAGGGACTTGATTTATCCAAAGCATATTTTGAAACGTATGGACGACCGATGCTTGCCGAGCAGTTCCCGGAACTACTTCCTTACCTTGCCGCGGGGCTTATCGGCAGCGGTTCCGAATGCTTCGGTTTTGACGATGACATTTCCACCGATCATGATTTTGAACCGGGCTTCATTCTCTTTTTGCCGGGCGAGGATGTGATCGACAGACGCCAGGCATTTCTCCTGGAACGCGCCTACGCGAAGCTTCCGAAAGAATTTCTCGGCTTTCATCGACAAATGTTGTCGCCGGTCGGTGGCCCGAGGCATGGCGTGATCCGGATTTCAGAGTTTATGAAAGACAAGCTAGGAACAGAGGACGGAACCCTCACGCTCTCACAGTGGCTGACACTTCCTTCCGAAACGCTTGCAGAGGTAACGAACGGTGAGATATTCTTTGACAACCTCGGCGAACTTTCTCAAGTACGAGCTGCACTCTCCCGCTACCCGGAGGACATCCGCCTGAAAAAGCTTGCAAGCCATCTGCTTCTCATGGCGCAGTCCGGACAGTACAACTACCTGCGGTGCTTAAAGCATGGGGAAGTCGCTGCAGCGCAGCTGGCTGTCGTTGAGTTTGTTAAGCATACAATCTCCACCATCTTCCTGCTGAACAATGCATACGAACCTTATTATAAATGGAGCTTCCGCGCGCTCAGACAGTTGCCGAAACTTTCCATTCAAGCAGAGCTTCTGGAATATCTGCTTACTACAGACAATGAGCCCGAAACTGCGGAAGAGAAATACAACGTCATCGAAGGCATCGCTTCTGACATCATCGACGAATTGCAAAACCAGGATCTTACCAAAGCAATCTGCGGGGATCTGGAAAAGCATGCATACTCGGTGAATGATGCAATTGCGGATGCAGATGTCAGAAACCTGCATGTGCTTGCGGGCGTGTAAGGGTAGAAAAAGCATCTAGCTTTAAGACCAATCGGTTTGATAGCTAGATGCTTTTCATTCATCTGAATAGTTCTGTTTTGTCGATCAAGCTATCAAGGACATACTTGATAAACTCAATATCTTTCTGAATCGATTCTTTAAAGTCATCGAGCGTCTTTCCGCCGCCTGAAAACAAGGGGTTATCAATCGCAACAAGCACTTGACTCCCTCTCAGCAGGCATTTCATTTCCCTCTTATAGAAAATTTCATTTGCAAGAACCGCATCCATAAAATCGTCTGTCAAAAGTAAAGATGCCTCTGCCCATGTATCTTCCTCGACCTTGAATAATCTATAAGGATTCTCCTTCACTTCTTGATTGAGGTCATCAAAAGATCTGACTGCATCCTTTTTTATACGAAGCTCCCCCTGAATCATGTGATGGCAAGTGGCCTCCAGGAAAAAACCTGAGAAATCAGGTACATTATAGCTATCTCCGTCCCGATCGTAGTCTGAATGACTTAATCTAACTTCGCAAAAGCGGACTGGAACCGTTCTATATCGCCCTTCTGTTAAATGTCCTCCGGAATAACTGTCCCATTCATCATACATCTGCGTCTCCTGGATCATCTCCTCTGGGAATTTCTGATTTTCCTGATAACTGTCCAGATTCATCATGTCGCCCACTATTGCTTCACGAATAGGCTTTTCAATCTCACTTAGTTTATGAAATGGCTTCGATAACAGAAAAGCGATAGCAATCACCCAACCGATCAGAAAGAACACCATTCCGATCGGCAAACTGATAAGGCAGAACAAGCCTCCTCCAAAAATCAAAACCAAAGATGCAATAATGAAGCGCTTATTTTGTCTTTTTTTCTTCTCATAATAGGCTTCTATTTCTGTTTGACTCATGTACTCCATCATCGTCCCCCTTACAATGTTATATAAAATGTAAAAATGATACTTCAACCTTACCATGCTTCTTTTCTCTTGTCCAGTCAAAGACAAAACTTCTCTTCAGAAACAATCTTGCACCTACAAAGTTTGTAGGGTACACTTAAGAAAATAGTTTGCGAAAGGATTAAATCCATGTTCATCCACGGTTTACAGAAAATGACCCTCTTAGACTTCCCGGGTCGCGTCGCCTGTACGGTCTTTTTAGGCGGCTGCGACTACCGCTGCCCTTTTTGCCACAACTTTGAACTCATCGACGGTACCGCAAAGCCCATCATGGACGATGCCGAACTGCTTTCCTTTTTAAAGAAGCGCCAGGGGCTTCTTGACGGCGTCGCGATCACTGGCGGCGAGCCTTGCCTTCACAAGGACCTTCCGGAGCTTTTAAGAAATACGCGCGCCCTTGGTTTTGCGACCAAGCTTGACTCCAACGGTGCGCACCCGGACATGTTAAAGTCGCTCCTTGATGAAGGTCTTGTCGACTATGTTGCGATGGATATCAAGAATTCTCCTGGCAAATATGCCCAGACCTGTGGCGTCTCGTATGTGGATCTCGCTCCGATCTACGAAAGCATTTCTCTGCTGAAAAACAGCAATATTGATTACGAATTCCGCACAACTGTCGTGGCACAGTTCCACGAACTGTCAGATTTTGAGGAGATTGGGCAAATGATTTCGGGTGCAAAGCACTATTTCCTGCAATGTTTTACAGACCGTGACAGTGTACCCTTTGGAAATCTCTCGGCACCCTCTGTAGAGGACCTGCAAAGCTATGCCGAGACTGCCCGCAAATATGTTCCGGACACCCAGCTTCGCGGTGTTTCGTGATTCTACAGTTGTCTACAAGTCAAACACAATATCTAGTATTCTACAATTTTCGATAAACAACATATTGACAGTGTTTTCCCTTAGTGGTACAGTGATACTATCCGAGTTTTGCCAGTGAATGTGGCAGACTTTTTGACAAACAACACTACATCAACAAGGGGGAGCATTTTTTATGTACCAGGTCGTAAAACGAGATGGCGGCATCGTAGACTTTAATATCAGCAAGATTTCCGCAGCCATCACCAAAGCATTCGAAGCATGCAACAAGCAGTATCATCCCAGCGTTATCGATCTCATTTCTCTGCACGTAACCGCAGATTTTGAGAAGAAAATTAAGAACGATAAGATCACCGTCGAGGAGATCCAGGACTCTGTCGAGAAGGTCCTCTCCGAGGCAGGTTATGCAGATGTCGCGAAAGCGTACATCCTTTACCGCAGACAGCGCGAGAAAGTCCGTAACGTCAACTCCGCACTGTTAAACTACAAAGACCTGGTCGACAACTATTTAAAGATCAATGACTGGCGTGTGAAGGAGAACTCCACGGTCACTTATTCCGTGGGCGGACTCATTTTATCCAACTCCGGTGCGATCACAGCCAACTACTGGCTGAGCGAGGTTTACGACGATGAGATCGCTGAGGCTCACAGAAGCGCTGCGATTCATCTTCACGACCTTTCCATGCTGACCGGCTACTGTGCCGGCTGGAGCTTAAAGCAGCTGATTCAGGAAGGTCTCGGCGGTGTGCCCGGCAAGATCACTTCCTCCCCGGCAAGTCACCTTTCCACCCTCTGCAACCAGATGGTCAACTTCCTTGGCATCATGCAAAACGAGTGGGCAGGCGCGCAGGCTTTCTCCTCCTTTGATACCTATCTGGCACCGTTTGTCCGCGTCGACAACCTGACCCAGAGGGAAGTCAAGCAGTGCATCCAGTCCTTCATTTACGGCGTGAACACCCCGAGCCGTTGGGGCACCCAGGCACCGTTCTCCAACATCACCCTCGACTGGGTGGTGCCGAACGACTTAAAGAACCTGCCCGCGATCGTCGGCGGCAAGGAGATGGACTTCACCTACGGTGAGTGCCAGAAAGAGATGGATATGGTCAACAAGGCCTTCATCGAGATCATGATCGAAGGCGATGCGAATGGCCGTGGCTTCCAGTATCCGATCCCGACCTACTCCATCACCAGAAACTTTGACTGGAGCGAGACCGAGAACAACAAGCTTTTATTTGAGATGACCGCAAAGTACGGCACCCCTTATTTCTCCAACTACATCAACTCCGATATGGAGCCTTCCGATGTACGTTCGATGTGCTGCCGTCTGCGTCTGGATCTGCGCGAACTGCGTAAGAAGTCCGGCGGCTTCTTCGGTTCCGGCGAATCCACCGGCTCCATCGGTGTTGTCACAATCAACATGCCGAGAATCGCTTATCTCGCAGCAGATGAGAAGGATTTCTACGCACGCCTTGATAACCTCATGGATATCGCGGCGCGCAGCTTAAAGACCAAGCGTACCGTCATCACCAAGCTCTTAGACCAGGGCCTGTATCCGTACACCAAGAGATATCTCGGAACCTTCAACAACCATTTCTCCACGATCGGCCTCATCGGCATGAACGAAGTTGGCCTGAATGCGAAGTGGCTGCGTGCGGATCTGACCGATCCTAAGGTGCAGAGATTTACCCGCGACGTATTGAATCATATGCGTGAGCGTCTCTCCGACTATCAGGAGCTTTACGGAGATCTCTACAACCTCGAGGCAACCCCGGCGGAGTCCACCACCTATCGTTTTGCAAAGCACGATAAGGAAGAGTTCCCGGATATCATCACCGCGAACATGAACGGCACGCCTTACTACACCAACTCGTCTCATCTGCCGGTTGGCTTTACCGAGGATGTCTTCTCCGCACTGGATATTCAGGATGATCTGCAGACCCTCTACACCTCCGGCACCGTCTTCCACGCTTTCCTTGGCGAGAAGCTTCCGGACTGGAAGGCAGCTGCGAACCTGGTACGTAAGATTGCTGAGAACTACAAGCTTCCGTACTACACGATGTCCCCGACTTACTCTGTCTGCAAGGATCACGGTTATCTGACCGGCGAGCAGTACACCTGCCCGTATTGCGGCAACAAGACCGAGGTTTACTCCCGCATCACCGGTTACTATCGTCCGGTTCAGAACTGGAACGACGGCAAGGCGCAGGAGTACAAGGATCGTAAGGTTTACAACATCGGTCACTCCAACTTAACCCATGTGGGTCCGAATCCGGCACCTGTGGATGAGGCAAATGAGATCGCTGCCGCGGTTGCGAAGTTTGCAGAGGCAGAAGTGATCCCGGAGACCGTTGTTGCTGAGACCGAAACTGCAAATGCAAATGTACTCCTCTTTAAGACTCCGACCTGCCCGAACTGTAAGGCAGCCGGTGCTCTGTTAGACCGTGCAGGCATCGCTTACACCGCACTCAATGCCAACGAAGAGCGTGAGCTCGTTGAGAAGTATGGTGTCAAGCAGGCACCGACCCTCGTTTTGATCAACGGTGACGAGTTTGAGAAGTACCGCGGTGTCTCTGACATCAAGGGCTGGTTAAACACTAGAAAGTAAGTTCACATTGCACAAAAACGACACGGCCGGGGAACGCCCCGGCCGTTGTGATAAAAAAGGAGAAGCCATGTTATATGATGTTATCGTTGTCGGCGGCGGCCCTGCAGGCATGACCGCTGCACTCTATGCACTTCGCAATGGAAAAAGTGCACTTGTGATTGAAAAGGCTGGTTTTGGCGGCCAGATCACCCATTCTCCGAAGGTGGAGAACTATCCCGGCACGCTCTCCATGAGTGGAAATGAATTTGCAGAAAAAACATTAGACCAGATCCTCGCGCAAGGCGCAGACATCGAGTTTGAGACCGTCGTATCTGTGCGCGATGAAGGCACGAAGAAGATCGTAGAGACCGAGGAAGGCAACCTGTTTGAAGGCCTGACCGTCGTTATCGCCACCGGTGTCAAGCACCGCATGCTCGGGCTTCCCGGAGAAGACGAACTCGTCGGCGAAGGCATTTCTTTCTGCGCAGTCTGTGACGGCGATTTCTATGCAGGCAAGACCGTCTGCGTCGCAGGCGGCGGCAACTCTGCTCTGCAGGAAGCCATTTTGCTTGCGGAGAAGTGCAAGGAAGTCATCCTGCTGCAGGATCTTCCGGTCTTTACCGGAGAAGCAAAGCTGCAGGAAGTTCTCTTCGCAAGAGAAAATGTACGCGGTATCACGAACCTGAAGATCGATGCTTTGATCACCGATGGAGGCGAACTGCGCGGTGTTAAGGTCTCTGATCGCACGACAGGTGTAGAACAGTCGATTTCTTGCGATGGTCTCTTTGTTGCAATCGGTTTAATCCCGGAAAATGAGCCCTTCGCAGGCCTTGCAGATCTGAATTCTTGGGGCTATTTTGATACCGACGAACAGTGTCTGACAAAGACCCCTGGCGTCTTTGTTGCAGGAGACTGCCGCAGCAAATATGTCCGCCAGCTGACCACCGCAGTCGCGGACGGTGCCACCGCAGCACTCGCAGCTTGCCGATATATCAACGGTCTGTGATACGATGAAAGAAAGGAATAGGGATGAACGTAGACTACACACTGCTCGCTGCGCAGGTACGTGCCTTTGCAGAAAGCGAGCCCAATTGGCTCCCGCTCCTTGCAAACACCTCTGCCCTGCTCTATGAGGTTTTGCCGGACTTAAACTGGGCCGGCTTTTATCTGAATGATCGCAAGAACCCACAGGAGCTCATTCTGGGGCCATTCCAAGGCAAGACCGCCTGCATCCGCATCGCTTACGGAAAGGGCGTCTGTGGCACTGCAGCACAGTCTGACACGCTGCAGCTGGTACCGAACGTCCATGAATTTCCGGGGCACATCGCCTGTGACAGTGCCTCGAACTCCGAGATCGTCATTCCGCTGCACGCGGAGGGAAAGGTCATCGGCGTCCTGGACATCGACAGCCCGCTTTTGGAAAGATTTGATGGAAGAGATGCTGCAGGGTTGCTTCTCGTGGCAAATGCACTTGAAGAAACCGGGGACTTTAAGGAAAGAATCTGAAGCACTAAAAATCGAGACTTTTTTTATAGCTAAATAACACTGTAAAGGGAAAGAGCCAGGCTTCACAAAGTCTGGCTCTTCATGTAAAATATATGTTATGCAAAACATGCTATTCGTAAATAAACTTAGAAAGGGGACTTCAGATTATGTCAGAAGAGATCACAGTATATGCACCTATAGACAAAGAAAAGATAAAGACTCAGATTTATCATATTCGCGGACTGCAGGTTATGCTTGATAAAGATATCGCGATATATTTTGGAACCACAACAGGGAATCTGAACAGAGCGATGAAGAGAAATATAAAGCGGTTTCCGGAAAACTTTTGTTTTCAACTGACGGCTGATGAGTGTTCAAGATTCCAAATTGGCATCTTGAATGGTGGCCGTGGATCAAATTTAAAATATCTTCCCTATGTCTATACTGAGCAAGGTGTAGCAATGCTGACCTCTGCATTGCATACAGACAGGGCTATTGAAGCAAGCATCCAGATTATGGAAGCTTTTGTTGAGATGTCCCATTACATCAGGCAAAACCGTCAACTTCTGCCTTATGATGAATTAAAGGCACTTGAAATAAAGCATTATCAGTTGGTGGATAAAGTCCAAAACATTGAAGATAACATGCTTACGCGCTCAGACCTATCAGATTTAATGAGACTTTTTGAAAATGATTTAAGCTCAGAAGAAATCCTGATCTTAAACGGAGAGCCGTTTAAGGCTGACATTGCTTACCAGAAAATATATGAGAAGGCGAAAAAGAACATTATTGTTGTGGATGACTACCTTGGCATTAAAACATTGCATCATCTGACACACGCAAAATCAGAGATCGATATCACCGTTATCAGCGACAATAAAGTGTATAGTCCTCTACGGCAGATAGAATATACTGATTATCTGAAGGAATATCCAAAGATGAAGATTTCGTTTATCAAAACAATGAACAAGGTGCATGACAGATTTATCGTTTTAGATCATGGGACGAAAGCAATGAAAGTATACTTATGTGGTTCCAGCAGCAAAGATTCAGGAAATAAAATCACAACTATTGTGGAACTCAAAGAAACTACCATTTGTAAAGATATGATAGATAATCTGCTTTCCAATGATAAATTGGTCTTGAGATGACCTATTTCTTTAAATTAAACAAAGCCATGTAGTAACATTTTCGTTTCTACATGGCTTTGTTAGTTATTCTCTTACTTCTTCGCTGCGTTACTCCACTTCAGATATGCATTGATAAACGGATCCAGGTTCCCGTCCAGCACGCTCTGCGCGTTGCCCACAACCTCATTGGTCCGCAGATCCTTCACCTGCGTATACGGCTGCAGGACATAAGAACGAATCTGGTTGCCCCACGCGATGTCCTTGACCTCGCCGCGGATCTCCGCCGCCGCGTCTGCATTTTCCTGCACCTTCAACATATACAGCTTAGACTTTAACATCTGCATCGCCTTTTCCTTGTTCTGGAACTGCGACCGCTCATTCTGGCAGGTCACCACGATCCCGGTCGGGAAATGCGTGATTCGAATCGCAGACGATGTCTTGTTGATGTGCTGGCCGCCGGCACCGCTCGAACGGTAGGTATCGATACGGATATCGTCGTCCTTGATCTCCACATCCAGATCTTCCTCGATCTCCGGCATCACATCACAGGAGACAAATGAAGTCTGCCGCTTGCCCTGCGCGTTAAATGGGGAAATGCGCACCAACCGGTGTACGCCGTGCTCGGACTTTAAATGTCCGTAAGCCTTGTCACCGTTGATCTGCATCGTGATCGACTTGATGCCCGCCTCATCGCCATCCAGGAAGTCCAGGATCTCAATCTGATAGCCCTTCTTCTCCGCCCAGCGCTGATACATACGCGAAAGCATGCTCGCCCAGTCACAGCTCTCCGTTCCGCCCGCACCTGCGTGCAGCGTCAGGATCGCATTGTTATTGTCAAATTCACCATTCAACAAGGTATTGATCCGAAGATCATCAAGCTCCGCAGCAAAATCATCCAGCTCTTCCTGCACCTCCGGAACCAGCGAAGCATCCTCCTCCTCGTTGCCCATCTCGATGAGCACCTCCAAATCATCATACCGGCTCTGCAGCTTCGCATAGCCGTCCACGATGCTCTTTAAGGACTTCAGCTCCTTCATATAATCCTGGGAACGCACCGGGTCTTCCCAGAAATCCGGCGCTTCCATCGTATTCTGCAGTTCCTCAATGCGCAGTCTCTTGTTCTCGAGATCGAGCTGTCCGCCCAACTCCGCAAGCGGCTGTTCATAGCTGCTTAACCTTAACTTTGCCTGATCAAATTCAATCATGATTCTATATCCTTTATCGATTCTTGCCGTGACAATACTTATACTTCAGCCCCGAGCCGCACGGACACTTATCATTCGGCTGAATCTTCTTCTCTTTTCTGCGAACCGGCTCCCTCGTCGCAGTATCATCCTTGTTCGTGCCGGTCGCCTTCGCCACCTGCTCACGCTCCACCTTGCGCTCAACATTCATATTGATCAAGATGGTGACGGTCTCCTCCGCGATGTTCTCGGTCATCTCCTCAAACATATCGAAGCCGTTAAACTTATACTCCTGCACCGGATCACGGTTGCCGTACGCCTGCAGGCCTGCGCTCTGGCGCAGCTGATCCATGTTGTCGATGTGCTCCATCCATTTGCGGTCAATCGACCGAAGCAGGACCGTACGCTCTCTCTCTCGCAAGAACTCCGGATCCTCAAACTGCGCTTCCTTCACCTCGTAAAGATGCACGCACTGCTCCTTCAAACGCTGCAGCAGCTGCTTCTTTCTCTCCCCGCGCTCCACCGTAATCTCCGGAATCGGGAAAATGTGCCGCATATCCTGATTTAACTGCTCAAGATCCCAGTTGCTCTGATCATCATCGCCAACCGACAGATTCACCTTGCGCTCCACGGTCTCACCGATCATGCGGATGATGACATCACGCATGCTCTCGCCCTCCAGCACGCGCCTTCTCTCATCGTAAATGATCTCGCGCTGTTCATTATTGACCTGGTCATACTCGAGCAAATGTTTACGAATATCGAAGTTATTTCCCTCAATTCGCTTCTGCGCGGTCTCGATGGCATTTGTCAGCATCTTATGATGCAGCTCTTCGCCCTCCGGAACACCGATCGCATTGAAAATGCTCATCATTCGCTCCGAACCGAACAGACGCATCAGATCATCTTCCAGGGAAATGTAGAACTTCGACTCACCGGGGTCGCCCTGACGTCCTGCACGGCCACGCAGCTGGTTGTCGATACGTCTCGACTCATGACGCTCCGAACCGATGATACGAAGGCCTCCCAGCTCCGGCACGCCCTCGCCAAGCTTGATATCGGTACCACGGCCAGCCATATTCGTCGCGATCGTCACAGCACCCTTCTGACCTGCATCCGCCACGATCTCCGCCTCGAGCTCATGGAACTTCGCATTCAAAACCTTGTGCGGGATATGTCTGCGGTTCAACATCTTGGAAATCTCTTCCGATGCCTCAATCGTAATCGTACCGACCAGCACAGGCTGCCCTCTGTGGTGCGCCTCTTCGACGGAATCGCAGATCGCATTTAACTTCTCATGACGCGTCTTATAAACCGCGTCTTCCAAATCTTTTCTCTGCACCGGAACATTGGTCGGAACCTCGATGACATCCATGTTATAGATCTCACGGAATTCCTGCTCCTCAGTCAGAGCCGTACCGGTCATGCCGGCCTTTTTATCATATTTGTTAAAATAATTCTGGAACGTGATCGTCGCAAGCGTCATGCTCTCACGCTTGACCTTCACCTTTTCCTTCGCCTCAATCGCCTGATGCAAGCCGTCCGAATACCGACGTCCGGGCATAATACGTCCCGTAAATTCATCGACAATCAAGACCTGATCATCCTTGACCACATAATCTTTGTCGCGGAACATCAGATAATTGGCACGCAGCGCCAGGATCGTATTGTGCTGAATCTCCAGATACTCCGGATCTGCCAGGTTCGGAATGTGGAAGAACTGCTCTACCTTCTCCACGCCCTGCGCAGTCAGGTTCACCGTCTTCTCCTTCTCATTTACAATGAAGTCACCGGTCTCCTCAGAGTCCTCCTGCATGATCAGATCCATCTTGGAGAGTTCCTTCTCAGTACCTCTCTGGAGCTGTCTCGCCAGCAAATCACACGCCTCATAAAGCTTCGTGGACTTGCCGCTCTGACCGGAAATAATCAGAGGTGTTCTCGCTTCATCGATCAAGATCGAGTCGACCTCATCGATGATCGCATAATGCAACCCGCGCAGCACAAGCTGTTCCTTGTAAATGACCATGTTATCACGCAGGTAATCGAAACCGACTTCGTTGTTCGTCACATACGTGATATCGCACGCGTACGCAGCACGACGCTCATCCGGCTCCATGCTATTTAACACCACGCCGACCGTCAGACCCAAGAACTCATGAATCTGACCCATCCACTCCCGGTCACGCTTTGCCAGGTAATCGTTGACCGTCACGACGTGAACACCCTTGCCTTCCAGCGCATTCAGGTAAGAAGGAAGCGTCGCCACCAGCGTCTTACCTTCACCGGTCTTCATCTCTGTGATACGACCCTGATGTAAAATGACGCCGCCAATCAGCTGTACACGATAATGTCTCTGGTGAATCGTACGCTTCGCTGCCTCACGCACCGTCGCAAATGCCTCCACCAGCAAGTCATCCAGGGTCTCTCCCTGTGCCAAACGATTCTTGAATTCAGTTGTCTTCGCTCTCAGCTCTTCATCCGAAAGCTTCTCATACTCCGGTTCCAGCGCCTCAATCTGATCCACCAAAGGCTCGATCAGCTTCAATTCTCTCTGGCTGTGGGTACCAAATAATTTGGTGAAAAATCCCATAAATAGGTCTCCTTAAGTCTCTCGCAAAAATCGCAAAACCCCGTGCCCTTCAAAACACACAACCTTTATTTTACCATGAAATTGCGATGGTTGCAACTATCTGCTAGCATAACGATAGCGTTAACTTACCTTCGGAAATGACAGATCAGAATTTCCCCTCTGTTTGGGTAGATTTGTTTTTACCTTTGTAGTTGCTTTATCTTACCACTTTTCCTTGCTCTTTACCAGATCCTCTTCCTGCTCTTTTTATTT
>JAFVAL010000002.1 GCA_017480565.1 Lachnospiraceae bacterium | reverse complement strand
TTGCGGCAGTCGGCACTTAGCGTGGTGAGGATTCTCGCGGGATGAACATAAAAAAGGACTTGGGGATGAACACAGATCAAATCGGACTATGATGAGCTTGCTCATCTATAGGACGTTTGATCTGTGTTGGATTGCATTAGCAATCTCCCAAGTCCGTATGATTATGATATAGTCGCGGGAGCCTCAGCCGCTTACGTGTCCGCTACTGACGCAACCGAAGACGCAAGTCGTCCCCGCCAAGATTGAAGACGCGACGAGCCTATGCAAAGATGTGCGTCGGCAACCGGAGACGCGACGAGACCATGCGATTCTTTACACATCCAACTCGGCCAATGTCTTCACTAGATACCGTACATTGTGTTCCAGCACTGCCCTTGAGAGCCGTCCTTCTTTGACGGCTTTCTTCAGTTCCTTGACATACTTCGACCCGCCCTCGGTGAGCCATCCGTTGCCTGCTTTTACCATCTCGACCGGATCGACCGTGTCATAGGTGCCCCAGTCGGTCATGATGTAGCCGGTAAAGCCCCATTCGTCGCGAAGCAGGGTCTGTAAGATGTCAACATTTTCTGCTGGGTAAATGCCGTTGACCGCGTTGTAGCTGGTCATGACTGCGCTCGGCTGTGAGATCTGCATCGCGACCGCGAAAGTCTTAAAGTACAGTTCGCGCAGCGCGCGTTCGGAGACGATGCTGTGGCTTGCCTTGCGGGAGGTATCAGAGCCGTTGCAGAACAAATGCTTGTACGTGCTGCCGCAGCCAAAGTCGCGCAGACCCTTGCCGTGATGACCTGCCATGAGACCGGAGAGTACCGGGTCTTCGGAGAAGTACTCCGGATGACGTCCGTTTAAGATGTTGCGGTGAATGTTCATCGCAGGCCCTAAGTTCAGGCCGATACCATGCTCCTTGGATTCCTCCGCGATCACGCGGCCAACCTGGTAAGCAAGGTCTTTATTGAAGGTCGCGGCCACCGTGCAGCTGCTAGGGAAGCCGATGTTGGACTTCTTTAAGTTCAAGCCGGTGTTGCCGTCGGAGACCATCATGCGGGGCAGTTTATATTTGCCAAACGGGACGGTTTTTCCGGCTGCGCCGGTACCCCAAGGCAGGTACCAGTCCGCGCCGCCGCAGACGTTTAAGGTGCAAAGCTCTGCGTCAGACATTTGCGCGATAAATGCATCCAACAGGGAAGGATTGGCCTTCACCTGAGGATAGGTGATGCGAGCACCCTTGTAGGCCGGCAGAGGCTCCGGCGTATAGCTCTTTCTCGGCGCGGGCGTTCCGATGCGATCCGCAAGATCAACGATCTTGGAGTCCTCGGAGACTTCCGGATGTGCCTTTGTGAGGCGAGGAAAGTCAACCATCGGCGGGTTGATTCTGTGGACGGATTCGATGATGCGAAGACCATCCACAGTAAAGGAAGCGACGTCATTTGCATGAGCAAGGGAATCGCCGATCCATACATGATAATCGCCTGCTTCCAGGACAAAACGGCTATCTGCCTCGTCATAGCTGGTAAAAAGCGAGGCGTCCGCAGTGAGAGAAAGGGTCTGGGACTCGCCAGGCGCAAGCTCTTTCGTCTTTTCAAAGGCTGCCAGGACGCGGTAAGGCTTTTCAAGGCTGCCTTCCGGTGCCTGCACGTAGAGCTGCACGACTTCCTTGCCGGCCACCGCACCGGTGTTAGTGACGGTTACATTTGCGGAAAGGGTATCATTTGCAAAAACGACGTCGCCGCAAGCCAGATCGAAGGTCGTGTAGGAGAGGCCATGGCCGAAACTGTAGGCGTAAGGCTTGTTAAAGCTGTCAAAGTAGCGGTAGCCCACATAGATGTCTTCTTCGTAGAAAATATGCACGCCAAACTCTTTTTCGCCGACCGCCTTGTGCTCTGCGGGCAGGTTGATGAAGTTGTGTGCGGACGGATGATCGTAGTAGTCGTAAGTCCAGGTGTCGGGAAGCTTGCCGGACGGATTGGTGCGGCCGTCCAGGATCTCTACGAGGGCGTAGCCTGCACCCATGCCGGCAAATCCGGTGTAGATCACTGCATCGATCCCAAGTTCGTCAACCCAGCCCATCTCGACCGGATAGCCGGTGTTGATCACCGCGACAGTCTTTGCGTAAGCAGCGCTGACTTTTGTGATCATCGCACGCTCATCGTCCGTCAGATAGTAGCCGCCCTTGACCGGACGGTTGTCTAAGAATTCGCCGGAACAGCGGGAGATGAATACAACCGCGGTGTTCTTTGATGCCTCCACTTCTGCAAGCAGTTCGTCCGAAGGAACGACATCTTCCAAACCACGGTAAAGGGAAGAGACCTTCTGATTGACGTAGAGGGTAGAATGCTCTGTGACAGCCTGATGGAAGTTTGCCTGCCAGCGAGGGTTGATCAGGCCGGCACCGGTGGCTGTGTTGCGGAAAATGTACTGTGCGCTGCCAAAGCAGTGCAGGGCAGAACCAGGCGCAAGCGGAAGGGTGGCGTTCTCATTTTTCAAAAGGACCATACCTTCCCTGGCCGCCTGCACGGCGACTTCATCATGCTCTTTGTGCGCAAGGTCCGGCAGCTGGCGCTTCTTGGTCTTAAACTTGAGCGTCGTGTCTGCAAATGGCGTTCCATCTTCTGCGGTAAAGCCGGTCAAATGCATCGTGTATTCTTTGTCATAGTCGTGGGCGACGGACCCAACCGGAACCATAAGGCAGTGGGACTTGACGATCATATCCATCAGGAATTCGCGTCCCTTCGGGATCTGTGTGCCATCGACTGTGATCACACCGTAACCGTCTTTGGCGAGCGGCTTGCTAAGGCGCAGGGTAACTGCGTAGGGCAGCCGTTCAAAGGCCGCAAAACGTCCCTCAATCTGATCGAGATTGAGTTCTTTGCCATCCATGATCGTGAATTTGTTGCTCATAGGCATTCTCTCCTGTCATTGTTGTGATGTGGTTTTTCTTTAATATATCATGAGAATTGTCTCACTGACTATCATTTTTTGCTGAATCGTACCGAAAATCAACGATCATTTTTAAATCCAGGATAACTTTCATTGATGCAAATCTATTTGCATGGTACAATGAAGGTCAGAGAAATTGAAAGATCGAAGCAAATTTCTACATCATCATATCAGGAGGTTCATATGAAAAACCAGGCGTTTAATCCATTTCTTCCAAGCTGGGAGTATGTTCCGGACGGGGAGCCGCGCGTGTTTGGCGATCGCATTTATCTGTACGGAAGTCATGACCAGTTTAATGGTAAGGATTTTTGCTTAAATGATTATGTGTGTTGGTCGGCACCGCTTGACGACTTAAGTGACTGGCGCTACGAGGGCGTCATTTACCGAAAAGACCAGGACCCGCGCAACCGAGACGGTAAGATGCATATGTGCGCGCCGGACTGTGTGCAGGGTGTCGATGGACGTTACTATCTGTATTATCAGCTGCATGTTCTGCAGTGTACTTCGGTGGCAGTTTCGGAAAGTCCGACAGGACCGTTCCGTTTCTACGGCTATGTGCAGCATCCGGACGGAACACCGTGGGGCGAGAAGAAGGGCGATACCTTTGCCTTTGACCCGGGCGCGCTGGTGGATGAGGATGGAAAGGCATATCTTTATGTCGGCTTTTCGACAGAGGGCTTATTGCAGAAGGTTTTTGAACTGCGGGGCAATCTCGCAGATGGATCTGTGTGCCTTGCGCTGGCACCGGATATGAGGACGGTTGTAGGAAGAGAGTACCCGATCGTGCCGGGCGCCATCAAGGCGAAGGGAACGGAGTATGAAGGGCATGGCTTCTTTGAGGCAAGCTCGATGCGTAAGATCGACGGAAAGTACTATTATATCTATTCCTCGCAGCTGAGCCATGAGCTTTGCTATGCGGTCAGTGATTTTCCGACCGGCGGTTTTACCTACGGCGGGACGCTGGTGAGCATCGCGGACATCGGATATCAGGGAAATGATAAGCCGCTCAATTATACCGGCAACACCCACGGCAGTATCATCGAGGTGAACGGACAGTGGTATGTCTTTTATCATCGCCAGACCAACCGCGTGAAGTGCTCCAGACAGGCCTGTGCAGAGAAGATTACGATTCTGCCGGATGGATCGATTCCTCAGGTGGAAGTGACGAGCTGCGGCTTAAATGACGGACCGCTTGCCGGAAAAGGAAAGTATGAAGCAAGGATTGCTTGCCAGCTGAATGGGAAAAATGGAATCGTAAAGAGCGATTTCGCGAAGAAGGAAGACAAGAAGGGACTGCTTCCGTACTTTACACAGACCGGCGAGGACAGAGAGGACAATCCGGATCAGTACATCGCGAATCTGCGCGACGGCGCGTGGTGCGGGTTTAAGTACTTTGCATTTGACGGGACCGAGTCGACGATCACCCTGACCGTGCGCGGCTATGCCTCCGGCATCATCAAAGTCTACACCGACCGTGAGAAGGAACCGGTTGCGAAGGTGCAGATTTATCAGAGCATGGGCTGGAAGGACTATGAGACATTGATCCACGTAGAAGCCGGTGTCGCACCGCTGTATTTTGTCTATCAGGGACAAGAAGGTATGGATTTTAAAGCATTTGAGATTCAGTAATGGGAATCAGCTCATCAAAAAAACAGCCTCGGACTTTAGGTGTCTGAGGCTGTTTTTAGGTTGCGGATTCATTTGCAAAATGTCTTAAAATAGTCACATTCTTCTTTGTTGCAGGCATGGGCTTCGTCAAGCTTCATGTTGCAGTGGAAGACGTGACCCAGCACATGATCTTTGTCCCCGTAGTAACGGTAGGTGGCCGGAACGCCAAGTTTCTTCAGCCGCTCGACCAGCAGAGGTGCCTGCTGTACCAGAAAATCCCCTTCACATGTCATGACAAGAGAGGGCGGGAACTTCTCGGTGACGTGGTTTAACACGTTGATCTGTGCGAACTCCGCATCAGTGCCTTTTTGTGGCAAGAAATCTGCCATCAGGCTGGTGGTCAGATCTGCTTTCGCACTCTTTTTGATCTCGTACGCGCCGCAGTTGAGCGCGAGCGCGGTCGGGCGGAAGCCAAAGGGAACCTCGAACGGCAGCGTCGAAGCGTAGGACGGATTGGTGCAGGCGCAGGCGTAAAGACCCCACAGATGTGCACCGGCACTGTCGCCGACGCCGAAGACATGATCGGTGTCAAACTCGTAGGTGTCTGCGTGCTCAAACATCCAGGCGATCACGTCGTTCGTGTCGCAAAGAGGTGTCGGGAACTTATATTTCGGCGCAAGGTGGTAAGTGAAATTGATGACCGCAAAGCCGTGTTTCGCAAGGCTCATGCAGTAATACTGATAGCGCTCTTTGTCCCCGTAGACCCAGCCGCCACCATGGATACTGATGATGACCGGAAGCTTGCCGGATACATCCTTCGGACGGTAGACATCTAGGACATTCCACTTCGGATCCGAACCGTACTGGATGTCGTCGTAACGGACGATGTCGTCGGGCGTTGAAAGGCCGGCATCGCGCTTGTCGTCCCCGTGCTTGAACAGGGTGCGAATCATAAAACTCTGAAATGACATAGGAAACCTCCGAAAAGTTTATTCTTGTCTTTAATATGGGTTTAGTATAGCATAAAATGCCGGCAGTATGGTATATTGTTTGCAAGAAAAAGAAGAAAGGATGCATGCGATGAGGATCACGGTCTGTACGGTTTGCCCGGAATTTTTTGATAGTTTTTTGTCGTCCACGATGGTGCGGCGTGCGATGGACGCGGGTGCAGTCGACATCATCATTTGTGACATCAAAGAGTACGCGGACGGCTGTTTTCGCAAGATCGATGATTCGCCTTACGGCGGGGGCGCGGGTTGCGTGATGCGCTGTGAGCCGGTCGTTGGCGCGATTGAGGCGGTGAAGGCACCGGAGAGTCATGTCGCACTCTTTGCGCCGATCGGGCAAATGTATTCGCAGGCGGACGCGAGACGTTTCGCCAGGATGCAAGATCTGGTGCTTGTCTGCGGGCACTACGAAGGGTTTGACGCACGCATTTATCCATACGCGGATGAGATCATCTCGGTGGGCGACTACATTTTATCCGGCGGCGAGATCGCAGCGATGGCGGTCATGGATTCGGTGATTCGGCTGTTTCCGGAGAGTTTAAAGGAAGAGAGTACGAGAGAGGAATCGTTTGAAAATGGACTCTTAGAGTACCCGCAATATACGAGACCGGCAGAGTTTCGCGGGGAGAGGGTGCCGGAGGTTCTTCTTTCCGGGAATCATGAGGCGATCCGCAGGTGGCGGCAGGAGGAATCGGTGAAGCTCACGGAGAAACTGCGGCCTGATCTGCTTGAAAAAAGAAAAGAAGATTAGACATTCATGGGGCTGTGTCCACATCTGGACATGGCTTTTTTATTGTCATTTGACGCACCTGTTTTCTTTTTAGTAAAATAAATTTATCAAAAGGAACGTGTCTTCATTTTTTTACAAATCAAAGAAAGGAAATAGGAAATGAACAAATTTTATCCAAATCTGTTCTCTCCGATCAAACTTGGACGGAGAGTCGCAAAGAACCGCATTTTCATGTCCGCGATGGGCGATAACATGGGCGATCCGGATGGCTCGATCAGCGAGCAGCACATCGCTTATTATGCGGAACGTGCAAAGGGCGGCGTCGGCGTGATTTTAACCGGATGTCTTGGCATTGATGACCCGCAGGGCAAGGCAACACCAAGCCAGCCTCGTATCACAGACCCGAAATATCAAAAGAATCTGGAGCGTCTCTCCAGAGAAATCCACCGCTACGGCGCGCTTTTAATTCCGCAGATTTTGCATGCCGGTGAGATTGCAAAGTGTACCGAGGGCGAGAAGCTCGTTTCGGTCTCCCCGCACCCAGGTGAAGAGGATCAGTTCGAGGTGCTGACCATCGAGAAGATCAAGGAGATCCAGAAGAAATTCGTTGAGGCGGCTGTGATTGCAAAGCTCGCGCACTGTGATGGTGTTGAGATCCACGCGGCGCATATGTATCTGATCAGCCAGTTCTTGCTTCCGAAGTACAACCAGCGCACCGATGAGTATGGTGGATCGTTGGAGAACCGGGCGCGTTTCGGCATCGAAGTGATCCGTGCGGTTCGCGCAGCAGTCGGACCGGATTTCGTGGTTGGCGTGCGTGCCGGTATTCACTACGTGAACTTCCCGGATGGCCTCACAGAAGAAGACAGTGTGAAACTTTGTAAATGGTATGAGGAGGCCGGTGCAGACTTTATCGATGTCTCCGCAAGCCTTGCGCTCCCGATGAACCTGATCGAGACGATGAGCAAGCCGGAAGGCAACCGTGTGCCTCTGACCGACTCTGTGCGCGGCAGTGTCAAGGTGCCGATGGGCGTGCTCGGCAAGATCCGTACACCGGAATTCTGCGAGGATCTTCTTGCAAATGACCGCTGCGACTTCGTCGTGATCGGCCGCCAGCTCATTTGCGATCCGAACTGGCCGAACAAGGCAAGACTCGGTAAGGCAAATGAGATTCTTCCGTGCCTTTCCTGCAGCGAGGGGTGCTCTAAGGAGCTCAACATTCACAACTCTGTGCGCTGCGTCTTAAATCCGGAGGCAGGCTATGAATTCTACAAGAAGTTAGAGCCGATGCCGGAAGTGAAGAAGAAAGTTGTTGTCATCGGCGGCGGCATCTCCGGCATGCAGGCAGCGATTACAGCCGCGTCCCGCGGACACTGCGTGACGCTCCTTGAGTGTGCGGACAGACTCGGCGGGCAGATGCATTTGGCCAAAGTGTCCTTGAACAAAGAAGCGATCGGACGTGCGGAGAAATGGTTTGAAGAGGAGCTTGGCCGCAAGGGCGTGGAGGTGCGTCTTGGCGTGAAGGCGGACCGTGCAGTGATTGATGAAATCGCACCGGATGCGGTGATCTTGGCTTCCGGCGCAACCCCGATTGTGCTTCCGATCCCGGGCATCGAAAAAGGTGTCCAGGCGTGGGATTTCCTCTCCGGCAAAGTGGAAGCGCCGAAGGGCAAGAAGGTTGTCATCGTCGGCGGCGGCATCGTCGGCTGCGAAGTCGCTGAGTTGCTCATGCTCCAGAACGACGTGACCATCCTGGAAATGCTTCCGGCGATCGCAGGCAACCTCTTCCCGTTCACGAAGATGGAGATGGTTGGCGCGTTCCAGAAATTCGGCGTCAAGCCGCTCACTGGCGCAAAGGTCAAGGAGATCTTAGACGACAAGGTGGTCTTTGAGAAAGACGGTGCGGAGGCATGCGCGGAAGCAGAGTGTGTGATCATCGCCCTCGGACAGAAGCCTTACGGCAGAGAGCTCATCGAGGAGTTAGAGGACGCAGGTTATGAAGTGACGTGCGCAGGCGATGTCGCAAGACCGTCCGACTTCTTAAATGCAACAACAAGCGGATTCTTTGCAGGACTCAATCTGTAATTACTCCACCTGAAAAAGATAGGGGTTAGTTGACTGACCTGGGGAGGCCCTCGCACGAAAGTGCG
>JAFVAL010000030.1 GCA_017480565.1 Lachnospiraceae bacterium | reverse complement strand
GAAGAAACCGACGAGGTAGACGAAGAGACTGATGAAGTAGACGAAGATACGGATGAAGTCGATGAGAATACCGATGAGGTAGAGGAAGAAACTGACGAAGTAGACGAAGAGACTGATGAAGTAGATGAAGACACTGATGAAGTGGACGAAGAAACGGATGAAGTCGATGAGGAAACTGACGAAGTAGACGAGAATACCGATGAGGTAGACGAGGATGCAGATGAGGTAGATGAAGAGACTGACGAAGTGGACGAAGATACGGATGAGGTAGACGAAGAGACTGATGAAGTGGACGAAGAAACCGATGAAGTTGAAGAAGAGACAGAAGAGGTCGATGAAGAGACTGATGAAGTGAATGAAGAGACTGATGAAGTAGATGAGGATACCGATGAGGTAGATGAAGAAACTGAAGAAGTAGACGAGAATACCGATGAAGTGGACGAAGAGACTGATGAAGTAGACGAGGATACTGACGAAGTGGACGAAGATACGGATGAGGTAGACGAAGAGACTGATGAAGTTGAAGAAGATACCGATGAAGTGAATGAAGAGACTGATGAAGTAGATGAGGATACCGATGAGGTAGAGGAAGAAACTGACGAAGTAGACGAGAATATCGATGAAGTAGACGAAGAAACCGACGAAGTTGATGAGGAGACAGAAGAGGTAGAGGAAGAGACCGAAGAAGTCGACGAGGATACGGAAGATGTCGAAGAAGAGACTGAAGAAGTCGACGAGGAAACCGAAGAAGTCGAAGAAGAAACCGAAGAAGTCGAAGAAGAAACCGACGAAGTGGAAGAAGATACTGACGAAGTAGATGAGGACACAGAAGAGGTAGAAGAGAATACTGAAGAAGTCGAAGAAGAGACCGACGAAGAGACCGACGAAGTGGAAGAAGATACTGACGAGACAGTCGAAGAAAATGACGAGTTAGAAGAAAACACCGAAGAGACCGACGAAGACTCTGAGGAGGATCATCATTATACCAGCGTTTACGACTACATGACCTCTCACAATTATGGTCGTGAGGATTTCGAGACTTATTCGCAGGATCCTGAGTGGCGTGAGTTGATGCAGAAGGAGTATCCGGATTACGAGCTTCCTGAGTTGAGAAACAAGGAGACTTCCGAGAGATTTGAAGAGGAATCTGAGGAGATTAAAGAAGAGAAGGCGGAAGCCCTGGAGTCTGAGGAGACTAATAAGAAGGAGACAGAGGAAGCTCTGAAAGAGCTGAAGGAAGAGGCTGAAGAAGCAGAAAAAAAAGCGAACCAGAAAAAGGTTGCAAAGGTGTCCGATCAGATCGAAGAGATCAATGAGAAGAATCGTTTCGGTACGTTAGAGACAGACAATACATTGAATGGTTCTGATGTCTACATCAAAGGCGACAACTATGAAGCGTATAAGAAAGATTTCAACACGCCTTATGGTGAAATGACATATGAAAGATACGACACGCCGAAGGAAATCGAGATTGATCCGAACAAGGTTGAGGGTATCAGCATCAGCGAGAGAGAGCTGGATGATCCGTCCATTTTCTGGAGCCAGCATGAGAAGGATGGAAGCTTAGAAAGCTTTAAGGAGATTGCAAATCACATTCCTGAGGTTAAAGAGCAGCTTGCGTCTGGAAAGACGACGGAGGAACTGCTGGAAGATCCGGAACTTGGTGAGTGCACGAGCATTTATTTCGTAAATAAGCCTAAAGTGATCGAGCATGATGGCTACTATGAGTTCCAGGACAATGGGCGTCACCGTATTCTGGCGGCAAGAGAAGCCGGGCAGGAGATCCCTGTCGAGGTGGTTGGCCGTGAGTACAGAAATGACGGTGCGGAGTTCAAGAACACCGGAATGGAAGGCGAGGAGATTGCGCAAGGTGAGACTGGAAATGAGGTGGCTGAAACCAAGGAGACGACGGAGGAGAAGAAGCCTCTTTCCGACCGGGTGAATGATGCGCTGAGCCGTCCAATCGTTGACGAAAAGGAGATCGGTTCCCTTTCTCAGGAAAATAAAGCCGCCCTGGAAGCGAAGCAGGAGGAAAAGGCGGCGCTGGCTGCGGCAACCACAGCGAAGTTTGATGAGTTATCTCACATGGACCGCAAAGATCCTTCCTTTAAGGAAAAACTGGCGGAATACAATGCCATGCATGATTCGGCAGAGAAGCTGAATGACGAAGAGAGAGCGCTGCGGGATCAACAATATTTCCTGGATCAGAAGACTGCTGAGATTCGGGAAAATAAGGTCGATATGGCAAAGGATACGATCGAATTTTCCAAGGAAGAGATGAAGGTTGTCGATGAGCTCAACGAGCGGTTTGACCAGCAGATCTATGAGCGCAAGCCTGATAAAAATGAGCTTGCAAGCCTCCGGGAAGATAACGCGAACGCGATGGCGGAGCTGCAGCGTGAGAGTGATCTGATCAACGAGGGCATGGATGCGAAGATGAAGGAGATGGAGGACTACATTACTTCGCATAACATGGACCGGCATGACACGTATTACGATGCGCATTATAAGAAATTAACGGAAGAATACAATGAAATGAGTCAGGCGAAGGATCGTCTGGATTACAATAAGGTCAAACTGGAGGAGAATAATAAGCAGATTAAAGAGATTCTGGGAGATGAACCTGAAAGAGATTACGAAAAGTACAATGCCGTTGACCTAAAGAATGGTGAGGTACCAAAGGACGCATTTACAGGAAAGACAAAACTAAAAGATGTCTCAGAAGAAACAAAGTTGGAAGAACTCTCCCAAAAGGACTATGAAAAGCTACAGTCTACGGATGCAAAGGCTGCTAGTGATATGCTCACGGAGTTTAATGAAAGGCATGTGAAGCCAAAAGAGTTATCTGAGATGCCAAAGGAACTTGCTGTAGAGAATGAGCGGTTAAAAGTAGTGGATGAACCTCCTGTACTTGAAAAAGCGAAAGTTGTCGATGAAACAACCGGAGAAACTTACGAAATATACCCGAATCCGATGATTCGCACGCAGAACATGGAAGGACAGCAAGGTAATAATGATGTTGGAATGCAGCAGGATTGTGGAATCGCAAGCGCTGCCAAAGGTGTAAATGACCTTTATGGAGCAGAGGTTACATGTGAGAATCGCATGGTGCATTATGCGAAAGAAACAGGAAATTGCGATATGAGTAAAGTTGCACGCGACGTTTATGGCAACGAGTATTATGATAACTGTGGTGGTACGGTTGAACGTAATGTTAAAGAGTTCTATGAAGCGAATGGTTGTGAAGCAGAAGCTTATGAAGACTATGCAGTGCCATCTTTGGATGAAATTGCGGATAAGCTAAAAGATGGAGATGTTGTAAGTCTTGCAGTTAACGCTGAATTGCTATGGTATTATGACGATGCACAGAACTTCGATCTGGATTCGATAGATGATGATCGTTATGATACAGACAGCCAATATGCAGATTACGTAGATGCCATTGATGCGATTCAAACTGAGAGAATGTTTAAGGCAAATCATTTTGTTAACGTCTCAAATGCTGTGTTTGACTCCCATGGAAATCTGACCCATTTTATTGTTTCAGACACAGGGATTGGGAAAACAAAAATGATTGCTAAAGAAGATCTACAGCGTGCATATAACAGTAGCGGAAGTTATCATGTTTCTAGACAGGGATGTGTTATCGCTAGGCGGAGGAAATAATATATGAAAAACTTAAATGATGTTATTGAAAGAGTATATCAAAGCTATCGTTTCTCTTTAAAGGGATTTTCCTCTGATATTAAGGACGTGTTTCTTTTTCAGTCTCTTCGAGGCGTTAAAATTGTTTTCCTTATTGAGGAAAGTGAGTTAACAGGTGATAATTCTTATTGTTACTATTTAACTTATTCTGTTCAAAAGGATCACATTGTTGACACAGAAGATGAAGAGTATTTAGAGACAGTACAGGGTTTGCCATCTTTGAACGAAGTTACTTATCGTGGTGGAAAATTCAACCACAGAGAACGAAGAAGGCTGCGAACGGAAAGAGATGAGCTATTTGCCAGTTTTCTTTTAGGCGAAGCATATTCACACGAGGAGAAGTCCCGCTATCTGAAGTACCTTGAAGACGCAAAAGCCCTGAAGTCTCCTTCTGTACAGAAGGTTTATGACTTCTTCATTGATCATGCAAAGAATCTGTGACAGAAGCCTAGGACCGCCACTTGCAAATCAAACAGTGTTGGATTATTTTATTATCAGTAGATTTATGAAATGGAGGAAACGATTATGCCTAGACCTATGATGAGAGGACCTCAGCAACAACAGCAGCAACAGACCAACAGCATTCTGAGTGCAACCCAGAAGCAGGAGAGCAAGCAGAAGGCGCAGATGATGGATAAGATGAAACTGGATCGTCTTCTTCGTCAGCCTCGTTCCAAAGCGTACATGGATGCGCTTCATAAACTGGATGCCGGTGGGCATGTGCACAACCAGAATAAGGTGAATGCGATTATCGATGCGATTCAGCAGGAGTTCCCTGAGGTTGAGATTTCCGGTATCCTGCTTGGTTATGTTTCCCGCTGCTACCTTGGTGTCCCTTATGAGGTGCATACACTGGATATCGGTGGACAGATTATCGAGCACTATAAGAAGGGTGAGCCGCTGCCGGATGGCTTGGAGAGAGCGAGAGGCCTGGCTTATCGCGGAGGTTATGATTTCATCGAGGTGTATGTGGATTGCTGCCGCTGCATTAGCTCGAACGGTTCTGTTTCCGTGATTAATGTATAATCGTAAATGAGGAGGGGATAACCCGATGATTTGCCCGATTTGTAAGAATCAAAGTGCGGATAATGCGCTTTTCTGCACCAGCTGTGGCAAGCAGATTCCGAGATGCCCGACCTGCGGCAAGCCAATTACGGACCGCAAGCGAGCGTTTTGCACCGAGGATGGAACGAAGATTCCGCCGGAGATTTTAGCGCTTTTGCCTGCGGATGCGGCTTTTCCTGAGATAGAGACGCCTGTGAAGGATGCGCAAGCGCCTGCAAATGATGCAGCAGGAGATCTTCCTTTTAAGCCCGTTAAGGAGCCTGAGAAGGTAGAGCCGCCGAAGCCGAAGGTGCCAAAAAAGGTGGAGCCTCCTGTAAAAAAAGAGCCGGAGCAGACGTATCCCGAGGATGATAACACTTATGTGCCCGGTGACACCGGAAGTGGGAAAAGCGGCGGTACCAGTGGCGGGTCTGATCAGCCGAACAAGATGATTGGTATCCTGATCATGGTTGTGATCTTACTGCTGGCGGCGGTGATTTATCTGTTGTTCTTCCGGGGGAAAAATGAGCCGAAGAATACCGCAACGACGCAGACCGAGACGACGACATCTGCGCAGACGACCGAGATGGAGACGGATGAGGCAGAAGAGGCAGAAGAGCCTGCAACGGAGACCACCGAGGAGAGCACCACGGTAGAGACGACGACCGAAGAAACGACAACGGTGGAGACGACTACCGAAGAGACCACGACCGAAGAGACCACAACAGAGCCTGCACTTTCAGAGACTGACCAGAGGATTCTGGATCTGATTCTGGCGTGCGAGAATGGTTTTATCCGGCCGACGGATCTGTATGGATGCGATGCAGACATGTGCCGCAAAGTCAGAAATGGTGTCTACGCGCGCAAGGGTAGAAAGTTCCAGGATCCAGCACTGACGGAGTATTTCAGCCAGTTTGATTGGTATCTGCCGACGATTGATCCAGACAATTTCAATGACAACATGCTGAATGCCTATCAGATTGAAAACTTAAAGACCATCGTTTCCTACGAAAAGGAGATGGGCTATCGTTAAAAGCGAAGAGGGATTGATGAAAGTCAGTCCCTCTTTTAAAAATGTTATTCCATTTCGATTTCAATCTCAAATCCCGAGGTGCAGCTCATGGAAAATTGATAATGTCCTCTGGGAAGTTTGAGGAGGATATTCTCCTCAGAAAAATCTGTTTCCGTTACGGTATAGACGATCTCATCTGCCTCATTTACGACGGCAAATGTGAGTGGCTCATCGGATTTGATCTTTAAATCCAGGTAATAGTTGTCCGCATATGCGATGTTGATGTCGTTCCAACGGTTGTCCACAATCGGCTCGTCGATGGAGGATGCATACTGCGCAGTCGTCGTGTGTGGGCGATGATAGGAGAGCCAGATCATACTGGATGCACCCAGAATTACGACAACAAGGAACAGGGTCAGAAGCAGACTGTCACTGCGGCTGCTGCGGCTGGCTTCGGGGTTTCGCATGATCGCGACACCGCGAAGCAAAACGACTGCTTCGATTGCCATGGTGAGCAGTCGAACCAAGGTGGGCAACTGCGGCATGCGAATCATCTGGATCCCGGAAATGACTGCGAGGATCGCAAGCACAATGCCGATGCCAAGAGCGATATTTGCCCAACGATGATTCATCTCATTTAACGACTGGCGATCGGTAAAGATCTCGTATTCTTCTTCCGGGAGAGAAGGGTCGTAGATTTTGCGCAGGTAGTGCCAGCCGTTGAAGGTGGAGTTGATGTACTCCCAGCCTTGTTCGCGGTGCATCTCGATGTAGCGGCCCATATCTTCAATGCGCCCGAAATCCAGCTGATAGCGGTAGCGAATGTTCGGATTGTTCACGAAACGGCTGTGAAAACAGCCTCCCTTCACCAGCTGCCAGCCTTCTTCGGAGGCACGGTTTAGATCCTCCACTTCTTTCTCATAATTCCAGGCGGAATACGCCCGAAATGAGGTTTTATATTTGCCTGCCATCTCAAATCTCCTCTGCATTCTCAAGCATTCTCTTAAGCCTTGCAATCTCTTCTAAAAGAGCAGCGCGGCCTTCTTTTGTCAATTGATACATTCTGCGGCGTTCCAGGCCTTCGCCTTCGCCCATGACTTCCTCAATCCAGCCCTTTTTCATCATATTGCTCGTGGCTCCGTACATCGTGCCGGATCCGATGACGACGTCGCCGCCCGAGAGCTGTTTTGTCATCTGCATGATGCCGTAGCCGTGCGTTGCCCCTTTGGCGAGGCAGAGCAGAATATAATAATAACTTTCAGACATCGGTTCACTTTTCTTCATCTGTATATCACCTCCCGATATGTCTTGTATCGATATATCGTCTTACGACTGTATCGTATCACGACATATGTCGTCTGTCAACATATTTTTCAACATATTTTCAAATTTTTTCATATCCGATTTCACATCTTTTTTCATGCAAAATGAATAAAAAAGTGCAAAAAAATCCCTCACGGGATCAGTTGTGATCTTCGTGAGGGATCTAAGCTTACATTTACTGGCCGCTCTTTACTTCTTCCCACTTTGCGTTGTAGATTTCATCCATCTCTTCGCCGAGATAAACGAATGCTTCGCAGCGGTGCAGAATTTCATCATCCGGGAACGCGGTTTTGCTGGTGCGGATGTCCTCGTCTTCGATGAGTTCCTGCGCAGCCACGTTCGGGGTGGAGTAGGTAATGTAATCGAAGTTCAACAGTGCGATCTCAGGACGACACATAAAGTCGATGAACTTCTCTGCATTTTCCACATTCGGTGCATTTTTCGGAATGACCCAGGAATCGATCCAGACGTTGGAGCCTTCATCCGGAACGACATAGACCAGATCTTCGTTCTCACGTGCGGTGTAGATTGCTTCGCCGGAGTAGATAACGCCAAGCGCAGCTTCGTTGTTGATCATCTTGTCACGGACCTGGTCGACGACATAAGCCTGCACCAGCGGATACTGCTCGATCAGCAGATTCTTTGCTTCCTCAAGCTCGCCTTCGTGGGTGGAGTTTAAGGAGTAGCCAAGGTACTTAAGTGCTACGCCCATTGCGTCACGCACGGAGTCGATCATCAGGATATTGTCTGCATATTTCTCATCAAAGATCGCGGACCAGCTGGTAATTTCACCGTCTACCATGGTCTTGTTGTAGAGAATACCGACGGTGCCCCAGCAGTAAGGGACGGAGAACTTGTTGCCCGGGTCAAATTCCTCTGACATCTCTTTGTAAATGCTTCCGATATTTTCCACATTCGGAATGTTATCGAAATTAATCGGCTGCAGAAGATCTTCTTCGATCATTTTCGCAATCATATAATCGGAAGGGCAAATCACATCGTAGGCAACGGCGCCGGCCTGTACCTTCGGGAACATGATCTCGTTGGTTTCATACTCGTCGTAGATGACGCGGATGCCGGTCTCTTCTTCAAACATATCTAAGGCATCTGGATCGATGTACTCGCCCCAGTTATACACGTAGACCACCTGGTCATCCCCGGAGCTCTTCTTGCCGCACGCGCTAAAGCAGGTGGCTGCCAGTGCCAGAATCAACAGAACTGCGAGGACTCTTCTTACTTTTCTCATTTCTTTCTTCCCCCTAATCAATCAGATTTTTTGAGCTTCATTTTGCCTGTCTCGTCTACGGTTGATGAACACCAGCAGAATCAGAACTGTGACAAACATGAGCGTCGAGAGCGCGTACATTTCCGGCTTAATGCCTTTACGCAGCTCAGTATATACCTTTGTGGAAATGGTATCCACACCGGCACCTTTGGTAAAGTGTGTGATCACGAAGTCGTCAAGAGACATCGTAAAGGCCAGCAGAAAGCCGGAGAGGATGCCCGGGAAAATGTCCGGGAGCACAACCTTAAAGAACGCGGAGATCGGTGTGGCACCGAGATCCTGCGCCGCCTCAAAGACATGGCGGTCGGTCTGTTTTAGCTTCGGCATGACACTTAAGATCACATAAGGAATGTTAAACGTGATGTGCGCGAGGAGGACGCTCGTAAAGCCAAGCGCGAAATCCATCATGATAAATAGCAGCATCAGCGAGATACCGGTGACGATATCTGCATTTAACATCGGGATATTGGTGATGCCCATCATCACCTGGCGGGGCAGCTTTTTCATGCGGTTCATCGCGATGGAAGCCATCGTTCCGATCAGGGTGGCGATCAGGGAGGAGACCAGTGCGATGATGATGGTGTTATAGAGCGCCTGCAAAATCGTCTGATTCTGGAAGAGCGCTGCGTACCATTTGAGGGAAAAACCGTCCCATTTGGCACGGGATTTACCGGCATTGAAGGAGAACACAATCAGGGTGAAGATCGGTGCGTACAGGAAAATGCCCATGAGCACGACGTACAAACCCTTAAAAAACTTACCAAGCTTTACCATACGTTTGCACTCTCCCCGTCTTTCTCATAGTGGCTCGAGATCACCATCGTCACGATGATAAAGACCATCAGAACGAGGGAGAGTCCGGAGCCGGCATGCCAGTTGTTGGCGGTTTTAAACTTCTGTTCAATGATGTTGCCAAGCAGGAGGATCTTGCTGCCGCCTAAGATGTCGGAGATCGCGAAGGTCGTCAGACTCGGAACAAACACCATGGTGATACCGCTGATGATGCCTGGGATCGAGAGGGGCAGGATGACGCGCAGGAAGGTCTGCACGGCATTTGCACCTAAGTCTCTGGCGGCATTGATGACATTTTTATCAAGCTTGACCAGGACGTTGTAGATCGGCAGGATCATGAACGGAATGTAGTTGTAAACCATGCCAAAGACGATGGCGGTTGGTGTATTGATGATGTGGATCGTCGGGAGGCCGATCTTGGTTAAAATGGTGTTGATGACACCGTTGTTTTCAAGAAGAGTCAGCCAGGCGAGCGTACGTAAGAGTGCGTTCATCCACATCGGCAAGATGAAGAGGAAGGCCGTGAGGCTGGAATTCTTCATCTTGGAATTGGCTAAAATCATGGCGAGCGGGTAGGAGAGCACCAGGCAAACCACCGTACAGATCACGGAGAGTTCCACGGAAAGCCAGAGGGCTTTCATGTTCACCGCGGAGGTGATGGCTGTAATGTTTTCCCAGGTAAAAGCACCGCTCTTGTTGGTCAGACCGTAATAGACAATCAGGAAAAGCGGGATGACGATGAATCCGACCATCCAGACCGTGTACGGCCCGGCAAGCAACAGCTGCCCGAGGGAGTGTCGTTTCTTATTCTTCATCCGTGCTCTGTGCCTCCTCATCCTCCGATTCCGGCTTGTTCATGATCTGGATGTTGAACGGATCGACATTGATACCGACTTCTTCGCCGACCGGGAACATGCGGGTGGAATGCACCAGCCATTCGTATCCATTTGCCATGACATCCATCTCGTAGTGCACGCCCTTAAAGATCAAGGAAGTGACGCGGCCTCTCAGGCGGCCGTCTTCCGGCTTGCCAAGCTCAACGTCCTCCGGCCGAATGACCACGTCCACCGGTTGATTGGTGCCAAATCCGGTATCGACGCAAGGGAAGCGAACTCCGAGGATCTCCACGAGTTTATCTTCGATCATGGTCGCATCCAGGATGTTGCTCTCGCCGATGAAGTCTGCGACGAACGCGTTTTGCGGTTCGTTGTAAATGTCTTCCGGCGTTCCGATCTGCTGAATGTAGCCCTGGTTCATGACGACGATCGTATCGGACATCGTCAGAGCTTCTTCCTGGTCATGTGTGACGTAAATGAACGTGATGCCAAGCTCATTTTTTAAGCGGATCAGCTCATACTGCATGTCCTGGCGAAGCTTTAAATCCAGCGCGCCAAGTGGCTCATCGAGGAGCAAAAGCTTCGGCTCGTTGACGATGGCTCTTGCGATCGCGATCCGCTGCTGCTGACCGCCGGAGAGGGACTCGACATCACGCTTGCCGTAGCCGTCCAAGTTGACCAGTTTAAGCGCGTAATCGATCTTATCTTTGATGTATTGCTTGGACTTTTTCTTGATGCGAAGGCCAAACGCGATGTTCTCCTCGACACTCATGTGCGTAAAGAGTGCATACTTCTGAAACACCGTGTTTAAATCGCGCTGGTTGGGCGGCAGGTTCGTGATATCCTTGCCCTGGAAAATGACCTTGCCGGTATCTGGCGTCTCAAATCCACCGATGATGCGAAGTGTGGTGGTCTTGCCGCAGCCGGAAGGGCCGAGCAGTGTCAAAAACTCGTTGTCGCGGATGTATAAATTCATCTCATCCAGGACTGTCTGTCCGTCGTAAGATTTGGAAATGTCGATTAAATCAAGCAGCTTGTTCGGCATAGCAGATCTCCCTTATCTTTTCAATTTAGAATGAAGGCGGTGTGCAGACCCAGAGGAACTTCGCCCCGGTTTTGGACGCCGACTCGATGTAATGTTCCTCAGACGGTGCCAGGTAAAAGCTCTCTCCCTTGCGGGCTTTGTAAGAATGTTTGCCGCAGACAATTCGGATGGTTCCCGAGAGAACATAACCGAATTCTTCGCCTTCGTGCGGCGGGTAGGAGTAGGTCTTGCCTTCCCCAGTGAGCGTCACCAGAATCGGCTCCATCTCATTTTTCTGGGCGTTCGGGACGATCCATTCGATCGTGCTGCCCAGCTCTTCTTCGATTTTCTCAAAATAATCTTCTTTGGTAAAGACGACCTGCCGCTCGGATGTGTTGCGGAAGAATCCCTCCAGATCGGTTCCCAGCACCTGCAAAATGTCCGTAAGCGTCGCGATGGACGGGGAGGTGAGGTTTCTCTCGACCTGGGAAATGAATCCCTTCGACAGCTCGGAACGGTCGGCCAGCTCTTCCTGCGTCAGACCAATCTGCATGCGCAGTTCGCGAATCTTATTGCCGATATCCATAACG
The DNA here is from genome assembly GCA_017480565.1 of Lachnospiraceae bacterium. Classification (GTDB taxonomy): domain Bacteria; phylum Bacillota; class Clostridia; order Lachnospirales; family Lachnospiraceae; genus RGIG1588. The sequence goes on along the minus strand of JAFVAL010000030.1, from coordinate 5,926 downwards.
TCTCCTGCCTTCTGAATAATAGATTGATAAAAACGATGTAATGTTAAACTTTTTGTTCAGTATTGGTGTCAGAAAACTATGTTAAACAAAAAGTTTAGCAAAACTAAACATGCAAGCTTGATTATACCTCATTAAGGAGACATGTCAATAGGGAAGGGCAAAATTCTTACTAATATTATTTATCATAATTATTATGAATCCCTGAAGATTGAAGATTTCTGCATGAAAATTTTGTGAAACAGTTTCATTTCCCCACAAGTTGTGATATTCTAGTCAGGTATTCGGCGAGTTTTACCACTGATACGCCGAAATCCAAGGAATTTCATGTATGAACGGAGTTTAATGAGTGTATGAAGAAATTTAGCATGTTATTGCTGATGTTGATGGTTATGGCGGTACTCGTTACCGGTTGCTCTTCTCAGAAGGAAGACGGAGGCGATGCCGGAAGTGAGAGTCAGGCCATCGCGCCCGGCAATGTAGAAGCCGTGGCAGAGAATGAATTTGTTTCGATTGGCCAGTACAAGGGCATTTCTTATAATGCTGTGAAGACCGAAGTCACGGCCGAGATGGTTGAGCAAGAAGTACAGTATCTGCTCGGCCTGTACGCGGAAGCCGGTGAGGCGGATCACAATGTCGTGCAGGAAGGCGACAACATCGTCTTTGATTTTTCGGGCTCTCACAACGGTGAGAAGTTTGACGGCGGAACCGCGACAGATTATACGATGGAGAATGTCGGTAACGGCGGCTTCATCCCTGGTTTTGAGGAGAACCTGATCGGCCATCAGGTCGGAGATCAGTATGCATTTGACGTGGTGTTCCCGGATCCTTATCAGAACAATCCGGATCTGTCCGGCGAGAACGTCACATTTGAGATCACGATTAAGAAGATCCTGGGCGAGGAGAAGCTCCCGGAACTGACCGATGATTTCGTGGCAAATGTACAGACCTATTTTGAGGCGAAGAGCGTCGATGAGCTGTATGATGTGATCAAGCAGCAGATGATCGACTATTATGCGGATTCCGATAAGACCACGAATATGTCTGCGGCCTGGGATGCAGTGACGGAGACATTTGTCGCAAAGAAAGAGAATACCGAGGAGATCGAGCGCTACATCAACGAGTTTGTCGATTATTATCATTCCTACGCAGAGATGTATGAGTATGATGATTTTGACAAGTTCTTAAGCGAGACCTTTGGGATGACGAATGAAGACTTCATGAAGGAAGCGGAGTCTTATGCAAAGGTACTTTCTACCGAGGATGCAGGCGTTGCATTGATCGCGGAAAAGGAAGGCCTTGCGATCACGGCAGAAGAACTGGCAGCAGGCTATGAGAAGTTTAGCAACGAGTACGGTATGGACAATGAAGCGGTGCTCAACTACTTCGGTACGGAAGAGAATTTCTCCAGAGAGCTGCTTTATGATAAGGTAAGTTCCTGGGTGTATGAGAATGCAAATCCGAACTATACCGAGCAGGACGAGAGCCTGGATATGCCTGTGTTAGAGTAATTGTGAGATAAGGGAGGTTTCGTATATGGAACAGTTAGTGAACATTCGAGAGATTTTCCATGAGACAGAGAAGTATCTGGATCAGGAAGTGAAGATTGGCGGCTGGGTCAGAAGCGTGCGCGATTCGAAGACATTTGGCTTTATGGTGGTCAACGATGGTACCTTTTTTGAACCGATTCAGGTGGTTTTCCACGATGCACTGCCGAATTTTACAGAGATTGCGAAGTTAAATGTCGGCGCTGCGGTCATCGTCACCGGTACACTTGTGGCAACCCCGCAGGCGAAGCAGCCGTTTGAGATTCAGGCGACTTGTGTTGCGATCGAAGGCGTCTCCGCGCCGGATTATCCGCTGCAGAAGAAGCGTCACAGCTTTGAATATCTGAGAACGATCTCGCATCTAAGACCGAGAACCAACACCTTTGAGGCAGTGTTCCGCGTCAGATCCCTGGCTGCCTATGCGATTCACAAGTTCTTCCAGGAGAGAGATTTTGTCTATGTGCACACACCGATCATCACCGGCAGCGATGCCGAGGGTGCAGGCGAGATGTTCCGCGTGACAACCCTGGATATCGACAATCCGCCTCGCACCGCGGACGGCAAGGTCGATAACAGCAAGGATTTCTTCGGCAAGTCCACGAACCTGACCGTGAGCGGCCAGTTAAACGGTGAGACCTATGCGATGGCATTTAAGAACATTTACACCTTCGGACCGACCTTCCGAGCAGAGAATTCCAACACCACCCGCCACGCGGCAGAGTTCTGGATGATCGAGCCAGAGATGGCATTTGCGGATCTTCAGGACGATATGAAGGTTGCGGAGGATATGATCAAGTTCATCATCACTTATGTGATGGAGCATGCACCGGAAGAGATGGCGTTCTTTAACAATTTCGTGGACAAGGGATTGATCGAGCGCCTGGAGCACGTGGTGAACTCCGAGTTCGGCCATGTGACCTACACCGAAGCGATCGATATTTTGAAAGAAAACAACGACAAGTTCGATTACAAGGTCTTCTGGGGCTGCGATCTGCAGACCGAGCACGAGCGTTATCTTACCGAGCAGGTCTTTAAGCGTCCGGTCTTCGTCACTGACTATCCGAAGGAGATCAAGGCCTTCTATATGAAGTTAAATGAAGACGGAAAGACCGTTGCAGCGATGGACTGCCTGGTGCCCGGCATCGGCGAGATCATCGGCGGCAGCCAGAGAGAAGACGACTATGAGAAGCTCTTAACCCGCATGAACGAGCTGGGGTTGAAGCAGGAAGATTACGACTTCTATCTGGATCTGAGAAAGTACGGAACGGCGAGACATGCAGGATTCGGACTTGGATTCGAGAGATGCATCATGTATCTGACCGGCATGGGGAATATCAGAGACGTGCTGCCGTTCCCAAGAACGGTTGGGACGTGCGAGTTATAAAAAGAAGCATAGATCAGTAAAAAATAGACATCCGCAGACGAAAATGCGGATGTCTATTTTTAGTATATGGCTGGTAGCGAGACTTGCTTTTTACTCTATGGGGCTGATTTGGTGCATGCAGAGTCAAAAACTGGTTGGTAGCGAGACTTGCTTTTTACTCTATGGGGCTGATTTGGTGCATGCAGAGTCAAAAACTGGTTGGTAGCAAGACTTGCTTTTTACTCTATGGGGCTGATTTGGTGCATGCAGAGTCAAAAACTGGTTGGTAGCAAGACTTGCTTTTTACTCTGTAGAGCCTAATTTGCACTTGCAGAGTCACATTGATGTTTTTTTCCACTACATATCATCCAAATGGCGACCGCAAGCACAATCACCACCATGATCATCCCATAGATCAGAAAGACATTTTCCGGAAGCATCAGTATGATCGGATCGGTGCGGTAGTCGAAGATCCAGAAGTCATTTCTGAAAAAGATCTTGTGGAAGATCACGAATGCGGCGTCAAAGTCGATCGCGCATCCCAGGCCTAGAATGACCGGAATTATTATCATCATGAGGCCGGAGGTCAGACGATAGTGTCTGCGTCCGGCTTTTCGTTCGCGGCGGGCGAGCAAGAGAGCGGGGATGCCGCAGACCGGGATCATGGCGGCAAAGAGGTTGAAGATCCGCTTGCATTCAACGAAATGCTGGATGCCTGCTTCGGAGGCTGGCAAGGTCGCAAACTTGAGTGTGCCTCCGGTAAAGGGAATGAGAAAATTCATCATGCTATTGAAGTTGAGAATCACTTCATCGCGTGGATAGCCGGAGCTTTCCGGAATGTGCAGCAGATCGACCATCCAGTAATAAAATGGCCGAAATTGGATGACAAGTGTGGCGACGAGGCCAATCACAAACAAGGTCATCAGAAGGCCGATGACCAGCTCGAACGGGCGAAACCTTTCTTTCTTTTCTTTCTCCATAGGAAATCCTCTTTCCGGTGCGACTACATTTGCACCAAACAAAGTTCTTTGTGGAAATGATACCACCGAAGGGATCTACAGACAAGTCTGATAAATGAGTTTAGTATTTTTAATCAATGAAGCCTTGCGGGCGTTTTCCTCTTTCGATATAGTAAAGCTGAGCTTGAGAGATAGCTTGGAATCATGAAAAACATTTGCAAAGGGGTATGAAAATCTATGAGAGCTTTGGTCAGCGTGTCGGATAAAACCGGAATTGTAGAACTTGCAAAGGAACTGGTGAGCTTAGGGGTTGAGATCATCTCGACCGGTGGTACTTATAAAAAACTGACGCAGGAGGGGGTTCCTGCGATGGAGATTTCGGAGCTGACAGGCTTCCCGGAGTGTTTGGACGGACGCGTCAAGACCCTGCATCCGATTGTGCATGCAGGCCTGCTTGCGATGAGAAGCAACCCGGATCACATGAAGCAGCTTTCCGATCTTGGCATCGAGACGATCGATTTTGTCTTTGTCAATCTGTATCCATTTAAGGCAACCATTTTAAAAGAAGGTGTGACCCGCGAGGATGCGGTCGAGAATATCGATATCGGTGGACCGACCATGCTGCGTGCGGCTGCAAAGAACTATCAGGACGTCGCGGTCGTGGTAGACCCGGCGGACTATCCGCAGGTGTTAAAAGAGCTTCGTGAAAACGGCAGTGTGTCCGTGGAGACCAAGTTCTATCTGATGCAGAAGGTCTTCCAGCATACCAGCAATTACGATACGATGATCGCAGATTATCTGCGCCGTGAGAGAAATGATTACGATCTGCCGGAGACTTTGACTCTGACTTATGAGAAGGTGCAGGATATGCGCTACGGTGAGAACCCGCACCAGAAGGCCGCGTTCTACCGCGAGATCGGAAGAAGACCGGGATCTTTAGCCGAGGCGAAGCAGCTGCATGGCAAGGAGCTCTCCTTTAACAATATCAATGATACCAACGGTGCGCTGGAGCTCTTAAAGGAGTACGAGGAGCCGACCGTTGTGGCTTGTAAGCATGGAAATCCCTGCGGTGTGGGTAGTGCACCTACCCTTTACGAGGCGTGGAGCAAGGCGTATGCGGCGGATAAGGTATCCATTTTCGGTGGCATTGTTGTTTTAAATCGCCCGGTGACCAAAGAGATCGCCGAGGAAATGAGCCAGATCTTCCTTGAGGTTGTCGTTGCTCCTTCTTACGATGCAGAAGCGCTTGAGATTTTAACCCGCAAGAAAAACATTCGTCTGTTGGAGCTTGCCGACATCTCTGTCAAGCAGCCTGAAACCGCACTGGATATCAAGAAAGTCAACGGCGGCGTGATCGTGCAGGGCATCGATGCGAAGCTTCTACCCGATGATGAAAATGAAATCAAAGTTGTAACCGACCGCGCACCTTCCGAGGAGGAGATGGAAGATCTGCTCTTTGCATGGAAGATGGTCAAGTACGTCAAGTCCAATGGTATCGCACTTGCGAAGAACAAGCAGAGCGTAGGCATCGGGCCTGGCCAGGTCAACCGCATCTGGGCGACCGAGCAGTGCATGGAGCATGCGAAAGAGCTGATTGGAGAGGATGCGACCAAAGGCGCAGTGCTTGCTTCCGATGCGTTCTTCCCGTTCGATGACTGCGTGGAAGTCGCGCACAAGAATGGGATCACCGCGATCATCCAGCCGGGTGGTTCGATTCGTGACGAGGACTCGATCAAGAAGTGCAACGAGTACGGAATCGCGATGGTGTTTACTGGAATGAGACATTTTAGACATTGAGAATTTATAGTGAATTACCCCGCCATCAGGCGGGGTAATTTTTATGTGAAAATAACAATATCTGTTTTGGGGATTTGCTATACATTTTCAATGAGATGTGCTAAGATAGTCATGTAAATAACTCTCTTTGCTCGTGAAGAGATTGGATCGGCTTAAAACAAAGGAGTTTTATCATGAATCGTCAAGGATGGTATCGTATTATCAGCCTCTTTTTGGCTATCGTTTTGATACTTCAGCAAGTCCCTTCCAGTGCTTTTGCAGCG
>JAFVAL010000029.1 GCA_017480565.1 Lachnospiraceae bacterium | reverse complement strand
TGCTCGCCAGTGGCTTGCATTAGTCGATTTTTCCAAGCCGCCGTCCGTGCTTCGCACGTCCGTCCGGCTCGCGTTGCTCGCCAGTGGCTTGCATTAGTCGATTTTTCCAAGCCGCCGTCCGTGCTTCGCACGTCCGTCCGGCTCGCGTTGCTCGCCAGTGGATGAGAAAACATAGCAGGATTTTCGTGCGAGCACGAATCCTGCTATGTTTTCTCATCAGGCTCACTTAATCACGATATTTACAATTCTCTTCGGCACATAGATCTCTTTGACGATCGTCTTGCCTTCTAAGATCGCGGCCACCTTCACATCCGCCTTCGCAGCAGCGATTGCTTCTTCCTTGGTCGCCTCCGCAGGGATGTTCACCGCGCTTCTGACCTTACCGTTGATCTGGACACCAATCTCGATGGTCGCATCAATGGTCTTTGCTTCGTCATACTGCGGCCAAGCGGAGGTAGAGCAGAATCCTTCTCCGCCGGTGACCTCCCAGATCTCCTCGCAAAGATGCGGTGCGAACGGGCAGAGGATTTGCACGAACTGTTGCAGCTGCACCTTGCTGATCTTGCCAAGTGCATAGACTTCGTTGATAAAGCCCATCATCGCTGCAATTGCAGTGTTAAACTTGGTCTCCTCGATGTCCTCGGATACCTTCTTGATGGTCTTATGCAGTGCACTCTCAAGCTTCTCGGTCGCAGGGTCATCACTTACCAGATCTACCATGCCTGCCACACGGTCTAAGAAACGCTTGCAGCCCTTCACGGACGAATCGTTCCAAGGGCAAGCTGCCGCATAATCACCCATGAACATGATGTAGGTACGCAGGGTATCTGCACCGAAATCCTGCACGATCGTGAGCGGATCCACCACGTTGCCGCGGGATTTGCTCATCTTTTCGCCGTCCTCACCGAGGATCAGGCCCTGGATGGTTCTCTTTGCGTATGGCTCATCGCAGCCAATCAGACCAAGATCATAGAGGAAATGATGCCAGAACCGGGAATAAATCACGTGTCTGGTGACATGCTCCATACCACCGTTATACCAGTCAACCGGCATCCAGTAATCTAACTTCTCGCGGGAAGCGAACTCGTTCGGATTTTTCGGATCGACGTAGCGCAGGAAGTACCAGGAAGAACCTGCCCACTGCGGCATCGTATCCGTCTCACGCTTTGCTGCGCCGCCGCACTTCGGGCAGGTGCAGTTGACGAAGGACGGAATCTTGGCAAGCGGGCTCTCACCGTCCTCGCCGGGCTCGAAGTTCTTCACATCCGGCAGGAGCAGCGGAAGCTCCTCGTAAGGCACCGGAACGGTTCCGCAGTGCGGGCAGTGAATGATCGGAATCGGCTCGCCCCAATATCTCTGGCGGTTGAATGCCCAATCCTTCATCTTGTACTGCACGCCGGCCTTGCCAAGGCCCATCTTCTCAAGCTCCTCGATCGCACGCGCAATCGAATCCTTCTTGTTGTTGTATCCATTTAAGAAACCGGAATTGACCATCTCACCGTCACCGGTATAGGCTTCTTTGGAAATGTCTCCGCCCTTGATGACTTCGATGATATCAATGCCAAATTCCTTTGCGAAATCATAGTCTCTCTGGTCGTGTGCCGGCACCGCCATGATCGCGCCGGTACCATAGCCCATCATGACATAGTCTGCGATAAAGATCGGGATCTTCTTGCCATTCAACGGGTTGATCGCTTCGAGGCCTGCAAGCTTCACACCGGTCTTGTCCTTGATCAGCTGCGTCCGCTCAAACTCGGTCTTCTTAGCGCACTCTGCGCGGTAAGCTTCCACCGCGTCCATGTTCGTGATGCGGTCGGCATACTTGTCAATGAGCGGATGCTCCGGCGCCATAACCATAAACGTAACACCAAAAAGTGTATCTGGTCTTGTGGTATAGATCTCAAGCTTCTCATCTACACCGTCAATCGTGAAGTTCACGAAAGCACCTGTGGACTTACCGATCCAGTTGACCTGCTGCTGCTTGACGTTCGCGGGATAATCGACCTTCGCAAGGCCTTCCAGAAGCTTGTCCGCATACGCGGTAATGCGCAGATACCAAACGTCCTTGGACTTCTGCACGACATCACTGTGGCAGATATCGCACTTGCCGCCCTGGGAGTCTTCGTTGGAAAGAACTACCTTACAGGACGGGCAATAGTTGACGAGCGTACGATCACGGAAGACAAGGCCGTGCTCATACATTTTCAGGAAAATCCACTGCGTCCACTTGTAGTAATCGTGGTCCGTCGTATCCACCACGCGGTCCCAGTCAAACGAGAAGCCGACTCTCTTTAACTGATCGGTGAACTTCGCGATGTTGACATCGGTGATCTCTCTCGGATGCTTGCCGGTCTTGATCGCGTAGTTCTCGGTCGGCAGACCAAACGCGTCAAATCCGATCGGGAAGAGCACGTTATAGCCCTCCATCCGGCGCTTTCTCGAGACCACCTCGACGCTGGAATAAGCCTTGATGTGGCCGACATGCATGCCCGCGCCGCTCGGATACGGGAATTCTACCAAGCCGTAAAACTTCTTCTTGTCACTGTGATCCTGCGCGTGGAAAATGCCTGCATCTTCCCAGGCCTTCTGCCACTTTCTCTCGATTTCATTAAAATTGTACTTCATATCTGATTCCTCTCCCCTGAATCCTTAATATCTTGAATCTTTAGAACGATGATACAATGGACATGACAAATTCCACGACCAGAATGATGATAAACACAATCACGAAAATGAATGCGCCACCGCTCTGCTTTTGCTGCCTGCCTTCGGAATTGTGATCCACGGTTCGCCTGCTGTCGTAACTCGGATTGTAATTGCGGTTTTGCTGAGGCTGCGTGCCGCGCTGTGAATACGTCGAAGGCATCTGTGTCGTACGCATCTGCCTGCCGTTCATGTTCTCAATCCGGCGGTCCTTCGGCTGATTCACCTGCGGATGATCCTTGTGTCCGTCATTTAAATCCGTAGAACCGGTCTGACGAATGATCTTTTCCCGCTGCAGCTGTGTCTCAAAATAATCGTTGCCGTCGCGGCTTTCGTTGAGCATAAAATCAGACTCGTACGTGACCGGTGTGACAAAACGATGGCAAATCTTGCAATAATTACCCTTGATCTTCTGATCGCAAATCGGACATATTCTTGATCTCATAGCACCCTCCATTTAGATTCTTCTTGCTTTTAGCACATGGATTGCCCATAGATAGATTGATCATATCATTTTTTCCTGCGGTGTGCAAGAATCGCTTGCAAAATGAGCCCGGCGGGCTACTCACTCAGACAAAACGCAGTGCTGGGTACGACAAAATCCCCATCACCAAGAGCAAACTTCTCGTCCCGTAGATCTTTGCCTCGTAAGCCGGCTCTACAATGTCAAAATACTTCTCCGGGATCCAGTCGCAGGTAACAATCTGCGTTATCTCTGCGATCGGCTCTGAGCATCCTTCTTCCTCCAAATAGAACGCAAACCCGGCAACAGTCTGCTTCACATAGCAGGTCTCGGTGGGTGTCACAATCTTGCACTCACCATTCTCCATCAGCACAATCCTTGCGGCTTCCCGATTTTCCGGCAAATAAGGCTCGTAGATGATGCGCGCCAAACCTGGAAACAGTGTCGTGCAGAGATCAAACTCACTCGCAAACCGCTTTCCTGCAATTTCAATCTTTGCCGAAAATCCTGGCGTCACAGAGCTAAAGCAGGATAAAAACAGGTCACGACCCTTGTAATAATCCAGTCCGCTAGGTCCTGTTGATTCATAACGATAGGCAATTAATGATAAACTGGGTTCTCTTTCCATCTTAGGATTCTCCTCTCAGGTTTTCTTTTATCACCCATTTTCCTCTAAGGAATCGTACCATGTTTTTCCTCGCTTCGCAAGAATTCCCTTGATTATTTCAGGGAAGCTGTGTAGAATGTAAAAATACACAGATTTTTGCATATTTATGAGGAAATGTTTCCGGATTGGAGAAGAACATGAAGCTTTGGGGTGGACGTTTTACAAAAGAAGAAGATGCGCTGGTGCACCAGTTCAACGCCTCGATTTCCTTTGATCAACGCCTGTGGAACGAGGATATTCTCGGAAGTCTGGCACATGCGGAGATGCTGAAAAAACAGGGAATTCTGACAGAGGAGGAAGCAGCGCAGATCATCGACGGTTTGGTCGCGATCCATGCCGACATCGCAGACGGCACCCTTGCGATCGATCCCACGGCGGAGGATATCCATTCCTTCATCGAGGCAGAATTAACCTCTCGGATCGGAGAAGCGGGCAAGAAACTGCATACCGGCCGCAGCCGCAACGACCAGGTTGCCCTCGATATGAAGCTTTATGTGCGCGCCCGGATCGACGATATTGACGAGGAGCTGACCAAGCTTCTGACGGTCATCAATGACCTGATGAAAGAACATCTCGACACCTGGATGCCTGGCTTTACGCATCTTCAGAAGGCCCAGCCGGTCACATTTGCACACCATCTTGGCGCGTATTTTGAGATGTTCCGGCGTGACGCAGACCGGCTCGCTGACACCCGCGAACGCATGAACTACTGTCCGCTCGGCGCAGGCGCTCTCGCAGGTACCACCTATCCCCTGGACCGCGCGTATGTCGCTCGTTCTCTTGCATTTCGCGCTCCGGCCCGCAACAGCATGGACGCTGTCTCCGACCGCGACTATCTCATCGAATTCTTAAGCGATCTTTCGATGATCATGATGCATCTTTCGCGTTTCTGCGAAGAAATCATCGTCTGGAACACGAATGAATATCGGTTCGTGGAGATGGACGACGCCTACTCGACCGGTTCTTCAATCATGCCACAGAAAAAGAACCCTGACATCGCAGAACTCATCCGTGGCAAAACCGGGCGGGTTTATTGCGCTCTGATCTCACTACTGACCACAATGAAAGGCCTGCCGCTCGCTTATAACAAAGATATGCAAGAAGACAAAGAGATGGCTTTTGACGCCATTGATACGGTCTCCTCTTGCATCCCTCTTTTTACGGAAATGCTCCGCACAATGAAAGTGAACCGGGAGGTCATGGCCAAGAGCGCCAAGCAAGGTTTCACAAACGCAACGGATGCTGCGGACTATCTCGTAAAAAAAGGCATCCCCTTCCGCGATGCACACGGCTACATCGGCGAGCTGGTGCTTCGCTGTCTCGAGAAAAACTGCGCGCTGGACGACCTGCCGGTTGCGGACTATCAAGACATCTGCCCCGCCTTTGACGAGGACATTTACGAAGCCATTTCTTTAAAAACCTGTGTCGAAAAACGCAATACAAAAGGCGCTCCCGGCATGGCGGCGATGCAAGAAGAAATCTCAGAAAATGACAACTGGCTGGCTCAAAGATGAGCCAGCCAACTTGTTATTCCTTGATCATCAGCACGCCCCAGTCTGGAACTTCCATCTTCGCGCCTTTCTCTACCGTCGTCCCGGTGAGAAGTTCCGTTCCCTTCCATTCACACACGATTTCCCGCAAATCGCTCGAATAATTGAGCACAAAGTGTACCCGCGATCCGTCAGACAGCAAGCCATGTCTCACGATCACCGGGAACTGCACGTCCGGCACTGCAATGCCCGCGTCCATCGCCGCGCGCTTTAAGTACTCCTTACATTTCTCAGGCGGAAGCATCGTGCCCAGATACCAGGCATGACCTTTGCCGTAAGTGTTTCTTGTCACCGCCGCATACTTTCCCCAATACTTGTGTTTGTAGTGAGCCACCGTCTCTGCACCCTCTGGATTCAAAAGCTCCATCCAGTACGAAGCCTCCACGCCGTCCACCGTCACATGCACCGGTCTCGTAAATTGATTGTAGGTCATCCCGAAGCACTGCGTCAGCCCGTGTGGCTGTTTGTCATGATAGATCTTTACGTGTTCATCCGTAAAGAAGCTCTTAAACGTGCTAAATACAGTACCGCCGGCTTTCACAAAGGCGTCTACCCGCGCCGCGGTATCCTCCCGCACACAGTAGAGGTTCGGGAAGACGAGCATCTGATACTGGCTCCAGTCCTTCTCCTGCTCAAAGATCACATCACACTCCAGATTCAGTTCATAGAGCGCATCGTAAATCCAGTGCACCACATCGTTGTACGAGACATCTTTGTGGAGTGGGAACCATTTCATCGCATTCACAGCTTCCGTGCTAACCACCAGTGCAATCTTATTTTCCTTTCGCATCCCGGATAAGATCGGGCTCAGCCTCTTCATCTCCTGCCCGATCACGCACGCCTCTTCATACGTTGGATTTGGCGCAAAATCATGGCTTAAAAGCCCCTTCCAGTAGCTTTCCTTCGCATTGTGGATCGAGTGCCAATTCCAGTACATCACACCACAGGCACCGGAAGCCAGATGACTCATCGCCATCAACCTTAACTGACCCGGATAAGGCAGCCATTCTGCAAATGCCTGCGCCTGGCTTTCCAGTACGAGATAATTATCGTCTCGCATCGCACGCATCATATCCCCGCCAAAGGCAATTTCGCGCCCGGTCAGCAGATCCTGGTCAAAGCAATAAATGTCTGTACCCATCAACGTCACAGCCTTCGACGCCTCATAATGGCAAATGTTTGGCTGCACGCCCCAAGAATAACCATCCTGCTGCCCTTTCGGGCCAAATGACTTCCACTCATAGTCGAAATTCTGCGTAATAAATTGATCCTCGCGCTTATATTCGTTAACAATATCAGCCTGCCACTTCAGAAAATCCGCGGCCAGCTTCCGCTGAAATGTGGCAAACTCACAACCATAGCTGCCGTTGATCGTTCCGGTCGGATCCGGCAGATCTTCAAATGATGCCACCGAATTGCTCCAATAGGCAAGCCCCAGCGCATCATTCATCCGCTCTACCGTCCCAAACCGCTCTTTCATCCAGGCACGAAATAGTTGTTGTACGCTTTCCCCGGCCGTTCCGTAGTGCTTCGTCTCGTTATCGATCTGAAAACCGATGACATTTGGCTGGGGAGCCGTATGCGATACCAGTGCACGAATGACCCCTTCCGCATACTTTCGATACGTCGGGTTCACGATATTCATCTTCTGGCGGGAACCATACTTGGCCTGGCCATCCGCATTTGTCACCATCACGTCCGGATCCATTTGCACCAGCCAGTAAGGCACCGCATAGGTCGGTGTCCCGATGATGACATTTAATCCGTAACGCCCTGCCGCTTCGATCATGCGATCCACATGGGAAAAATCATACTCGCCGGGCCTTGGCTCCTCCACGCTCCACGTCGACTCTGCAATCCGGATCGTGTTAAATCCAGCCTCCACCATCATCTGCATATCCTGCTCCAGACGGTCGTATGGCAAATACTCCTCATAGTAAGCCGCGCCGAAAATCAATTCTTTTTTCATATCTACTCCTAACCCACCCAGATAAAGTAATAGAGGTCATTTGTCTCATCGAAGATCACATATAGTTTTGCAGAGCCATTTGTCTTGTCAGTCAACGTTCTGGAGCGATATGCGCCATCCTCTGTGATCTCAAAAAGCGGTTTTTCATTTGCATTCTTCTGCTCTGTCTGAAGCCATGTTACGGCCTGATTTGCGCCCCAGCTCACACCTTCTGACATCAGCGCCAGATCAAAGATCGTCTCCTTTGTCTCCCCGGTCACTTTGATGACATATGCATGCAGTGGATCTTGAAAGGCCGGGAATTCCGCCGCGTCCACAAGCTCTGCCTTTGCTTCGCCCAACGAGAACCCAAAGGTCTCCCCATACGCAGCAAGCTTCTTATCCGCAGAGGACTGCGCCTTCACAAGCCAAATGTGAACACCAAGATAACCAAGGATCACCAGGCCAACACAGATCCACAAAATCAGTTTCTTACGATTCATGGCGGTACCTCTCTACATAAATAGCATCCGATGATTTGCATATTTCAACACTACTCCCTTGGGAGTATATTTGTCAAGTTCGCAAAAGCGAAATCGCCCCGATCGGGTATAATTATCATTATTTCAATGCCATTTATACCCGATCGGGTTGATTTCAACATTTCTCCATTGATTTTATACCCGAACGGGTTTATAATGGTCTCAGTTTCAAATTTTATAAGGAGATTTCCATGAACCAGATCGCAGAATATATCAAAACAAAACGACGCGCAGCCGGACTTACGCAGGAGGAATTTGCCATCCGATCCGGGCTTGGGCTGCGCTTCGTGCGTGAATTAGAGCAAGGAAAAGAAACTGTGCGAATGGACAAAGTAAATATTGCGCTTGCTATGTTTGGCATGGAGGCGGTGCCTGGCAAGATGACACGAAAGGACGACGAAAACCATGGCTGAATTTCGAAAAGCTTACGTCTATGTATATGATCAGTTTTCCGGAATCTTAGAAGAGACGGAGGATGGTTATCGATTTCAGTATGACCCTGCCTATCTTAAGCGGGATCAAGCATCCGCCGTTTCGCTCACTTTACCGGTCACTGAAACTCCTTATCAATCTCCCACCTTGTTCTCCTTTTTTGACGGCCTCATCCCAGAGGGATGGCTCCTTGATGTTGTCAGCCATAACTGGAAACTGGATCCAAGGGATCGTTTCGGTCTTCTTTTGGTCGCATGTAGAGATGGCATTGGGAATGTGTCGATTCAGGAGGTGGCACGATGAATTGTCTTTGCTGCGGAAAGCCGTTGAAAAAAGAGTCGGAAACCGGATGGCATCATAGCTGTATTAAGCGCTTTTTTGGCACGGAAACCCTGCCAGACATTGATCTTTCAGATGCAAATTTGGCTTTTATCGCCAGTGAAAATGTCAATCAAGGGTTCACCGTACCAGGCGTTCAAAAGAAGATGTCACTGCACCTGTTTTCGGACGCAAAACAGCCCAGATTAACCCTGGTCAACTACCCTACTGGCTATATTCTAAAACCTCAGGTGGAAGAGTATCCTCATTTGCCAGAATCAGAACACCTTGTGATGTGTATGGCAGATATCTGTGGGATTGCGACTGTCCCTCATGCCCTGATGAAAAACGGAGATTCTCTCGCCTATATTTCCAAAAGAGTTGACCGAATCATTAGGAGCGATTCTGTACAAAAACTTGCCATGGAAGACTTCTGTCAACTCGATTTAAGGCTCACACAAGACAAATACAAAGGCTCTTATGAGCGTTGTTCCAAGGTAATTACGAGGTATTCCTCCCAGGTGCATTTCGACCAAAGTGAGCTGTTCTTGAGGCTTGTTTTTTGCTTTCTTACCGGCAACTCAGACATGCATCTGAAGAACTTCTCCCTGATAGAAACGGAGACAGGCTCGCATGAATATGTACTTTCCCCTGCATACGATCTGCTGCCTGTCAACCTTGTGTTGCCGCAGGATAAGGAACAGACAGCCCTGACACTCAATGGTAAGAAAGCCCACCTTCGAAAGAAAGACTTTCTTGTCTTTGCAGAAAATGCAGGCATCGGTAAAGACTCTGCTGAAAAGATGATCCAATTTCTACTCAAAAAGCTTCCGAAAATGCATGCGCTTTGTGACACATCTTTGCTTCCGAGGGAGATGAAAGAAGGACTTCATTTGCTCATGCAGGACAGAGCTTTGACACTCTCTTAATTACAGGAAGGCAGACGCAAAATCGCATCTGCCTTCGTTCTTGCTCTGCCATCTCACCCTTTTTCTTTCTCCGCCTTCACAGCTTCTGCCACATCCGTCAGCATCAGCATCGCCAGGTGTTCATCCGTGATCTCCGTAAGCGCGGCGATCCGGTTCGCCTGGAAGGAAATCGCCTTCTCGAAGATATTTCTCACCGTACGTGCATTGCCGAAGTCCTCGCCGCGGCTTTCATACATCCCATTCAGCTCATCGTGAAGGAACTTGCCTGCCTCCTCCTCGATCGTGTAGCCGTTGGTCTTGCAAAAACGCTCAAAGATCGCATACATCTCGTCTCCGGTATAGTCCGGGAAGAAAATGTACTTGTTAAACCTGGACTTAAGACCCGGGTTGGAGTCGATGAATTCCTGCATCAGCTCCGTGTAGCCTGCCACGATCACGACCAGCTGATCTCTGTGATCTTCCATTGCTTTTAAAATGGTCTCGATCGCTTCGCGTCCGTAGGCATCGTCGGTCTCCTCGCTGGCAAGCGCATACGCCTCGTCGATAAAGAGCACGCCGCCCATTGCGGAATCGATGACTTCCTTGGTCTTGATAGCGGTCTGTCCGACAAATCCCGCGACCAGCGAACTTCTGTCAGCCTCGATCAGCTGTCCCTGCGGCAAAAGTCCCATCTGCTTGTAAATCTTCGCCACGAGGCGCGCGATCGTTGTCTTTCCGGTACCGGGGTTGCCCGTAAAGACCAGATGATACGAGATCTTCGGATTCTTCATACCGCGCTCTTCGCGCAGTTTTGCTACCTTAATAAAGTTGAGCATGCTATGGATATCGGTCTTTACGGTATCAAGGCCTACCAAAGAATCGAGCTCTTCTAACAGCTCATCCAGACTCTTCTCTGGCTCAGCAGGCTTCTCTTCCTCTTTCTTCTCTTCCTTCTTCGCACCGGAGCCAGCCTCAGCCGTACCTCCTGCGGGCTTCGCATTGTTTTCATTCGGCAGGAAGCCGGTGAAATTCATCGAAGGCACGCTACCGCTTCCACCAAGCAGCCCATCGGTCTTTAACGAATCCAGGAACTTGTTGTTTAACTCTAACATCTCTTTCAGCGAATCGTTGACCAGACCGGCACCACCGTCATTCGGCATCTTCGGCGCAGCCACCTGAGGCTTTCCGAAATCGCGCAGCAGTTCGCTGACTGTCTCGGCCTCTTTCACCGTAAAGTCCCCGTTGACAAATGCAAGCGCTGTGAGCAGGTTATTCACCGACTGGCGCAGACGCTCAAGCTCCGCCGCGGTATGCTTGCCTGCCTCCATATATTCTTTAATGCAGACCGGCAGTTCGGGATTTGTCTTGCCCGCACGTCTGATCTCCGTTCCGATCTGGCCACGCGACATCATTTGCCCGGTTAAGACCGCAACCGCCTGTACATAGCTGTCCTGGAAAATGCGTCCGTCACTGCCCCAGATCCGATAAGCGCAGCCGAGGATGTATCTCTCCAAGTCCGCCTTGCGTGCCGCATCCTCCGAATAACCGATCACAATCCTCTTTAAATCGTCATAATCTTGTCTCAATGTTAATGCGTCTGTCATGATAATATCTCCATTCTACTCTTGTAGTATTAATCTCTCGCTGAATCTTCATTTATCTGTCGAATTCGTGTTAATATGATACCACACCTACTGGTTGCGGGCAAGATGATTTGCCATATTGTATCATCTTCTGTCGGCTTTGGGGTTCTTACTTTATTTGACATCCTGTCTTGAAGATCACTGCCAAAACGAGTATAATAGAATGTAATAGGGAGATCCCCTTTGTGTGCGAATCCAACTGGATAGAAGGAGTTGTATCGATGGATACTTATCGAATCGGTGTCGTTGCCGGCGACGGTATCGGCCCAGAAGTCATCCGCGAAGCCATGAAAGTCCTTAACACTGCGGCCGAGCTGGATGGTTCTTTTCGTTTTGAATTTACAGAATATCCCTGGGGTTGTGAGTACTATCTGCGGACCGGGGAGATGATGCCTCAAGATGGCATCGAAACCTTGTCTCAATATGATGCAATCCTGCTCGGTGCGGTCGGTGACCCTTCCGTCCCCGATCACATTTCCCTGCGAGACCTGCTGCTGCGCATCCGTCATGACTTCGACCAGTACATCAACCTGCGTCCGGTCAAGCTTCTGCACGGCGCACCTTGCCCGTTAAAAGACGTCTCTCCTGAGGACATCAACATGACCTTCATCCGCGAGAACAGCGAGGGCGAATACAGTGGCTCCGGCGCTTGGCTCTATCCGAACAGCCCGCAGGAAGTCGTCATCCAGAACGGTGTCTTCTCCCGCAAGGGGACAGAGCGTGTGATCCGTTACGCGTACGAGCTTGCGAAGAAAGAAGGCAAGACGCTTACCAGCATCAGCAAGGGCAATGCGCTTAATTATTCGATGGTCTTCTGGGATCAGATCTTTGCGGAAGTCGGAAAGGACTATCCGGAAGTGAAGACCTACTCTCTTTTGGTGGACGCAGCTTCGATGTTTATGGTCAAGAACCCGAAGCGTTTTGAGATCGTCGTTGCCTCGAACCTGTTCGGAGATATTTTAACTGACCTGGGTGCCGCCATTTCCGGCGGTATGGGCCTTGCAGCTGGGGCAAATCTAAACCCGGAACGCAAGTATCCATCCATGTTTGAGCCGATCCACGGTTCTGCACCGGACATCAAGGGCAAAGGCATCGCCAATCCATTTGCGGCCATCTGGTCTGCAGCGCAGATGCTGGATTTCTTTGGACACGAAGACTGGGGTGCGCGCGTGGTCGATGCCATCGAAACCATGCTGGTGAACCGCACGTCTCTGACCCCGGATCAAGGCGGGAGTGCTTCCACTTCCGAATGCGGCGATGCGTTATGTGCGCTGCTGCGGGAACAATCTAAGTAAAGTAGCGAGAATTTTATGGCAAAGTTATATTTCAAGTTCGGTGCGATGGGCTCTAGTAAGACCGCCCAGGCACTGATGACAAGATTTAATTATGAAGAAAAAGGGAAGTTCGCCCTTTTAATCAAACCTTCCACGGACAACCGGGATGACTGGGTGGACGCGACAGGCGAAGTGCATACGGCAGTACGTTCCCGCATCGGTCTGACCGCGGATGCGGTTTCTGTGACCCCCGATCAGGACGTTCGTGCACTCTTTCACAAGATGGCTGAGATCATGCCGTTAGATGTGCTGATCTGCGATGAATGTCAGTTTTTGACGCCGCAGCAGGTCAACCAGATGAAGGATCTTGCGGATCTCGACGATATCCCGGTGCTCTGCTTCGGTCTGCGCGCAGACTTTCAGACCAAGCTCTTCCCGGGCTCCAGACGTCTATTTGAGATTGCGGACAGCATCACCGAGATCAAGTCCGTCTGCAGCTGCGGCCGCAAAGCGACAGTGAATGCGCGCTTTGATGACGACGGACGCATCATCGTGCAGGGCGATCAGGTCTGCATCGGCGGCAACGACCGTTATATCGGTGTCTGCTACAACTGTTACCGGAAGCTGATCCGGGAAACTTATGGAGAAGAGATGTTCTCCTCCCTGTGGGACTGATTCATTTGTATGAATTCACGTGATATACATTTACGAAAAGGAGGTCTTTTTATGGCATTATATCCTACTCCGCACATCAACGCGAAGCCGGAGGATTTCGCCCGCACCGTTTTGATGCCCGGCGATCCGCTGCGTTCCAAGTTCATTGCGGAAAACTTTTTAGACAACCCTGTGCTTGTCAACAATGTACGTGGTGTCAACGGTTATACCGGAACGTTTGAAGGTGCCCGCGTGACCGTCATGGCAAGTGGCATGGGTATCCCTTCCATCGGCATCTATTCCTACGAGCTGTTTAATTTCTTCGGTGTAGAGAATATCATCCGTATCGGCTCTGCCGGTGCTTTGGATCTGGGCATTCACATTCGTGATATCGTCTTCGGTATGGGCGCCTGCACCAACTCCAACTATGCGGATCAGTTCCACCTGGCGGGCACATTTGCCCCGATCTGCAACTACGATCTGCTGCGCACCGCCGTCGGGATCGCTGACGAGATGAAGTTAAACTATCATGTGGGCAATCTTCTCTCCTCCGATCCGTTCTACGGAGATGACAAAGGTCTGCCGGAAGCACTCAACGGCAATGCCAACTGGGCAAAGATGGGCGTCATGGCTGTCGAGATGGAAGCCGCCGGTCTTTATATGAATGCCGCCAGGGCAAATAAGCCGGATGCGCCGCGCCGTGCGCTTGCACTTTGCACGATCTCGGATCACATCATCACCGGCGAAGCGACAACTGCCGAAGAGCGTCAGAACACCTTCACCGACATGATGAAGATTGCGCTTCGCACCGCAAAGGAGTTTGATCATGAGTAAGCGTGTATTTATCATCGTTCTGGACTCGTGCGGCATCGGAGAAGAACCGGATGCGCATCTGTTCGGTGATGCAGACTGCAATACGATGAGATCAATTTCGAAAGATCCCGCGTATCGCAACGAGACGACCCGCAAGATCGGTCTTGCCAACATCGACGGCCAAGAGTATCTGGGGCCTGTAGAACATCCGACAGGTGCATATGCACGTCTGCGGGAGAAGTCCATGGGCAAGGACACCACGATCGGCCACTGGGAGATTGCAGGCGTGATATCTCCGGAACCGCTTCCAACCTATCCGAACGGTTTCCCGGAAGAAGTGCTTGCCCCGTTTAGAGAGGCAACCGGCCGTGGCGTTCTGTGCAATCTTCCGTATTCCGGCACCGAAGTCATAAAAGATTACGGTGAGGAGCACATGCGCACTGGCGATCTGATCGTCTATACGTCTGCTGACTCGGTCTTCCAGATTGCGGCAAATGAAGCGCTCGTTCCCACAGAACAGCTCTACGAGTACTGCCGCATCGCCAGAAAGATTCTGACCGGAAAGCACGGTGTCGGGCGCGTCATCGCAAGGCCATTTATCGGAACAAGTGCCGAGAACTTTAAGAGAACCGCGAACCGTCACGACTTCTCGCTCGATCCGCCGAAACCGACGGTTTTAAACGCCGCAAAGGATGCTGGACTTGACGTCTATGCGATCGGCAAGATCAACGATATCTTTGCCGGCAGCGGTGTCACCGAATATGTCTACACCCACAGCAATACCGAAGGCATGCAGCTTACGATGGATGCTTTGGAGAAGGACTTCCACGGTATCTGCTTTACCAACCTGGTAGATTTTGACATGCTCTACGGGCATCGCCGCGATATCACCGGCTATGCCAAGGCTTACGCAGAGTTCGACGGATGGCTCGCCGAGTTCCTGCCGAAGATGAAGGCCGAAGACATCGTCATCATCACCGCAGACCATGGCTGTGATCCAGCGGACAAACATCACACCGATCACACCAGAGAGTACATTCCGTTCCTCATGGCAGGACCTTCTGTGAAGCCTGCCAACTACGGGACCCAGCCGACCTTTGCAGCGATTGCCGCAACCGTCGCAGACTATCTGGGCATCCCTTATGAGTGCGAAGGCAAAGTCTTACGATAACGCCATGACGAGAGAAGAATTGTGCCGTCTGGCCATCCAGGGGCTTTCTAAGTCTTATGCACCTTATTCCGGCTATTATGTGAGCGCTGCCCTCGAGGATTCCGAAGGCAACATCACGACCGGATGCAACATTGAAAATGCTTCCTATACCCCGACCGTCTGTGCAGAGCGCACCGCGTTCTTCTCAGCCGTTGCACACCGCAAAGGCGACACACTCCCCCATTTTGTTCGCATGGCGGTGGTAGGAGGCAATCACGGAGAGGTCACAGGTGCATTTCCGCCCTGTGGCGTATGCAGACAAGTCATGAGCGAGTTCTGTGACGATTCCTTTGAGATTCTGGTCGTCCAGAGTGTGGAACCGCTCACCTATGACACGTTTACACTGCCTGCGCTGCTGCCTCTGCGTTTCGGTCCGTCACATCTTAGTAAAAAAGGCCAATAATCTTCAGGATATTTTTAAGAAATGATTGATATTTTGGTTGGATTTTACTAAAATAGATATGTGATGCGAACATCGTTCGCAATATAAAAACTCATCTAAAAAAGGAGAGAAAAAATGAAGAGATTTCTTGCTCTGATGCTGGTCCTGGTTCTGTCTGCTATGACACTCGCAGGATGCGGCGGCAACGGCGGCAGCAACGATGCAGCTGCTGACATGAAAGTAGCTATGGTTACCGACTACGGCGATATCACCGACCAGTCCTTCAACCAGACCACTTACGAAGCTTGTAAGGCTTGGGCAGACGCTAACAGCGTTGAGTTCAACTATTTCAAGCCGGCTTCCAACTCTGATGAAGACCGTGTTTCCATGATCGAGAAGGCTGTTGATGAAGGCTATACCGTCATCGTAATGCCTGGTTATGCGTTTGCTCCGGCAATCGTTAAGACCGTGGAAGAGTATCCGGATGTTGACTTCATCGCTCTGGATGTATCTGAGTATGATCTGCAGGATGCTCATGGAACTGCTGCTGATTTCTCTTGGGAGTATCCGGCAAACCTTTACTCCGCAGTATACCAGGAAGAGCTCTGCGGCTACATGGCTGGTTATGCAGCTGTAAAGCTTGGCTACACCAAGCTCGGCTTCCTTGGCGGCATGGCTGTTCCGGCTGTTGTTCGTTATGGTTACGGTTTCGTTCAGGGCGCTGACAAGGCTGCTGCTGAGACCGGTGCAACTGTTGAGATTAAGTATGCTTACGGCAACCAGTTCTACGGCGATGCTGATATCACCGCAGCGATGGATACCTGGTATGCAGGCGGCACCGAGGTCGTCTTCGCATGCGGCGGCGGTATCTTCACTTCTGCTGGTGAGGCTGCTGCTAAGGTTGGCGGCAAGGTGATCGGCGTTGACGTTGATCAGGCTGCTACCATCGATGGTCTTTACGGCGAGGGCATGACCGTTACTTCTGCTATGAAGGGTCTTGCTGCTACCGTTAACACCATGCTGACTGTTGTCAAGGATGGCAAGTTCAGTGAGTACGGCGGAAAGGTTGAGACTCTTGGTCTTGTTTCCGAGACTCCGGAAGAGAACTATGTACAGCTTGCTGGTTCCACCCAGTTTGGTGCTGGCTTCTCCGAGGATGACTACAAGGCACTGGTGAAGGATATGTTCAACGGTACCATCACCGTTAACAACGACACTGCAATCACTGCTGCTGACAACGCAACGGTTGTAACAGTGATCGACCAGGGCAACATTAAGTAATAACTTAATACCGAACGCTCAGGGGGAGGGCAGAACTATGCTCTCCTCCTTTTTATCAAAAAGAATTTCAAAGAAGGGAGGGAACCCCTTATGGCAACAGAAGTTACGGCGAAGGCAAATGAAACCCCTTACGCCATAGAGATGCTGCACATCACGAAGCGGTTTCCGGGCATT
Organism: Lachnospiraceae bacterium; assembly: GCA_017480565.1. Lineage (GTDB taxonomy): Bacteria > Bacillota > Clostridia > Lachnospirales > Lachnospiraceae > RGIG1588. The sequence continues at coordinate 846 of JAFVAL010000029.1, read as the reverse complement.
ATTGCCAATGACGACATCTCTCTTCAGCTGAGAAAGGGCGAGATTCACGCTCTGCTCGGTGAGAACGGTTCCGGCAAGTCTACCCTGATGTCTGTTCTCTTCGGTCTGTACCAGCCTGAGGAAGGCGAGATCCGCAAGGACGGCAAAAAGGTAGAGATTCACGATCCCAATGATGCAAATGATCTTGGAATCGGCATGGTTCATCAGCACTTTAAGCTGGTGGAATGTTTCTCCGTACTCGACAACATTATCCTTGGTGTCGAGCCGAACAAGGCAGGCTTCCTGCAAAAAGACGAAGCCCGCAAGAAAGTTGTCGCACTCTCCGAGAAGTATGGTCTGCACGTAGATCCGGATGCCATCATTGAAGATATCACCGTCGGCATGCAGCAGCGTACCGAGATCTTGAAGATGCTCTACCGCGACAACGAGATCCTGATCTTCGATGAGCCGACTGCAGTATTGACACCGCAGGAGATTGAAGAGCTCATGCAGATCATGAAGAATCTGGCAGCCGAAGGAAAGTCCATTCTGTTCATTTCTCATAAGTTAAATGAGATCATGGCCGTTGCAGACCGCTGCAGCGTCCTTAGAAAGGGCAAATACATCGGCACCGTCGACATCGCAGATTCGACACCGGAAAGCCTTTCCGCCATGATGGTCGGCAGAAATGTCAACTTCCACGTGGAGAAGACAGAGGCAAAGCCTGGCGAAGTCGTCATGGAAATCAAGCATCTGACGGTTGCTTCCAACCGTCACGCCAACAATGCAGTCAACGATGTGGCCTTTACCGTACGCCGCGGCGAGATCGTTTGTATCGCAGGTATCGACGGCAACGGTCAGACAGAG
>JAFVAL010000028.1 GCA_017480565.1 Lachnospiraceae bacterium | reverse complement strand
TGATGACGATGATGATGATGACGCTTGATCAGTTATCCTTTTAAGATGCAGAAAGGGAGAAAGCCAAAGCGGCCTTCTCCCCTTTTTGTTTGGTCTAATGCTTGCTTATTCGCCCGTTGTTCCTTCCGTCGTACTGTCAGGCTCAAGCGTCGAATATATCGTAATCTCAAGCTTCGGCTGTGTCTGCACTTCCACATCTGACTCCGGCTTTTGGATGGCGACATCCAGTGTATACGTGCCCTCCGCAAGATCCGTCAGATCCACAGTCGGATGCAAGTCGGACGTTGCAATCACATCCAGATCATCCTTTAGTCCGTACAGGGTGACCGTAAGCGTCGTCACATTCCCGTACGAATATTCCAGATCCTCACCAAGCCCTTCAAAAACAACCTGATCTGCAATCATGAGTGTGTAGTCTCTGGAGATCTTTTCTTCCAGCGTGACATTGACCGAGATATCTGCATCGCTCGCGTTCACCAGCTTGATGCCCTCCGGCACATTCAGGCTCAGGTCAATGACCTTCGTCACATCCTGATTTGCACCGGTCACATCCACCTCTGCATTGATCACACTGACATCCGCCAGACGATCTTCGCTTCCGACAATCTCGATCTCCTTCGGGTCAAATGCAATCCCCGTCACAACAAATCCATTCGCCGGTGTTCCAGACGGCTCAATATTGATCGGCACGTACTTCGTGTTTAAGATGTCTGCGGTGATGTAGACACGGTCGGAGCTTAGTTCCAGACCGGTCTTTGAGATACGGTTTCCGCTCTCATCCACAAGCTCCGGTTCAATCTCAACCCGCATCGCATTCGAATCATCGATACGAGAGACATTAAGCGCACACCGCACCGAGGCAATCTGCTCAAGCTTGGTCTTCGCACCCACCACCTGGATATAACTAGGACTTGCGGAAATATTTGCAATCTCAAAGCCTTCCGGGATCGTACCCTCGCGGTCGATCTTGACCGGGAAGGACATCGTCATCACATCATCTAACGATACACGCACATAGTTAAATGATTGCGACAACATGTTGACGTTGTTCTTATTGCAGGTGATCCGGATCGGCACCAGGTCATTGTAAAGCTCCGAGAAGTCCGCGTACGCACTGAAATCATCCCGCGTGATTACATTGTAAAGATCTCTCGGACAGCTGATCCGCACATCTACGTTACTGCCCTCCAAAACTTCATATACCTGATCGCTGTTGGAAATGTTGTCGGTATTTAAAAGCTGTACCGGTACCGTGTAGATGGTCTTGGTAACCTGCGGATTCGAAACATTAATGATAATTCCCCAAACTATGACGGCAACAAGAAGCGAGAGAACCTTGATGCCGATATTCTCAGTCAGCAGTTTCTTCATTCTTCTGTTTTCCTTTCAAGAGTTTGATCTTCTTGCCTTCGTCTGTCTTCCCCTGGCTCTGCTCCAGATACGTGCGAAGCTCGGCCTCGGTGATGTCGGTCTTTAACTCTCCTGCCTTCGCAACGGAAATGCCGCCGGTCTCCTCCGAGACAATCACGACCAATGCATCGGTCACTTCGCTCATGCCAAGACCTGCGCGGTGTCTCGTGCCAAGCGCTTTGCTAAGCTGCATGTTATCAGAGAGCGGCAGGTAACAAGTTGCGGCAATCAGACGGTTGTTGCGCATGATCACAGCACCGTCGTGCAACGGTGTATTGTGTTCAAATACATTGACCAAGAGCTGGCTTGAAATCACGGAGTCCAGACGAATGCCCGTCCTCTCATATTCATCGAGCGGTGTCTCCTGCTCCAAAACGATCAGGGCACCGGTCTTAGCCTTTGCCATCGTGCTTACGGCACGCATAATCTCATTGACCGTACGGTTGGTAAACCGCTCGGAAGTATCTCTGTTCGCACCAAAGTCCAGAATCCGCGAGAAAATATTTCTCCGGCCAAGACTATCCAGAGCTTTTCTCAGCTCCGGCTGGAAGATGACGACAAGCGCCACCGCCAGGATATTAATCACACGGTTAAAGATCCACAAAATCGCGTTAAACTGCAGCAGATACGCAATCAGGACAAAGACCAGGATGATGATAATTCCGCGGACAACCAGCCATGCCTGCGTCCGTCTCACCCAGAGGATCAGATGATAAATGACCACAGCGATGATGATAATCTCAACAATATCCAACAGTCTGAAATCCTGAACCATAAAGCTCTGTACGAACTCCTGCAGACGTTCTATGATACCTGTCATACTGATTCCTCCTTTCTCCTTACTTCTGCGACTGCCCAGAGGTTCGTCCGGGTATTTCTCGGACGATCCTTTCGTCACGATTCATCAATAGTCTTCTTCTCTCTCCGCGAAATCCCGCATGAACTCTTCTTCCTCATCCAGGATCTCTTCGATCTCTTCCTTGTCCGGGACGACCTTGACATCATCGTCCTCCTCGGGCTCCTCTTCGGCATCCTTGCCGCTGAACTTCTTGACCTTCTTATTCGTCTCCGTCACAAAAATCTTCGGTACTGCGGTCACATAGTAATAATAATCATCATCCTCAAATCTGGCATTCTCCGTCCGGGAATAATCCAGTGCAAGCTGCATGAAATGTACCAGATACGTGATAATTCCGGAAAGCAGGGCCAGTAAAATCATCGATCCGACCGATACCGCACCCGGAATCTTCATGTTCACGATGATATAGCCCACGATGCAGAACACCGTTCCTGCCACGATCGCAATCTCAAACGAATACTTGACCTTCAGTCTGCGAATGATGTAGACCACAAGGAGTGTCGCAGAAAGCACAATCACCGACGCAAACATCAGCCGGTTTGCTAAAATGCTGTCGAAAATCGAATTGGCAAGCACCAGTGCTTCCTCGATATCAAACCCGGAAGACGTCCCCGCTGCGGTACGAATCACTTCCAGCACGAAATAAATCGCCGTGCCGCAGACCATCGGGATGATCGTAATCGGCGAAGCAAACATGCCAAGCAGCAAAGGCATCAGGTAAGGGATATGGTAAATGAATAACAACGGCATCAAAAGAAGCACAAAGCCATGATCCGGATCAAAACGTCCCAAAAGCAGGAACAACACGATGTAGATCACAAGCACCACGGCCATCAAAACCACAGACGCCTGATACAAATGCAACAGCGAGATTAATGCAGCCAAAAGCACGACCACGGAGGAAGGCACTACCATACCGATTGCGGCCAAAACCACTGTCACAATCGGGTTGGTCAGCTTCTCAAAAAAGCCGATATGTTTGTTTAATTCCGAGAAAATGAGCAGGCAGACAAAAAACTTGACGGCCGGCATAAAAAATCTTCCGTAATAGGAGAAGAACTTGCGGATCTTCTCGCGGATCAAATAAATCGTCGTCATTCTTCTTCCTCCTCCCAGTCATCGTCGTCTCCGGAACGCGCATCCTTCTTCGCCTTCTCTTCCTCACCGCAGATCGCTTCCAGCTGCTTTAGTCCGCGGAAATACTTCCCCAGCCTCTTGCGCGAGAGATGGAACTGGATGGTCGAAAGCAGGAACGTAAACAATCCATAAATCACAAGGATCAACGCATAGATCGTAAGTCCATACGTAATCAATCCGGGATAATCAAGCACCAACGCATTCTCGATAATATAGTCGGTATTATGCATCATCACCAAGGCCACCAAAATGATGAAGGCGATGGTTGTGCAAAGCACCGTAAGCAAAATCTGATAGCGGACATAATCACTGCGATAGTACTTGCTCAGGCGAATATCCTTCTTGCCCTTGTTCTCCTCGTACAGAGAAAGCCGCGTCATCAGCTTAATCTTTTCCTCATTCAGCATGGGAATCTCCTTAAGAATCAACCAGATGTAGCGCCAAATCCTTGACGTCCATCCGGACATAGTCATATATAGTATATGATAGCACAAAAGACGACTATATTCAATGTCGAATACAGTCGTCTTCTTTGAAGTTTCTTTACAAAATAATGTAATTTTTCTTAAGATGTCTTAGTGACAGCAGCCGCCGTCTCCGTCTTCATGATCATGATGGTCACAAGTCGCCTCATCCGAAGGCTTCAGATTCCCGGACATATAAAGCGCGATCGCGACATCTACACTGCCCTTTGCACCCGGCACCACTGTGATGCCTGCCTGCGTCAGCGCCGCATACGCACCGCCGCCAAGGCCGCCGCAGATCAAAACATCGATCTCATTTGCCGCAAGCACGTCTGCCAGGCCTTCATGCCCAGCACCGTCTGCAGCAATCTTCTCTTTGCTTAGAATCTGTCCGTCCTGAATCGTATAGACCGTAAACCACTCGGTTCTTCCAAAGTGCTGGAAGACCTTTCCGTCCTCACCCGTCGTCACCGCAACTTTCGTCGGGTGCACCTTCGGTGCAGGCTTCTCATACACTTCCAGTGCGTCCGCCGCCTTGTCAAGCCAGTCGACATAGACACTTTCGATACCCTCACCGTCAACCGCTGCGCCCACCTTCGGGTCAAGCGGCATCTTGGCAAGCACCGGCAGGCCAAACTTCTCTGCAATCTGATCCACATGGCTCTCGCCGAAAATATGAATCTTCTTTCCGCAATCCGGACATAGGACGTAACTATAGTTCTCAATCAGGCCAATGACAGGCACATCCATCAGATCCGCCATCGCTACCGCCTTTGAAACGATCATCGAAACCAACTCCTGCGGAGAGGTCACAACCAGGATCCCATCCACCGGCAAAGACTGGAAGGTCGTAAGCGGTACATCTCCGGTCCCGGGCGGCATATCGACAAACATGTAATCCACATCGCCCCAGCGCACCGTACTCCAGAAATCCTTGACCGCATTTGCAATCATCGCACCACGCCACACGATCGGCTGATCCTCCGAATCCAAAAGGAGATTCGCAGAAACCATCTTTACGCCACCGTCGCTCTCCTCCGGAATGATTCCGATATCATCCGCGGTCAGTCTCCCGTGCACGCCAAATGCCTTCGGAATCGAAGGTCCGGTAATATCTGCATCCAAAATTGCTGTGCGGTACCCTCTCCGGCTCATCAGCACCGCAAGATAAGACGTCACAAATGACTTTCCGACACCACCCTTGCCGCTGACAACACCAATCACTTTCTTGACGCGGCTATCCGGATTGTCCGGAATGGCGAAGTCCGGATTGTTGGTATTATTTGCCATCACATTTTCCTCCAAATGTCTCTTATATTTGAAAAAAATTCATCTGCGATCAATTATATGAAATTGTAGAAAATCTGTCAATAAAAGGCTTGCCCCGCCAAAATCCCTGTGCTATAATTTTGCCCGTTGATGTTTGTGAAGGAAGGTTATAACTTTGAACGATACCAAGATGAAGGAGCTCATTTCATTCGGCAAGAAGAACAGCGGAATCATTGAGCTCTCCCAGTTAAATGACTTTTTCAACACTTCCAAGTTGTCTTCGACGGAAGTGGATCTGATATATGATACTCTGGAAAAGGAAGGCATCGCCGTCCTTGACTTAAGTGCAGAAAAAGGTCCCGACGGCAGCGACCTTCTCGCAGAGCCTGTCGACGATATGCCGGTCGATGAGGAAGAACTCGATTACGCCCTCTCCGATGACCCTGTTAAGATGTATCTAAAAGAGATCGGTAATTATCCGCTCTTAAACACAGAAGAAGAGATTGAGCTTGCGAAACGCATTGAAGCAGGCGACAAAAAGGCTAAAAAGAAACTGACCGAGTCCAATCTCCGTCTGGTCGTCAGCATCGCGAAGCGCTACGTCGGCCGCGGTCTTTCTTTCCTGGATCTGATTCAGGAAGGCAACTTAGGTCTGATCAAGGCCGTGGACAAGTTCGATTACCGCAAGGGTTATAAGTTCAGTACCTATGCAACCTGGTGGATCCGCCAGGCCATCACCCGTGCGATCGCAGATCAGTCCCGCACGATCCGTATTCCAGTACACATGTCGGAAGTGATCAATAAAACCTATCGCATCTCCCGCAGCCTGACCCAGGAGCTCGGGCGCGAACCCACAGAAACAGAGTTAGCCGATGCGATGGATCTGCCGATCGAGAAGGTACGCGAGATCTTAAAGATCTCTGCGGATCCGATTTCACTCGACACTCCGATCGGTGAGGAAGATGACTCGCATCTCGGTGATTTCATCAAGGACGAGACCATCGTCGGACCGGAAGAAGCGGCGACTTATTCTCTTCTGCAGACACAGATCCGCGATCTTCTTGACACGCTGACAGAACGCGAAAAGCGCGTGCTGGTGCTGCGGTTTGGACTGGATGACGGACGCATGCGCACACTGGAGGAGGTAGGACGCGAGTTCAACGTCACCAGAGAGCGAATCCGGCAGATTGAGTCGAAAGCACTGAGGAAGTTAAGACATCCCAGCAGAGCGAAGATGCTCAAAGGATTTGATGATCTGTAAATGTCGCACTGGGCTCGTAACGTCGCAGTTTCGATCTTGGCAGGGACACCTTGCGGTTTCGTTTCGCCAGTAGCGGACACGTAAGCGGCCTTCCATCGTCACTCCCACGAATATAGTATCATACATAAAGCTTGGGGCGTTGCTTACGCAACGAACGCCACAACTCAGACCCGCTATCATGCAAGCATGAGCGGCTCTGAGAATCGTGTCGTTATAACCCCAAGCTTTTTCGATTTACATATCCCCCGCGAGTCGTAGCCGATGCGCGCCCGCCAAGTGCCGACTGTCTCAAAGACCCTGCAGATCGAAGCCTGCTCCTCCGTGTAGTGGCTACACAAACAGGCATTCCAGGGAT
>JAFVAL010000027.1 GCA_017480565.1 Lachnospiraceae bacterium | reverse complement strand
TTGCGATATGGGGATCATATCGTCGCATCATCGATATTGGCAGGGACACCTTGCGGTTTCGTTTCACCAGTAGCGGACACGTAAGCGGCCTTCCATCGTCACTCCCGCGAATATAGGAATATGACAAAAGTTTGGAGCGTTGCTATCGCAACGAACAATAAAGTCTCATCCACTCCACTTTGCAAGCAAAGGAGTGTCTGAGACATGTATTGTTAACCCTCCAAACTTTTTTTGATTTACGTATCCCCACGAGTCGTAGCCGATGCGCGCCCGCCAAGTGCCGACTGTCTCAAATACCCTGCAGATCGAAGCCTGCTCCTCCGTGGAGTGGCTACACAAACATGTATTCCAGGGATTCACTTCCCAGAAAGCAAGTCGTCTGGGAACTCAGATCAGAGTCTGATGTTATGGAGCTTTTTACCGGTTTAGGTATGTCTGTCTAGTCGTTTTACCTCCCGGGGGGATGCACCTCATCACCTGAGGGCTGAAAAGCTCGCGCAAGCCTACGAGCGAGGAGAATCGCAAACGGCTGCGGGGTCTTTGAGACAGTCGGCACTTGGCGTGGCGGGACTTCTCGCGGCGATAAACTACAAAAGGACTTGGAGTTCACAGATCATTACAAGGGGAGCGTTCGAGCTTGCTCGTATACGATCCCCTTGGTGATCTGTAGATTGCGTAAGCAATCCTCCAAGTCCATTCTATTACATTTTATTCGCGGGAGTCACGGCCGCTTATGTGTCCGCTACTGGCGAAACGAAACCGCGAGGTGTCCCCGCACACGGAAAGATTCGACGAGCCCAATACGAAGGTGTTCATCTTCTCAAGGTCGAAGATGCGACGATCTTAACCCTTCTCTTCATGCATGAATATTCTGACAATTCAATGAATAAACCGTCTATTTCGTTTTGCGAGTTTCCTCTTGACAAATCGAAAAGCATGTTTTTCGTCCTCAAAAAGGGGTTGAGATATTTTGCGGGTGAATTGCCAGTAAATTTCGGACGGAATTTTATCCACATTTTTGGACTTGAAAAATGGTGTAAAATCAAGTTATACACGAAGTTATCCACTTTATCCACAAAAAATGCGCGGATTCCACAGATGTAGTACTCATTTTTTGTGGATTATTTATTTTATCCACAAGATGGATATTCTTTGCGAAATATGACGAATGCTGTTTTTTGCCCGAAAAAGAATCTTTTGAGAAATTATCCATAGTTGAAGGCTAAATAATGAAATTATTCGTACAAATGCAGATTTTGGTTCTGTTCACAGAAAATTAATAATTAAAAAATGTCTCAATTTCCTTGTTTCTTTTGTAAATTGTGGTATAATGTAATCAATCACAAATGTTCAGGTTAGAGCATTTGTAATCCTTGAAAGGAGGATTGAACGATGAGGTATACGATTGTTGGTAAGAATGTTGAGGTTACCGAGCGGCTGAAGAATCAGGTGATGAAGAAGCTGGATAAGCTCGACAAGTATTTCGTGGAGGATGTGGAGGCGCAGGTTACGCTGAGCCAGGTGAAGGACTCCAAGAAAGTTGAGGTAACGATCCCGACGAAAGGTCAGATCATCCGTGCGGAGCATGCGACCATCGGTGATATGTATGCGAGCATCGACGCAGTGGAAGAGAACATTGAGCGTCAGCTGAGGAAGTTTAAGACGCGGATGCTTTCCAAGAAGAAAGGTGCGAAGGATGCATTCAATGCGGCGTTCTTGGAGGAGGAGCCGGAGAGCACCGAGGAGATCGAGATCACGAGAGTGAAGAAGTTCGCGGTGAAGCCGATGGATCCGGAAGAGGCTTGTATCCAGATGGAGCTTTTGGGGCATAGCTTTTTCGTGTTCCAGGATGCAGCGAGCGGCGGCATCTGTGTGGTGTATAAGAGACATGACGGAAGTTATGGTCTGATCGAAGCAACCGAATAAGTAAGGGAAGAACCCATAAGACGGGGCTGCAGTTTAGGCTGCAGCCCCTTTTGAGTGGTTTGCTTTTTGAGCTTGCGGGGGTGATGGCCGGCTTTGCGACTTTGAGATTTGCTTGGGCTGGCTGGCCTTGCAACCTTTCTGATTTTTTCGAACCAAAGGTTGGCATCATTTCTGTCTAAAAATGAAGGCATGCCAACCTTAACAATTCTTTCTTTCGAAAAGGTGGCATTTTCCGCGGAAGTTTGACTTTTGAAGCCTTCATTTGCAAACTTATGAGTAAGTTCTTGAAGAAAAGTTGGAAACTGCCTCGGACTTGTCCGTTTTGATAGCGGCATTGGGGCAAGTGCGCGTGCCAACCTATTTGCAGGGAATTGTAGATAGCTGTTGACTTGAGGAGGATTTATTGTTACACTTCTGATAGAACAAATATCATACGATGATTTGTAAAGGAAGTGTCAAAGTATGTTACTTAAGATTGATTTTAATAGTGATGAGGCGATCTACATGCAGCTGCGCAATCAGATCATCATCGGGATTGCGACGTCGGAGATTCAGGATGGGGAGAGTTTGCCTTCGGTGCGGGATCTGGCGGAGACGCTTGGGATTAACATGCATACGGTGAACAAGTCGTACTCGATCTTGAAGCAAGAGGGGTATCTGAAGGTCGATCGGCGCAGGGGCGCGGTTGTCTCGGTCTCGCCGGATAAGATGCGGGCGACGATGGAGATGATGGCGGAGATGAAGGTCGCGATCGCGAAGGGGATCTGCCGGGGCGTGTCCAGAGAAGAAGCGCTGCAGATGGTTGACGAGATTTACAGATATTACGGGGAAGAGTAAAAGTGCCTGCGATGGACGATGGATGAGAGGAACAGGAAAGCATGGAGAATCGATATACAGACAGTGCGAGAGAAGTGCTTGAAGATGCAAAGCTTGTCTCACAGAATTTGCTGCACAGCTATGTGGGGACGGAGCATTTGCTGATCGGGCTGGTGCATACGAAGGGGACAGCTGCGACCATTCTTCGGGAAAATGGCGTGGAGGAACCGAAGATCTTGGAGCTTGTGCGGACGTTGATTGCGCCGAATACGGTGATCGAGAGCGGCGGGAGTGATCAGTTTACGCCGCGGGCAGCGAAGGTGCTTGGCCAGGCGGAGAGAGAGGCTGCGGCGACGAAGAGTGAGCGGATTGGAACGGAACATTTGCTGCTTGCACTTTTAAAGGAGACGGATTGTGTTGCGGTGCGGCTGCTCAATACGATGAATATCAATCTGCAGAAGGTCGCGGTGGACATTTTGGTTTCACTGGGATTTTCGCCTACGGATGCGAAAAATGATGTCGCTGCCTACATTCGTGGCACGCAGGGTGGTTCTGCGACGCCGACACTGGATCAGTACAGCCGTGATCTGACTGCATTTGCGGCGGAGGACGCGCTGGATCCGGTGATTGGCCGTGACAGCGAGCTTGCGCGGGTGATTCAGATTTTAAGCCGCAGAACGAAGAACAATCCGTGTCTGATCGGTGAGCCGGGCGTGGGCAAGACTGCGATCGTGGAAGCGCTTGCGCAGAGAATCGTTTCCGGAAATGTGCCGGAGATGATGCTTGGCAAGCGTGTTGTGAGCCTGGATTTGTCTGCGATGGTGGCGGGTTCAAAGTATCGCGGTGAGTTTGAGGAGCGCATTAAAGGAGTGCTGCGCGAGCTGACCGACGTGGGAAATGTATTGCTTTTTATCGATGAGATTCACACGATCATCGGTGCGGGCGGCGCGGAAGGCGCGATTGATGCGTCGAACATCTTAAAGCCGTCGTTGGCACGCGGTGAGGTGCAGGTGATCGGTGCGACGACCAGAGAAGAGTACCGTAAGCATATTGAGAAGGATGCCGCGTTGGAGCGGAGATTTCAGCCTGTGGAGGTGGAGGAGCCGACGCAGGAGGAAGCGATTGCGATCTTAAAGGGCCTTCGCGGGCACTATGAGGCGCACCATCATGTGACATTTACGGATGAAGCGCTGGAGGCGGCTGTGAGGCTCAGTGCGCGCTATGTCAATGACCGTTTCTTGCCGGACAAGGCGATTGATCTGATGGACGAAGCCGGGTCGCGGGTACATTTGCAGCTATATACGGCTTCTCCGCATTTAAAAGAGTTGGAGGAGCAGCTGGCGGCGCTTTCTGTGCGAAAAGAAGAGCTTTTAAAGAGCGGACGGTACGCGGAAGCTGCGCAGATTCGCCCGGAGCAGGAGAGTGTGCGTGCGCAGATCGAAAAGGCGAGAAAGAAGGTACAGGCTGCCAGAGCGGATGTGAAGGCCGTGGGCGAGGACGATATCGCGGCGGTGGTTTCTCAGTGGACTGGCGTGCCGGCGGCGCGGATGAAAGAAGAAGAGGGGAAGCGTCTGCGCAACCTGGAGAAGGTGCTGCACCAGCGGGTGATTGGTCAGGAAGAGGCGGTCAGTGCAGTTTCCAAGGCGATTCGCAGAAGTCGTGTCGGACTGCAGGATCCCAACCGGCCGATCGGATCCTTCCTTTTCCTGGGACCGACCGGCGTTGGCAAGACGGAGCTTTCCAAGGCGCTTGCCGAAGCAATGTTTGGCGATGAAAATGCGATGATTCGGGTGGATATGTCGGAGTACATGGAGAAGTACAGCGTGTCGAAGTTCATCGGCTCGCCGCCCGGCTATGTCGGTTACGATGACGGTGGGCAGCTCTCCGAGAAGATCCGTAGACACCCTTACTCTGTGGTGCTTTTTGACGAGATCGAGAAGGCACATCCGGACGTGTTTAACATCCTTTTGCAGGTGCTTGACGAAGGGCATATCACCGATGCGCATGGCAAGAAAATCAATTTCCGCAATACGATCATCATCATGACGAGCAACGCAGGCGCGCAGCGCATTGTCGCGCCGAAGGCGCTGGGATTTGGTGCGGGGACGGATGAGAAGGCGACCTACGACCGGATGAAATCGCAGGTTATGGAAGAGGTCAAGCGCATCTTCCGGCCAGAGTTCATCAATCGGATCGACGAGATTTTGGTCTTCCACATGCTTGGCAAGGAGGAGATTGCAAAGATCGTGAAGCTGCAGCTGTCCCAGGTGGCCAAGCGTCTTCTTGCGCAAATGCAGATCAAGCTTTCGGTTTCGCAGGGCGTCGTTGACAAGCTGACCGATAAGTATTACGACCGCATTTACGGGGCAAGACCGATCCGGCGTGGCATTCAGACGGACATCGAAGATGCGCTCGCCGAGGAGATCCTTTCCGGCAAGATCGCCCGTGGGGACCAGGTTAGTGTGAAATTGGTGCGTGGTGAGATTCGATTTGTGGTAAAGGATGCATGATATTTCTACAAATGTAGAATATGGGAGATATAGAGTTGGCAAAGGATAAGATAACATTTTTCTGCAAAGAATGCGGATATGAGTCCGCCAAATGGATGGGCCAGTGTCCGGCTTGTAAGAGCTGGGATTCCTTCGTCGAAGCGCCTGCTGCGGGAAGCCGCAGCAAGGGTGGCAGCAAGTCGGCCGGCGGTGTGAAGAATCGCCTGGTTGGCGCGGCAAAACCTGAACGGATCGCAGACATTTCCCGCGAAGAAGAGGACCGGACGAGAACCGGGATTGGAGAGTTGGACCGTGTGCTTGGCGGCGGCATTGTGCGTGGATCGTTGATTTTGGTGGGCGGTGATCCAGGCATCGGTAAGTCTACCTTGCTTTTGCAGATGTGCGGAAAGCTTGCAGCGCAGGGGAAGAAGATTCTTTATGTTTCCGGTGAGGAGTCGCTCAGGCAGATTCGGATGCGGGCGGATCGGCTCGCGGAGGGTATTGGCGGCTTCTCGGAGGACTTGATGCTTCTTTCGGAGACGAATCTGGATCTGATCGTGGAGACGATGGAGGCGGAGAAGCCGGAGTACGTGATCATTGACTCGATTCAGACGATGTACCGCGACGAGGTTGCGAGCGCGCCCGGGAGTGTGAGCCAGGTCAGAGAGTGCACTTCGGTGCTTTTGCAGGAAGGCAAGAGCCGTAATATTTCTATCTTTATCGTGGGACATGTGACGAAGGAAGGGACGGTTGCCGGACCGCGTATGCTGGAGCATATGGTGGATACCGTGCTTTACTTTGAAGGCGAGAATCAGGCGGCTTACCGGATCTTGCGCGGGGTGAAGAACCGATTTGGCTCGACCAATGAAATCGGTGTATTTGAGATGCGAAGCAGTGGGCTTGTGGAGATTTTAAATCCGTCGGAGTACATGCTGCAGGGCAAGCCGGAGGGTGAGTCAGGCTCGGTTGTGGCTTGTTCGATGGAAGGCACCAGACCTATCCTCGTGGAAGTACAGGCACTGATCTGTCAGACCAGTTTTAACATGCCTAGGCGTACCGCGGCCGGAACGGATTACAACCGCGTCAACCTGTTGATGGCAGTGCTTGAGAAGCGTTTGGGGCTGCCGCTTGGCGGCTATGACGCGTACATCAATGTGGCCGGCGGCATGCGGATCAATGAACCTGCGATGGATCTTGCGATTGTGATGTCGATTTTGTCAAGCTATTATAACCGCGCGGTGGATGAGAAGACCATTGCGTTCGGGGAAGTGGGACTGACCGGCGAGATTCGTGCGGTACCAATGGCGGAGCAACGCGTCGCGGAGGCGGAGAAGCTTGGATTTGAGCGCGTGATTCTGCCGAAGAGCACGGCGGAGTTCATCCGCAGGCAAGGGAAGGCGAAGATTGCACTTGTTGGGATGAGCCATGTCAGGGAGCTTGCGGAATGGGTGAAATGAACGTGGTTTGCTGTGAAAAATGAGATAGTGATTGCAGGGGAGCCGGCCGAGAGGCCGGCTCTTTGTTGTGTGGGGGAGGGAGGACAGCCGTACTTTTTACTCTGGCCATGCGAATTGCCTGGGTGGGAGTCAAGAATTCAACCAGGGACAGACTTACATCCGAACTCACATGAAATGAAGAAGTGTATTATAAAAAAATCCCCCCGATCCCTCTTGCATTGTATACCCCACTGGGGTATAATATCCTCTGCAGGGATTCTTTCTCTGCAAATGTGAGCGCAGGAATTTCATTTGCAAAGCCTTGCGTTAGATTGGAGTTTCGTTTATGGATCAATATACAGTGACTGGGATGAGTTGCGCTGCATGCCAGGCAAGGGTTGAGAAGGCCGTGAATGCGGTGCCTGGTGTGACGAGCTGCAGTGTAAGTTTGCTCACGAATTCGATGGGCGTGGAAGGCAGTGCAAGTCCGGATCTGATCATTCAGGCGGTGGAGAACGCGGGCTATGGTGCGGCGATCAAAGGCGTGGATCAGAAGCGTTCGGGGTCGCTGACCGCAAAGATCGCGGCGGAGGAAGAGGCCTTAAAGGATAAGACGACGCCGCTTCTTAAGAAGCGTTTGATCTGGTCGGTGGTGTTCCTGCTGATTCTCATGTATTTCTCGATGGGACACATGATGTGGGGCTGGCCGCTGCCGAAGTTTTTCGACGACAATCATGTGGCGATGGGGCTTGCGCAGCTGGTTTTGACTGTGATCGTGATGGTGATCAACCAGCGGTTCTTCATCAGTGGGTTTAAGAGCCTTGCGCACGGTGCGCCGAATATGGATACACTGATCGCGCTCGGCGCGGCGGCTGCATTTGGCTATTCGACCGTGATTTTGTTCTTGATGACGCGTGCGGTTGTGGATGGAAATTCTGAGCTTGTCATGCAGTACATGATGGAGTTTTATTTCGAGTCCGCGGCGATGATTTTGACGCTCATTACGGTCGGAAAAATGTTAGAGTCTTACTCGAAGGGTAAGACGACCAACGCGTTAAAGAGTCTCATGAAGCTCGCGCCGAAGTCTGCAAATGTCATTCGCGGCGGTGTGGAAGTGGAGATCCCGATCGATGACGTGCAAAAGGGAGACATTTTCGTGGTCAGACCGGGCGAGAATATCCCGGTTGACGGTGTTGTCATCGAAGGTACGAGTGCGGTAAATGAGGCCGCGCTGACGGGCGAGAGTCTGCCGGTTGACAAGGCGGTGGGCGACACGGTGTCGTCCGCGACGCTTAATCAGTCCGGTTTCCTCAAATGTGAGGCGACGAGGGTTGGTGAGGACACCACGCTAGCGCAGATCATTCAGATGGTGAGTGATGCGGCGGCGACGAAAGCGCCGGTGGCGAAACTTGCGGATACGATTTCCGGGTATTTCGTGCCTGCGGTGATCGGAATCGCGGTGGTGACGACGATCGTGTGGCTGCTGCTTGGCAGAAGCTTTGGATTTGCGCTGGCGCGCGGTATTTGCGTGCTGGTGGTGAGCTGCCCTTGTGCGCTGGGTCTTGCGACGCCCGTGGCGATCATGGTCGGCAATGGTATGGGTGCGAAGCACGGCATCTTGTTTAAGAACGCGGAAGCGCTGCAAGAGACCGGAAATGTGCAGATCGTAGCGCTTGATAAGACCGGAACGATCACGAACGGAGAACCTGTGGTGACGGATGTGGTCGCGGCGGAAGGCGTGCGTGAGGAAGTGCTTCTTGCCGGGGCGGCTTCGCTGGAGAGCAAGAGTGAGCATCCGCTTGCCAAGGCGATTTTGGCGTATGCGAAGGAGCATAAGATCAATGCTGCCGAGGTTTCGGAGTTCCAGGCACTGGTAGGCAACGGCCTTTCTGGAAAGCTTGCCGGGCGGACGTTATACGGTGGCAAGAAGGAACTGATTGCGGCGCGCGCAGACATTTCTCAGGAAATGCTTTCGAAGGCGGAGGCACTCTCCGGGGATGGAAAGACACCGCTGTTTTTCGCGGAGGAAAATCAGTTCCTCGGGATGATTGCGGTTGCGGATACGATCAAAGAGGATTCCGCGCAGGCTATTGCGGAGCTTCGGAACATGGGTATTCACGTCGTGATGCTCACGGGCGATAACCAGAGGACCGCGGAGGCGATCGGCCGACAAGCCGGCGTCAATGAAGTGGTTGCGGGCGTCTTGCCGGAGGGCAAGGAGGAAATCATCCGCAAGCTGCAGGAGTTTGGCAAGGTTGCGATGGTTGGCGATGGCATCAACGATGCGCCGGCGCTTACGCGTGCCCAGATCGGTATTGCGATTGGCGCGGGGACGGATGTCGCAATCGATGCAGCGGATGTGGTGCTGATGAAGAGTCGGCTGACCGATGTCTCCGGCGCGATCCGCTTAAGCCGTCAGACGTACAAAGCGATCATCGAAGGCCTGTTTTGGGCACTCATTTACAATACCTTGCTGATTCCGCTGGCGGCGGGCTGCTACGTAGGCCTTGGGCTTACGATGAACCCGATGTGGGGTGCGGCGGCGATGAGCCTGTCGAGCTTCTGCGTCGTGATGAACGCCCTGCGGCTGAACTTGTTCAAGGTGCATGACGCGAGCAAAGATAAGAGGTTAAAACATGCAGTAATTCCAAATGAGAATGGACATTTGCTGCCGGAAAATATGAATTCTACAGAAGGAGAACAAATGATGACAAAGACATTAAAAATTGAGGGCATGATGTGTGAGCACTGCGAGGCGACCGTGAAGAAAGCGCTGGAGAAGTTAGAGGGCGTTGAGAGCGCGGTGGTGAGCCACGAGGCCGGGACGGCTGTGGTGACGCTGAGTGCGGATGTGGCCGATGAGGTGCTTAAAGAAGCGGTCGAAGCGAAGGATTATGAGGTGAAAGGGATCGAGTAAGAGCTCGTGTACTTTCGATGTCATTTGTGCTAAAATAGGTGTCAGATCATTCTGACACTTATTTTTTATAGAAAGTTGATGATAAAGATGGAACAAATGACTTTATTTGACCGGACGGTGCCGCAGCCGTTAGCCGCGAGGCTTCGCCCGGAGGATCTTTCGGAGTTTGTGGGGCAAAAGCACCTCTTGGGGCCTGGCAAGGTACTTAGGCGTCTGATCGAGAGCGACCAGATCTCTTCGATGATTTTCTGGGGGCCGCCTGGCGTCGGCAAGACTACGCTTGCGCGCATTATTGCGAAGCGAACGAAGGCGGAGTTTGTGGACTTTTCGGCGGTGACGAGCGGGATCAAGGAGATTCGCACGGTCATGCAGCAGGCGGATCAGAACACGCGCTTTGGCACGAGAACGATCGTGTTTGTGGACGAGATTCACCGGTTTAACAAGGCGCAGCAGGATGCATTTCTGCCGTTTGTGGAGAAGGGAAGCATCATTATGATTGGTGCGACGACCGAAAATCCGTCGTTTGAGATCAACAACGCTCTTTTGTCGCGGTGTAAGGTGTTTGTGCTGCAGGCGCTGACTGCGGAGGATCTGCTGGAGCTTTTGCATCATGCGATGACGGACGTGCGCGGGTTTGGCGGGCAAAAGGTGGACATTTCCGAAGACATTTTATATAAGATTGCGAATTTTGCAAATGGTGACGCGCGGGTGGCGCTTTCGACGCTGGAGATGGTGGTGTTAAACGGCGATCTGGACGCGGCGGGCGTGCTGCACGTGACGGACGAGACGCTGGAGCAGTGTATTTCCAAAAAGTCGTTGCTTTATGATAAGAAGGGCGAGGAGCACTATAATCTGATTTCGGCATTGCACAAATCCATGCGCAATTCGGATCCGGACGCGGCGGTGTATTGGCTCGCGCGGATGCTGGAGGCAGGCGAGGATCCGCTTTACGTGGCGCGGCGCGTCGTGCGGTTTGCGAGTGAGGACGTGGGGCTTGCGGATACCAATGCGCTGACTGTGGCGGTCAATGCGTACCAGGCGTGTCATTTCCTCGGCATGCCGGAGTGCAATGTGCACCTGACGGAGGCGGTGATCTATGTGTCGCTTGCGCCAAAGTCCAATGCGATGGAAGGCGCGTATAACCGCGCCGCGGCGGATGCGAGGGAGATGCTTGCGG
Organism: Lachnospiraceae bacterium; assembly: GCA_017480565.1. GTDB lineage: Bacteria > Bacillota > Clostridia > Lachnospirales > Lachnospiraceae > RGIG1588. Next base: position 14,519 of record JAFVAL010000027.1, on the reverse strand, counting down.
AGCCCGTGCCGATGCAGATTCGCAACGCGCCGACGAAGCTGATGAAGGAGCTCGGCTACGGCGAGGGGTATCAGTACGCGCACGATTATGAGGAGAAGATGACGAGGATGTCTTGCCTGCCGGAGTCGATCGAGGGCAGAGTGTATTACGAGCCGACGACGCAGGGGCGCGAGGCAGCGCTTGGGGAGAGACTGAGGGCGATTAAGGCCTGGAAGAAAGGGGAATAAATCTCCTCAAAAAATATTTTTAAAAACTTGATTTGCTTTAAGCTTGCTTTAAGGTTCTTCCTGTTTAATGGTACTCGTAAGAGGCAAACACCTCTGAATTCTTTACGACGAAAGGAGTACATGAACATGAAGAACTTATTTTTATCGAAGAAAATCGCAGCTGTTACCGCAGCACTTATCATAGGAACAATGGCACTTACGGGGTGCGGGACTGCGGGAGAGAGTGCGGCGACCACGGCGCAGGCTTCGTCTGTGGAGACGAGCACGGATGCGACGACTTCTGCAACGGAGAATGGCTCCAAGAAGTCTTCCTCGAACAAGACAAATGCTAGCGAGACCGCCACAACCGTGACATCTGCGGAGGGCGGCGTGCTGGACACCTCAGATCTTTTCACCGACCGTGATTTAAAGCAGACCGCAGATCTGTCGGAGGCAACTTATTACACAGTTAAGGATGGTGAGGACATTACCATTACCGAGGCTGGCGTGTATGTACTTTCCGGCAATGCGGCAAATGTGACCATTTACGTGGAGGCGGATAAGGATGCGAAGGTGCAGATCGTACTGGATGGCGTAACCATTACCAATGATGACTTCCCGGTCATTTATGTGAAGAATGCGGACAAGGTTTTTGTCACGACTTCCTCGGATAGTACGCTCAGCGTGACGGGTACATTTGCGGCAGACGGAGACACGAATACCGACGGCGTGATCTTCTCGAAGGACGATCTGGTACTCAACGGTACCGGGACACTCACTATTAATTCTACGGATAATGGTGTGGTTGGCAAGGACACGGTCAAAGTGACCGGAGGCACTTACGTGATTACCGCTTCTTCCAAGGCGATCGAGGCAAATGACGAGATTCTCATCGCGGACGGTACATTTACGCTGACGGCAGGCACGGATGCGCTGCACGCGGAAAATGATGACGATGACACGCTTGGCAACATCTACATCGCAGGCGGCAGCTTTACCATTCAGGTTGGCGATGACGCGATCCACGCAAACAGCGTGCTGCAGATTGACGGCGGCGAGTTTAATATCACCGCGGTGGAGGGCCTGGAGGCGACTTACATCCAGATCAACGGCGGGACGATTTATATCGCAGCAAGCGATGACGGGATCAACGCGGCAAATAAATCCAGCGCTTACAGCGTGTGCGTTGAGATCAACGACGGTGACATCACGATTGTGATGGGCCAGGGCGACACCGACGGCATCGACTCCAATGGCAACATTATTATCAATGGTGGTACCGTAAATGTGACCGGCAATTCGACGTTCGACTATGACGGCCAGGGCGTGATCAACGGAGGAACCGTGATTGTCAATGGCTCAGAGGTGACAACCCTGCCAAACCAGATGATGGGCGGCGGCCAGATGGGTGGCGGCATGGGTTTTAACAATCAGATGGGCGGCCAAATGGGCCAGCCGGGCGGTTCATCTGGAAATGGCTTCGGAGGGAATGGTGGCAATTCCAGAGGAGGCAATGGCGGCGGCCCGAGAAGATAAGAAGTGAGTTGTGTGATGCGCCAGCTTGCTATGAGAGCGCCCTGCGGGGCGCTCTTTTTAGTGGGAAGGGTGGATTGCACTGTTTGGGGATATGTGAGGCGGTTTGGAGACCCTGAGGGGAGGAATTGCCGCCGTAGGGTCTGCGTCGAGGCTTAGACAGCCTTGCATGGAGACCAGAGGAGAAAGAATTGTTGTCGCAGGGTCTGTGTCGAGGCCTGGACAGCCTTGCTTAAAGACCAGAGGAAGAAGAATTGTTGTTGCAGGGTCTCACTCAGCAGGCTTCTGCGCAGCTTCCGACGTGTTTCACAAAGAAATCACTTGACATTTTCCAAATTCTTGCGATGATATTAGTATGAGTTTGTTTGTAACGTTCATTCAGCATATACAACGAGGAGGTTTGTTTCATGAATTGTGCAAAGTGTGGCGCTCCGGTGACCGGAAGTGTCTGCCCATACTGCGGTTCACCGACTTATATGACGGGGCCTCAGGCGCAGGCGCAGCAGGATGCCTACGAGGAAAATGAGTGGTATGAGGTGCCGGATTCTAAGCCGGATATCGAAACAAGCGAGGATACCGTGTGGTATCCGGATACGCATGAGGATTTGACGGTGCAGGATCAGCAGACCGAGAAGTTTGAGCCGTTCTATTACAAGAGCTGGTTTGTGATTTTGATGTTGTTTATGTTCCCGGTGATTGGCTGTGCGTTTATGTGGCTTGGCAAGAAGTGGTCGCAGACCGCGAGAATTATCATCACGGTTTTGGTGGTGTTAAGCTTGATCGGCGGTGGCGGTACTTACGCAAATATCTTGAATTCGCTGGGTTTGATTTTCTAAGAATGGATCCCGGGCAGAGCGATCTGTGCCGGGATTTTTTCATAGGTAGAGCATGTTAGACTCGGGACAGCCAAGCTAAGGGATGTAGAGTCTGAAGCAAGTCTGCCCAAGGGATAGAGTCGGACTCGGGACAGCCAAACTAAGGGATGTAGAGTCTGAAGCAAGTCTGCCCAAGGGAAAGAGATAGACTCGGGACAGCCAAACTAAGGGATGTAGAGTCTGAAGCAAGTCTGCTCAAGGGAAAGAGTCGGACTCGAGACAGCGAAGCTAGCAGACATAGAGTCTGAAGCAAGTCTGTCCAAGGGAAAGAGTTAGACTCGGGACAGCCAAACTAACGTACATAGAGTCTGAAGCAAGTCTGCTCAAGGGAAAGAGTCGGACTCGAGACAGCGAAGCTAGCAGACATAGAGTCTGAAGCAAGGTTCCCCAAGGGAGCCACATAGAGAAAACAAGTATAGGATACAATTATGAGAGAAGAAATCATTGAGACTGCGCGTCTTGCGCAGCTTGATTTTACAGAGGATGAGCTTACGCAGGCGGAGGTGCAGCTTGGGCGGATGCTTGCCTACGTTAACCGGCTATCGAAGCTTCCCGCGGGGGAGAGCGAGGATGCGCCTGCGCACGTCAATGTCTTTCGCGAGGATGTCGTGAGGGACGAGGGGCTTGCCACAGAGATCATCGCAGGTGCACCGGAGGCGCGCGAGAATCAGTTTGTGGTGCCGAAGACATTTGCAAATGAGTAGTGAGATGGAGAAGTTGTTTCAGGATGCGCTCGCGCTTTCGGCGGCGGTTCGCGGGGGCGAGGTGAGCGTGACAGAGGTCGTGGAGGCATGTCTTTCACGGATCGAGAAGAGTGAGCCTGCGCTGCACGGTTTTATCACGGTGGATGCGGAGGGGGCACTTTCGCAGGCAAAAGAGATGCAAAAGAAGATCTCTTCGGGGGAAATGCGTGGACCACTTGCAGGCGTCCCAATCGCGGTGAAAGATAATATCTCGACATGGGGGCTTCGCACGACGTGTGCGTCGCGGATGCTTGCGGATTATGTGCCGGTGTATGATGCGACGGCGGTTGCAAAGCTACGCGATGCGGGCATGATTGTGATTGGAAAAACGAATCTGGATGAATTTGCGATGGGGAGTACGACGGAGACTTCCTTCTTTGGTGTGATGAAAAATCCGTGGGATCTGAGCAGGGTGCCCGGCGGGTCGTCGGGTGGTTCATGCGCGTCGGTAGCTGCGGGTGAGGTGCCTCTTGCGCTGGGGACGGACACCGGCGGATCGATCCGGCAGCCGAGTGCTTTCTGCGGCGTTGTGGGGCTGAAGCCCACGTACGGGACTGTCTCGCGTTCGGGGCTGATTGCGTATGCGTCTTCGATGGATCATATCGGGACGATTGCGGGTTCGGTGCGGGAATGCGCGGCTCTTCTCGATGTGATTGCCGGGAAAGATGAGAAAGATTCTACAGCGGCAGAACGATGCAAGCAGAGCAAACAAGGTAACGCATATACAGACCACACCGACAATACAACCTTCCTCTCAAGCACATCCCAGACCGACCTTCAGGGCATGAAAATCGGTGTCCCGCAGCAGTATCTCTCTACAGATGTCAATCCGCAGGTGAAAGACGCGGTGTTGGCAGCAGCGGGTGCACTGACCTACGCGGGAGCGGAGGTGGAGATGTTTGATCTGCCGATGACTGACGAGGCGATCGCGGCTTACTATGTGATTGCCTGCGCGGAGGCGAGTGCAAATCTTGCGCGGTTTGATGGTGTAAAATACGGGCACCGTGCGGCTTCGTACCAGGACTTGCATGAGATGGTGCGGCGTTCTCGTTCGGAGGGATTTGGCGCGGAGGTCAAGCAGCGAATCTTGCTCGGCACGTATGTGCTGCGCGCTGGCTTTTACGAGGACTATTATCTGAAAGCCCAGCTGGCAAAAGAACAGATTGCGAAGGCATTTGCGGAAGCATTCGAGAGGTATGATGTGATTCTGACACCGACCGCGCCGACAACGGCGCCGAAGCTCGGAGAGAGCCTTGCGGATCCGCTTGCGATGTACTTGGGCGACGTGGACACGGTGGCGGTGAATCTTGCGGGGCTGCCTGCGATCAGTGTGCCGTGCGGACTTGACTCGCAGGGGCTTCCGATCGGACTGCAGATCATCGGAAATCATTTCCGGGAGGATCAGATTCTTCGCGTGGCGAGTGCGTATGAGGCGATTCGAGGGGAGTTTATGTCTCCTTGTGACACCGCAGAGGAGAGACCATCATGAAGATATATGAAACCGTCATCGGCCTTGAGGTGCATGTAGAGCTTGCGACGAAGTCGAAGATCTTCTGCAGGTGCTCGACGGCCTTCGGGGCGAAGCCCAACACGCAGATCTGCCCGGTATGTGCGGGGCTTCCCGGCGCGCTTCCGGTGTTAAACCGCCAGGTAGTGGAGGATGCGCTTGCGGTGGGGCTTGCGATGCACTGCGAGATCAGTGAGGTCAGCCGATTTGACCGCAAGAACTATTTTTATCCAGACAATCCGCAGAATTATCAGATCAGTCAGCTCTATGCGCCTCTTTGCAGAAATGGTTTCGTGGAGATCGAAACTACAGCGGGACGCAAGCGGATCGGAATTCACGAAATTCATATGGAGGATGATGCGGGAAAGCATCTGCATGACCCTGCAAGCGGCCTGACGCTTGTGGACTATAACCGTTCTGGCGTGCCTCTCATCGAGATCGTGACAGAGCCTGATTTTGCAAATGCAGACGAGGTAGTCGCATTTTTAGAACAGCTGCGGCTGATGGTGCGGTATCTTGGTGTGTCCGACGGGAAAATGCAGGAGGGCTCCATGCGGGCGGATGTGAACCTGTCGGTGCGCGAGGCCGGGTGCGAGGTGCTTGGCACGCGGACCGAGATGAAGAATATGAATTCATTTGCGGCAATCCGGAGGGCGGTAACTGCGGAGGCGGCGAGACAGATTGCGATTCTGGAGCAAGGTGACGTGGTCGTGCAGGAGTCGAGGCGCTGGGACGAGGACACAGGAACGTCGTATTCGATGCGTTCGAAGGAGGACGCGCAGGATTACCGGTATTTCCCGGAGCCGGACTTGCCCCCAATCGTGGTGTCGGAGGAATGGAAGGCGCGCGTGCGCGCGGCGCTGCCGGAGTTTCGCGAGGAGAAGCGTGCGCGGTATCTGAAGGAGTATGAGATCCCGGCGTATGACATCGAGATCCTGACCGGGAGCAAGAAGCTTGCGGATCTTTTTGAGGAGGCGAGTGCGCTCTGCGGGCAGCCAAAGAAGGTGTCGAACTGGCTGATGGGCGAGACGATGCATCTGCTTAGCGAGCGTGGTTTAGACGCGGATGACCTCACATTCTCCGCCAATCACCTCGCAGACCTGATCGGACTCATCGATCGCGGTGAGATCGGGCAGACGGTGGCGAAGCAGATCTTCCTTCGGATCTTTAAGGAGGACGTCGATCCCGTGGCGGTTGTGCGTGCGGAAGGGCTTGCCACCGTGCGCGATGCAGACAAACTGAATGAGGTTGTCGAGACAATACTCCACAGCAATCCAAAATCCGTTCAGGATTACCTGAAAGGCAAGACAAAGGCGATCGGATACCTGGTCGGACAGGCGATGCGTGAAATGAAAGGGCAGGCCGACCCGAACGTGATCCGGGAGATGCTTAAGGAGAGGTTGGAAGAAGAGAGGGAATGAGGTGTCCTGAAAAGGCACCTCATTTGTACTAATATCGCAATTTTTATGGCGGGGGGGGGTAAAATAAAGTTACAAATCGGTTATTATTTGTATATTTTCAGACTTCCATTTTTAATAGGAAGATTGTATAATGTGTCTGGGAGAGATATTAAGAGTAAGAAACGATCTAGTGTGATTTAGGGGATGCATTAGAGGGATCAGTCATATGAATCGGAAGCGTTTAAAAGGGTGGATGAAACATTGGGATTTCATCCTCCTTGATATTTTTTGCCTTCAACTAAGCTCGCTGCTTAGTTTTATTTTACTGCGCGGATGGCAGAATCCTTTTGTGATTCCAGCCTATCAGCAGCAGGCAGTTTTGCTGTTTATAGCGCAATTACTTACGATCTTATTCACTTATAATTATGGCGGTATCTTACGTAGAAAACGGTTTGATGAACTCGTTGCAATCGTAAGGTACATGCTGATCATCTTCTTAATTATTCTTGTCTATCTGTTTATCGTGCATCAATCTTCGAATGCATCGAGACTTCAGCTTGGGTGGACATCCGTCGGCTTTATCTTGTTTGATTTTATTGCTCGATTGACGCATAAACAGACGATCTTTCGTCGCAGCAATAAGATAGAGAATCAGAGAGCTGTCGTCGTATTTACTTCTTCTAAATTGGCAAGAGAAGCCATTGATAAGTTAAAAGAGCCTGGCACCTACCAGGATTATTTTATCACTGCGCTTGTCTGTATCGACGATGATCCGATTGATCTGTCAGACCTGGATGTGCGTGTGACAACACTTTCTGATGAGGTGATGCAGAAGATTACGCATGGCTGGGTGGATGAAGCATTTATCCTGCAGCCAGACGATATGTCTTTCCCGACGGATCTGATGGAAGCATTGATGGAGATGGGTATCACCGTAAACTTCTCAGTGCCTGCTTTAAATGATCGTCGTTGGCCGGTCACAGATATGCGTAAGCTTGGTGGATATAAGGTACTTACGAGCAGCCTCCGATTCGCATCTGCAGGAGAGCTCTTTGTCAAGCGGCTTATTGATATCCTGGGCGGTATTGTTGGATGTCTGATTACTGGTATCTTATATCTTTTTATCGCACCTGCAATCTACCGAAAATCACCGGGGCCAATCTTCTTCGCACAAGACCGTGTCGGACAGAACGGCAAGGTGTTTAAGTTCTATAAGTTCCGTAGCATGTATCTGGATGCGGAAGAGCGCAAAGCAGCACTGATGGAACAGAATAAGGTGAAGGACGGGATGATGTTTAAGATCGATGATGATCCTCGCATCATCGGCAGCGAGAAGAAGGATAAGAATGGTAAGCCGAAAGGCATCGGTAACTTTATCCGCAATACATCTTTGGATGAATTCCCGCAGTTCTACAATGTGCTGCGTGGAGACATGTCTCTCGTAGGAACCCGACCGCCGACCCTCGATGAGTGGAAGAAATACGAATACAGCCACCGCGCGAGAATGTCGATCAAACCGGGCATCACGGGCATGTGGCAGGTTAGCGGACGAAGCGAGATCACAGATTTCGATGAGATCGTCAAGCTGGATAAGGAGTACATCGAAGAATGGAGCCTGTGGCTTGACATCAAGATCCTGATTAAGACCGTGTTTGTGGTACTCAAGAGGAAGGGGGCAAGTTGAGAAGCTACCCTAAAATGATCAGTTGTCATTGTCAATCTTATAAGCAAATGTAATGACTTGGGACAAGGCAAAACTTGATATTCTGGGCTCATCGTGTATAATGAAGAGTGCGAAAAGCGAAGATTTTCTAAAACCGGAGGTATGCTAACGGGCTCATTCAGTTCAAAAAACAATTTTCTGAAAATATTTTCTCTGAAAAACCGCTCAGAGAATTGACAACGATGCCCGGACAGGTTATGATGTTGCCAATCTGAAAGAAAGTTCAGAGAAAATAATTTCAGAAAAGCAAAGAGGTGTAGACCTATGTTTATTGGACGGGAAAAAGAGCTAAAAGCTCTTTCGGCCGAGCTTTCAACATGGAAGAAAAAGACTGCTGTTCTTATCTATGGAAAACGCAGAGTCGGAAAATCAACACTGATCAATGAGGCGGCGAAGGTGTTTGACGGCATTGTTGTCAACCATCTGTGCGTTACGAGCACCTTCGAAGGAAATCTGGAACTCATTTACAAGAGCGTGTCAGAGAGTTTGTCTCTCCCGAATATTCGTTTTAATTCCTTGTTTGCGATGATGGACTATCTAGGGACGCTGGATAAGAGAATTCTGCTGATCATAGACGAGTATCCCTATCTGAAGCAAACAAAAAAGAAAAATGAAGTTGACTCCTATATGCAGGCAGTCATCGACAGGCTTCCCCAAAACGTGAAGTTGATCCTTTGCGGTTCCTACATTACAATCATGAAGGAACTGTTGGCAGAAGATAATCCGCTGTTTGGCAGATTCTCCCTGATCCAGCACATCCACGATTTCGATTACTACGATGCGGCAAAATTCTATCCTGACCTTCTGGTATGGGAGAAAGTCGCCTTTTATGGTGTGTTTGGAGGAAGCCCTTATGTCCTTGAAAATCTTGAAACGGACAAGTCAGTAAGGGATAACATCATCCGTCTGCTCCTTCCGGAAACAGGGCTCATCAGGTCCCATATAGAAAACGTTATGCTGAAGGAGATCCAAAAGTCTTTTGATGCCAGGATACTGGAGTCCCTCGGAAATGGAAAGAAAAGATATACGGAGATAAGGGATCAATTAGGCGTCAGCGAGACGGGCTTGCTGGATAAACAATTAAAAATCCTCCTGGACATGGAGACAATACAGAAGACTGAGCCGATCAACCGACGGAAAGACAAAAAAAAGCAGTTTTATGAAATCACGGACAACTTGATGCGTTTCTATTTTTCATTTATCTTTGGAATGGCAGGTACCATTACAAGGATAGGTGAAGATCAATACTATGCCCGGAACATCGAGAAAACGCTTGAACAGTTCATCAGCAGAAGATTTGAAGGAGTCGTACTGCAATATTTCCACAGGATGGCAGTCCAAGGGAAAATCTTGGATATCGAGGACTTCGGCTCTTATTGGTATGATGATCCGGTAAACAGAACGAATGGAGAATTTGATTGTGTGATCAAGCGTACTGGCGATGTGTACGATTTCTATGAGTGCAAATTTTTTGGTAGGCCAATGACGCTTCAGGAGTGTGAGCAGGAGAGGGATCAGCTCAGGAAGATGCAAGGAATAGAAGTGACCGGGATTGGATTTGTATGTGCCGGGGGCTTTGATATCGAGAGCAACCCTGGCTTTATCCTGATCGACGGGGAAGCCCTGTACCATTGACGGGAGGCTGGCATGAACACAATCCACCACACCGCCATCATCTGCTCCGATAAGGAAGCGCTATTGCTACCATGTGCTTCTCGGCTTCCCGATCATTCGGAAGGACTACCAGCCAGAGCGGGATGGTTGGAAGACGTACCTTTGAGCTAACTATTACTTCTAATAGGCAATTTACATAGATATAGCGTTCATGGCAGATGCAAACCACAATATATAGTGTAATTGCGTAACGATTACCACAAAATACAGGAATCGCAAGGCGATTATAATTTGAAAACAGCTCCATATTGCGCCGTAAATGCCTTGATCGATTATGAGCAAGTCGGGAGAAAACTATTACTTCTAATAGGCATTTTTGACCTGATCTCCGATCAGTTCTGCCAGCGGCGAGATCTAAGGAAATGGGAAAATGAGTTCATTTGGGAAGCGGGTAACCGAATTGCGAAAGGAAAGGCTCCTGACGCAAAAAGCATTAGCGGAGGAGCTTGGAGTCACCAAGAACACGGTATCAGTGTGGGAGAGGGATGTTCGGAAGCCGGATTTGGAAACGCTCACCAAACTGTGTGCTTACTTCAATGTGAATATGAGCTACCTGCTTGGCGAGAACGATGAACGGACGAAAACTCCCACAGAGGAGCACCCTGATGATGAGACGGCAGCCCGCTGGGCGCTTGAAGACTTGATAGAGGTTTCCGAGCCCATAATCCAGATGTATATGCAGTTAACGGACGAGGCTCGGCTGATGATAAACTCTTCCGTCATAGCTGCTTATAAGTTCGAGAAGGCACATGATTGTCTCTTCCCAATGGGTGAGCAGGTAAGGCTCATGCTGGTGAAGGATGAGGACAAAACTAAAAAGTGACAGGGCATGGAAACGGAGATGACGGCAGTGGCTGAAAAGAGAATACCGACGGCAGTGTACTGCCGGGCGTCTTCACAGGAGGAATTAGAGTTTCAGGTCGGACTCGCATTCTCGTATATACATCATTTCGACCTTGAGTTTAATGGCTTATATCTGGATACAGATAGCCATACTGAATGGGAGAAGCTAAAGAGGGATGCAGGAACCGCACAGATGATACTGCTTTTCAGTATAGATTCTGTGGAAGAGAATGCATCTAGAATCAGCAGCATAGCCAAATCGCTTGGTGTTGTGATCGAAACGGTTGATGGCTCGTACACATCTGATCCCGCAGAGCTTGGAATTCAATTAACTGACTGGGATGAATATGAAGCAAGACGACTTGCTGCTCAATTCAGGCGAAAGGATCATGGAAGGCTCATTAGCACAGGAATGAGAAATGCTGTCGGTGAGACAGGCCATCATTCGATTGCTCCTTATGGTTATCAGAAAGCAGAGTTCGGATATGTGATCGATGAAACGACTGCTCCTTATGTGCGTAAGATGTTCGAAATGGCGGCACAGGGGGCAACAAATACTGAGATTGCAAATACCCTCGATGAACTTGGTGTGGGTACGCCTTCCGGTACAAGTCCTTGGAGAGATGATACTGTTCGCAGAATCCTGTCGAACAGGGTATATCTGGGCAAGCTGGAGTTTGGGAAAAACGAACGCGGTGCGGATCGTATCGTCAGAAAACCAAAGATAAGACCAGATGAGTATGATGCAAACCACTTGGCGATAATCGATGATGAAACATACGAAAAGGTCCAGCAGATACTAAGAGAGCGATCCAGAAAACGGACAGAGAGCATCCGGACCGAAGAACGAGATACAAACGAATATGGAGATTTGGCCCGCTGCAAGCTGTGCGGAACCAAGTTGGTATTTGTTCCGAAGACGGAAGCAAATCGACGAAAGGTCTCTATTTTCCGCTGCGTCAATCACACAGGTGCAAAGCCCAAAGGAGAGCCGCTGCCGAAACAGCCTGTAATAAACCTCGATGAGATGAATCAGCAGGTAATGGATATCTGCAATGATTTCATTATTCAGGCGGCGATGATAGTCAAGGGGCAGGATCTGATACAAGCGCTTCTTCATTGGGAGCGGGAAAACGCATACGCCTACAGTATAAAGATTGGACGAGAGTTCCTTAAGCTGTATGAGCAGTATTGCAAGAATGGAAGTAGAGCCGAGTTCCTGGACAAATCCGGCGAGATGAGCAGAACATATCCAGACCTCATTGGCATACTAAACGGGATGGAAGATGAGCAGCTTGCTGCAGAACAGATTCCCACAGAGCTGAGGGCATATTTCGGTGAAGAGCCATTGGATCTTTATCAGGATGAGTTTGACATCGAGAAGGTCAAAACCATCTTGACGAAGGTGCTGCTTAAACCTGATGGAACTTTGGAAGCAGAGTATAAAGTAGACATCAAGCCGTGGCAGGAGCGGTTCCTTGGAACGGAAGCAATGCCATAGATCTTGCATAAACAATGATGATGCAATACAGCATATTGTGGTTTTAGGAGAAATGGGCACCATTTAGAAGTCGAGGATTGCGATAAAAAATGACAGTATTCCTGATGAGTCAACTATTACTTCTTATGTGCAATTTCCATAGATATATGGCGAGCTCACCGAACCAACCACAATATATTGTGTAACTGAGAAACGATTACCGCCAAATACATGTATCGCCAGACGATTACTTTTGAAACACCGCTCCATACTGCGTCAAAATAGCCGATTTCGACCATGAACGTTCAGTGAGTAAACTATTACTTCTAATGTGCAAGTTTTCTTTCCCTGCTTTGGCAGTAAGGATGTGCCTCTGTGAACAAGGTTGTGGTCCTCCAGGAGCGAGGTTGGACATCTGTGAACGAGGTTAGAGCCTCCGGGAGTAAGGTTAAGGCCTCTGGCAGTAGGAGTGGCCCGCAGGAGTGGAGCGCGGTGAGCAGTGAAAATGGATAGGACTTGGATATGACTTCATTTGGAAAGCGTGTAACCGAGCTGCGAAAGAGAAGAACCCTAACGCAAAAGGCATTAGCTGAGGAACTCGGTGTCACCAAGAACACGGTATCAGCATGGGAGAGGGATGTCCGGAAACCTGATTATGAAACACTCGCCAAACTGTGTTCCTATTTCAATGTGAATATGAGCTACTTGCTTGGTGAGGATAAGGAACAACCCGATGATGAGACCGCAGCCAGATGGGCACTTGAAGACTTGGTAGAGGTATCCGAGCCTCTTATCCAGATGTATATGCAGTTATCGGACGAGGCGAGGCTGATGATAAACTCTTCCATCGTAGCAGCTTATGACTACGAGAAGGCGCGTGATGGTCTGTTTCCGATGGGCGAGCAGGTAAGGCTTGTGGTTGATGAGGGTCCGAAATAAATAACAAAATAAGTATTAGGTGGTCGAACATCAATGATGGCGGCCCGGGCTTCAGTGTAGCGAGATAACTGTTACTTCTAATGGGCAAAAATGAGCTGAATGTGCGTGTAGGCACCGAATGCATTAAAGGTAAAGCGATGTGAAAAGAAAAACAACGGCCGCAATCTTCTTGATATTCGCTGTTCTCATGGTTATGTTTTTTACATTTCAGGAACCGGAGAGAAGCAGAGCCCTGAGCGAGGCTGCGAGAGTATGGCTTGCGAATATAAGAATAGAAGTGGAATACAAGAGCTTACGATCTAACATCCACATTCTGGCGTATTTCACCGTTGGGTTGGCGGTGTGTGCATTCTGCCGGAGTAGAGGTTGGAAAGCATGGAACGGTGCGGCAATAGGTTGCGGCATTGGTGTGGTTGACGAAGGAATCAAAGTGCTGTTGCCGGGACGGGAGTTTAGTGGCATGGATCTGGTTAAAGATTTTATCGGTGTGGGGATTGCTGTGCTGATCGCGACATTTATCTGTTTATTGCGAAGGAGAGAAGACCATGGCTAAAAAGAAAATATTGTTTATCGTTGAAGCCATGGGCGGCGGCGTGTTTACGTACATCGTAGACCTCGCAAATGAGCTGTGTAAGTCCTATGACATGCATATTGCTTATGCAGTGAGACCACAGACGCCAAAGAACTATCGAGAGTACTTTGACAGTAGAATCCATCTTATAGAGGTGAAAAATTTCACACGATCTATCAATCCAACTAAAGATATAGCGGCTATTCCAGAAGTCAAGAAAATAGCGAAGGACATTCAGCCGGATATTATTCACCTACACTCATCAAAGGCCGGTGTGATCGGCCGGATTGCCTTCAATGGGAAGGATGTACCTCTTTTCTACACCCCTCACGGCTACAGTTTTCTGATGGAGAACTATAAGCCGATGAAGCGGCGGATGTTCCACATGATTGAAAGTGTGATGGCGCACCGGAAGTGCACTACGATTTCCTGCTCCCCGGGGGAACATCAGGAAACACTGAAACTGACCAGGAATGCGGTGTATGTGAATAACGGGATTAACAAAGCAGAGCTTGAGCGGATGCTGAGCAAGGTTCAGAAGGTGGATCACCCGTTCACGGTATTCACACTCGGCCGTATCTGTTATCAGAAGAATCCTGCGCTGTTCAACGCTATAGCTGAAGCAATGCCAGAGGTTCACTTCCTTTGGATTGGTGACGGTGAACTTAGGGATGAGTTGAAAGCCCCAAACATAGAAATTACAGGATGGATTGACCGGGAAGAAGCTCTGAAGAGAAGCTACAACGCCGATGTGTTTCTCCTGACATCCCTTTGGGAAGGACTACCAATCAGTCTGCTCGAGTCTATGTACATGCGCAAGCTCTGTGTGGTAAACGATGTCATTGGAAATCATGATGTAATCGAGAATGATAGGAATGGTTTTGTTTGCAGGACAGTCACCGAATTCGCGCAAGCCATAAGGTCAAAGGAGGAGTCTCTTATAGATAGTGCGAATCATGACATAGAAACCAAGTACAATACGGTAGTGATGGCTGAGAAATACGTCAAAATCTATATGAGAGAAG
>JAFVAL010000026.1 GCA_017480565.1 Lachnospiraceae bacterium | reverse complement strand
GATATATCTGCTATAAATTCGATTTGCAACGCTACGACGGAGCGACAGCGAGAAGCCGAGGAGCTCGCGGGCCGTTCAGATGCTATGGTTGTAATCGGTGGAAAAAGCAGTTCTAACACGCAGAAGCTCTATGAGATCTGCAGGGGAAAGTGTCAGAACGCGTTCTATATACAGACACTCGTTGACCTGGATTTAAGTCAGTTTCAATCGTATTGTAGCGTCGGGATCACCGCGGGAGCGTCGACCCCGGATCATATTATTAAGGAGGTACATGATCGCATGTCCGAGATGAGTTTTGCTGAACTGTTAGAGGGGGAAGAGCTGGTAACTATTCACAATGGTGAAGTGGTAGAAGGTATCGTTGACAGCGTTAAGGAAGATCAGATCGTTCTGAACATCCATTACAAAGCAGACGGAATCATCACTCGCAGTGAGTATACCAATGATGCAAGCCTCGATCTGACTACATTCGTAAAACCTGGCGATACAATGCAGGCGAAGGTTCTTCAGGTGAACGATGGTGAAGGTCAGGTCAAGCTTTCTTACCGCAGACTTGCTGCTGAGAGAGGCAACAAGATCCTGGAGGAAGCATTTGAGAACGGTACCGTTGTTACAGCAAAGGTAGCCGACGTTCTGACCGGTGGTCTGAGCGTGAACGTAGAAGGTGCAAGAGTATTTATTCCTGCAAGCCTGGTGTCTGATTCTTATGAGAAGAACCTTGGCAAGTATAAGGATCAGGAGATTGAGTTCGTTGTCACCGAGTTCAATCCGAAGAGAAGAAGAGTCATCGGTGACCGCAAGCAGCTGCTTGTCGCGAAGAAGAAAGAGCTGCAGGATGCCCTGTTTGCTAGAATCGAGCCTGGCATGACCGTAACCGGTACTGTCAAGAATGTAACCGATTTCGGTGCATTTATCGATCTGGGCGGCGCAGATGGTCTGCTTCACATTTCCGAGATGAGCTGGGGCCGTGTGGAGAACCCGAAGAAGGTCTTCAAGGTTGGCGAAGAAGTGGAAGTCCTGATCAAGGATATCCAGGGCGAGAAGATTGCTCTGTCCATGAAGTTCCCGGAGAAGAATCCTTGGCTGAATGCAGATCAGAAGTATGCGGTTGGCAACGTGGTAGAAGGCCGTGTTGCACGTATGACTGACTTTGGTGCATTCATTGAGCTTGAAGTTGGTGTTGATGCACTGCTTCATGTTTCTCAGATCTCCAGAGAGCATGTTGACAAGCCGTCTGATGTTCTGAAGGTCAATGAAGTTGTCAGCGCGAAGGTTGTGGATTTCGACGCAGATGCGAAGAAGATCAGCCTGAGCATGAAGGCTTTAGAAGCTCCTGCAAAGAAAGCAGAAGAGGAACTTGCTTACTCTGACGATGACAAGGCAGAAGAATAATTTATAGTGAGAAGGAAGGGTTCGTATCTTCGGATGCGAACCCTGATTTTTTTGTGTTGATTTATGAGAAACGATAGATTATAGTAGTTTTATACAGAAAAAGGATGGTGGGCTTATGAGCGAGATGGTTAGAGTTGCTCTTGATGCGATGGGTGGAGATAACGCCCCGGGTGCAGTCATTGAAGGCGCATTGCAGGCACTTGCAGAGAGACAGGACGTCTCTGTGACACTGGTTGGAAAGCAGGATGTCATTGAGAAGGAACTTACGGGCAAGACCTATGATGCAGAGAGACTTCGCATTGTGCATGCGTCTGAGGAGATCTCGAATGATGAAGCGCCGGTCAAGGCAATTCGCACAAAGAAGGATTCTTCGATCGTGGTCGGACAGACACTGGTAAAAAAGGGAGAGGCAGATGCCTTTGTCTCTGCCGGGTGTACCTGCGCAGTGCTTGTCGGAGGACAACTGATTGTGGGACGAATCAAGGGCGTTGAGAGACCGCCGCTGGCACCGCTCATTCCGACGGGCGAGGGTGTTGCACTCTTAATCGACTGTGGTGCGAATGTAGATGCGAGATCCTCTCATCTGGTTCAGTTTGCAAGAATGGGATCCATTTACATGGAGAACATCGTCGGTGTGAAGAACCCGCGCGTTGCGATTGTCAATATCGGTGCAGAAGCCGAGAAGGGCAACGCACTTGTCAAGGAGACCTACCCTCTGCTGGAAGCGTGTGAAGACATTAATTTTGTCGGCAACATCGAAGCCAGAGACATCCCGAAGGGCGGAGCAGATGTCATCGTTTGCGAAGCATTTGTCGGGAATGTCATCCTGAAACTGTACGAAGGTTTAGGCAGTGTCTTGATCTCTAAGATCAAACAGGGTATGATGAAGTCAACCCGCAGCAAGGTGGGAGCGCTTCTAGTCAAACCTGCGCTTAAGGAGACACTGGCACAGTTTGATGCCAGTGAATACGGGGGCGCGCCTATGTTGGGGCTTAAGGGCTTGGTGGTCAAAACCCACGGAAGCTCGGATGCAAAAGAAGTGAAGAATACCATCCTGCAGTGTATTGCATTTAAGGAACAGCAGATTCCAGAGAAGATTGCTGCACACTTAGGCACCGCAGAGAAGGAATCATGAAGGAGAGACAATATGGAATTCGAGAAAGTAAGAGCGATTATCGCGGATGTTTTGAATGTGGATGAGGAGGAGATCACCTTACAGACCACGTTTGTCAACGATCTCGGCGCAGATTCTCTGGATGTTTTCCAGATCATCATGGAGATCGAGGATACCTTTGATCTGGAGATCTCTAACGAAGATGCTGAGAAGATCGTGACTGTCGGCGACGTTGTCGATAAGATTAAGGCAGTTCTGAACTAAGCAGATGAGAGGCGTTCGTTGATCGAACGCCTCTTATATAGATGTTTGCTGTACATATTTTTAAGGAAAATTATGATGAAAAAGAAGTTGGAAGAGCTTTCCGGGCGCATTGGATATGAGTTCCGAGAGGAAGCTCTGTTTGTGCATGCTATGACGCACAGTACATACTCGAACGAAAAGGGTTATCCGAAGACCGGCAGCAATGAGCGTCTGGAGTTTTTGGGCGATGCGGTGCTTGAGATTTGTTCGAGTGATTATCTGTATCATATGTATCCGGAGATGGAAGAGGGAGAGCTCTCGAAGTTAAGGGCGAGTATCGTCTGTGAACCGACGTTGGCGGATCTTGCAAGATCGCTTAAGATCGGGGACTGTCTGCTCCTTGGCAAGGGAGAAGAGAAAACCGGCGGAAGATTTCGCGACTCCATTTTGTCGGATGCAGTGGAAGCACTGATCGGTGCGATTTATCTGGATGGTGGCTTTGCTAATGCAAAAGAGTTTGTGGATCGTTTTGTGATGGACGATATTGAACATAAGAAGCTCTTTTATGATAGCAAGACGATCCTACAGGAGATGGTCCAAGGCTGGGAGAGCCAGTCTAACGCAAAGGAGGATCATACGTTAAAGTATGAGCTCATTTCCGAAGAAGGGCCGGATCATGCGAAGGTATTTACCGCGCAGGTGAGAATCGGCGAGACCATTTATGCAACGGGCAAGGGCAGTTCAAAAAAGGGTGCCGAGCAAAAGGCTGCCTATGAGACGATTCTTCTGTTAAAGAAGAGATGATAAAGGGAAAAGTATGTATTTAAAATCGATTGAAGTGCAGGGCTTTAAGTCCTTCTATCATAAGATGAAGTTTGAGTTCCGTGACGGTGTGACGGCGATTGTCGGGCCAAATGGTTCCGGCAAGTCCAACATCGGTGATGCGGTGCGCTGGGTGCTCGGAGAACAGAGTGCAAAGCAGCTGCGCGGCAACAAGATGGAGGATGTTATTTTCTCCGGCACGGAGCTTCGCAAGCCGCTTGGCTTTGCTTATGTGGCCTTAACGCTCGATAATGCGGATCATATGATTCCGATCGAGTATGAAGAGGTGACGGTGGCAAGGCGCGTGTACCGGTCCGGTGAAAGTGAATATCTGATCAACGGCAGCCAGTGCAGACTGCGGGATGTGCAGGAGCTTTTCTTTGATACCGGTATCGGTAAAGAAGGCTATTCGATCATCGGCCAGGGCCAGGTGGATCGGATCTTAAGCTCCAAGCCGGAGGACCGCCGAGAGCTTTTTGATGAGGCGGCCGGTATTAGTAAGTTTAAGAAGAGAAAACTGCAGGCGGAGCGCAATCTGGAGCGCGAGCAGATTAATTTGAGTCGTATCAACGACATTTTATCCGAACTGGAGCGCCAGATCGGTCCATTGAAGCGCCAGTCTGAGACCGCGAAGCAATATCTGGTCTATCGTGATGAGTGCAAGGAAGTGGAAGTCAATCTCTTCCTGCGCCAGTATGATGAGACGGAGGCGTCGCTTACGGAGACGAAGGATAAGCTTGCAATTGCGCAGGAGGATCTGGAGGCGACGAAAAAGGATTACGAGGCGATCCGCGAAGAATACGAGGAGATCGAGCACCGGGTGCAGGAGCTTGAGGAAAAGCTTTCTGATAAGAGAACGAGCCTTGAGGAGACTCGTATTTCCATTGAGCGTCTGACCGGACAGGTGAGCGTTCTAAAGGAGCAGATTTCCGGTACCAGACAGAGTGAGGGACATCTGCGCGACCGAATTGAAAGTCTGGAAAGAGAGCATGAGAGCCGCCTTTTGGAGGCCAGCGACACAGAGAGTGGCATTGAAGCCATGGAAAATGAGCTTGCTGCAGCCAAGGCACTGGCGGGAGAAGTACGAGCAAAGCTCGCTGCGGTGCGTGAAAAGGTGGATTTATATACGTCTCTGAAAGAGCAAGGCTTTGACCAGGTGCTTGCGATGATGAGCGGTGATTCTGACACCAAGGCGGCGCTGGAAAAGAGCAATACGCTTTTAGAGCAGAACCGGATCCGCAGACAAGAACTGTTAGACCGCATTTCCGAGCGTGAACAGACGATGAATCGTCTTTCGGGCGAGGCAAAGAAGCAAGAGCAGGAAGTTGCCGCTTTAAAGAGCCGTCTGGCGCGCTATGAGGTGAGCAATGAGAATGCAGAGGAAGAGCGTGCCTCGATCGAGAAGACGCTGGACGAGAAGCGTCCGGTTTTAAGGCAGAAGCAAGAAGAATTGCAGCGTCAGCAGCTGCGCCTGGAACAGGTGCAGAACATGGCGGAGCGCTACGAAGGCTATGGAATGAGCATCCGCCAGGTGATGAGCCAGAAGAAAAACATTTCCGGCATCATCGGTGTCGTTGCGGATGTAATTGACGTTCCAAAACAATATGAGACTGCGATCGAAGTGGCGCTTGGCGGAAGCATCCAGAATGTGGTGACCGAGACCGAAGAGAGCGCAAAAAAACTGGTAGAATATTTGAAAGCCGGACATAATGGCCGTGCGACATTTCTGCCGCTGGACGCAGTGAAGGGAAACGGTGGATTCCCGAAGAAAGAAGCGCTTCGTGAGCTGGGTGCGATCGGTGTTGCCTCTGAGCTTGTGACCGCAGAGAAGAAGTACGAGAAGCTCTTAGATTACCTGCTGGGACGCATCTTGGTTGCTGACACGATGGAGCATGCCCTTGCGATTGCGCGCAAATATCGTTTCTCCCTGCGGATTGTGACGCTGGAAGGCGAAGTCTTAAGCCCCGGCGGTGCGATCACTGGCGGTGCGTATAAGAATTCCAGTAACTTGCTGGCACGTGGACGTGAGCTCGAAGAGATCAAAAAACGTATTACGGCTCTTAAGAAAGAGACTACCTCGATTGGCAGCGAGATCACAAACTTAAAGGAACTGCGAAAAGAGCAGTTTGATATCTTAGAAGAAAATAGTGCTGCGAGCCAGGAACTGCTGACCAAGATCAAGGTCGCACAGACCGAACTCGACCAGAGACACGCCCAGGTGGAACATCATTTGCGCGTGATGGAAGAGACCAGAAAGGAATATGCTTCTTTAGAGCAGGAACATGAGAGCTTAAAGGAAGAAATCCGCAGTCTGGAATCGGAGAAAGAAGAGCGCGACCTTAAGAATCAGAGCCAGAACGAGAAGATCGAGGCGTACAACCGTCAGCTTGCAGAGCTTCGCTCGGAGCAGACCATGTTGATCATCGAATCCGGCGAAAAGGACAGAGACGCGATCGCCAAGGAACAGACGCTTGCCTTTACCAAAGAATCGATCGAACGTCTGCGCAGTGAGGCAGCACATTTCAAGGAGGAGGCAGAGAGTCTGGCACAGTCCATCCTTGAAAATGCAAAGCTGATCACCTTGCGGGAAGAGCAATTGGAAGATCTGGCGTTAGAGATTGAGGAAGAGAGTGCGAGACGCGATGTCTTAGAGTCTGATGTCGCGGATCTTTCCGAAAAGAAAGATCAGGTTTCTGCGAGACAGAAGGATTTCTTTGAAAAGCGTGAGGCGCTTTCTGACCGGATGTCGAATCTGGACAAAGAAGTGTTCCGTCTGACCGGCAGTGAAGAGAAGCTGCAGAATTTCCTTCAGGGGATCTCGGATCACATGTGGGAAGAATATGAACTGACCTACAACCGTGCGCTTGCGCTTGCAACCACGACCGACGAGTCCGAGTCGCAGATGAAGAAGCGCGTCAGCGATCTTCGCAAAGCGATTCATGATTTGGGTTCGATCAACATCGATGCGATCGAGGATTATAAGGAGATCTCCGAACGCTACGAGACGATGAACGTGCAGAGAAATGATCTCGTCGAGGCGGAGGAAAAGCTTCGAGCGATCATTACCGAACTTGATGAGCAGATGCGCGTGATCTTTGCGGAGAAATTTGAAGACATCAACCGGTCGTTCAATGAAGTATTCAAAGAGCTCTTCGGCGGTGGTTATGCAAAACTGGAGCTGATGGAAGACGAGGACATCCTGGATGCCGGCATCGTGATCATCGCGCAGCCGCCCGGGAAAAAGCTGCAGAACATGCGGATGCTCTCCGGTGGTGAGAAGGCACTGACAGCCATCTCGCTTCTGTTTGGTATTTTGAACTTAAAGCCGTCTCCGTTCTGTCTGCTCGATGAGATTGAGGCAGCACTTGATGACAGCAATGTCACGCGGTTTGCAGAGTATTTAAAGAAATTAAGCGCACAGACGCAGTTTATCGTGATTACACACAGACGTGGCACGATGACCGCTGCAGACATTCTCTACGGTATTACGATGCAGGAGAAGGGTGTCTCGACGATGGTCTCCGTGAGTATGATCGATGACGCGCTGACACAGTAAAGGATAGATTATGGCAAAAGGATTATTTGGAAGACTTGCGGCAGGACTTGCCAAGACAAAGAATCAGATCGTCTCCAGCATTGATGAGGTATTCAATGGATATCAGGAAATTGACGACGATTTCTTTGATGATCTGGAGGAAGTGCTGATCATGTCGGATCTTGGCGTGCATGCGACGACCGCGATCATCGAGGCGTTAAAAGATCGCGTGGCGGAGGATGGTATCCGCGACGCGAGAAAGTGTAAAAAGCTTCTGGTAAGCAGTATTAAGCGGCAGATGAAGGTCTCTGACGGTGATTTTGATTTCGAAGATCAAAAATCTGTGGTGCTGGTGGTTGGTGTTAACGGGGTTGGAAAGACCACGACCGTGGGAAAACTTGCGGCGCAGTATAAGAGCCAGGGTAAGAAAGTGATGATCTGCGCAGCGGATACATTTCGCGCAGCGGCCATTGACCAGTTAAAGGAATGGGCGAAGCGTGCGGATGTGGACTTTATTGCACAACAGGAAGGCTCTGACCCGGCGGCGGTTGTGTTTGATGCGGTGAGTGCGGCAAAAGCGCGTGGAACCGACATCTTGCTTTGTGATACCGCGGGAAGATTGCACAACAAAAAGAACCTGATGGAAGAGCTCAGAAAGATCAATCGCGTGATCGAGAGAGAGTATCCCGAGGCGCATCTTGAGACGTTGGTCGTGCTCGATGGAACCACCGGGCAGAATGCTTTAATGCAGGCGAGAGAGTTTGGCGAGGTGACGGATATTACCGGTATCGTGGTGACGAAACTGGACGGTACTGCCAAGGGCGGCATCGCGATTGCGATCCAGAAAGAGCTGGATATTCCGGTCAAATATATCGGCGTCGGTGAGCACATCGACGATCTGCAGAAGTTTGATGCGGAGAGCTTCGTGGATGCGCTCTTTGCAGAAGTATCGTAATGTGTAATCTGAGAGAGGAGAGTGTCATGACAAAGAAAGAATTGGTACTGAAGGCATTTCACAATGAGCCCGTGGAGAGAATTCCGGTTGGCTTTTGGTTTCATTTCTTGACTGATCAGGAGATGAATATGGCCATCGATTATCCGGAGCTCCTGGATAAGGTGGTGGAGGGACATAAGAAGTTTCGTGATGAGTTTCATCCGGATTTCGTTAAGATGATGACGGATGGCTTGTTCTTCCGTCCACGCACCAGCTATCCTCGCTTTTTAAATAAGCCGGAGGATCTGTATCTGATCAAGCCTCTGCCGAGAGATCACGCGTGGTTTGAACTGAGCGTCAAGCAGGCGAAGAGAATTCGTGAGGTATTTGATGACGATACCTTGGTGTATTACAACGTATTTTCTCCGTTATTTAATCTGTGCAATGCGATGACCAATACCGTGGATCCGAGCAAGGTGCTGCAGTTTCTGTTAGACGACCCGGATGCGGTTGTATATGCATTAAATGTACTTAGTGATGATCTTTGCTATCTGCTGGAGCGTGTCTTTACCGAGGCGAAGTTGGATGGCCTGTATTTAAGCGTCAGCAACAGTGGACGCGTGATTCCAGATCATCTTTACACCAAGTATGTGGCTCCGTCTGAGGAGAAGCTGATTGCGAAGGCAAAAGAGTATCATGAGGACAATATCCTGCACATTTGCGGATGGAGAGGACGTACCAACATTCTGTCCGTCTATCGCGATTATGACACAAGCGTGTTTAACTGGGCTGTCCATGAGGAAGGTTTAAGTCTTGCGGAAGGCAAAGAATACTTCCATGGCAAATGTGTCATCGGCGGTTTTGATCAGATGCCAGGCAGCACGATCAATACCGGAACAAAAGAAGAAATCCAGGCAGTCGTCGAGGAAATGATCAAAAACGGTGGAAAGACCGGCGTGATCATCGGCGCGGACTGCACAGTGCCGGAAGATACCCCGATTCAGAATCTGATCTGGGCGAGAGAAAAAGCGGCAGAATTATCATAATGGGATGTGCTTGGGCAGTGTGAGACTCTTGCACTGCCCGTGTTACATGGGGAAATCATAGGAGAAATCAATGGTCAATCAACTGGTAACCAACCTGGTGGAGGCATTAAAGAACATTCCGCCGGAATGGGCGATCTTTCTGATCTCGATGGTTCCGATCCTGGAACTGCGCGGAGGACTGATCGCTGCGGCACTCCTAAAAGTGCCGATTCTGCGGGCGATTCCGATCTGTCTGATCGGCAATCTCATCCCGGTGCCTTTCATTTTATGGTTTATAACACCGATCTTTACCTGGTTAAAGAAGACAAAGGTTTTTCGCCCGATGGTAGAAAAACTCGAGGAGCGTTCGCTTGGCAAGAGCGACCGTATCCGCAAATATGAATTCTGGGGACTGTTTTTATTTGTCGGCATCCCGCTTCCGGGAACAGGTGCCTGGACAGGTTCTCTGATCGCATCGCTCTTAAACATCAAGTTTAAGAAAGCATTTCCGGCCGTGTGTCTGGGACTTTTGCTTGCGACAACGATCATGTGTGTGTTTACATATTTGATCCCGGCATTGTTTTAAAAATGTAAAATATTTTGGAGGGAGTTTATGAAAAAGTGTTTTAGCATCTGCCTTGTGATGATGCTTGTACTTCTCATTGGCTGTGGGAAAGGTAGCAGTGAGCCTGTCGAGACTACAACGCAGACTGTGACAGAGAAGGAAGAGACAACAAAAGAAGAGACAACGAAAGAAGAAGAAACAACGGCTGAGAAGACGACGGAAGAGGAGCCTAAGATCGACGCTTCTGCGATTGTGATGGACAAGTCCCAGTATCCGATTGTGGATGGTTCCACCGCAACTTTACCGTTGTCTTACAAGGTCTATGAGCTTGCCACAGGGGCAACGCCGGAAGTGGCAGAAGCAGAGATCATTCACACAAAGACAACGAATTCCTATTATCGTCTGGCAAATAAAGAAGTCGATCTTCTGATCGTCTACGAGGCGAGCGCTGAGACGCTTGAAGAGATTAAGGCGAATGGCGTAGAGCTTATCATTGAGCCTGTCGGTAAAGACGCGCTTGTGTTTATGAAGAACTCGGATAACCCGGTCGAGTCCTTGACGATCGATCAGTACAGAGATATCTACAGTGGTAAGATCACCAACTGGAAAGAGGTTGGCGGTGAAGATTTGGATATCGTCGCTTTCCAGCGTCCGTTCGGTTCCGGCAGTCAGACCCTGATGGAGAGCCTGATCATGCAGGGCACAGAGATGGCAGAAGCACCCGAGAGCAGAATCATTTCCAGCATGGGCGCGATCCTGGAGGAGGTTGCTTCTTATCAAAATACGGCGGATGCCATCGGCTATTCGGTTTATTACTATGCAAACAATATGTACGAGATTCCGGGGCTGGATTTTTTAGGCGTGAATGGCGTGATTCCTTCCACAGAGACGATCCGCACCGATGAATATGAACTAGTCAATCCATTTTATGTTGTCATCCGTGCCGATGAGCCGGAAAACTCTCCTGCAAGAGTGATTTTCAACTGGCTGCTTGGCGAGGATGGACAACGCCTGGTGGAGGAAGAGGGGTATGTTCCTGCAAAATAAATGGTCAAAGTGGGTGATTTTGCTTGTTTTGATTACAATGATTGCCTCTGGGTGTCAGAACGGTGGAGAACCAGTGCAGACGACAACAGAGGTAGAGTCCGAGAGTGAAAGCACAGAGACAACGACAATTTCTGACGCGGAAGTTCCTCCTACACCCTCACAAAATGAGGGTTCTTGGGATGCACTCGCAGAGGATGAGATGCTCGTAGTCTATGAGAAGCCTTTTTACGAAGAAATGTCTCAGGTGCCGGGACCCTTTGTTGTCTATGGTGCCGGCGGAAAAGTGCTGCTTTCCCTTGAGGACATCATTTACACCGGCAATGTCGGTATTCTAAAGATCGACACACCGCTCGCAATCTGTTTTGTCGACCGTTCCACGGGGCAGTCAAAGTCTTCCGTTCGGTGGGGACTTTACGATGTGAGCAAGGAGCAATATTTGATTGAGCCAGAATACAAAGAGCTTTATCATACGGTCTATGGAGGCACCGATTACTGGACCTACTCTATGGCTGAGTGGACGATGGATTACGACCAGTCTGATGTGGCAAGCGATTCCGAACCGACCCCATCCTATGTCTATTACCGCGGCAAAAGTTTTGAAGGCTATTATGCCTATGGTGATGACAATTATACTTGGGTCGGAAAGGATCCTGGGATCGTAACCTTGTATCAAGGGGACACGGCGGTCAAGGAATTCACGAATTCCTGGGTTCGTCAGATGAGTGAAGACGGAGAGATCCTCCTTGGATCTGCAGAGTACATTGATGAGGAGAAAAATGCTCTCTATGCGGTTGACGGAACTTTACTTTTCTCGCTGACAGAATGGAAGAAAGCAAATGGAATCACGGTTCCTGTGACGATCTATGAAGCATCCTTAAAGATGCCTTATCTTCTCATTCAAGAGGACATGTATTACGGTTCTTACTGGCTGGTAGACCGCGATGGCAAGATCGTGCTCTCAGGCGTCGGTGCAGGAGACATCAGTTTTTGCTATGATTATCCCGCGTACTACATACGCACGTATGATGAGAACGGTGAAAATGTGATGACCTATCATGGCGAGGATGGAACGGTTCTTGGAAGCAAGGAAGGCATTCCTTACGACATGTATCATAACGCCGGATGGTTCTCCTATGAGAAGGATGGCGATACACATCTGGAAAATGCCTACACAGGCGAAGCTCTTGTGCTTCCCGGATTTACGAAAGAGGATGGATATCCGACCGTTTATGAAAATGGTTTGGTTGAGGTATGGATCCAGGATAACGGCTCGGAGGAGAGTCGTGAAAAGGTCTGGGACAAAGAAGGAAATCGTGTCGCGGAATCGGAGTATCTGGAAACGCGGCAGATCGGCAATCTGTGGATGGTGTTTGATCCGTATGGGTTTGAGCGCAAAGGCATGTGGAGTTACGGGAAGACCAGAGTATTTGATGAGAACTGCAAGTTGGTGTATGAGTCGCCGATTTTGGAGCGTGTCTTGTGGGCAAATGAGAGGTTCTCGATTGTGGTGAGAGGAAATTATCTGTGTGTGTTCGATGGGGGAGGGAATATCCTCTATCGGAGGCTGGAGCATGAGATGACGGATGATTAAAAACGTCGCATCAGAGAGATCGTCGCAGTTTCGATTTCATGAGGGCTATGCCCGAATGCGCGATGAGAAGTTGCGAAGGCAAGTTCTCATCGCGATTAGGTGAGTTGCGAAGCAACTCTCTGCGTAAGAGAGCGCATATCAATGCGATCTCGTCGCATCATCGATCTTGGCAGGGACGACTCGCGGGCTTCGCTCGCGACGAAATTGCAAGCAATTTCTTACGCCGCCAGTAGCGGACACGTAAGCGGCCTTCCATCGTCACT
>JAFVAL010000025.1 GCA_017480565.1 Lachnospiraceae bacterium | reverse complement strand
CCCCTCTCGTTCATAATCACTCATTCACTCTTACTTATGAAAATGCAGCTTGCACACCGGACATCCCTTCGCGATCGTGTCGGTCAGCTCAAGCTTGATACCTGCTGCCTTCGCAATCCCTCGGTCACCGTCCATCGCGATGTCACAGAGCTTTGCACAAGTCTCATCATCGATTCCCAGCTCCTGCCATGCGGCAAGCAGCGGGCAGTAATGAAACTCGATTTTCAGACTGTCCGCGTCATTTTCCATGATATCCATCTGGAACGTTGTCTTGCCGACATCGTCCAGGAATGCCTGATGGAACTGCACCAGATCCGTCACATCCTCGCAAGCGCCTTTGATGCGCTCACCGTCTCTGCGTCCTCTCTCCGAGATCGCCGCTCTTGCAATGCCTTCTGCATCTGCGCCGGCCTTTAACCCCTCCAGATATGTCAGTGCCATCCACTGTGCACGGTGACCGATCGCCTTGCGGTTGACAGCCACTTTCTCATCCGAATATACTTGGGAACGATTCACAATAGCCATGGTTAAACTCCTTTCTCAGAAACATTTCCTTCATACAGTTTCGTGTTATGTTTACAGACAATCTTTCATCATCTGTGTCAGTTCAGCAATCAGTTTGCACTCTCTTTCTAGCTTCTCAGAAAGCTCCACTTTCTGATGGGCAAGCTCTTCTTCTAGCTTCGCTCTCACGGCTGCGACATCCCTTGCCTCGCCATTTGCCAGTGCTGCCAGATCGCGGTTCACATCATAGACATCCGCAATGGAGCCAACCTTGTCATTTGCCCAGGTATCTACGTGATTCTCGCCGATGACCTGATCCACCACGAAATCATAGGTCTGACGGTCAAAGTAGAAGCCGTATTTGCTCAAATCGACGCCGCGCATCTCATCCACCGCCGCCAGATAATCGCCGCGGTCTACCGCCGCAATCGCACCCTTCATAAAGCCGATGTTGTTGCGGTTTCTCGCATGGATGAAGCTGTAAGTCTCATACCAGTCAAGGCCAAAGAGCTCGTTGATGATTCTCGCAAAGATCTGTGCCACCTTCGTGTTAAATGTCGTCGTCTCCTCGCCCAGTCCGCACAGGGACTTGCCTTTCTCCTCCAGAAGATCCGAAGCTTCGATCGCTTTTTTAACCACCGCGCGGAAGTCATCGCAAGGACCCACATTTTCATCCAGAGACTCTAGCACCTTCTCAAAGAGTGCTCTGAACTTTAACGGTCTGACATCCAGCGCATCGAACCGCTGCAGCATCGTGCCGTAGAGGATATGCGAGGATAAGAACGCCTCGTCACTGTAATTATTGACGTCTTTCTGGTCCGAGGTGGAGTGGTAGGACGGCCAGAAGTTCACGCCCTCATACCAGCTTTCCACGGTCGGGATGCCAAGCATCGCGTACATGTAGCTTTCTGTCCACGTCCAGAGCGGGCTCTGTGTGCCAAACGGATAGATATTCCCTTCGATGCTGCCGCCGATCTCCATCATCGCATCGACCAGCTCATAGCAGGTACGCACCTGCGCCTCCAGTGCATCCGCACTGATCAGGTTACCGTCCAGGTTTAAGAGCATGAATCCGTTCTTGCCCCACTCCGGATGCTTTCTCACCTGCATCGTCGCGCCGCGCGCCCAGTCATATCTGGTGTTCTCGATGCCCCACTCTTCCGCACCGTGCATGCATACGCGAAGCGTTCTTCTCGGCTTGTAGCCGCTCTCGATAAAGGCTTTGCAAATGCCAAGCATGCAGCCGATGCCCGACGGATTATCCGAGAACGCGGTAAAGTATGCATCATAATGTCCGATCAGGTAAATGACTTCGTCTGTCGTTCCGGGAATCTCACCGATCACGTTGTGTGTGAGACCGTTGTTTGTGACGCGGGAGTCCGCCGTCAGCCGGCACACTAAGACGCCGCCCTCACGCTCGATCGCGGCCTTGATCAGATTCGCTTCGCGCACCGTCATGGAAAGGCAAGGCGTGTCTGCCGGTGCGGAAATGTCCTGTGCACCGAGCGTATCCTCCGACCACTCACAGTAGCCGGACACCTGCACGATGATCATGCCGGCGATTCCTTTAAACTTCGCCTGCATGAGCGGCCAGTAAACCCACCATTCATTGGCCATATCGATGTCAACCAGCACCCATTTGCCAGTCACGTCGCGATCCACATAATCCTTCTCAGTTCCCTTGCCGACGTAAACCAGCTCGATCTCCTCATCCTCTGCATAGCAATTTGCCTGCAGGGCGGCAAGCACGACCTTTCTGGGGATCCCATTGGCCTGTAGATACGTAAGTTCCGCGTTCTTAAACTCAAAATTATCGACTACCACCGGTTCCTTGTGCACATTTTTCAGGCCGATCTTACGCATCTCGTTGTACAGATAGTCCGCCGCCGCAAATTCAGCCGCAGAACCCGCACTGCGATATCCTAACACCGGATTGCACTTAAAAGAAATCAGCTTGTCCATGACGCCGAGGGCGTAGTTAACGTCCAGATACTTGGTAAACTCAGGTAACATTTTCTACCTCCTTCTGATTCATTTAGCAAAATGAAATGATTACGATCGATCTCTTATGTCTCATTTTATGTCAAGTGAAGAGAAATGCAAGGAAAACCGAAGACGCGATTGTCTCAATTTGATTCAATCTCCCGCAAATTCTCTCTGTTGTCTCAGTTTGATACATGTTATAGTAGAGAAAATGAATTCGTATTCCATACGCCGAAAGGAAGATTCCTATGATAGATTCTTATCACGCACTTGGTACCAGACTCAAAAGCATGCATGAAGACCTGCGTGAGTTCGCGCGCATGATCTCCAAGATGGTCGATACCGATGTCTTAATTGTCGACGCGAATCTGGACGTCGTGGCGGAAGCCCTCGTCTATTATGAAATCTACACGGCGGTCGACACCAACGCTTTCATCGCCCGTGTTCTTAAGGAAAAGAAAAGCCTGGTCGTTCACGAACGAAAGCAGGAGGACGCCTGTCTTTCCTGCCCGGCCTACAACACCTGCGAGATCCAGTCGATGATCGGAGTCCCGATCTTTGATGCCGGGCACATCGTTGGTGCGATCGCACTTTTGCTGCCCAAACACCGCACGGAAGTGCTCTTTTCCAGCCTCGATCTAGTCGTGAAGTTCACGGAAAATATCGCAGAGCAGATCTCCGGCAAGATCAAGGACCGCAACGCCTATAACCAGGCGCGCTTGACCGGTATCGAAAAAGATGCGATCTTAGATGCGCTCGAAGAAGGCGTCGCAGAAACCGGCCCGTCCGGCCTCATTTTATACGCCAACAGCCGCTTTAAGAAGATCTTTCGCCTCGGCGAAACCGTGACCGGACAGCCACTGCAGGTACTCCTGCCCCATACGTATCTGGCCGGGATCTTTGAAGGCTCCTCTCCGCTCGGAGAACGCGCGATCACGATTCATTTGCACGAACGCGAGCTGGTTGTGATCGTCTCCTGCAAAGAGATTCGCTCTGTCGCGCAGCCCAACAAGCGCTTTATCTTCTCCTTCCGCTTAAGCCAGGAAGTCTGGCTCTCCGCGCGAAAGGCAAGTACTGGGTCACTCATGACCATGCAGTGGTGTGAGAAATGGCTCTTCACCCCGCAAACCATCGACCGCGCAAAAACGCTGGCTGTCAGTGGGCAGTCGGTTTTAATCGTCGGATCCGAAGCTGATCTAAATGACAGTGCCGCCAAAGCGATCTGCAACTACTCCGACCGCGGCGGGCAGGGTATCGTCTCCGTCAACTGCAACAACGTCTCCCACGAGCTCTTCGATCACTACGTGCTCGGCCGCTACGGGCAGCTTGCGCGGGCAGATAAGGCGACCCTCATTTTCTACAACGTCGAGCGCCTGCCGCTCTACATGCAGGAGGCTCTCACCGGCTTCTTAAAGCAAGGCGCGGTCTATCTGGGAAATGTGCGCGTACAAAGCGATGCGAGACTCATTTTCACCACAACCGCGGATTTAGAGCAAGCCGTCGCGCAGGGACATTTTTCAGAGCATCTGTACTACAGGCTCAAGGCAAATCGCCTGATCGTGGACTCTCCGCTGCACGATCCCGCGAGGCTGGAGACACTCTTGCAGACCAGCCTCTCCCACTATAAAAGCGTCCTGCAAAAGCCGAAGCTTGCCCTCTCAAAGCATGCGATGCGCTACCTGCTCACCAGAAACTGGCAGAGCGTCCGCGAGGTCAACCAGTTCATGGAGAGCCTCGCAGACAATCACGAAGGGTTCCTGCATCAGGCCGATGTCGAGGCCTTAAGCAATCATTTTGCCACCGCAAGATCCAACACGACGCTCGAAGAGGTCAAAAAAGCGGAGATCGAAAAGCTTCTCCTGGCGGGCTATAAAAAGACCGAGATTGCCGAAATCCTAGGCATCGGCCGCGCCACCCTCTACCGCAAGATCAAAGAATACGGATTGCAATAACATTTTCCCAGAAGAATCGAGCCGCAGAAAACCTGCGGCTCAATTCTTATCTTAGGGAGACAAAATAATGGACGTTACATGATAAATCCTGCAATCACAAATGCGATGATGCTCAGTACGCACGCAACGATGGCATAAGGAAGCTCTGCATCGATGACGCCCTTCGGGGTAACTTCTGTCGAAGCGGAAACTAACAGGGTTGCATCTGCGCCGATGTAGAGGGAGCTTGAGAAAGCAGAGCCGGATACGCAGGCAGCTGCAATCAGAAGCGGATTTGCACCGATCGCGATACCGATTGGAACGATAACAGGCATAAAGATCATGGACTGTGTCCAAGCACCGCCTGCGAAGAATCCGTGGATCACAAGGAACGTAAAGGCAATCGCCGGGAACAGTGCTGCGGAGCTCTGCAGGATCGGGGTCAGGATGCCGACAAGGTAATCAGACATACCGATTGCGGTGTTAGCAGCCGTAAATGCGATCGCAACCGCGATGACGAAGCATACGCTGAACATCGATTTCACGCCTTCGGTGGAAGTATCCAGAATCTCGTTCCAGGTCAGCTGCTTGGAAAGCAGAGAATAAACAATCATGAAGACGATCGCTGCACAGCAGCCGATACATACATCTCCCCAGATCATTGTCGCTGCAATGATCGCTACCAGAGAAAGCAGGAACGGAATCGGGTTCGCGTTCTTCTTCTCGGTCTCTTCGGTTTCCTCTGCTGCCATGATATCCTCGTTCTCATTGGAACGTTCTTTCGGGCAGACAATGCCGGTTTCCTGCGCCAGCTTTTCCTGCTTCTTTACCATCCCAAGATCCGGGAAAAGGCCAATGCTGACGAGCAATGCGATGAGCAGTGCAAAGATTCCATAGAACATAAAGGGAATCGATGCGATGTAGGTCGACATACCTGCACCCTCTGCGCACACTCCGGTGGACTCATACAGGCCTGCATAGAATGCACCCCAGGTAGAGATCGGAACCAGGATACAGATCGTCGAAGCGGTGAAGTTGTTTAAGAACGCCAGTTTCGAACGGGAGATTCTAAACCGGTCCGTGACAGGACGCATGGCAGTACCCATCGACATCTCGTGAAGATAGTCATCAACGAACGTCACGATACCGATGATGTAAGCCAGGATCAGTGCTTTCTTCTTCGTGTTTGCAAATTTACTCACCCAGTTTGCAAATCCAAGCGCTGCACCGGTCTTGTCCAGCAAAATGATTAACACACCAAACAGTGCCAGCAGAAGGAACAGATAACCCGCAGTTCCTCCCATGAAGGACTCTTGAATAAATCCCAGATAACTGCTCAAGAACCCGGTTCCCGACAGTAAGATACAGGCCAAAAGCAGGCCGGCATTCAACGACATAATCATGCGTTTTGTCGTAAAAACCAGAACAAAGAAAACAATAATCGGGAGAAGTGACAAAAATCCAAGTTGCATTGTAAATCCCTCCTTATTAAGTTGTGCAGCTTCGCCGTGAAGCTGCGGTTCCGTTTTGATCTGATTTTATTTTATCCATTCATGGTCGGGCTCTCAACAAGTTCACGTTGTAAAAACGTCTCATTTTGAATCGTGCGGCCTTTTATTGTCTCTGACTGTCTCTCGCTACAAATAAACCGCCTTTTTTGCGTGCTCCCTTTAGCACCTGACGCTCTGCCTCAGCCTTTTCAAAGACCTTTAACACGTCCTCCGTCACACGCTCTCCGGGTGCAAGAATCGGGATCCCTGGCGGATACAGATACACATATTCCAGGGAAATAGCCCCCAAAAGTGCATCTTTTTCCACCCAGACACGCTCATTTTCCTCCATATCCCAGGCTTCTTCCGGGCTGATCACAACCTCTGCCCGCGGCAAGCGAATCGAGGTATCCCCCGACGGAACCATCTGCACCATCGCATCCAGTCCATGGACGCCGCGGAGCAATCTCTGGAAGCCTTCGTCCGTATCCGCAACCGAAGTCAGGGCGATCACCAGATCCCCGGAATCCATCTCTGTCTCGATCTGATACTGCTTCCGCAAAATTTCGGTCGCTTCCCTGCCGGTCAGGTTCGTCCCTTTGAGCGAAATCACAACCTTGCCGGGATCTCTCGCTGACTCCATCGGAAGCACACGCACCTTTTTAAGATCCTCACAGCCCTCGTAAAACCACCGCAGGCGCTTCGCATACGCTTCAAACAGCGTCTCGCCACACTCTTCGATCACCCGGTAACACTCCGCCACCGAAGCCATCAACACATAAGAAGGGCTCGTCGTCTGCAGCAGATTGATGCATTCTTTCATCCGCTCTCTCGTGATCCCAAACTCTTCTGCGTGAGGCCCCAGATGCAAGGCAGACGTCTGCGTCAGTGCAGGAAGTGTCTTGTGAACACTGTGAATGATCAGATCCGCCCCCTGTCTTACGGCAGTCTCCGGGAAGATCTCATGAAATGCGAAATGCGCCCCATGCGCCTCATCGACAATCAACGGCACATGATGACTGTGGCAGATCTCAGAGATCGCCTGAATATCCGACACCACACCGTCGTACGTCGGCGATGTGATCAGCACAAAGCTTGCCTCAGGATGTTCTTTCAGCCCCAACTCCACGGTCTCCGGCAAGATCTCCCCTGAGATCCCATCCTTCTCTCTCCACTCGGGATACAGATACACCGGCCGGAACCCAAACGCCATGCAGCCATGATACACAGACTTGTGGCAATTTCTCGCCATCAAGATCATATCGCCATGTTTGCCGCAAGCCTTCATCGCGGCCAGCAAACTCCCACTGCTGCCGTTGACACAGAGAAAACTAGCCGCACTCCCATAAAGGGTTTTTATGCGCACCTCCACATCTTTTAAAATCTCCTTCGGATCCTGCAGATTATCAAAACCGGTCACTTCCGTGATATCCCAAGCAGCCGGATCCATCGAAAGCACCTCGGTATTCCTCTTATGCCCCGGCATATGCATCGGATAGATTCCTTCTTTTGCGTATCGCTGCAATTCTTCATACAATTCTTTCATCGCATCCACCAACGGCGAACTCTCGCCCCTTTCTGCTCTTATTGTATCAAGAACTGTCAAAGCAGGGAAGCATCCCCGGGCAAATTAATTTTCATCTTGTATCAGGGCATCGAACCGTTCTCTTAGCAGGCGTCTTCGCATGGCAGGGTCGGCAACCCTCTCTTTAACCTCTTTTCTAAATTCCCCCATCTGTGCATTGATCTGCCCGATATGGGTCGGTAAAACCTCTTTTAATCGGTCTCTGATATACTGCGCGACATATGGACTCTTTCCTCCGCTTGAGACCGCACAGACAACATCCTGGTCCTGATAGATTGCCGGGAAGATGAAGGTGCAAAGGGCAACATCGTCTACCACATTAACCGGGATAGCTCTTTGCCTTGAAAGCTCACTCACCCGTTGATTTACCTCCCGGTCATTCGTGGCAGCAACCACGAGCACAAATTCTTCCAGATCCATCATCTCTTCTGCAAATGAGGCCTCTATTACCCGCTTACTAAGCGCTACAGCATCCGGGTCTGCCTTCTCGCATACCAGTGTAATGTGCGCGCCAAAGCCCTGCAAGATCCGCACTTTCTTGCTTCCTTCCTCGCCGCCTCCGATCACTAACACCGGTTTCTCGCTTAATTCTATCATCATTGGAAAATATGCCATCCTGCACTTCCTCCGTCCTTCTCTAACGCTTCATGGTATAACGATATAGTGCTTTCGGATCAGAATCCTTTTTCATCACCGCACCGAAGTTTTCCCTCAGACACGCTTCCTCCTTTGCCAGTTCCTCCGGTGTCATTCCTTCTGACAGACACCGATCTTGCATCAGGAAAATGCGGTCGCTATAGGTAAAACTCTGAACAATATCATGGCAGACCATCACGATTCCCTTGCCTTCCCCGGCAAGTTTCTTTAACACTTCATAAAAGTCTTCCTGATATCGGTGATCCATATAGGTTGTCGGCTCATCCAGTAAAATCATCGGCGTATTCTGTGCGATCACCATCGCAAGAAAAGCGCGGCGCTGCTCACCGCCTGAGAGCTCTCCTAGTTCCCGGCCCGAAAGATCCGAAAGTCCTGCCATAAAAAGAGCTCTTTCGACATGCTCATCATCCTCTTTGTTTAGTCTTCTTACATTCCCGTGATAGGGATATCTTCCGTGTTCCACAAGCATTTTGACAGAAAGATGCGCCACATTTACATTTTGCGGCAAAAAAGCGATCTGACGCGCCCGTTCTATCGGATTCAGTGTCTTTAATTCCTTCTCGCCAATCCGGATCGATCCCTCATAGGGCATCTGACCTGCAAGCGCCCTTAAAAAGGTGCTTTTCCCGCTCCCGTTTCTGCCGATCACCGTGGCTATCTCTCCTGGGAGAAATGTAGCATGCGGCACCAGAAAGGAAGGCCCGTAGGTATATTTCATCGTAAGATTCTCTACTTGTATCATTTCACGCCCAACCTCTTTCTTCTGCGGATCAACATCCAGATTAAAAACGGCGCTCCGATCAGGCTTAAGAACAGACCGCATGGCAGCTCATATGGGAAGAATAAGACTCTTCCCAGAGTGTCACAGATGAGCAGAAATTCTGCACCGAGAAGGACCACAAAAAGCAGAGCTCCCCGGCTCTTTCCCCGGTAAAACAGCCGCACAACATTGGGAACAATCAAGCCCACAAAACCGATAATGCCGCACATGCTGACAGCCGCGCCGGATAAAAGCGCTGCACAGGTGATGTGTAAGATGCGGTAACGTCTGACAGAAAGGCCAAGCCCCGAAGCCACCTCATCTCCCAAAAGCATCAGATCCAGCGCAGGAGCTGTCAGGATCGAGACGAAAAGGACGATCACAATAACCGGAACCGCCATCCAAACGGCAGTACTGTTTAGGGAGCCAAAGCCGCCCAGCGAAAAGGCCGTCCGATCCGCCACAGTCTCCGGCTTTAGCGATATAATCATGTCGATTCCGGATAGACAAAGGGCTGAGATTGCCACACCGGAGAGCACCACGGACGTCTTCGAGATCCCCGTTTTGGTTGTCAAAAGATAGATCACGGCCGTCACCAAAAGCGCACCGAGAAAGGCTGCAATCCCCTTACCCGCGTAGCGGTAGGGAAATAGCCAGGCATACAAAAGGACAAATAATCCCGCTCCGTTATGAATCCCCAGAATACCGGGAGAAGCCAGGACATTGTTGAGACTGTTTTGCAGCAAAAATCCGGACACGGAAAGAGCCGCTCCCGTAAAAGCAGCGGCCACAATTCTTGGAATTCTCACACGAAATAGGATGGTTTGTTGAACAGATGTCCCTTTTCCGATCAGTACCTGTATAATTTCTTTTGTCGAAATGGCAGAATTTCCTGCAAAAAGCGCCCATAGGAGCGATACAAGAAAAATGCCGATCATGAAACCTGCAATGGTTCGATTCTTCTTCATCATGGATATATCAGCTGATAGGCTTCTTCGTAAGCATTTCCCCACCGGTGATTCGGCTTCAGGCCAAAGAGGTCTTTGGGGAGCAGCATGTAATGCCCTTCCTTTACCGCGGACAGACTCTCCCAGGCGGGATCTGCTGCAAAGATGCTCTCAAAACTCTCCATCGCTTTCTTCTCATCGCCTCTTGGAACTACGAAGATATACGCCGGATCCGCAGTTAAGATCGCTTCCATGGATAATTCCTCAAACACACTCCCGTCTGCGGCAATGTTGGAAAGTCCCAGGTCGTTAAAAATCTCGCTCGCAAAGTAATCATTTTTCTCTGCCTTACTTTTGGTTGCGGACACATGTAAGAGCAGATAGGTCTTCTCATCAGCCTCTTTCGGAACCCTTTCCTTGACCTGGTTGATCTGCTCTTTTACCTGATTGACATATAACTCGTAGAGATCTTCTCTTCCTGTATAAGTGGTAAATTCCGTCATGACTTCTTCATAATCACGATAGCCGTCAATATTGGTATATCTGACCTCTATCCCAATCTCCTGCGCTGCCTCGCCCAAAGCCTTCTGGGCAGGGTCGGTCGAAAACACGATCAGATAATCCGGATCCAGTGCTGCGATCGCTTCTAAGCTCACATGATCCATATCACCCAGATTCTTGACATCTGCGTCAAGCCCTTCGATCTCAAACGCATCGTCTGAAGTGGCAAGAAGTGTTCCTCCTGCCAAAACCCAGAGTTCTGCATTCGATTTGGATAAAGCGATCACACGTTCTTTGGTCGTGCTCTTAGAAAGCGCCTCCTTCTGCTCTTTCGCGCATCCGGTGACGGTTACCACGAAAAGGGCAAGCAAGGCAAAAAGCAGCCGCTTAAGCCCCTTCATAAGCTTTCCAGACAACCGCATCCAGTTTGTCTTTTCCGACACGGTCAATCGTGAATTTAAAACGCTCGCTCGGCTTCGCATTCTCATCAAAGAAGGTGAGCGCCGCATCACAGATTCTAAATAATGTCTCCTGATCCTCAATAAACGGAACAATCGTCTCACCCTGATTGATCTGGTTGCCAAACAGACCGCCGAAGCTTACCAGATATCCCGGCGTTTTCTCATAAGCATCCGTCGGGCAGCTAAATGCACATCTTCCGCAGTAATTACACTTTTCCTGCGAAAGCACGACCTTGCCATTCTCAATCTGAATCGCACCTTCCCGGCAGACCTTCTCGCAAAGACCGCAGTTGATGCAGGCATCCTCGATCCAGG
Source organism: Lachnospiraceae bacterium (assembly GCA_017480565.1). GTDB lineage: Bacteria > Bacillota > Clostridia > Lachnospirales > Lachnospiraceae > RGIG1588. Next base: position 63,421 of record JAFVAL010000025.1, on the reverse strand, counting down.
ATACCCGAATACCGCCTTTGATGCCCAGATCATTCTCCTCCGCTTTTAAGCAGTTGTTTCGGCATCCCGTGATACCAAACTTAAACTTATGCGGCAGCTCTCTTCCGAAATACCGCTCGCTCAGCTCTTTGGCAAGTTCCTCGGTCTCGATGCATCCGTTCGGACAGACGGCTGCGCCCTGACAGGCTGTAACGGTGCGGACTCTCGGTCCACATACTCCTGGCTTGGCACCGCCTTTTGCGAGAGCTTCTTTTACGGCATCAATGTCCTTTAACTGGATAAAGGGAATCTCGATCCCCTGCCGGGAGGTCAGATGGATATAGCCATGCCCATATTGATTCGCCACTTCCGTGATCGCTACTAGCTGCTCCGTGCTAACCTGACCGCCGACAACAGACAGGCGCAGTGAGAAATGATCCTTTTGTTTCTGGCGCATGAAGCCGCCCTTTTTTAGTGTTGCATAATCGGTTGCCATCTTGTGCCCTACTCCTTTCTTCCTGCTTCGCGCCTCAGTCTCCTACCTTGCGCACATAAAGATCGTAGGTTCCGTCTCCATTTTCGATCAGCTTTAAAATCTGATGTCCCTCGTCTTTCACGCTTCTAGGTACATTCATCACAGGCTCACCTTCATTGAGATGTACCTGTAAGATCTCACCCTCCTCAAGCTCTTCCAGGGCAACCTTCGTCTTTACAAATGTAACCGGACAAACCACGTCCGTGATATCGACACGTTCATTTACTTCAAATCCTAAGTCTGCCATCATGAGGCCTCCTCTACTATGATCAGTTCTTCTTTTCTGACGGTTTTTTCTCCCTGCGCACCTTCTACATGAAAAGCATGAAGAACCGGATGATCCTCCTGTGCCAGGGAAAGAATCAGGTAGCTGGCCTTGCTGTCGTTGGCAAGGCGTTTGTCTTCTTCCGACGGTCTTGCGGGTGTCTCCGGGTGCGAATGCCAGTTGCCAAGCGGCACAAGACCGTCTTTTCGCATCTGCTTTATGGCAAGTAGCTGTTCTCTCGGATCAATGGAAAAATGCTCATTCGTATGATCGATATTGGTAAGCAGATAGACCGTAACGATCTGCCTGACACCCTCTACGTCTCTTCCCGCGATCAAACCGCAGGCTTCATTTGGGCGCTCATTTCTGGCATGCGCAAGCATTTTCTCATACTCGCTTCTTTGTATCGTAATCTTCATCTTGTCAGAAATCCTCTATCATCTGTCCTTTAAATCACAAGCAATCTGCTCATAATCGATCAGCGTCGTGATCGTGGGTGTATCGGAACAGACGGCGCATCCGCCTTTTCTGGACGGCAGCTTGATCTTGTGAAATTCCATCGTCAGAGCATCGTAAGTGAGCAGATATCCCACTAACAGATCTCCGGTACCGGTCAGATATTTGACCGCTTCCATCGCCTGGAGCGAACCGATCACCCCGCCCATCGCACCGATGACACCGGCCTGTCTACAGGTAGGCACTGCATCCTTCGGAGGCGGATTCTTGAAAATGCAGCGGTAGCACGGTCCTTCTCCCGGAATGATGGTCGTAAGCTGTCCCTTAAACCGGATGATTCCGGCGTGAGACAGTGGCTTCTTCGCCATCACACATGCATCGTTGATGAGAAACTTTGCGGGGAAATTATCGGTCCCGTCCAGAATGAAGTCATAGTCCGCAATCAGATCCATGATGTTCTCGCTTGATACAAACGTATGATAGGTGTTGACCTGAATCCCCGGATTGATGGCACGCATCGTCTCGGCAGCGGATTCCACCTTTAACTTTCCGATATCATTGGTCGTATGAATGACCTGGCGCTGCAGGTTCGATAAATCCACCACATCCGCATCTGCGATGCCGATGGTGCCCACGCCTGCTGCCGCCAGATACATGGCCGCAGGTGCACCAAGTCCACCCGCACCGATGATCAGTACCTTGCCGTTTAAGGGCTTCTTCTGCCCTTTCACTCCGATCTCTTTTAAAATAATATGTCTGGAATAGCGTTCCAGTTCTTCATTGGTAAAGGCCATTACCTTCCGCCTCCCATAAAATATAAAAACTCAACGTCATCGCCGTCTTTTAAGACAGTCTCTGCAAAACTGCCGCTCTCTACGAATTCTTCATTGAGGGAAACCGTCACATACTGCGGGGTTTCAACCTGCTCAATCTCGATCAGTTCGGTTAGCGTCAGACCTTCTTTCACTTCTTTTACTTCGCCTGCTACTTTGATTTTCATGTTCTCTCTCCTTGTCTCATTGTGCTGTAGTTGTCATGTCACTCTCATTAATTGCACGGATCAAAAATTCTCCTGCGCTCTCATCTGATCCAGCGGATAGACTCTGCCTAACATCTCATATTTACCCACGCCATATGCATGATATGGGAGCTTTTGCCAGTCATAAATCCCGATCTCAGATAACACTGCCTCGATTGCGCTAAGCGCCTCCTTCGTATCATTAAAGCCCGGAATCACCGGGGTTCTCACCCGGATACGCTTGTGAGGATATGCTTTTTTAAGCGCATTCAAGTTGGCTATAATCGGTCCATTCGATACGCCGGTATATCGGATATGCTTCTCTTCCTCTGCAGACTTAAGGTCAAAGAAAATCTCATCTAAGTACGCAGCCGCCTCAAGGAGACGCTCTGTTGAGACAAATCCGCATGTCTCGATGGCAGTGTTGATGTGGTCTTCTTTGGCCTCCTTTAAAAGTGCGATACTGGCTTTCTGAAACAGAGGCTCACCACCGCTCAGTGTCAAGCCGCCCTTTCCCCGGTAGAAGATCTCATCTTGTGCTACGGTCTGCAGCACCTCATCAATGGTAATCTCCCTGCCTTCTATCTCCAATGCTCTTGCCGGACAGACGTCTGCAAGACGCAGCTCATTCTTGCAAAATTCCATGCAAAGCGACGCCTTCCCGTCCTCTCCTCTTCGGATCGCCCCGGTAGGCGCTGCTTGCTTGCACAGACCACATGCGTCCATACCGATACATCTGGTTTTTCGGTAAATCAGTTCTTTCTCCCCCGACTGTGACTCCGGATTGCAGCACCAGGCGCATCTGAGCGGGCAGCCTTTTAAGAAGACTGCAGTCCGGATCCCGTCACCGTCATGAAGGGAATACTTTTGAATGTTGAATATCAGTAGTGTTGTCTTTCGATTCATCATATTGCCTGCTGCTCTGTTCTCGCGATCAGATCATCCTGCAAATCCTTTGACAGTTCTGTAAAATAAGCACTGTAGCCGGCAATCCGCACCAGCAGATCCTTATAAGCCTCCGGGTCCTTTTGTGCCTTTCTCATCGTATCTGAATTCATGACATTAAACTGAACATGCCATAACTTCAGATCTCTGAATGCTTCTAGGAAATCGACCAGCTTCTCAGTTCCCTCATCGCCCTTAACGCAGCCGGGGCTTAACTTGATATTCAGTAGTCTCGCGGCCCGGTAGTTGTTGTTCCAATTCTTGGTCTTGAAATTGGACTGCAGGATCGCTGTCGGTCCATTTACATCTGCGCCCTGGGATGCGCTGCTGCCATCAGATAACGGTGTATAGGCTTTTCTGCCGTTGGGTGTTGCGCTGACAACCTTGCCGAAAGGTACATGGGAGGTAAACGGTACATAGCGCAGATCGATGTGTACGCCGAATTCCTTTCCGTACTTTCTTGCGAAATCGCCCGCCTCCTTATCGAGGAGCAAACCGATCTCATCCGCATAAGGATCATCATTTCCGTAAGACGGTGCATTCTTAACAAGCTCCCGAATCACTTCATAGCCCTCAAAGTCAGCCAAAAGTGCCGCCTTAAGCTCAGCCAGCGTAAAACGCTTCTCCTCAAACACAAGCTTCTTGATCGCTGCCAGCGAATCCACAACCGTACCAAATCCGATAAATTCAAAGTAGCCAAGATCGATGCCGCCAGGCACATGCTCCTGATGCAGATCCGTGTAGCTTTCTCTGCTGGGTTTGGAAAGTGCCGACCCAAGAGGCGTTGCAAAATGTCTTGCCCGCAGATGATTGATCTGATACTGCTGGCGGAAGGCATGCCGGATGAAGTTCTTCTGTTGCGCAAGGTAGGCCGCCAAGACCTGATCGAAAGTTTCGAATGCCTCAAACTCGCCCGTCTCAAGACCCAAAAGCTCGTCTCCGTACTTTTGCATCCTGCCGTTATAGATCACCATCTCAAGCGCCGCGCCGAAATTGATATAAGCACCCGGGCTTGTGTAGGTGTCACGGTTTGGCATCCGGCACTCTGCGCATCCGGAGACGGCATAGTCAAATGCCTCCTCAAAGGTTGCTCCCTTGGATAAGAGCAGCGGAATGACCTCCTCGTCGTTGATGATCTTCGGGAAGCCCGATCCGTCTTTGATCGTAAGCGCGACATCATAGAGATACTTTCTTGGGCTTCTCGTATGGACTCTCGCCGCAAGATCCGGGTAGTTGAGCGGGAAGTCCCTCTTGGACTTCAGAATAATATAGGTCAAATCGTTGGTCGCATCCAGACCATCTTTTGTCTGGCCGCCGATCGTCACTGCCTCCCAGTGTGCATATCCTTCATTGAAGGCACCGCCGGTCTCAGACAGATACAGATCCACAAATGCTGCCATCTCCACCCACACGCACTCTAAGAGTTCCTGCGCCTTTAACGGGGTGATCGCACCTTTCTTTAAATCTGCCACATAGTACGGATACAGATACTGATCCATTCTGCCATTGGAGATGATCGTGCCGGTCTTCTGCTCGATTCTGGAGAACATCTGGGTCAGCCACTGCGACTGCACCGCCTCATAGAAGGTCTCCGCCGGATAGGCCGGCACCTTCCGGCAGTTTGCTGCAATCGCCAGCAGCTCCTGTCGTCTCGCATCACTCTCTGTCAGGGCTGCCTGGCGCTCTGCTTCATCCGCATAGCGGTTCGCCCACAAGATGATGGCATCGGACATAATGATCAGGGCCTCCAGATAAGGTTTCTTCTCCATCATATCGTATGCACTGTCCTTATCCAGTGCTGCCAGTCTCTCCTCAGAGTCCTTCTTAATCCACGCAAATCCCTTCTGCAGGACGATCTCATAATCATGCACCCACTGGATCGAAGAGCGGAAAGAAGAGGTCTCATTTACAATAAAACGGGAGGACGACTCTTCATCCGGATTGTAGGTCAATCTTCTGGTATCCTCCGGTAGTGACTTCGCGAGTTCCTCGTGATAAGTCTTGCCTTTCCAGTACGGTTCGATCTCGGTCTTTACAATATGCGCAGCCTCTTCTGAAATGTCAAACGGAGACGTCACTCTGCCGGGAAGCTTCTCGATGTTAATGCCCAGCGTATCGCCGTCAAGCTCCGGATATAAGATGCCATATCGGCCTGCCGTGCCACCTCTGCCTGCAAGGAGCTGACCGTCCTCGATGTGAACCGTGCTCTCCTTCGCATAATATAAAAGTGCCTTTGCCCAGCGAACGATTAAGGCCTCCCCCTCCGTCTCCTGAAATGATCTTGTAAAATAAAGACCTCTCTCGATGTCAATCTGCGGTTTCACGCCGCGCACCTTGCCGATCAGGCTTGTCGCACGGTTGATATTGGCCAGATTCTTTTTATAAATCACTCTCTCTTCCTGCGGAGAAAATGTCACTTCACTCATATTCTGCCTCCTCTTTTATGCAATTCATTACCCGATTCTTTCACATCTGTGACTGCCGTCTCCCGCCTCTTCCTTGTCCTTTTTCGGCACAAAAAAACGGGAGCCTTCCAAAAAAGCTCCCGAGCATTGGCAAACGTAACAATCTTGCAAATCTTTCTCTCTTAGGGCATCACAATAGATTGTCGAGCGCCTCCAGCCACATCATATGCTCGAGAGTTCTGCATTCGACAACACATACAGTCTGCCATGCTAAAAGATACGTAAACATTCATTGCATATGCCTCCTTGATCCGTTTTTCATTATAAAGAAGCAGTATGCACCTGTAAATTAACTCATTCTAATTACCGGCGATAAGTAATTCCTATCACTAACATCATTTCACACTGGATGGCTCCCGATAAGTGAGCAGTTCCTCCACATAAGCTTCCCCGTAGCGGGATAGCACACTGCCCTTTCTCGTGATATATCCGATCGTAAGGGGATCCTCTTCCTTTAGCTTGATCGCCACAAGCCCTTGTAAGATCGCATCTTCCTGGGAGAGCATTCCGATCCCGATGGAATATCCGTTAAGCGCTGCGATGATCTCCATCGTCGTTGCCCGGTCATCCGATTTAATCATCTTGTCAAATGAATAATCCGCCATCGCCTCTTCCATCAGGTAGAAATTATCATCGCTGCTCTGATCAAAGCTGATGCACGGGTAGTCGCGCATCTCCTCAATCGAAATCTCCTCTCTTCCCGCAAACGGATGATCGTTCCAGACATAGAGATAGGTCTCCCGCCGCATCAGCGGCGTAAACTCGAGTGCATAATCACGAAACAACTTTCTCATTAACGACTCATTCGAGCCTGAGAAAGATACGATGCCGACCTCACTCTTTAGGCGGCTTACATCCTCTAAAACCTCCTTGGTCTTCGTCTCATGAATCGAGAAATCATACTTCTCCGGTTTCATCCGGATGATGACTTTGGTAAATGCCTGAATCGCGAAATTGTAGTGCTGCGCTGAGACCGAGAATCTCTCATGATCACTGTCTTTTGAGAGATATTTATCCTCCAGAATCTCATATTGGCCAACTGCCTTCTTAGCGTAAATGACAAAATCTCTGCCTTCGTCGGTCAGATGGATTCCTTTGTTGGTACGCTCAAAAATCAGAATTCCCAGTTCCTCTTCCAACTCTCTGATACTGGAGGAGAGAGCCGGCTGTGATACAAATAATTTTGTAGATGCCTCTCGCATCGATGAAGCACCGGCAACCGCCAGCACATATTTCAATTGATTGATATTCATTCTTTCCCCTTAAGCAACATTGCCTTTTCCTACCATACAGCCTGCCGCATGCGAGGCAACAAGCAAAAAAGCCGATGGTAAACACCGGCGCATAAAATCTGTCAATCTTCCCCTACGACCAAACCCAGAGCAAAAACTGAATAAAAAGCCACCCTGCGGCGATAAAAATGCCCACCAGGAACAAACCCGCGGTGGTCGCCCCGAAGATAAACGAGCGCGTCTCTTCTTTGTTCAGGCTTCTCTCCTCCCAGGGACGAAAGCCCCTCGCTTCCGCTTCATCCATGATCTGGCCGTTTTCTTCCACGACGCGGTTTTTCTCCCGCTCCGGCTTCTCTTTTGCCTCCGAGAGGTCTTCCTCGCGGGCACTCACGATCTCGTCTTCAAACCGGTGCGGTAAAAACATGTTTCTATGCTTCACACCGCTCATATCCACGATGGTTCTGCCGTCGTCATCGTCTGAGAGCCAGTAAGGTCTTTTCTCTTCTGCCATAGCATCTCCAGTCTCAGAAAAACTTCTGTAAAAACCCCTGATACAACGTGAAGCAGCATATCGTATGCTGCTTCACATGTTTCCCATTAGGATAAGCTCTTAACGTCGTCGTAGAGATGGCAGGACACGAAATGTCCGGGCTCGATCTCTTTCTGCTCCGGTGCGACTTCCTTGCAGCACTCCATGCAGTTTCTGCAGCGGGTGTGGAACTTACATCCCTTCGGCGGGTTGGCCGGAGAAGGAATGGAGCCTTCCAGAACGATACGATTCATCTTGATCGTCGGATCCGGAATCGGAATCGCAGAGAACAATGCCTGCGTGTAAGGATGTAACGGGTTGCGGAAGATATCCTCGGTATCACCGTACTCAACAAGGCTTCCCAGATACATAACACCAACCGTATCGGAAATGTGCTCAACAACGGAAAGGTCGTGAGAGATAAACAGATAGGTCAGGTTGTGCTCGTTCTGCAGATCCTTCAGCAGGTTGATGATCTGTGCCTGAATGGAAACATCCAGCGCAGATACCGGCTCGTCGCAGACGACGAAGTCAGGGTTTAATGCCAGCGCACGTGCAATACAGATACGCTGTCTCTGACCGCCGGAGAACTCATGCGGATAACGATCCTTGTGGAACGGCTGCAGTCCGCACTCATCCATGATCTTGTCGATATAATCGTTGAATTCATTCTTCGGTACCAGACCGTGCTCGCGCACTGCCTCGCCGATGATTTCGCTGACCGGCATACGAGGGGACAGAGAGGAGAACGGATCCTGGAAGATGATCTGCATCTTCGGACGCAGCTCTCTCATTTCCTTCGCGTTTAAGTCATAGACCTCGCGGCCTTCAAAGAGTACCTGGCCTCCGGTCTTCTCGCCGGACAGACGAAGAATGGTACGACCAGCGGTGGTCTTGCCACAGCCGGACTCGCCAACCAGACCCATGCAGGCACCGCGGCGAAGGTTAAAGGTAATACCGTCAACTGCCTTGACATAGCCCACGGTATGGGAGATAAATCCACCCTTCACCGGGAAATATTTCTTTAAAGCGTTGACCTGTAAAATGTACTGATCATCCGGCTCTACGGGATCGAAGGTATTATCGATTTTGAGTCTTTCACTAAGTTCGCTCATTGGTTCTCCTCCTCGTAGTAGCGGTAGCAGCTAACCTTATGCGTCTCAGACAGGCTGATCTCGCAAGGATAAGCGCCGTCGCAGCAAGGTTTACGCATCTCGCAGCGATCACGGAAGTAACAATAGTTCGGCATGTTGACCGGGTTCGGTACCTTGCCGGGGATGGAATAAAGCTTGTCCACCTTCTTGCCAACCACAGGCTTGGAAGCCATCAGGCCGATCGTGTAAGGATGTGCAGGATGAGCAAAGATCTCATCTGCAGTTCCTTTTTCCACGATTCTGCCGGAATACATCACCACGACGTAGTCCGCCATCTCAGCGATAACGCCAAGGTCATGGGTGATCAGCATGATCGAAGAATTGATACGGTCTTTTAAGTTGCGCAGCAGATCCAGGATCTGTGCCTGAATGGTAACATCCAGAGCGGTGGTCGGCTCATCGGCGATGATTAACTTCGGATAGCAGGCAAGTGCCATAGCGATCATGACACGCTGTCTCATACCACCGGAAAGCTCGTGCGGATACATTTTCGCAACGCCTTCGCTGTTGGCGATACCAACCATCTCAAGCAGCTCGATAACACGTGCGTTGACTTCGTCCATCGTACGATTGTCATCGTTGTGCAGGATCAGGACTTCGCGCAGCTGATCACCGATCTTAAAGACCGGGTTTAAGGACGTCATCGGCTCCTGGAAGATCATGGAAATGTAGTTGCCGCGCAGTTTCTGCATGGTCTCGATCGGGGTCTGTGCGATGTCGTAAGCCTTCTCACCGAGGTTGAAACGAATCTCGCCTTCCACGATCTGACCCTGCGGTCTCTGCAAAAGCTGCATGATGGAAAGGCTGGTAACAGACTTTCCGCAGCCGGACTCACCTACGACACCGACCGTCTTTCCGATCGGCACTTCAAAATTGATACCGTCAACGGACTTGACCGTACCGACATCGGTGAAGAAATAGGTGTGCAGGTTCTCGATTTCAAGAACGTTGTCCGGATTGTGCATCTGGGTTAAGAACTCAGACTCCGGCACATTTTTTCTTTTATGCTTCTTCTCTAACTCGTTGGTAATCTTACGGTTCTCTCTGGAAATCCGTCTGGACTCCGCAGCGGAGAGGTAACCGTCTTCTCTTTTCTTAGCCATACCAGTTCCCTCCTTATCTCTTCATCTTCGGGTCAAATGCATCGCGCAGGCCGTCACCGACGAGGTTGAATGCAAGAACCGTTGCAAGAAGCAGTACGCCAGCAGGGATCCAGATAAACAGATAGTGCTGAAGAACGTAAGTATCGTTGATATCGTTGATGATATTGCCCCAGGAAGCAAACGGGAAACGGACACCGAGGCCTAAGAAGGACAGGGACGACTCGGTCAGGATCGTACCGCCAAGACCCATGGTCACGGAGACGATGGTCTGAGGAATAACATTCGGAATCAGGTGCTGGAAGATTCTTCTTCTCACGGAAAGGCCTGTTGCCTCTGTCGCGGTCATAAACTCCTGCTCACGAAGCGAGAGGATCTGTCCACGGATCAGACGGGCAAGACCCGGCCATCCCAACACACCAAGGATTAACATCAGGTATAACATTCTGGTCTTCGGAGGAACCGATGCGTTATCCATCGCGGCACCGATGATGATTAAGATCGGCATCGAAGGGATGCAGTAGAAAATATCTACAATACGCATGATCAGGTTGTCCACCCAGCCACCAAAATAACCGGAGATACCACCGAGCACCAGAGCGATCACTGTCGAAATAATCTCGACGACGAAACCGATGACTAAGGAGACACGGCCGCCATACATCAGACGTGTCAGCACGTCCATACCATTCTTATCCGTGCCGAGCGGATGCTCTCTGGACGGAGAACCATATCGGTCATAGACGCGGGTCTCTGTCGCCTGTGTGATGGTATATCTATCATTTGCAGGAATATAGGCAAGCTTATACTCATGCTCCACACCGTCAACATCTGTGAACACAAAGTCATCTACACCAGCTTCGATCTCTTCGATGACCTGCTCTTTGAACTCTCTGGAGAGGAAGACATCGCCCATCAGAGCCTGCACGTTATAGACGCTGATATAGCCAAAGTCTTCGTTGCCCTTCATGATGTTGCCTTCGGCATCCATCGTGTAAGACTCACCGCCTGCGGTAAATGCACCGCCGCCATTCGCATAGGCCTTCTGCACCTCTAAGAGCGTCTCAAGATCCAGTTCTGTTCCCTGCTTGGTCGGGTTAAAGATTGCCTTGTAGGCGATACCGATCAGTGTACCATCCTCGGTATAGCAGGAATAGAGATTCTCTGCCTCTTTCACGACATTGTAGGTCACTTTACTCCACTCGAAACTCTCTTTGTTTCCATTGATTGCAAGGAGCATCTGCGCCTGGACGATTGCAGAGAAATCAGAGGTTCCCTTATAACGGAACTCCTTATTCTCGATTGCACTGGCATATTCTTTCTGCTGATAATCCACGCGGTAAAACAGCTCAGACTCGCCATAAGGTGTGATCAATCCTCCCACGAAGGAGAAGATGAACATCAAAATCAACACTGCCATACCGAAGACTGCGGTACGGTTGCGGAAAAATCTCTTTGCGACCATCGCACCAGGAGACAAAACCTTGACACGACGGTCATCATTTAACGAATACTCTTCCTTTTCGGAGACAGCTTGCTCATCGAGAACTTCTTCTTCGATGGCTTTCTTATTCATATCTTCTGCCATGTTCGTTGTCTCCTTTCTTTAAGCTACACGTACACGAGGATCCACCACCGCGTACAAGACATCCGCGAGCAGGTTGCCTAACAGAGCAAGCAACGCTGAGAATGTCATATAGAACATCGAGAACGGAATGTCACCTGCGGACATTGCGTGGTATGCATAGTAGCCGATACCAGGGATGGAATACATGGTCTCTGTAAAGAGAGGGCCACCAAACAGACCAGGAAGAGAGCCGCCAAGGAAGGTAACAAGAGGAATCAACGTGTTACGGAATGCATGCTTGTTGATAACCTTGTTCTCAGAAAGTCCCTTCGCACGAGCGGTACGGATGTAGTCAGCATTTAACACTTCCAGCATATTCGTTCTGACATAACGCATCAAAGAACCAATGCTGATCAGAACCAGGGTCACGATCGGAAGAACCATGTGATGGGCACGGTCTAAGAACTGTCCCCAGGAATCTAACATTGCGTAGTTTCTGCCAACGACACCGATCAGATCGAACCAGTCAAGTCTGATACAAAAGACCAGTTTTAACAGAGCAATCAGGAAGAATGTCGGCAAGGACATACAGGCAATTGCGATGATCGAAATCGTATAGTCGGTTTTGGAGTACTGCTTTCTCGCAGCAACAATGCCAAGCGGAATTGCAATCAGCCATTCAAAAACCATGGAAATGGCACTCATCCAGAAAGAAATGCCGATACACTCTCTAAACTTCTGAAGGACCGGTACGGTATACTGCCAGCTGTCGCCGAAATTACCGCGGATTGCCTGTCCAAGCCAGATAAAGAATCCGGCGATGATACCTTTATCCATACCATAGGCAACAGTCAGCTGCGCCATCCACTCTTCGTAAGACTTCGAGTTCGGCTGCGTTGCCTTCGCACGTGCGACATTCTCAATGTAGGATGTCGGCAGACAGCGCATGATGGTGTAAATGATCAGGGCCACAAAAAACAAGATGACCACCGATAGCAGAATTCGTTTTGCAACGTACTTTAATGTGTTCACTAGATCTCCTCCGTTCTGTCTCAGATTTTATCCGGCTTTTTCGATCAAATGACGGTTGTCTTTTCTCTTCCCACCCGCTTGGGTCAGCCGCCATTTCATCGAAAAAACAAGATAGAAACTTTAAAACGGCTTGCACTACCGTCTATATATATACATATCTGCCCCGCGCAAATGCGCGAGGCAGATCGTATACTGATGAATTCCTAATCAGGAACCAAATCCCTTATTCACATGTACGGGATTAGTCAGCAAGCTCCATGTTCTGAATCTCGCTCATCCAGCCATAGAAAGTGGTGATATCAGGAGTAATGGTATCCATGTTCACGCGCTCGGTGCTGAAGATGATGCAGTTCTGACGCTGATAGTTCGGGATCTCAACTGCCCAGTCAACAATGATGTCAAGGCAAGCTTTGTAGACTGCCTTACGATAGGACTGATCAGTAGACTGACGAGCTGCCAGAATCAGGCTGTTGAGCTCAGGATCGTTGATTGCATACTGATAGTTGGAACCACCTGCTGCATGGCCCTGGTCATCGCCGGAGAAGTAAATCTGATACATATCAGGATCTACGGTTGCGCCCCAAGCTGCAGCCCAGATCTGTACGGACTGTGCAGAAAGTGCGGTCCACAGATCGGAAGAGTTGGTCAGATCCTTGATCTTGAAGGTGATACCGATATCCTCGAATGCCTTCTGAGCCTCGGTGAGGATCATGAATGCCGGGTGATCGCCAGTACCATCTGCAGGAATCCAAGCTTCGAACTCCATAGGGCCACCCTCTGCAGGAGCAGCGGTAACCTTGCCATCAGTTACGGTATAACCAGCTGCCTCGAAGAAACCAAGGGAAGCCTGCTTAGCTGCCTCATACTTCTGCTCAGCGGTCATATCGGAGGTATAGATGTCATTTCCGTTTACATCTACGGAGAATGCTACCTTGTAGCCATCATCAGAAGGCTGAGGAGCTGCCCAAGAAGTATTGGAAATAGGATACTGAATGGTGGAAGCACGATCGCCATAGTAGGAATCGTTAGCAACATCACGATAAACAGCAAGGATCGTAGCAGTAGCCTTACGAAGGTTCTTGGAAGCATCGGATGCAGGATCGTTGCCAACCTTCATCTGGTTAGCGTTCTGGCCGATGTAGCCATAACCAAGGTTATCTACGGTGTTGGTGGTGATCACAGGACCAACCTGCTCGCCGCCGTTAGCATCAGCGATGGTAGCAACTGCTGCATCGTTGTAGGAAGGATCGGTAACATCAACAGTACCGGTGATAACGCCCTGAATCTTGTCGTTATCATTTAACAGCTGTAAGAAGTTGACATACTTAATCTTCGGAGCGCCCTGGAAATAGGTCTCGTTAGCTTCGAAGTTAACAACGCCGTCTGCGAACTGGATGAACTTGTAAGGACCAGCGCCCATCGGCTTTGTGGTTACAGAACGAAGATGAGAAAGGTCACCTTTGTCGAAACCGAACTTGTTGTTGTCATAGTCATACTTGTCAGTCTCACCATAGTAGTGAAGAGGAGCGATGGTAACGCCAAGCTGATAAATAGCAGTTGCGTCAACCTGGGTCAGGACAACTCTCATGGAGTAGTCACCGGTCTTCTGAATACCAGTAATGCTGGTAACAGGATCAGCAACGGTAACCATGTTCAGGGAATAATCCTCAAGGCCAGGGAACAGATCTTCAACAGAAGAACCAGCGTTCTCGGTGTTGATCATGTTAGCAACATCTGCGCCATAAGCTTCCTCGATTGCCTGAGCAAAGCTCTCGATGGTGTTCTCAGCAGGAGCAAATCCCCAGTTGCCAGCAGCGCCCTGGATGTCTCCTTCCTCGTTGTAGCCAGCAGCTACGAGGTAGTCAACGATTTCCTGAGCAAGGCCCTGGGTTGCAGCATCATACTTCTCCCAGAAACCGGTCTGAGTTGCTTCATCCCAGAGGTCGAAGTTGGTGTTGTCACGGCCAGCGTTGTAGATCAGGTTAAGGAGGGAATCCATATCAGAACGATATGCATCCATACCTTCGATCGGCTGTGCAAACAGAGTGGAAGATCCATCATAGGAAGGATCGCACAGTGCATACATTGTGAAGATAACATCATCGATGGTGATCGGTGTTCCATCAGAGAATACCAGGTCATCACGCATGGTGAAATCATACCAAACAGTGCCATCTGCGTTCTCGGTGATGGTCAGATCTGCAGGTCCATAATAGGTATAGTCGGTACCATTGTAGTTGATGGTCTCGCCCTCGATACCCTTCTGGATGACAGCACCCTGACGGTCAGAGGTAAGCAGGGAGATCTGCGTCATAGCCCAGACATCCTGGTCATAAGCAGTCTCAGAGAAGAACGGAGAGAATTTCTCAGAGAAAGGAGAATAACCAACTACCAAAGGAGTTGTATCATTCTTTGTATTCTGAGCAGGCTCTTCGCTCTTTGTGGTTGTCTCAGCAGCAGAATCCTGCTTTGTTGTGGTCTCTGCAGGTGTATCATTGCCCTGGCCGCAGCCTGCTAAAGAGGAAGCAACCATGACAAGAACGAGCAGAAGCGCAACGATCTTAGACAGTTTTTTCATGTTCTTTTCTCCTTTTTTTAATGTTTATAGCTTCGAGGTTTGCCCCCGGAGTTAACAACGTTAGGGAGTGTCCGGATTCGCTTTCGCGATTTCCTTCCACTCAGTCTTCTTTACAAATTGATAGAGAAGCACGGCCAAGATGCCGCAGACCAGAGAGAATACCGGCCGAAGCACCGTAAAAAGCACCTCTCCTGCACATCCATTTACCAGGATGTAGATGGTCTCCTCCGCCGCCGTAAAGAAGGAAAATGCTGCGGTGAGAAGAAGTCTCGTCGGGAGCTTCTCTGCCGATGCTTTGTAAATGTACTCGCGCATCGGATTCTTACCCCAGAGGATCTTCCAGGCCGCATAGATCACGAGGCTTGCCGTAATAAGCTGTCCCAGCCACGGGATGACCGTAAGCCCAAACTTTGAAAGCGTTACTGCCGGCAGACACTCCGCCGCCACAGTGAACCCAAGAATCAAAAACGACATGACCGTGATCACGGTTAAATACTGACGATACGTGCTCTCATCACCGACAAGCCCGATCATCTTGCCTTCGTAGACGTATTCGCCCTTCTCATTCAGATGAAAATCATTCAGATAGGCGCGTCTGCTCCGGCGCTTTTTCTTCTCCTCTGCCATTATGCAATCCCAGTCAGGTCATAGTCGCGAAGCCACTGATCTGCCTTGCCGCAGACGCTGCGTAAAAACGTCTCATCAAACGGACTGTCAAGACCTGCATGTTTCAGAAGATCGGTAAATGTTTTGCTGCCGCCCTGCTTCGTGTAAGCCATGTAATACTTCCAGGCATCTTCAAGATTCTCCTGAATTCTTGCCCAGAAGCCAAGGGCTTCGGTCTGCGCAAGGCAGTAATCGATGTAATAGAACGGTGAAGAGTAAATGTGGTGCTGTCTCTGCCAGCCCTCTCCTTCCGCATAGAAAGGAATCTCACCGTCTAACTTCATCCACGGCATGTAGATGCCAAGCAGCTGCTTCCAGCAATCGTGACGCTCCCTAGGCGTCCAGTTCGGATTCTCGTAAACCAGGTGCTGGAAATGATCGACCATCGTTCCGTAAGGAATGAAGGTCAGGGAATCTGCCAGATGACTGTAGCGGAACTTCCTCGTATCCTCCCCGAAGAAATGCTCCGCCCACGGCCAGGCGAAGAACTCCATCGACATCGAATGCACTTCACATGCCTCCATGGAAGGCCAGACCGTCGATACCGGGATCCGGTTAATGTTCATCCACGCGGCAAATGCATGTCCTGCCTCGTGTGTGACCGTCTCGACGTCGCCGCTGGTGCCGTTGAAGTTCGCGAAGATAAACGGTACTTCATAGTCCGGAATCCCGGTGCAGTAGCCGCCGCCTCGCTTTCCTTCTGTTGATAACACATCCAGAAGCTCATTGTCAAGCATGATTCTAAAGAACTTGCTTGTCTCAGGAGAAAGTCCGTCGTAGAACGTTCTCCCTGCCTCAAGAATTGCCTTCGCATCTCCCTGGGGCTTCGGATTGCCGGAACGGAAGGTCAGTGCATTGTCCGCGAAGCTCATCGGATATTCCTTGCCCAGGCGCTTTGCCT
Source organism: Lachnospiraceae bacterium (assembly GCA_017480565.1). Taxonomy (GTDB): domain Bacteria; phylum Bacillota; class Clostridia; order Lachnospirales; family Lachnospiraceae; genus RGIG1588. The sequence goes on along the minus strand of JAFVAL010000025.1, from coordinate 46,999 downwards.
GCTCACGGTAAACCCCGTCCGCAACCGGAACCAAATACTTCACAACCGCCTCACGGAACTTCTCCACGTCTTCCTTCGTGTAGCAGTTACGTCCCATGCGGTAATAGCCAAGCTGGGTATAACCGTCATAGCCCAGCTTTCTTCCCATGGTATCACGCAGGTGAACCAACTGGTCGTAAATATCATCCAGCTTCCCTTGGTTGTCCTTATACCACTGCCCCTCTGCCTTCCATGCGGCAAGACGTCTCTTATCGTCCGCATCCTTCTTGAGCGAACCGATCTGAGAGATCGTATAGATCTTGCCCTCAAACGGGATCTGGCTCTTGGCAAGCAGGGTCTCATACTCCTGCACCAGGTCATTCTCCTGCTGCAGTTCCGGAATGATCTCCGGCGAGAAGGACTTTAAATCAATCTCCGCATTCACAAACATCAGATCCCCGAATTCCTCGGAAAATTCCTTGCGGAACGGGCTCTCTAACATTGCCTTCGTCCATTCTTGTCTGACTTCGCCAAGCTGCGGGAAGGCTTGATTCCAGAACTTAAGCTCTGCATCGTAAAATGCATCTCTGGTATCGATGGTGTTGCGGATGTGTGCGAGGGTACTGATCGTCTCCAGGTGCCTCTCTTCCTGATCCTGCTTTAAGAAAACCTCTCTTGCAGTCTCATAATCCTTCGCCTCGCGAAGCTGCTTCGTCAGCTCGATCTGACGCTGCTTGACTTCCTCCAAGTCAGGACGTTCATATGGCATCTCTGAAAACTTCATGTAAAACTCCCTCCAAAGCGTCTGTGTCTTTCAGTAAAAGACATCTGTTTTAATAGAACAAACGTTTCGCAAGTGTTCTATTGCCTTTTAACGCTTTAATCCAATAAAATCCTAAAGGACAAAGGATATTTTAGCACATTCTCTTTTCATAGACAATGTTTTTTTGCCTAAGAATTCAAAGAATTCATCAAAAAAGAGGATGCTTGCGCTAAAATCTGTCACTTTGTCCTAAAATAAATACAATCGTTTCTTATTTGTAAAATGATTTTACTCGCGTTCTACTTGAAATTCCGATCGAAGCGCTCGCCAAGCGGTGTCCCGGACTTAACGGCCGCGTTCATTTGCGCAATCAAATCGACCGCCACGGGGATGGCTCCCTGCAGTTTTTCTTCCAGACCAATGTTGCTCTCGGTACATGAAAGATTATCGATCATCTGATTCATTTGTCCTTTGTGCGCCTCGTAAAGACCAGCCTTTCTGAGGATCGCATTGACTCTGTCCTGCCCTACCGCGGTCGGCTGACACACAATCTTCTTGATCGCCTTTAACTCGCAGAGCGCTTCTCTGGTCTGCGCCCAGGTTGCCCCGGGATACAAGGGCTTGATCGCATCGACCGTCTGCTTATCGGTCGGCACCATCTTCGATAAATCCGTGGAAAATGGATTCACACCGTCTAAGCGCATGCAGTACTTTTCAAACTCTTCCTCAATCTCGATGTGACCGACCTTCTCCTTGATCATCATCTCGCTCACATAAGGATGCGCCTCCGAATCAAGCGCATAGTGACAGACCACGCCGTAGACATAGGCGGCCTTTGCGGAATTCATGCCAAAACGCTTGATCACCTTCACACCACGCTCAAACAGGCCGCGTGCGATCTCCTCGTGCATGATCTCACCATACCGGTTCACCGCATTGTGCTTCCACGGCCGGAAGAAGAAATAGATGTCCGGTCCCTGGCAGCCCAGGTCAAACTGAGTGCGGTGTTCATTTAAAATGTCTCTCATCTCGCCGGGAAGCTGCTCCACGACCAAGTCGCCAAAACGGCGGTGTGCATAAAAAGCTGGCATGACTTATTCCTCCTTTTTAAGCTCCTGCGTTTCAAACTGCAGGCACTTTTGTACATAAATTTTATTGATAAAGGAAAGAACGGCTGCGCGGAGGAGTTCCGCCCCTTGCGAAGACGCAAAAACACCATCCTCTTCTACCCCTGCGTACGCTTCCTTACGAAACACGGTCTGAATCGCAGCCTCCATCTCATCGCAGAAGCGATTGTACGTTTCTTTGAGTGGAAAATGATCGCTCTGGTACTGAATCAACTGCGAGATCTCTCCGATCGAGAGCACCTGCTTTAACACGGTCAGTGCCAGCAGATATGCAAGCTGCGACGTGTTGTACCGCTTCGCCTTCGGCGGCGGCAGCACCTTCTGCTTGACGTAATTATTCACCATCGAAGCGGTCAGAATTTTCTCATTTTTATTCACATAAAACACCGAAAGCGTCTCGCACACGACCGATAACACCTGATCCATATAAAGATCCAGCCGCGGCAGCTCCTCATATCTTGGAAAATGGAAGGAAAGCATCTCTTCCACAATCTGCGAACGTTCAAACTCTGTCATGATTTTCTCCGTTTATCCTTCCTTTTCCGCGATCTTCTCCAAAAACGCCTCGATCTCGTCCTCGTACATTTTCACCGAAACATCATCCCGCCATGCGGCGTACTGCTCGGCAAAGGCTTCTCTCTGCGAATCCAGAATCATCTGCTGCTTCTTTAAGCGGATCGCTTCCTCGTCCGATTCGTTGACACAGTAGAGAAATGTAGTTCCCTCCGCTGTGGTAAAGATCTCGCTAAACTCCCCGGTCTTTAGCTTCAGCGCCTCCAAAACCAATGTCTCGTCCACTTCCATCGAATCCGCACCGACCACATATTCCACCTGCTCATCCAAAGAATTCCCGGTAAAATAAAGCTTTCTCTCCTCTTCATCGGTGATTTCCTTGGCTGCCGCAAGCAATTTCCGAAGCTTTCCGTTGGGATCGGCCTCGCCGGTCGGATAGGTCATGGCAAGCACCCTGCACTGCCTGATCTGCGAATCCGGCACCGAGATGGATACATTTCCGGTCACGGTCTCAAACACGGTCTCCGCAAGCAGGCAGTCGTGATAGACCTTGTAGACTTCCTCGTCATCGAGGCTGTAGCGTGCCTTCTCCTCCGCGGAAAGATTTGCCAGATAATCCGTGACGGAGGCCTGCAGCTCCTTCTCGCTCTCCTCATCCACCGTGATGCCGAGGTCCTCTGCCTGCATGCACATCACGTGCACCTGCACGATTTCCTCTAACATCTGCATCGTCGCATCTTCGCGAAATGTCCGACCCTCCCCGGTCTGTAAGTCCCAGACGGAAGGCCCGAAACCGGTCTCATAGCGATCCTTAAGCATCAGCCAGTAGATCACCGCCTCGCTTTGGGAAATGCGTTCTTTCCCGACCGAAAGAATCGCAGAGTCTGAAGCGTAATTCGCGCTCTCCCCGGTCGTATCTTCCTTTTTCTCCTCCGAGCTGCGCCCGGTGATTCTCTCCACAAGAGAGCAGCCAGAAAGCCCCGACACCGCAAGGATCAGTGCAAGCATGAGGCTTACCCATCGTTTATTCTTCATCTTCTACATAGCCCTCCTGCAGTTTCATCATCTCTTCCACAAAGCCAAATAACATCTCGAAAATCTCATCCGGCGTCTTGCGATCCGCATCGGAGATCCACATCCGCCAGGTCAGATAAGGCTCGGTATCATTTGTCAGCGTGACCCCGCGGTGTTCCTTCAAAAACGGTGCGAGATTCGGCACGTGGATCTTCGCCTTTTTGTAAATGTAGATGCGCGCCGTATCACCTTTTTGCGTGATCTGCGTCACAAATGCCTGGTGCGCCTGTGCCTTTAAAAGCGCGATCTTTAGCAGGTTCTCCACCGCCCGCGGCAGATCCCCAAACCGGTCTACAAGCTCTTCCTGCAGATCCAGATACTCTTCCCTCGTCTCAATCCCGGCCATGCGTTTATACATGTCGAGGCGCTGCATCTCCGCACGGATGTAGGTCGGCGGGATAAAGGCATCCACGTCCAGATCCACACTCGTCTCAAAGCTCTCCTCGGGGATCTCCTCGCCCTTCAGCCGGCGCACGGCTTCATTTAACATCTTACAGTACAGATCGTAACCGACCGCTTCCATGTGGCCGTGCTGCTTCGCACCAAGCAAGTTGCCGGCACCACGAATCTCCAGGTCACGCATCGCGATACGAAAGCCCGAACCGAGATCCGTGTACTCTCTGATCACCTGCAGACGCTTCTCCGCCACTTCCCGCAATTGTCGATTTCTGCGGTACATTAAAAATGCATACGCGGTCCGCGAGGAACGTCCGACACGCCCGCGCAGCTGATAAAGCTGTGCCAGTCCCAGTCGGTCTGCGTCGTCGATGATGATCGTGTTGACATTTGAGATATCAAGGCCGGTCTCGATGATCGTCGTGGAGACCAAAACATCGATCTCACCCGCGACAAAATCCATCATGATCTGCTCTAATTCTTTTTCTTTCATCTGCCCGTGGGCGAAGGCAACCGCAGCATCCGGCACCAGTTTCTGGATCGCCGCGGCCATATCCGGGATTGTCGAAACCCGGTTATAGACATAATAGACCTGGCCGCCGCGCGCAAGCTCTCTCGTGATCGCTTCGCGTACCATTTCATCCGAATGCTCCATGACATAGGTCTGCACCGGCACACGGTCCACCGGCGGCTCCTCTAACACGCTCATGTCACGGATGCCGGACAGGCTCATGTGCAAGGTTCTCGGAATCGGTGTCGCAGAGAGGGTCAGAACGTCGATGTCTGCCTTCATCTGCTTAATCTTTTCCTTGTGCGTTACGCCAAATCTCTGCTCTTCATCGATGATCAAAAGCCCCAGATCCTTAAACTCCACGGACTTTGAAAGCACACGGTGCGTACCGATCAAGATGTCTACAAGCCCCTTCTTGGTGCGCTCCAAAATCGTCTTCTGCTCCTTCGCAGTGCGGAAGCGCGACAACATTTCCACCGTGATCGGGTAGTCCTTCATACGCTGGATAAAGGTGTTGTAGTGCTGCTGCGCGAGGATCGTCGTCGGCACCAGGAAGACGACCTGCTTGCCGTCAGAAACCGCCTTAAACGCCGCACGGATCGCAATCTCGGTCTTTCCGTAGCCGACGTCCCCGCAAATGAGCCGGTCCATGATCTTCTTGCTCTCCATGTCGCGCTTGGTCGCCGCGATCGCTTCGAGCTGATCCTCCGTCTCCTCGTAAGGGAACTGCTCCTCAAACTCGGTCTGCCAGACCGTATCCGGGCTGTAGGCAAATCCACTCCTCGCCTCACGCTTTGCGTAGAGCTCGACAAGCTCCTTGGCGATGTCAGCCACCGCGCTTTTTACGCGGGACTTCGTGTTCTTCCACTCCTGCGAATTTAAGCGGTTTAGCTTCGGCTTCGCCGCGTCCGAACCTGCATACTTTTGCAGTACTTCCACGCCAGTCGCTGGAATGTAGAGCGTACCGCCCCCACCGTATTCGAGCTTGATATAATCCTTGATCACGTGATCTACCGTGAGCTTCTCGATGCCCCGATAAATGCCTAAGCCGTGGCTCTCGTGCACAACATAATCACCGATCGCTAGCTCGTGGAAGCTCTGGATATATTTGCCCTGACCCGCGTATCGCTTCTTGCGGCGCTTCTTCTTATCCGCACCGAAGATGTCCGAGTCAGAGATCACCACAAACTTGATCAGCGGATACTCAAAACCCTTGCGCAGACTGCCGGAGATCACCATCGTCTCCCCTGGCTGCAGGGTTCGATCAAGATCCTCCGAATAAAAAGCTGTAATCTCTCGGTCATAGAGGTCTTTTGCCAGACGCTTCGCCCGGGAGGCGGAGCCGGAAACCAGTAGGATACGGTAGCCCTGCTTCTTCCATTTCCCCAGATCCTTTAATAACAGCTCAAAATCATTGTTGTAGGGATTGACCGACTTTACGGTCAGAGAAAAACTTCCCTTCACGTCAAATCCGGTCGGCCTCGTCTCCATCGTCTGCATCAAAATACAGTCCAGATGCGAGAGCTTCTCGATCACACGCCCGCCGGAAATCAAAGTGTCCAGCTGCTTTGGCAACAGATAGCCCTTCTCCAGACGCCCGAACATACTCTCGCGAAACTCGGTCTCGGTGACCTCAATTTTCTCGGTCAACCTTGCGGCCTCATCCAGGAAAAACACCGCATCAAGATCCCTGAAATAATCAAAAAACGACACAATCGTATCGTAAAAATACGGTAAAAATGCATCAACACCCGCATAGCCCTGCAGAAACTCCCGGTTCTCCTTAAACTCGCGCACTGTCATCTCAAGCGTGTGCGCGGCCTCCGGATGCCCCAGATCTCTTAGCTTCTTGGTCTGCTTCTTTAAATCTTCCTCCATGCGCGCGAAGCCCCACTGCTCCTGTTCATCCGTTAAAATGAACTCCTGCGCGGGATAAATCGTGAGCATGGATACATTTTCCACAGAGCGCTGGCTTTCCACATCAAACGCGCGGATGGTATCGATCTCATCGTCCCAGAGCTCCACACGGTAAGGGGTCTCCTCCGTGAGTGGGAAAATATCCAGGATTCCGCCGCGCACCGCCATCTGGCCAGGCTGCTCTACCTGGGCTTCCCTGGTATAACCAAGCTCCACAAGGCGCCGAATCACCGCGTCCAAATCGATGATGTCACCCTCGGAAAAGGTCAAAACTCTCTTTCTGATATACGACAGCGGTAGAATCGAATCCATTCCTGCATCAATCGTTGTGACCACAGTAACATGATCCTCTTCCAGGAGCCGTCTTAACACCTTCATTCGCTGCGCGGTGAGCGCATTTCCCTGCACATCTGCGGAGAAAAAGATCACGTCCTTCGGCGGATAGTAAAGCGCGGTCTTATCGTAAAGAAGGATGTCCTGATAAAACTCCTTCGCCTTGCGCTCATCAGAAAGTACCACCACGCGCACATCCCGGTCGTGTGAAAGCCCGTAGATCAGATGCGCCTTCTGCGACTCGATACACCCCGTCACCAGCAGCGGACTGTTTCCCCTATTCAGTTGATCGCGAATATTCCCATACTCGCCCAGATCCGCAAGCGGTCCCAAAAATGTACGCATACTTTATGATTCCTTTGCTTCTTCTGTCGCAGGTTCCTTCTTTTCTTCCTGCGGGACTTCTGTCTTCTTCTCTTCCTTTGGCGTTTTCTCTTTCTTCATATTAAAAAGATTCATCGCACTCTCGATCCCCTCGGAGAGCATCACGCCCACAGCCCGCGAAGCATTCTTCGCAGCCTCCTTCATGAGAGGCTCATCTTCTTTGGAAACATGCCCCAGCACATAATCCACAAGATCCCACTCCGCCGGCTTCTGCCCGACACCCACCTTGATTCGTGGGAAATCAGAACTTCCGATACAAGCGATGATATTCTTAATTCCGTTGTGTCCGCCGGCACTGCCCTTCTTGCGAATCCGCAGCTGACCGACATCAAGACTCACATCGTCAAAAATCACAATCAAATCTTCCGGCGCAATCTTATAAAACGTACAGAACGCCTGCACGGCCTCTCCGCTCAGATTCATGTAAGTCTGCGGCTTGACGAGCAAAACCTTCTGCCCCTCAATATAGCCACTCCCGTACATCGCCTTATACTTTCTCTCCCGCACAGGGATCTGATAATCCTCACTCATCTGGTCAATCACCGTAAATCCGGTATTGTGTCTCGTACCAATATATTTCTTATCTGGATTACCCAGACCGACAATCAATTTCATCTCACTTCATCCCCCATCAGATCGTTTTCAATATGACGTGAAGCCATTATAGCAAAAAATGTGTATGCAGACAATGCTTTTCCTGTGAGGAAGAGGAAGGAAAAGGGAGGCAAGGATGTCTGGAGGGTTTGTTTGGACTCGGGACATCCATATGTTGCCTCACTGAGTCTTAAGCAAGGCTGCCCAGGGGATCCACTTGAACTCGCGACAGGCATGCGTTGCCTCACTGAGTCTTTAGCAAGGCTGCCCAGGGGATCAACTTGGACTCGCGACAGGCATGCGTTGCCTCACTGAGTCTTAAGCAAGGCTGCCCGGGGGATCAACTTAGACTCGCGACAGACATGCTTTGCCCCCCTGAGTCCATTAATCCCCCCAACATACATAAAAGCTGTGAAAACAGATTACTCTGCTTTCACAGCTTCTCTTAGCAAGTCATCTCGAACTCACGGATTCTCTCCGCCTTCACCAGGCCCGGGCTCTTCGCTTCCGCCGCCACCGTCACCAGGATCAGGATCTTCCGATCCACCACCACCGCCGGTTCCAGGATCTTGTGTCGTTGTCTCAGTGGTTGTTGTCTCTGTTGTCGTCGCCTCTGTTGTCGTCTCCGTCGTTGTAGTCGTTGTACTAGTCGTCGTCGTTGTCGTAGACGTGGTAGTCGAAGTCGTTGTCGTCGTAGTTGTAGTTGTCGTGCTCGTCGTAGTTGTCGTTGCCTCTTCCTTCTTCGGAATCGCCTCGGTCTTCGTCTTTCCGCAGAGCGTGCACGTATAAGTCATCGTTCCTTCAGAAGTCGTTGTCGCTTCCTTCGTGACTTTTCCCTTATCCCAGACATGCGCGTCCGGATCGATTTTCAGCACGCGGTAGTTGACGATCTTACCGCAGCCAGTACACTTGTGGACTTCCTTACCTTCGGTCTTACAGGTTGCCGGCGTATCGACGGTCCAGTCTTTAAACGTATGCTCATGCGAACCGGTCGGCCATCCATGAACCACAACCACGTCGCCAGCGCTGACCGTATCGTACAGGGTCTTCGCAAACTTGGACGGAAGGTTCACGCAGCCATGGGAGCCGTTGTTCCAGGCTCTGGTCGCTGCAAATGAGCTTCTCCACGAAGCATCATGCAGACCAATGCTGCCGTTGAAAGGCATCCAGTACTTAACGAAAGATTCATACTTCGTACCGTCGCGGTTGGTGCCACGCAGCGTACGGTCGGTTGCCTTGTAAGCGATGCGGTAGGTACCGGTCGGGGTACCGTTGCCATCTGCCACGCATCCGGAGACGCAAGGCGAGGAAGCAATCACTTCGCCATTCTTATACAGATAGACATACTGCTTGGTCAGATCGACATCCACCCAAACATTGGTCTTTTCATTTTTCTTCTTCTCTTCTGCTTCCTTCTGTGCGGTGATGGCCTTGTCGATCTCGTCCTCAGGAACGTTGACCACCTTCGTATTATCCGCGCCTTCAAAGGTCAAAAACGTCGTCACCGTCAGAGGCTTCTCTTCCTCTTCCTTATGCGTCACCACGCGAAGAGAAATCGGTCTTGCGGTCTCTGCATCGACCGTAAGCACTACATTTGCGCCAAGTTCAGTAAGATCCGGCGCTTTATCAAGCTCGCTCATCAGACCCGCCTGCGTGTGAAATGTAGCCAGGGTCTCTGCGTCCATCGTACCAGTTAAGACATAGACGTCCTTCTCTTCCTCGGTCTGCTCTGCAACCTCGGTAAAGGTAGGCATCGTCAAGAGCGTCAGCAGATCCTCCGCCTTCGAAGGGTGCACCTCTGTCGCATCCTGCGTCTTCTTACTCCAGGTCGTTCCACTCAAACGCATGACCTTCACCTGGGTCTCATCGACCGCACTGATAAATGTCTCGCGTCCCTTGGTATCGTCTCCCACGATCAGCTGTCCGGACGTATGCATCACCGGAGCCACTCTCGTCGCTTCGTATTCACCGTCAAACATGGTCTGCTTAACGTCCTCGTCCTTCCCCTCTTCGACAGTGAGCTGGGCCACGCCGGAAATGTAATTGACACCGGTCATGCTCTCATTCATCATCGCAAGAACGTCATCCGGGGTCAGCTCCTTGACCTCCTCCGTAGTCGTCTCCTCGGTGGTGGTCTCTGTTGTCGTCGCAGTCGTGGTCTCCTCCGTCGTTGTTGTCACATCCCCGTTCGATGTCTGTCTTGCACAGCCAATAATTTGAACGATCAAAAGGATGGCCAAAAGACCCGCAAAAATTCGTTTGTACATATTCTTCCCTACTCCATCTAGTAACATTTGCCCTGAAAAACACAAGATCAGGGTGTCTCTTTATACTTTAACATCTACTACTGTAGAATGCAAGCATAGATTCCCCTGATCTGTTACAGAATTCTGAAGATTTTCTTTCTTTTTTAAATCGCAAAAAAATTTACTCCACCGTCCGTGTTGCCACGATCGCCACACCGGTGCCGGCGACATTTTCCACAACGACATCGCCCAAATGAACCGGCGCGTTTACATCGATGCCGCGAAGCACCTCCATCACATCAAAGATCTTCTCTTTCGGGATGTCAGAAGCAGTCTTAACCGGAACCGCGGCGAGCCGTCCGCCATGCACACGAACCGTGGAAGTGATGATTCTCGTCGGGTGGGTCAGCTCTTTTTTCGCGTACGCTTCGCCCCTCGGGCAGGTATTCCCAGTCACCGAGGTCACAACCGGATTTCCGTCGACAATCTCCACTTCAGCCCTCAAAGAGCACCCCAGAGGGCAATTGATGCACGTTAATTCCTTTATCATTACGCATTTCCCTCCACTTTCACGATAATTTCACTTCCCGCAGGCAGCGGCAGAAGGTCATCTTTTTTAAGGAAAACCTGCTCCATCTCGCCCGGCGCCATCACATTTTTCTTCTTGCGGGAGAGCTCTTTTCTCTCACCGTCCGGCAGGAGCGCACTCACCGTCAGAACTGCATTTTTATAGACATCACCCACACGGAAATACACCTTTAACTGCGGCTCCATCTTCTCAGGCTCTGCATACACCGGAACCGTGTACCTCGCGCCGCCCTCCGTGCGAAGACGCAGCTTTCTAGCCTCCGTATGATCCGGGTTACACACATACTCTGCCGCATGCTTGCCCGCAGTCGATGCTTCCGCGGAAACATAATCCACCAGATCATGCACATGCAAGACATTGCCACACGCGAACACGCCGGGAACGCTGGTCTCCAAGGAACTTGTCACCACAGGGCCGGAGGTCACAGGGCTAAGCTGCACGCCCGCCTGCGAAGAGAGCTCATTTTCTGGAAGCAAGCCACAAGATAAGAGCAGCGTATCGCAGTCATAATACTCTTCTGTCCCCGGAATCGGCCGACGTCTCTCATCCACCTTCTGCAGCGTCACGCCTGTCAAATGTTTCTGCCCGTGAATCTTTGTCACTGTCGTGGACAGCTTTAACGGGATATCATAGTCGTTTAAGCACTGCACGATATTACGCTTTAAGCCACCCGAATAAGGCATGAGCTCCGCCACCGCAAGGACTTTCGCGCCTTCCAGGGTCATGCGTCTTGCCATGATCAAGCCGATGTCGCCGGAGCCAAGGATCACAACGCGCTTTCCAGGCATCACACCGTCGATATTGACAAATCTCTGCGCAGTTCCAGCAGAATAGATGCCTGCTGGACGGAAGCCCGGGATGTTAAGCGCACCTCTCGGCCTCTCGCGGCAACCCATCGCAAGCACCACGGCCTCCGCCGTGATCTCCATCAGCCCTTCGGTATTGACCGCTGTCACAAGCTTCGTCCCATCCGCCTGCGGCTCGATATTTAGCACCATCGTGTTGAGTTTATAAGGAATCTCGCGCTCCGCAGCCATCGCCACATACCGCGCCGCGTACTCCGGTCCAGTCAGCTCTTCCTTAAAGGTGTGCAGACCAAATCCGTTGTGAATGCACTGGTTTAAGATGCCGCCAAGGCAGTTGTCACGCTCTAAAATCAAGATATCTTTCACGCCTGCGTCATAACAGCTGACCGCAGCCGCAAGGCCGGCAGGACCACCGCCGACGATCACAACACTCGTCTTCATTTGCCTGCCACCTCCTTATTTCTATGATCCAAAATCTCAGACCCTTTGCCGGTCTTGGTGATCTCCTCGTAATCAAGCCCCAGCTCGCGCCTTAGAATCTCCGTCACCTTAGGCGTGCAGAAACCTGCCTGGCAGCGTCCCATTCCGGTTCTGGTTCTGCGCTTGATCCCGTCCAGGCTCTTTGCGCCCACCGGACGATGAATCGCATCGACGATCTCCGCCTCTGTCACAGTCTCGCACCGACAAATGATATTTCCATAGGCTGGATTTTCCGCGATCGCGGCTTTGCGCTCCTCGCTTGTCATCTGGTGAAATGCTTTCGCAATGTGCCGCTCTGCGACAAAGTTCTCCTTCTTTGCAAGCTCTAACTTCTCTGCTGCAAGCTCCGCAATGTAAACACCGATCGCAGGCGCAGAAGAAAGTCCCGGAGACTCGATGGCAGCCGCATCAAAGAAATACGGTGCATCTTCTGGCTCACCCAGCACGAAATCATGCTGGTCACCGTGCGCACGCAGTCCCGCAAAGGACGTGATAATCTGTCTAGTCGGCAGGCTCTTCACGCTAAGAGACGCTCTCCTTATGATATCTTCCAGGCCTTCTGCGGTCGTAAACACCGCCTCTTTATCCTCCAGATTCTCTGCGTTCGGACCGATCATCAGATTGCCGTGCGCGGTCGGGGTTACAAGTACGCCCTTGCCAAGCTTCGTCGGCAACTGGAAAATGGTCTGCTTCACAAGTCCGCCGACGACCTTATCCATCAGACAGTATTGGCCTCGTCTCGGTGTGATATGAATCTTCTTTTCGCTCACCATGTTGTGGAAAACGTCCGAATAAACACCCGCTGCGTTCACCACCGCACGCGTCGTAAATGTACCGCGGTTGGTCGCTATCACATAACCTTCTTCGGCCTTCTCGATCCCGGTCACCTCGGTTTCAAAGCAAAACTCCACGCCGTTGACCGCTGCATTGTCAGCCATCGCATAGGTCAGGCTAAACGGACATACGATACCGCCGCTCGGTACATTTAACAGGGCAACCACGTCATCGGAAAGATTCGGAATCAGCTTCTGACAATCCTCTCCGTAGAGAATCTCCAGACCTTCGACACCATTTGCCACGCCCTGCGCTAAAAGCTCTTTCAGGTGCGGAATGCCATCCTCTGAAAACGCAACGACAACCGACCCGTTCTGTTTATAGTCAATGTCAAGCTCTTTTGCAAGCGCAGCCATCATCTTCGATCCGGCCACGTTCATCTTCGCCTTCCAGGTGCCGGGCGCCGCATCATAGCCGCCGTGCACGATCCCGGAATTGGCTTTCGATGTACCTTCGCAGACATCTTCCTCACGCTCAAACAGCGCAATCTTTCCCGCATAGCGGGACAACTCTCTCGCGATCGAACAACCGATCACACCGCCGCCGATCACGATCACATCATATTGCATACGCATAACCTCCGAAATCCTAAAGAATCTCATCCATACTTTCTTGATTATACCGCAAAACCTTGTATTTTGCTATTGTATTTCGCGGAAAATAGGGCTAGAATAGGCAAGGTGTGAAAAAGAAAATAAACAATCGATATGAAGTGAGAAGAAATGAAAGAATCTAACCAACTGCGGGCAGAAAAAGTCCACGAAGCAGGGAAACTAACCTTACACTACGCGCTCATCCAAGGAGCCTTCTGGATGGGCTACATGGCCATCCGCGCCTATACGACCCAGTATCTGGCAGACCGCGGCCTCTCTTATACGATCATCGGTGTCCTTTATGCGATCGCCTCGATTGGCTCAGTCCTCTTACAAACCGGCCTCTCCGGCATCATTGATCGCTCTAAAAAGATCCGGCTGCAGCCCGTGACCCTGACCTTAATCGGCATCGTCCTCGCTCTCGGCGGCTCCCTCTTGTTCTTCCAGTACATGGGAGTCAATCAACCGATCCTCGTAGCGATCCTCTACGCGATCATGTTGATCATTTTATATGCGCTGCAATCCTTCATCACATCGCTCTGCTATGTGTTTATCAACCACGGAATCCCGGTCAACTTTGGCCTCGCCCGCGGTGTCGGATCCATTTGCGCAGCCCTGATCAATGTCATCATGGGAAATCTGGTCGTGATCTTCGGGTCCGGATGCATTTTCTATACCTTGCTGGGATTCTTTGTGATCCTCGTGATCCTGGTCGTCACCTTCCGCATCCGCGGCTATCACGTGCACTCCCACAAGCCGATCGAATTTCATCTGCGCACCGGCGACACCTCGCACTCACAGACAACGCACAAAAAGCACCAGGGCGGCACGCTTTCTTTCATGCGAAAGCATAAAAACTTCGTTCTTTTCCTCATCGGCTGCTTTTTCTCGATGACCGCTTACCAGTGCGTCAACAGCTACATGATCAACATTGCAACGGACGTCGGCGGCAGTGCGAAAACCGTCGGTTACACCCTCGCGATTGCTGCGTCGATGGAACTACCCGCGATGGTCTCCTTCAACTGGCTGCAAAAGAAGCTCACCGCGACCAGACTGCTGCGCGTTGCAGGCATCGGCTTCATTTTAAAAGTGCTCCTGATGACCCTGGCAAAAAGCGAAGGTATGATGTATATCGCTGCCATGATGCAGAGCGTCTCCTTCGGTATCTTCCTGCCGGCATCCACCTATTTTGCAAATGACTGCGTGGACGCGGAGGATCGTGTCAAAGCCCAGGCCTTAATCTCCGCAGCCACCGTCGGCATGGCCATGACCATAGGCAGTTTAATCGGAGGTGCGATCATCGATCATTTTGGCATCAAAGCCCTCCTCTGGCTCTGCGTCGGCTTCGCCGCCATCGGCTGTGTCATCACCTTCTACGTGACGCACATCTACGACAGAAGAAAGAAAATTAAGTCTAAGGCCAGATTTACTGCATAAAATTGCCAGATTCGTCTTGCAAAATTAATTTTATGATGGTATAGTTAAAAACGGTAAGAGAAGTGCAATGAGGCACATGGCTGGGAGGTCATGTGCCTTATTCTGTAAATGGGGTGTACGCCTTTTTGTACACCGGATTGGAGAAGTCATGGATAATATCGATCGCAAGTTAATCAGTCTGCTGCAGGAGAATGCACGCTATTCGTTAAAGCAACTCGGAGAGCACGTCTTCCTCTCCTCCCCCGCGGTATCCTCTCGCATCGAGAAGCTGGAACGCGAGGGATATATCACTGGCTATCAGGCACAGGTCGACGCCCAGAAGTTAGGCTACCCGATCACTGCATTCATCAACCTCGAGATGGAGCCGCCGCAGAAAGCGACCTTCTATCCCTTCATCCAGGCCTGCCCGAACGTCCTGGAATGTGCCTGCGTCACCGGGATGTATAGCATGTTGATCAAAGTGTGCTTTAGAAGCACCGAGGAGCTCGACACCTTCATCGGACAGCTCCAGAAGTTTGGAAAGACCCAGACACAGATCGTCTTCTCGACGGCGGTAAGGCCGAGAGGCGTGCAGGTAGAGGTAGAGGATGATAAATGAGGCTATCTCCAAAAAAGCAAGAAGAACCGTTGGTTTTTAAGCCAATGGTTCTTCTTTTTGCCAAATTTACTTGTTTGAGACTGTTTCTTCCCAGAACTCATTTCCTTTCATGTAGGCGTACGTCTCATCCTTCATTCCTTCAACGAGGCTTTGGTAGAGTCGTTTTGTGAACGCGGGATCCATTTGTGTAAAGGTCATGTGCTGATACAAGGGGGATCCTGAAAAGTCGCCGATGTGACTTAGCGCTCCTAAAATGTCTTGCATGATCGCGGCGGTCTTTGATACGTCTTTCTCCCAGGATGCCACGGCGAGTCCGACACTAACTTCCTGGTACTGACCCATTTCAAAGGCCTTAGCGGCTTGCTTTTGGACATCCACGAGCTTCCATGCCATCTCGTGATCACCATCCTCTATGTAGAGGTTGCGAAGATCATTTAACACCAGACTGAGGAACTGGTAATTGGTAAAGAGCAGTTCTTCATAGGCGCGGTAGGCCTCCTCCTTCTTCCCGGTCTTGCTGAAAATGACCGCTTCTTTTCGCTTTCGCTCGGGACTGTCCAGAGCAAGATAGGAAAGATAAGACTGTGCTTTCTCGTAGTTTTCTTTCTGCAAATGTGCGTAAAAGAGAGAGCCTGCGGCCTCTTTTCGAATCGTTTCGTCTTCCGAGTTAAGACAACGTTCCAGCCATCGAAAGATTGTATCATCGTATCTCTCTTTGTCCGGAATGTGATCCATCGTTCTTTTGGCATGAAGGATCACTGCAGTCTGCCAGAGCAACTGATCGCAGTTCGGATATGATTCGATCGTCTTCTTCGCCTCTTCAAATACTTCCGCATACTCTCGCGTCGTCAGATCCTCATCAAGCTTCTTCACAAAGACAGCAATTTCCTCATTCGTTAAGGAATCGCGAAAAGACAAAAGCGTATCTGTCGTGATGCCAAGAAGCCTCGCAATCGGTGCAAGAAGCGCAATATCCGGCTGAGATTTATCATTTTCCCACTTATTCACGGCAGGAGTGGTGACGCCAAGCCTCTCGGCCATCTCTTCCTGCGTCATCCCCAGCTTCTTTCGGTACAATCTGATTACATTTCCCACTGTCATTATAGTTTCATCCTTTCATTTCATTCGCGGATCGATCCTGGATTTATCTTACCCCACGCGCTATAAGAAAACCATTGATTGTCTATTAATTATCAGGAAAATTATTTAACCAACGGGCAACAGCTGACTATCGAGGAGCAGGCTTCAATCTGCGCGGTCTTTGAGACAGTCGGCACTTAGCGTGGCGCGCATCGGCTACGACTCGCGGAGATAGTGTAAATCAAAAAAACTTGGGGTTATAACGCCACAATTCTCAGAACCGCTCATGTTTGCATGATAGCGGGTCTGAGTTGTGGCGTTCGTTGCGTAAGCAACGCCCCAAGCTTTATGTCTGATACTTTATTCGCGGGAGTGACGATGGAAGGCCGCTTACGTGTCCGCTACTGGCGAAACGAAACCGCAAGGTGTCCGCGCCAAGATTGAAACTGCGACGAGCATACATCAGCAGCCTTTCACCCCAAGATCTTCTCCAAAAAGTACGGTAGCTGCTTCCTCCACCACGGCCAGTCGTGCGCCACATCATACCCCCAGTAATCCGCCCAGTGCGGGATCTCCTTCATCGCAAGAATCGTATCCAGCACCCGTGTCCCGTAAAGCAGATCATCCTCCCAGGCACCCTGCCCGACGCATAGAATAATCGTGCTCTCCCGGTACAGCTTCATCCAGGGATGATCCGCCGGCATATTTGGCAAGAAATGCACTGGCGAATTATCGTACACAAGATCATCCATATAATCTCCGAAGAAGTACTGCGCATTAAACAGTCCGCTTAGGCTTATCATCACATCAAACAAGTCCGGTCTGCGGAAAAAGAAATTGCCCGCATGCACACCGCCCATGCTGCAGCCGGTGACCATCGCTTTCTCATTTCCCACGCGCACCGCCGGCAGAAACTCATCCACGATGTAGTGGAACCATTTCTCCTGAAGCTCAATTCTCGCGCGTGGATTGCCTTCTTTGTTCGACCACGTCTCCCCATCGATACCGTCCGGGCAAACGATGCGGATCTTGCCCGCTTCGACCCAGTCCTTAACGCAGTCGACCATGCCGAAATCTTTAAAATCATGGAATCGTCCGTTCTGCGGGGGAAATGCAATGCATAGCTTCCCACTCTCCCCGAACGTCAGGTACTCCATGTCTCTGCCAAGAATCTCGCTGTAATGCTTCTGGTATGTCTCTTTCATGGCTTATGCCCTCTCATGTACAAATGCAATAAACTCCTGTACTTCTTCCTCACTGTAGGCGTGCGCGGTATACATCTGGCAGCCCATCGTCGCCCACATCAGCTCCGGCATGCGCTCGCACATCACAATGCGCTCCCCGTAACGGGCAAGGATTTCCTCATGCGTATGCTTAAATGTATGCCAGTCTTTGCGGCTTGCGTAGACGCACCAGTGATCCTCCTCGCGGTCTGCGAGAATCCTTTCATCCTTCGTCACCATGTCCGCCCAGATCTGATAAACATCGGTCGCATGTGCAAAATTCATCATATCCGGTGTGTAGCCGCCTGCCGGGCGCATGTTGACTTCCAGTGCAACGAAATCACCGATTTCTCCGAGCCCTTTTCTTGCCTTGGTCAGGCGGAAGAACTCCAGATGCACGAAACGGCTTCTGACGTTAAAGCCCTTCAGGGCACGTCTTCCCAGATCTTTTAACGCCTCCGGCACCTCCGCGCAGGTATAATACGACAAATCCAGGTCGAGATTGACGATGTCTGCGATGGACGGCGGCCATACGGTCATCGACTCAAACACAGGCTCGCAGTGGGAGTCCGTGATCGCATCGTAAGAACAGATGTCCCCGGTCACAAACTCTTCCATCACGTAAGGCACGTCCGGTTTTTCCGCGAAAAATGCCTCAAATTGCGCCTCATTTTCAATCTTATACGTGTTTGCTGCGCCAACCCCGACGTCCGGCTTTGCGATCACCGGGAAGCCTCCGATCCTCTTTAAAAATGTCTCCGCGGCCTCTTTGTCTGTCACCTTATGGCAGCGCGCAGTCGGAATCCCTGCAGCCGCGTACACCGGCTTCATCGAAGATTTGTGCTTCCAGGCACCGATCTCGTCTTCCTGAATACCCGTTGTGATGTGGAAATCCGTCCGCAGCCTTGCATCCTGCTCCAGCCAATACTCGTTGTTCGATTCGAGCCAATCGATCTTTCCGTACTTAAAAGCAAAAAATGCAACCGCGCGGTACATTTGATCGTAATCTTCCATCGAAGAGACCCGGTAATACTCTGTCAGAGAGGCCTTAAGCGGTGCCTCTAATGCATCATATGGTGTGTCGCCGATACCCAGCACATTGACCCCGTTTCTCTTCAAACGGTCGCAGAACTGCCAGTACGTGTGCGGAAAGTTCGGTGAAATAAATACAAAATTCATAGTCTCATTACCCCCAAAAGAAATCTTTCTTTCTCACAAAATATAACGATGCTTTCTCCCGATGTCAATATTTCCCCACGAAAAAAGCAGGTTTCCCTGCCTTTTTCTCTGAATTATTCCTTTGTTGTCGCCTCTTCTGTAAGGCGAGGCATCTCCTCCGACGTGATCGCACCTGCGCTGATGTCCGGTGTGATCGTACCGCCGTCCACAACCAGAAGCCCTGCAATATTCACGGCGTCATCCTCACAATCGATCGTGATTGTGCCGGAAGCCACATACAGATATCCGTCTTCCTCATCCTGATCGATGCCATCATCTCCTGCTTCAATCGTAATCGTCGCCTCGGTGATACGCACACTGTCGTTGACGTGAATCCCATCACCCGGCACGGTGATGGAAATGTTCCCGCCCGTGATCACCAAGTCATCATTTGCCTTGATTCCATGCTTCACACCACCATTTACAGTCAGTGTCCCGTACCCGTTGATCGTCAAATCATCCTTCGCATAAATGACTGCGTTGATGCCAGCCTCTTCGGCCTCCGACGAGAATTCACCGCCGCTTGCGAGCACATTTTCCGAACCTTCCGCAAGCGTTAAGAAGACTTTATCCGCCTGTAACACCTGAAAGGCTGCGGTGTCTGAAGCGTAGACGTTCACACCGTCTAACATGACCCAGACCTTCGAATTCTTATGCGCATCCACGATGATACTGCCGTCCGTGAGCTCCCCAGTGATGTAATAGTAGCCACCGCCGGTAATGTAGACATTTCCATCATAGACATAAGCCCCGGAACCGGAGATGATCGCGTAGCTTCCCATGCATTTGATGTAAGTCGCCGCGGACACATCCCAGTCCGGATTTAAGTCCTTCGCAGAGAAGAATTCGGTATCTTCATGTGCCTCGGTGTCCTGATCATACATGACCGTCATGCCGAGCGCTTCCCCGTTCATAAATAACACGGTGATGAGCAGGCCTACTAAAATCACGACAACGCAAATGAGGTCGATTTTCTTATGCGTTGACATACCCTTGCTCCTTTCCTCTTATCCGATGTAATCACCGTTGTAAGAGACCAAAACTGCGCTCTTAACGCCATCCATGTCCGCCAGCGTGTTGATAAACTCGGTGCTCTCATCTAACAGACGAATCTCCATGTTCACCTCGATCAGACCCTTCTGCACGGTCTTGCTCTTAACCACGCATTTCTTTGTATTCTGCTTTAAGAAATCCACCGCTGCATTCTCCGCCTTCTGATCCTCTGCGGAAAGCACAATAATGTACGGATTTGCGGAAGATTTGCGGTTTGCAAACACGATCAGGATCACCGCTACGATGATGCTGCCGATGACCGCAAGGGGAATCATGCCCGCCGCCAGAATGATGCCTGCCGCAATGCTCCAGAACAAAAAGGCAATGTCAAGCGGCTCTTTGATCGCGGTACGGAAACGCACGATAGATAACGCACCGACCATACCGAGGGAGAGCACGACGTTCGATGTGACCGCCAAAATTACGAGGGTCGTAATCATTGTAAGCGCAACCAAAGTCACGCCGAAACTAGAAGAATACATCACGCCAGAGTACGTTTTCTTGTATACATAAAAGATCAGCATGCCGACGCAAAACGCCAGAACAATCGCAATCACCATATCAAGAACACTCACCGCAGTTACGTTCTCCAAAAAGCTGGATTTAAAAATATCACTAAAAGTCATTGTAGTTCCCTCCTAAATATCTTATTTTCAATCTATCTATGAAGCCTCATCCGTAGATGCGGCACTGTGCATATTTGGAAAATGCAGTCTCTCTTCTGCCGGGCTGCTGCACGCAATCCTTGATAATCGTTGGCAGATATTCATCCCACTTTACTTCCAGGATAATGATCGGATCCCCCGCAGGGATCGTCGGGCAGTTCCAATCGAGGAAGTCCGTGCAGGAAAGTCCCGTTCGAATGTTGTAATCGAAGGTCACGCGCACATTACCGGGCCGGTAGATGAACGGCTGTCTCGTATAGTCCACGATCGTCTTTGGCCGCATCCCCTGGTACTTCATCTTGCAGTAAAGTTCCTGCACCAGCGGCCGCTCAGAATCCATCATCCAGTCGATATCACCATCGACAATCTTCTGCGCTTCCTCGGCAGTGATCCGCGCCTGGTACTTAGATTCCATCCCGTTGATCTTGCTCTTCTTCTCCAGATTGATGAAGGAAAGATCACCGTTGTAATACCGGATGCGGAACTTTTCCCGCAGATTCACGCCGTCCACCTTTTCTCTCAAGGCTTTATCAAAAATGTTGTCGAAATACAAACTTCGGATCAGATACTTGCCATCGACCGTGTGCGGATCCGACTCCGCTACCGCCCGCAGGCGCTGCCTGATACAAAGCAGATCACTGTAGTTGATCTCGTGTTTCCATTCATGACGGTAATCCATATGCACCCTCCTCTCTAAAATCTGCTTTATTCTATCGTTTCTTTTTGTCAAATCTGTGTTTTTCAAATGCTGCTTTCACATTTCATGCTCAGATTTTCCCGCCTCATTTCCTTGAGGCTGAGGTCAGTATACGGGACAAACCTTAAAGGAAGCTTAAAGAAGAAAAAAAGTTTCTAAAACACGCGAACGCATTTCAGAAACCCTTTTACACATTGTTCTTTTTGCTTCATTCCACCAAGATTTCAACGTCTTTACCATAAAAGGCTACGCCGTATTTTATGATATTCGTGATGCCAAGCGTTTTTAGCTCCGTATCGTATTGCCGATCTGTGATCTGCTGCAGCGCAGTTTCTGCAAGGTTCTTAAGATTCGGATTTGTCTTCTTTCCTGCCTTTATCTCAATCAGGATTCCTGGCAAATCTTTTGATTTCGGCACTAGTTGGATATCAAACCGTCCTTCTCCCGATTCTCGGTTAGAGCGAACATAATATCGGTTGTCCATCAATGCACAGAGGCCTAACACAAAGCCATGATAGAAGCTTTCATCCGACGTGTCAAAAAAGCTGACCGACTCCAGCAGAAGTCTCCTGATCTGTTCTTTTAGGCTGCCTGCATCTCCGGTGTAAAGCGCTTCCTGAATAGAGATGGCAGATGCTTGCGGAACGATTTCTGTAAGTTGGTCTAAAATCTCCTTCTTATAGACAAATGAAATCTCTTTGTTAGGGAGTGCAACTTCACACATCGCACCGTTTGAATACGTAGAATCCGCTTTTACAAGCTTTAAATACCCGGCGACCAGCAGAAAACTATAGACCGACGAAGGATTCTTTCGAATCTCCGGATAGATGACATCCGTATCGATATAGGTGAGGAACGATCCCCCTTGTAACAATGCCTGGAGCTTTTCATAGAGGTCCGGCCCTGCTTCAGAGAGAACTTCTCCTATGATCTCATTGCTTCCGGTGGCTTGCCAATAGGCCCCGGCATGACAATCATTTCGGAAATAATTAATCACAGACCACGGGTTAAAGATATCCGTATTCCCGAACTTATAACCATCATACCATTCACAAAGTTCATCATATTGGTCAGCCGCATCATAGTACGCAGCCATGTTTCTGACCTCATCTGCTGTAAATCCAAAATAGCTGCTGTACTTTCGATCAAGAATAGAGTTGATCGTCAGATTGTTCAAGCCGCTGAAGATACTCTCCTTTGCGACTCTAAGAATCCCCGTCAAAAAGCCAAAAGAGAGATGCTTGTTGTCTTTGAAACCTCCTGAAAACAGATTTCGCATAAACAGAATCACTTGATCATAGAATGCTTTTGTATGTCCTTGTTGAATCGGTGTATCATACTCATCAATGATGATGATCGGCGCGATCCGATAGTGTTCATGCAACATCTTTGTCAATGTCATAAAGGCACTCTCTAATTCAACGGAGGTTGCCAAACGCTCCATCACCTTTTTAAAGTATGCTTTATCAACCTCGTTGCAGTTAGATGAAGTTAAGAGAACGCGATGTCTGGCGTACTCATTTCCGATCACTTCTGATAGTTTTTCAAATGTCTCTGCCCAGTTTTCACACTTAATATCCTTAAAAGACACAAAGACCACCGGATATTTCCCTTGATATCTCCGATACTCTATCCCCTGCTTCCAAATGGCTTTATCCTTGAAATATACAGAAGTATCTTCCTCCGAAATCTCAAAGAAAGTTCTCAGCATATCCATATTCAAGGTTTTTCCAAATCTTCTTGGTCTGGTAAACAAGGATACCATTGGACGTTCATCCAAAAAATCACGGATCATCAGTGTTTTATCCACGTAATAGTACTGTGTAGAAGCCACACGGTAATCAGAGATGCCCACCGGAAGCGGAAGTTTCTTCTTGGGGGGCGCAGACTTGTAGACGCCCGTTTTGACTCTTCCATCTAAAGGACGAGAAGCATCCGCAGGAATATACCAGGTCTTACCTTCTTTATATGCGCCTAAAATACTCCCATCTCTACACATTCCTGCAATTCTTCTCTCCGTCAGCCCCCACTTCAGGGCAGCCTCTCTCACAGAAATAGTTTCCGCCATAAAGATACTCCTCTCATCATCACTTGTTCATCATCACTTGTACCATCATTATATCACAGAAAAGAAATATGTCAAATCAAAAAGAAATTTATCCTTTTTGCTCGATATATTTCTGGAAATTTATCGTTTCTGCGTGATATATTTCCGGAAATTTGCCGAAATCACTCTTTCTGCAGCTGAAAAATGCACAAAAAACAAATGCGGAGCCCGAAAGCTCCGCATCTGCCATGTATATGAAGGAGTTTATCAATCCATCAAATCAGGCTTGATCTTTAAGTACCGGCAAGCCTCTTTCAGTGCCGGAACGACATCCTGATACGTCCCCACCACGTGGTGGATATACGGCCCATAGATGAGCCTCTCTTCCCATTTGTCCCAGTCATCCACTTCGACCCAGACATACGACCCCTTCGTGTACGGGCCATCGATCGCATGAGACGTTCCCATAAAGAGCGAGTATTCTCCGTCCCTCGTGCCGAGACGAAGGATTCGGATATCTCCCTTCTTCAGCTCCCAGCGTCCGACGCAGCCAGCCGGCCGACCGTGGTGGATACCCACCTCCAGCAGACGATCCTTCTCGGTATCGTCTCTTGCCAGCGTCTTTGCAAATACACCGCAGTGCCACAGAAGTTCCGAGTTCTCATTTTCCGGGTTACGGATCGTCAGGTCAGCGAGGAACATCGGCTCCGCATAACGGCTGGCAGCCATCGTAAGCACAGCCGTCACAGCACCGAGGATATCGGTCTCGCAGATGCAAGGAAGGCCATCGTCACAGACCTCGCTTAAAATGAAGCAGGCAGAGATGCCAAACTCACGCACCATCGGCGCCCAGCACATCGTCGCAATCGCCATCAGATTCTCTTCCAGCGCCCATTGCTCAAATGTACGCTTTAACACCACAACCGTCTGCACCTGCGCATCTGTCACCTGATTAAAGTAATGCTTCTCCTTCATCTCGGCGACTTCTTTAGCGACCTCCTTGGGATGGTCTTTTAGGTACTGATCATACTTCACCTTTAAGTCATTCATCGCGATCGGGATAATCTCAATGCCAAACTTCTCAAGAAGCTCTGCCTCATTGACTTTCATCGTCATAAAGGATCCCGGCCGTACACTGACCTGTCCAATGCGCATGTGTGTCGCAGCCTTCACAACTGAACACGTCGAAAGGAACTTCTCAAATCCAACCTTAAACTTCTCATCCGTCACATGACAGCTTGGAATGTAAGTAAAAGGCACCTTGTACAAGCCCAAGATCTGCGATGTGGCAAATAAGCCGCACTGGCTGTCACGGTAGCGATAACCATCGTCCTTGATATCATCCTGCGGACCCCAAAGAAGCACCGGTTTCCCGACCATTTTACACATCCGGGATGCGGCCTCTTCGCAGCCAAAATTCACATGCGGGATGAATACGCCGTCCACGCCTTCCGTGATGAACTTGTGCGCCACTCGCTCTGCACCTTTCACATCAAATAAAAGTCCGTCCGCAGAGACGTCATCGATGAAAACATACTCAACATCATCGCTGAAATGCCCGACAACATACCCTTCAATCTCCTGCTTATAAAGAATCGCCTCTTTCAGATTGAAATTCTTCCCGTTATCAGGGTTGCGGCGGATCGGTGCGATACCGATTTTTAACTTTCTGCGGTTACGAAATACATCTAACATACAAACTCCTTCCATGCCCTGTCCTCGCACAGCACAAACCTATTTCTGACTCATTTTTTAGTTTCACGCACATTTGTAAAATGAATTTACTAACCTGTACCTCTATCCTATGCTTTCTCTGCGCGTCCGTCAATACATTTCCAAAAGAAAAAGGCCTATCCTGCGATAGACCTTAGAAACTAAAACCCTAATTCACCTAAAAACAGCCGTTCTGCGACCAGTGCCGCACAGCCGATCGTCTCAGCTGCAATCCGATACCCTGGTGTAAGTACCGGGCAATGATAATAATCTCCGATAAACTTGGTGCGGTTGATCCTCTCTTCCAGCTCAACAAGCAGCTCCGCAGGGAAAGGCACGCCGTCAAAGCCGATGACGATGGCTTCCGGATTCGAGATATTAATCACGTTCACGAGCCCGATCTCCAGATGATCGATCATCTCCTCCAGGATCTTATGGTAAATGGGCTCGTCACTCTGCGCACAGATCTCTGCAAACGACGCACTCTCCCCGGTCAGCTCCAGCGCTCTCTCCTCGATCGCCTTGCCGCCGCAGTACATCTCCAGACATCCGCGGTTGCCACAGTTGCAGCGCTTCCCCCGATAATCGATAGACATGTGCCCGATCTCAGTTCCGATGCCTTTCGTATTGTGTTCCACGCGTCCGTCTCTGACCACACCGGAGCCGATGCCGGAGCCGATGCCAATAAATGTGAAGTTCTGGTACTTCTTGCCTGCTCCGTAGTAGATCTCTCCGGTTGCCGCCGCGGAATCCTGGTTATCGACAAAGACCGGCAGGTGATATCTCTCTTCCAACAAATCCTTGACCGGCACATTTGTAATCCCGTAGAAGTTCGCGGGATGCAAGATCATGCCCTTGCGGCTGTCCGGCTGTCCGACGACACCAACACTGATCCCGATGACCGACTCATCCAGCAGCCCGTCGATCAGATCACAGATGCTCTCCATCAGGATCTCTGCGTTGTTATGGCCATGCCAATAATGCTCTTTTTGCGCAAGCACATTCATCTTCAGGTCACAACGCACACCCACGCAGCGATTGCGGCGCAGCACGACG
This sequence comes from Lachnospiraceae bacterium, assembly GCA_017480565.1. Classification (GTDB taxonomy): domain Bacteria; phylum Bacillota; class Clostridia; order Lachnospirales; family Lachnospiraceae; genus RGIG1588. The sequence continues at coordinate 21,073 of JAFVAL010000025.1, read as the reverse complement.
CCGATCATCTTCGGCGCACTCTCGGCAATATCAAGGCGGATCGGATTTCTCCCGGCCGTCCCTGCCTCCATCACGCCGATCTCTTTCACAAATCCACTCTCAATCAGCTCACCGACGATATTCGTCACTGACATCTTCGACAGGCCGCTCGTCCTTGCCAAATCCGTCCTCGAAGAACACAGATCCCTCGCGATCAGGCTCAGGATAAGCCCCCTGTTCTGTGCTTGATGATACTGCTGTTGAGCCCCTGCATAGTATTCATAGGAATTCTCCTCTGCTTGCTGCTGTGCCTTCTTTGCCTTTGCCTTGGAATTCAGATAAAGGGCAATCAACCCAATGCCAACGGCGAAGAAAAATAACATCTCTCCAATCAGAAGTCCACGTGATGAAGTGCAGTCAATGTTGTAATAATAAATGTCATATTCGTCTTGCGTGATCTCATAATAATCCAGACACTCCTGGTAATACTGCTTTAGATCACCGCCGATCTCTCTGAGTTCCCCCTCGATATGAATCGGCACATTCGTAAAGTCAGAGGCGTTGCCCGAGAGATATTCCCACGTCTCATCCATCACGCGGTTGATCCCGCTAGTCTTCTTCTCAGGAATCGAGACGGAGATCATCGAACCGTCATCCAGCCAGATCAGATAGTACTGATCCGACCCCGTCTTAATTCCGTACGTGCTGTGCGTCATCTCCGCATAATTATCAATGACCGCATCCACGTTGACGGAAATGTACTTGCCGTGGTACTCCTCAAGATTCTGGTCGTTGAGCGCTTGGTTGATGTTGGTCGCTTCCCCTGTAAAAATGTAATCTGCTTCACTGGCTACCAGGCCGATCCCAACCAGCAAAAATACAATGCCGGCTAATAACATCGGCCACAAAGATTGCTTATTCGATCTCATAAATGAAATGCTCCTTGCTCATATATTGTATTTATTATAGAACAAGAGGGCTTGCATGGCAAGCCCTCTTGGAAAAACGCAATCATCTATTTGTAACTTTTTATTCTCTGCGCAGTGCTTCAATCGGGTTAAGCTTCGAAGCTTTCACCGCAGGAAGCAAGCCAAAGACCAGTCCGATCACCATGGAGAACGCCGTCGCCAGGATGATCGAAGGCACACTGACCGCCGTCGGTATACCCATAAACTGTGAAATCAGCCGCGCCATAATGATGCCCGCCAGGACACCCAACAGGCCGCCGATGGTCGTCAAAACCGAAGCCTCGGTTAAGAACTGCCCCAGAATTCTGCTGCGTCTCGCGCCGATGGCCTTCTTTAAACCAATCTCTCTGGTACGCTCCGTCACGGACACCAGCATGATGTTCATGACACCGATACCACCGACCAGAAGCGAGATGCTCGCGATCCAGATCAGCTGCTGGCTCGTCGAGTTCGTGATCTGCTGCAGCTGCTGCGCATCCTCCATCAGGTTTCTGCCCTTATAAGAGATCTGGCTGGACATCCGAAGCTCTTCTGGAATCAGATTAGCCGTGAGCAGTTCGCCGGCCTTCTGCGAAACCTTTGCCATGTCATCGGTCGTCTTCGCCTGAATCGCCACACTGTACGGCTCATCATACTTATAGACCGTTGGCCACGCGGCATTGGTCATAAAGATCTTGCCAGACGTTGTCTCTGCATACATCCAGTAATCCTGCATCGACTCAATCGTCGGCTGGAAACTGGAATTCATCGCAACCACACCGATCACGGTAAATGGCTCTCCCCGGATCTCCAAGACCTCTCCGATCGGATTTGCCCCGGAGAAGATCGTCGACGCGGCTCTCTGATCGAGCAGAACACATTTGGTCATGCGCTCGTAATCCGCATCCGTAAACCCGCGGCCGTAGCTCAACTCATACCCGTAAATGTCCAGATAATGCGAATCAATCCCGTAGAGCTCTCCGTTAAACGCGGTTTTCTTGTAATACACCCCGTCCAGATAGTTGCGGGAGGTAAAGAGGCTTGCGTCCGCTGCACCCTCGATGTTGGCCAAATGATTTCGCATTTTCTCATCGATCGGCTTGATCCCTTCCGGGATCTGCGTCCACTGAAACTCCATCGCGTAATCGTTCTGATACACCTGAACCACCACGGCATTGTTGCCAGCACCGATCAGGTTCTGCTTGATCTGCTCGTTGGTTCCTCGGATCGTCGAGACAATCGTGATGATCGAAGCGATACCGATGATGATACCAAGCATCGTCAGGAACGAACGCATTTTATGAGACCAGATTCCCTGGAAGGAAAGACGAATGTTTTCTTTCATACGCTCACCCCCTTACTACTGGTACAGTTCGGAGATCTCCGCTTCGTTCGTCTTCGCGCCGTCGCGGACATTTCTCCCATACGGAAATGCAATAAAATCGTCCATGGTCAGTCCCGAGAGGATCTGTGTGTAGGAGCCCCAGATGTTTTTGCCCGAGCGGACATAACGCTTCTCAAGCATTCCGTCCTCGCCGCGCACAAAGACATAACTGCGGCCATTTTCCTCTCTGAGGAACGGATTCTCCAGATAGATCCCGTTCTCTCCGCCGCCGGATTGATTCATGTAGGTTACGGATACCATCTCGTATTCTCTGAGATTGACATCATCCTCAATCCGCAGTTTCACGCCATAGTTGCTGGCGTTCATGTTGCCATCGCCCCAGTAACCGCCGTTTTCCGTCGGCACATCGGAGACGGACTCCACGATGCCTGTGCACATCTCGCCGGTCTCCCAGGAGTTGATCATCGCCATGTCGCCCACAGAGATCGTATCCAGATCAAATTCACCGATACTGCTCTCGATGATGTAACCGCCGCCTGCGGAGACAACAACGATCGCCTGGTTCGTCTCTCTGGCTTCGTCTTCCGTCAGAACACTCTTGACGCGGCCATCCATCGTCGCAGTAATCTCGCCCGTGGAAAGCTCAAGCTTCATGCGCTCCAGCTCCACCTTATCCATGCGAAGCTGCAGATCCAGCTGTGTGATGCGATCCTGCGCTTCTTTCTTCATCTCACGGATCTCCGCGGAAGTATAGCCGCTGCCGTTATCGATGATGATCGGTTCAGGCTCTTCTTCTTCCTCCACTGGGAAGTAAATCTGGTCCGGCTCAAAGATCGTAAAGGTAACCGTATCGTCCTCTTCTTTGGTAAATGACATGCCCCACTGCTTAATCACAGGGCCGTCGAGTGCATTTTCTTCTCTGACCTGGAACACTGCATAGCAGGTGCCCATGTCTTTCTTGATGACCTTGGCCTTCAAGCCTGCCTGCGTCGGTGCCGGCGTGTTGTCATCGCCACCGCCTTCTCCGGTCTCGCCCTCAGTCGTTGTTTCCTCGGTCGTGACCTCCTCGGTTGTGATCTCTTCCGTCGTGACTTCTTCGGTCGTGATCTCTTCCGTCGTCGGTTCTTCCTGTTCGTCCGTCGTCGGTTCTTCCTGTTCGTCCGTCGTCGGCTCTTCCGGCTCACCTGTTGTTGGCTCCTCCGGCTCATTCGTGGTCGGTTCCTCTGGGTCGTCGATGACGGTCGTCTCGGTCTTTAACAGCTTCTCGATCCAGTCCTGCGTGTAGCTGACCGGCTCTTCCACGACGATCACATAAGGATCGGACTCCGTTCCCTTCGACTCATCTACGATGTAAGGCAGCTGATCCGACGGAATCGGATGCAGCGTCTTCGCCGCAGGCTTGCTGGGCATAATTACGGTCGGTTTGCCTGATGACGGCTTCAGCTTATTGATCTCCGTCAAACGCTTTTGCGCACTCTTTAAATCGAGCTCACCTTCCTGAACCTCCAGCTCTTTCTTCTGCAACTGGATCTCTGTCAGCGTTGTGTCAAATGCAATGAGCGGGTCCCCCGCCTTGACTTCACTGCCTTCTTCAACAAGAATATCCGTCACCTGCATCGTGTTGGATAAATACACCGCCTGCATCGAGTCATAGCGCACCGTACCGTAGGTCTCCGCCTGGTCGCCCCAGTACGAATCCATCGCAAGGTTGCTCATCGCATAGACATTGACCGCACTGTTCCGATTTCCCAGGAAAATGAGTACGCCAATGATTCCGCCAATCACAACGACCACAGCGAGCAAGGCGAGGAGAATCTGCTTGATTGATTTTGTCTGTTTCACAGCTCTTCCTCCTCCTTTCGCTCCGCGGTCAGGATACCGTCACGGATATACATCGTCTTCTTCGCACGCTTCGCAATCGCAGGCTCATGCGTGATCATGATGATCGTCGTGCCTTCCGCATTCAGTTCATCAAAGATATCCATGATCTGAGAACCGGAGACCGTATCCAGCGCACCGGTCGGCTCATCCGCCAAAAGCAGCTTCGGCTTTGCAATCATCGCACGCGCGATCGCAACTCTCTGGCACATACCACCGGAAAGCGTGGACGGAAGCGCATGTTCAAATCCTTCCAGCCCGACACTCTTTAACGCCTCATCGGCACGCGCCAGACGCTCTTTCTTCGGCACGCCCGCATACAAAAGCGGCAGTGCCACATTGTCTCTCGCACTCATCTTCGGAAGCAGATAATAGTTCTGGAACACAAATCCGATCTCCTCATTGCGCACCTTCGCCAAGTCATTATCCGAAGCCTCCACGTAAGAGACCCCATTTAACAAATAGTCTCCGGAGGTCTGCAGGTCCAAAAATCCCAGCACGTTCATCAGCGTTGTCTTGCCGGAACCAGAGGGACCCATGATCGCCAGATACTCTCCCTCTTCTACACTCAGATCCACTTCATTGAGCACCCGAAGCATCTCTTTGCCCTGCGGGTAATCCTTGCAGATCTTCTTCAGTTCCACCAGCATCGATCAACCCTCCGGTCCGTCTAAGCGAATCTTTTCAAATGTTGTCGTCTCGCCGCTATCTTCTTCGCCGAGATCCATATCCTCCGGCATTGTCTCGCCTTCACCGGGCATTCCGTCCTCGAACATGCCCTCATCGAAACCTTCACCGCCATCTTCATACATCCCGTCATCAAAGCCTTCGCCGCCCATCATGCCATCGTCGAAGCCCTCGCCGTCCTCGTACATACCATCGTCCATACCGTCGTCAAATTCCTCGCCGCCGGTCGTAGCGACTTCAAAGCTCTCCTCGTCATAATAGACAACAGACATACCGACCTGCAGAGCCTCCTCCGGCCATGCGATGTAATCGTCTCCGGTCAGTCCGGCCGTGATCTCGGTCTTTCCCTGCGCTTCGTCATGCTCACCGATCGTGACGTTGCGCTTCTCAAGCTTGCTGGAAGAATCCGTCGCCCAGACGTAAGTCTCCTCACCGTCTGTCACGATGTAGCCATCATTTAACCAGATGCCTTCCTCTTCTTCCTGGCCGTAATTTGCCTCGATGTAGACGTGCTGGCCGATGATCATCCCTTCAATGTCATCCAGCGCAATGTAGAACGGATAGCTGCTGGAAGAAGCCATCTCATCATTCCCGCTATCGTAGAACATACCATTGTTATTGTTGGTAATCGGATCATCCCAGTTGATGATCTCAATCGTCCCCGTCCAGTACTGGCTCAGATCATTTCTCGCACGGACAATGACAGACATGCCTTCCATCAGCTCCATACGGTTGTTTTCATTGATCGTGCCCTTCACGCGGTAGGTGCCACTCTCAACGATCGTCATAAACGGCAGTGCATTGCCGTAATTGTCCGTTCCGCCATTCTCATTGATGGTCTGGACACGACCCGTAATCGGGGAAGTGACTTCGTTGCTCTCCAGAGACTTCTTCAGGTTCTCAATCTCGGTCTTTTTGACCTTGACATTGTACTCAGCCTCTTTCTGGTTAAGCTGCGCTTCCTGAATCTGCACCGTGTAGGCAAGCTTATCAGAGGAGGACGCTTTCGCTTTATCCTTCTCAAGCTGTGTGATCTGATCCTTGTAAGCCTTGATCTGGTTGTTAAGCTGCTCAAGTTCAAGCTCTGCCTTCTGAATCGTCAGATCCAGCTCCTCCTTGTCATAGGTAAATAAGGCCTCGCCCGCTTGCACGGTCTGCCCCTCTTCCACCAGAATCTCATCGATTGTCTTGGTCTCGTCCTTCTCCACCTTGGTCTCATTCTGGGAGACCACAATGCCGCTGTAACGGCTGATCAGCCCGGTATCCGTCCCCATCAGCATGGATACAGACTGCACCGAAACACGCTTCTCCTCCGCACTCTTGCAGCCGGCAAATGAAAGCGCAACCATCAGGCACAAAGCCATCAGACAAATCCAAACTCTTTTTCTTTTCATCAGGAACTTTCCACTCCTTTCTCATAATCACCACTCAGTATACTCCAAGTATATGAAAAATGCACCAACTTCATCAGATTTTAAGATTATAAATATTTCTGTCTTTTCTTTTGTAATGATTCTGTTATAATCAACATAAGAAATATTTTATCAAATTTGACAAAACAACCTTTTTGAAAGAACTGTTGGGGTATTTTTCGATGGAAATGATCAAGCTCGTGATCATCTTTGCGGTGATGATCGGCATTTGCGCAATGAAAAAGCCGCTCTGGCTGGCGGCACTCATTGCATCGGTCTGTTGTTTTCTGCTCTATCAGGTGCCGGTTCTTGATGGCCTCACAGCCATCTGGCAGAGCATCTCGGCAAAAAGCACGATTCAGCTTCTCATCCTCACGTACGTGATCTGCTTCCTGCAAAGCATGATCAAGAAAAAGGAAGGCGTTGACCGCGCCCAAAAGGCATTAACCCGGGTCTTTCACAACAACTGGATCACCTGCACGGTTGCCCCGTTTGTAGTCGGTCTTCTGCCGACTGCCCCCGCGGTTTTCTTCTCCGGCGACATCATCGAAGAAGCGGTCGGCGACCGCCTGACACCCGCGCAAAAAGCCACCGCAGCCTCGTTCTTCCGTCACATTTCCGAAGCCTTCCTGCCAACCTATTCTGCGATCTTAACCGCCCTTGCCCTCACCGGCATCGCCGCAGGACCGTTCGTCCTTGGCATGCTGCCGATGATGATCGTCATGGAACTGATCGGGTGTTTCTTCCTCTACCGCGGCCGCGTGCCCGCAAAAGCAGAAGGAGAAGCCTCTCAGAATAAAGGAAGGGATCTTTTGACCTTTTTTATCAGCCTCTGGCCTCTCATTGTTGCGATCATTCTAGTCGTCGGCTTTGGCTTAAATGTCCTGCTCGCGATTGCGATCGTGACCATCGCTTACTTCTTCTTAGACCGCTTTGCCTTTGTGCAGATCAAGCCATTTTTTAAGTCATCCTTCCAGTTGAAGGTTTTCTTAAACACACTCTCGGTCTACACGTTCAAAGGTGCGCTCGGCGCAACCGGGATTCTAACCAAACTTCCAGAATTCTTTGAAAATATCCCGATCCCGGCCTTTTTGATCTTCACGTTGCTCTGCTTCATCGGTACTGTGATCGCCGGCTCCCTGACCATCACCACCACGATGGTACCAGTCGCCTTCGCCTCGATCCCAGGAGCGGGACTGCCGCTGCTCTGCCTGCTCATGTGCTTCATTTACGCGGCCATGCAGATCTCCCCGACGCACGTGTGCCTCTCGCTCTCCTGCGATCACTTCGGAACTTCGCTGGGCGAACTGATCAAGACCACGCTCCCGATCATCCTCACCTTCATGGTCATCGTGGTGCTCTATTATATGGGGTGGACGGCACTGATTGGGTAAATGTATCTGTCTAAATCTTGTAAGCAGAAGAAGGATCTCCGGCAATTCAGGAGATCCTTCTTTTTACTTGATGTTTTTGCTAGCGCTTATCCAATACATGATATCCGCCAAAATCTTTTTAGCTGTTAACCTAATTGCTATCTGAGGGATTGCAAAGATAATAAACGCTGCACATAAAGGCATGATCTTCTCCCATCCACTGAATATTCTTTTTGCTATCATTTGCCCCTTTGCTGTATTGATGAATTAAACGCATATAATTTCGATATTCTGACTTCATCAGATGAGTTAATGCATACCTGTGAAATATCACTTATACTAATAAAACATATCCCTTCCTCTTCTCCATATTCATCTAGTTGCTTCAGAGAACATGTTTCTTCTTTTACTTCAACAATAATCCCTATAATGTTACTATAGCCACTGTGATCGAGTTCAATAGAGCAAATGCTTCCATTTTCTTTACACTGTAACAGACACTCTTGTAACAAATGCTCTGTAATGAATTTAGACTCCATTCCATTATTCTCATTTGCCATCAACTTGTTCATTTTATCATCATATTTCGTTGAGATCTCGACCCATATAATATCCTCAAGCTCTTTTACCAGTATTCCATCTGCTTTTCCATTTGGAGAAACCAAAGAAACAACAAAATTTTTTGAATCCAACCCAATTATTTTTCCATAGATAAATCTATTTAAATCATTGGCATCTGTATGAATGCAAGCCATCTTGTTCTCATCATATAGTTTTTTTATAATATCATACATTTCGCTTTCCTCCTTTAAAAACCTTTATTGTGTTAACATAATAATGCCTTGTCTGAATATCTCAACCGTTGGTCCTATTGCCGCATCATCTGCTATTCCAATGCCAGAAGCGTCATTCAACACAAGATATAATATACCTACTGTCGAGACCGCAATAAGGCATCCTCCGACAATCTTTCTATTTCGGGATTGAACGTTAGATGATGATGTGCGCCGCTTATTGGACCGATCTTTACGTCTCTTGTCACCTTTTTCTCCCTTTTGATCACGATTTCTTCGTTCCTCTCCTTTTTCATGTTTATTCTTGTTTGCAGGATTTGTTGTTCCTTTTTTCTTATGCTCTTCATATAAGAATATATTTTCTAAAAAAGACCTTACGATTTCTTTAACAGTCTCTATTGGATATCCTATTGGGTTGTTACCATTGCCCTTACAAGCAGAGTTTTAAATGTCAATTCTAAATTATTCAATTATTTATATTTATAAATCATTCTCTTCTGATCTCATTTACGCCTCTGTCATAAACTCATGCAGGAACCGAAATCCCCATCCATTCCCTTCTCTCTGGATCGCAAATCCGTGATCAATCGTCATCGGCTCATCGATGATCGCATCGATCCAGTCAAAGCTCTCCGCCCCGTAAGGGTTCGCCACCGTGGCAAGCAACGGCACATCATAATCCTTGTAATAATGCGGCAGAACCGGGATGTTGTAGGCATTTGCCAGAGCCGCAGAATCTCTCCAGGCCTCCACACCGCCAAGACGGATCAGATCCGGCTGCCAAAGATCCAGCGCACGTCTGCCGATCAGCTCGCGCAGTGCCACCGTGGAGTACTCACGCTCGCCCATTGCAAGACTCACGTGGGTCTTTGCATGGATCGTTGCATACCCTTCAAAATCCGTGTTGATCACCGGCTCTTCAAACCAGTAAATTCCCAGATGTTCCACCTGATTCACGAGCTTGATCGCGGAAGGCACATCCATGCCCTGGTTCGCATCCATCATGATCTTCACGTCACGGCCCAGCGCTTCCCGGCACAGATTCAGACGTCTAATGTCACGTTCCATGTCCGGACTGCCGACCTTGATCTTGACCGCGGTGAAGCCTCTGCGCTTGTACTCGACTACCTCATCGACCAGCTCCTCATCCGTATAGCTGATCCAGCCGCCGCTGCCGTAGACCGGAATTGGCTTTCTGTGGCAGCCAAACAGGCGATACACCGGCTGCCTGAGCGTCCTTGCCCAGGCATCCCACATCGCTACATTTAACGTTGCGAGCGCCCAGCGCTGCAGGCCGACGATCCCGAAATACTCACTTTCAATCTCATAATCCTTCACGACCTGAGCCGTCTCATAGACATGATACTCCTTCGCGAGTACATACTTCTTCATATCCTTCAGCGCGCCAAGAATCGCCTGCGCACTGTAATGGAACTGCAGCAAATAGCCCTGTCCGACCACACCGGCCTGCGTCTCCACCTCCAGCACATAAAATGCAATCTCCTCCAACGCATGCGTCGAGTCCGCGATCGGGCGGCTCAGCTTACTCACGGCGCGGTAAATGCGGATGTCTTTGATCAGGGTATCCTTCGAATTCATGATGATTTCTGCTCCTCTACAAAAAATAAACTCACACTCTATTGTTTTGTTCGTAAATTTGTTATACTAAGCATACATCAACCACGTGGAAAATGCAAAAGAAAGGACGCATTTATGAAAGATAGATTTGATTTGTCTGGAAGAAGAGGTATCGTGACCGGAGGAAGCTCCGGGATCGGTTATGCGATCTGCAATGTTCTCGCAGAGGCAGGCGCTACGGTCTTTGCGATCAGCCGCACCGGCGCGGTCAAAGAAGGCCTCGCGCCTTCACATGCAAATGTCACGCATCTGGCCGGTGACATCACCGACCGCGCGCATATGGAAGAGATTATCGCCCAGATCGCCGCAGGAGGCCCAATCGATTTTCTCATCAATGACGCCGGCATCACGAAAAAATGCCGCGCGGAGGACTTCCCGATGGAGGATTTCTCTCACATCATGGATGTCAACGTCACCGCACTATTCTCACTCTGCCAGCTCTGCTACCCGTATCTAAAACAGAGCGTGCACAAAGGCAGAATTGTGAACATCAGCAGCATGGCTGCACACCTAGGCTTCTCCCTCGTGGTGCCTTACTGCGTCTCGAAGTCTGCGGTCTGTGGTCTGACCCGCGGACTTGCCATCGAATGGGCAAATGATAACATCTGCGTCAACTCCGTCGCCCCGGGATGGTTCCCCAGCGAGATGAGCAAGCAAGTCATGACCCCCGAACGCAAAGCTGCGATCCTGGCAAGGATGCCAGTGCATGCCTTTGGAGACACCGAAGACATTGGTGCAATGATGCTTTTTTTGTTAAGCGACGCCGCCTCCTACATCACCGGACAAGACTTCGCAGTCGACGGAGGCGCACTCGCCTATGGGTTTTAAGCATGGTTGAGACCCTGGAAGGCTATGATAGCTTGTCAGGGTCTACATTTTTGTGAAAAACCGCTTGGTTGCAGACCCCGGAAGGCAAAGAAGGCTTGTCAGGGTCCACATTTTTACGAAAAATTGCCTGGTTGCAGACCCCGGAAGGCGAAGAAGGCTTGTCGGGGTCCACGATAACGAACAATCAGCCCAAAAACAAGATCCTGAGAAGCTAAAAGCCGCTTCCAGGGTCTCCAGCCCCATGCATCAGCCCAAAAACAAGATCCTGAGAAGCTAAAAGCCGCTTCCAGGGTCTCCACCCCACACATCAGCCCAAACTCAAAGACCCTGGGCAGCCAAAAAGGCGTCCCAGGGTCCCCATCACTTCAATTCTCAAACAAGCCTACCAAGCCTAACCTTGCTCGTCTCAATCCACCTTCGGCAGTCTTGCTCTGAATACAGCCAGCTCTTCATCCGTCGGGATGTAGTCGCTCATCTCACCGTCGTGGAACTTCTCATACGCCACCAGATCGAAGTAACCGGTTCCGGTCAGGCCAAAGACAATTGTCTTTTCCTCGCCGGTTTCTTTGCACTTTAACGCCTCGTCGATTGCAGCGCGGATCGCGTGTGAGCTCTCCGGTGCAGGCAAGATACCTTCGACTCTCGCAAATTGCTCTGCTGCCTCGAAGACCTTCGTCTGCTCGTAGGAAACAGCTTCCATCAAGCCGTCGTCATATAGCTGGGAAAGGATCGGGCTCATGCCATGGTAACGCAGGCCGCCTGCATGGTTTGCAGAAGGAATAAAGTCACTGCCCAGCGTATACATTTTCGCAAGCGGGCAGACCATACCGGTGTCTGCAAAGTCATACGCATAGACGCCTCTGGTGAAGCTCGGGCAAGATGCCGGTTCTACCGCGATGATACGATAATCCGCTTCGCCTTTGATCTTCTCGCCCATAAACGGAGCGATCAGGCCGCCGAGGTTCGAACCGCCGCCGGCGCAGCCGATGATGATATCCGGCTTGATACCATATTTGTCAAGCGCAGCCTTGGTCTCAAGGCCGATCACGCTCTGGTGCAGAAGCACCTGATTTAACACGGAGCCAAGGACGTAGCGATAGCCCGGATTAGAGACTGCCACTTCCACTGCCTCAGAGATTGCACAGCCAAGAGAACCGGTGGTGCCGGGATGCTCCGCCAAAATCTTGCGGCCGATGTTCGTCGTATCGGACGGAGAAGGTGTCACGGAAGCGCCGTAAACCTTCATGACCTCGCGGCGGAACGGCTTCTGCTCATAGCTGACCTTTACCATGTAGACCTTGCAGTCCAGGTCGAAATAAGAACAAGCCATGGAAAGTGCGGTGCCCCACTGACCTGCACCGGTCTCGGTGGTTACGCCCTTAAGGCCCTGCTTCTTTGCGTAATAAGCCTGGGCAACTGCAGAGTTTAATTTGTGGCTGCCGGACGTATTGTTACCCTCGAACTTATAATAGATCTTCGCGGGTGTCTGAAGCTTTTCCTCTAAACAGTACGCACGCACCAAAGGTGACGGGCGATACATCTTATAAAAGCTGCGAATTTCTTCCGGAATCGGAATATATGCATTGGTGTTGTCAAGTTCCTGTGCGACCAGCTCCTCGCAGAAAACACCCCCGAGTTCTTCTGCGGTCATCGGCTGATGGGTTCCCGGATTCAAAAGCGGTGCGGGCTTGTTGATCATGTCCGCGCGAAGATTGTACCAAGCCTTGGGCATCTCCGACTCTTCCAGGTAAATCTTGTAAGGTACTGTGTTCTTCTCTGCCATTTCTTTAGGCTCCTTTCTCTGATTTGCGGCAAGGCCGCGCGTGTGAGTGCCGGGACAAGAAAAAGACCCCTATCCCAGTCATGAAAAACTTGCTGGGACAGGGGCCGATAAAGTCTCCTGCGGTGCCACCCGGCTTGATGTGAAACATCCTCTTAGCGCATACTCACATATGCCGGCTCTTCTCACGGTAAGCCACACCGTCTCCCCTACTCGGTCTCCCTTTGGGTTCGCCCTCCAAAGTCCATTCAGTCCTCTGTGTTTCACTGCCTTCTCAGCACCGGCAGTTCTCTGTGCAAACAGGGAGAGTACTTACTTACTCTTCTTCAACGGTTTAGCAAAGCATAGCATTAAAGAAATGCAATGTCAATAGCAAAATCTATGATTTTTTATAACGATATTTCGATCATTCCGCATAGTCGCGGCCGATTTCCATCGCCTTTAAGTTCAGCTCAAGCAGGTCTGCATGACGGGCGGAAACACATTTGCCAAGCGCCTGATGAACCATCTCGACATCGTACTCACCGAAAACATCAAGCAGTTTTCCCATCAGGATCATGTTGGCGAGGGTCGAAAAGCCGTTCTCTCCGGCAATCTTTGTCGCGGGCACATAGTAGACCGACACGTCGTCGCGGGCAACCTTGCGTTCAATCAAGGAACTGTCCACAAGAATCGTCCCGCCGGGCTTCACGGCTGCTTCAAACTTATCAAGAGAAGGCAGGTTCATCGCCACGAGCACATCCGGATGAGAAATGATCGGCGCACCGACCGGCTCATCGCTGATGATAACGCTGCAGTTTGCGGTACCTCCGCGCATCTCAGGACCGTAAGACGGAAGCCAGCTGACATTTTTCTCTTCAATCAGTCCCTTATAGGCAAGGACCTTTCCCGAGAAGAGAAGACCCTGACCGCCAAATCCTGCAAAAAGATATTCTCTGGTCATTTAAGCTTCCTCCTTCTTTCCCGGAATGATGCCTGCGCTTCTGTCTTTGTAAACGCCAAGCGGATAGTAAGGAATCATCTTCTCCTCGACCCACTCGAGTGCCTTGGCAGGCGTCATACCCCAGTTGGTCGGGCAGGAAGAAATGACTTCGATCAGGGAGAATCCTTTGCCCTCGATCTGGTTCTGGAACGCTTTCTTGATCGCCTTCTTGGCCTGGCGCACGTGCTTGACATTGTTGACCGCCACGCGCTCTAAGTACTCCGGTCCGTCAAGAGTGGAGAGCATCTCACAGATCTTCACAGGATAGCCGCACTGGGTGACGTCACGTCCGTAAGGAGAGGTCTGGGTCACCTGGCCGGGCAGAGAGGTCGGAGCCATCTGGCCGCCGGTCATCCCGTAAATCGCGTTGTTGATGAAAATGATCGTGATGTTTTCATTTCTCGCTGCGGCATGCACGGTCTCGGCAGTACCGATGGAAGCTAAGTCGCCGTCGCCCTGATACGTAAAGACGATCAGGTTGTCCGGATCCGAACGCTTTACACCCGTTGCCACCGCCGGTGCACGGCCATGGGCAGCCTCAATCATATCACAACGAAAATAATCATAAGCCATCACAGAGCAGCCGACCGGTGCGATACCGACGGTCTTGCCCTCGATGCCCAGCTCATCGATCGCTTCCGCGACCAGACGATGCACGATACCGTGCGTACAGCCGGGACAATAATGCAGCGGAACATCTGTCAGTGCATGAGGTTTCTCAAATACTACCATATCACTCACCAATCCTTTCTGCCGCAGCCTTGATCGCAGCGTAGACTTCTTCCGGAGACGGAATCATGCCGCCGACTCTCTTGCACAGAGAAACCGGAACCTTACACTCGGTTGCCAGACGCACGTCCTCGATCATTTGACCCATGGAAAGCTCCACGCTGATGATCTCTTTCGCGGTCGCAAGGCAATTCTTGAAATACTTCTCCGGGAACGGCCAGAGCGTAATCGGACGGATCAAACCGACCTTGATACCTTCTGCTCTTGCCGCGTTCACTGCATTTTTCGCAACACGGGAAGCGATACCGAAGGCAGCGATGATGATCTCTGCGTCTTCGGTCATGTACTCTTCAGCCAGCGCTTCTTTCTCCGCGATCTGTGCATACTTCTCGTAACGTTCAATATTCTTAATCTCAAGCACTTCCGGGGACAGATACAGGGAGTTGACCACATTGTGCTCTCTCTTACCCTGCGTACCGGTCGTCGCCCAAGGCTTTTCTGGCATTGCTTTGAATTCAAAGTCAAAGGAGACAGGCTCCATCATCTGGCCAATTGTACCGTCTGCCAGAATCATCGTTGTCATGCGATATTCATCCGCAAGCTCGAAGCCACGGATCGTCAGCTCCGCCATCTCCTGCACGGAAGCCGGCGCTAAAACGATCATGTGATAATCACCGTGGCCGCCGCCGCGCGTTGCCTGGAAATAATCCGATTGGCTCGGCTGAATACCGCCAAGACCCGGGCCGCCTCTCTGGCAGTTAACCACGAGCGCAGGAAGATCTGCGCCGGCCAGATAAGAGATTCCCTCACTCTTTAAGGAAATACCGGGGCTTGAAGAAGATGTCATGACTCTCTTACCTGTGGAAGAGACACCATAAACCATGTTAATCGCAGCGATCTCGCTCTCAGCCTGCAGGAAAGTGCCGCCGATCTTGGGCATTCTCTTTGCCATGTAAGCAGCGATCTCGGTCTGCGGGGTAATCGGATAACCGAAGTAATGACGGCAGCCGGCTAAAATCGCAGCCTCCGCGATTGCTTCATTTCCCTTCATTAAAACTTTTCCAGCCATCACCGACCACCTCACTTCTCAATTTTAATAATGCAGTCCGGGCACATCGTTGCACAAGATGCGCAGGCAATGCAGGCAGCCTCGTCTACACACTCTGCCGGGTGATGGCCCTTTTTGTTGATGGTTTCCGTTGACAGGCGAAGGATGTGTTTCGGACAGGCGTCAACACACAGTCCACACCCCTTACACTCATCTGTCTTAAATGTTAACTTTGCCATGGCTTCATCTCCTTACACAGGCCTTTTTTGCAAATGCATTGGAAACAGATTATTTATCTTCCCCTGAAGTGACGCAGCGATCTTCTCATCCACCGTAGTCAGCACAACCGGAAGTCCGGAAAGCCTTGCGATCTCCTCGGCGTACGCCTGCGAGGCAAGGACATCCTCCGCCGTCGTCTCCGCCCCCAGATTGGAATTATTGATGATTCCCGTAAATGTCAGGGAGGCCGCCGCCTCAATCTCGTGCATCACTTCTATGGTTGAAACCGCGTCCGGCGTTAACGGCCGGAAGTGGTTGACCACCAAAAACATATCGTACCGGTTTTCCTCGCGGATCGCAGGAGAAAGTCTTCCCAGCGCGTACGCGCCTCTGTCATCCCCACCGACGTCCACGACGCTCACCAGTTCCTTATCATCCACGATCGCATACATTTCCTGCGGAAGTGCCGGAATATCCAGGTTCGAATTCGCATACTCGGATACGATCATGCGGACTCCTGCTGCCTCCAGCTCAGGCGCACTGTCCTTGGACCGGAAATAAGGATTAACGATGTCTAAATCTGCGATCGCGACCTTCTCAAACTGACGCTTTAAATCAAACGCCATATTCACGGCAATGTTGGTCTTGCCGCTCCCGTAGTGACCGCAGATCAGTGTAATTCTCTTATAATTCATGTCGGATGATCTTTCCGCTCGTTGTCTTCGGAAGCTGATCCTTAAAGACGACGATTCTTGGATACTTATAAGGTGCTGTATGCTTCTTGACGTAGTTCTGGATCTCTTTGACTAGATCTTCGCTCGGCGTAACGCCAGGCACCAGAACGATGCTTGCCTTGACCACCTGGCCACGTACCGCGTCTTTGGCTGCGCTGACACCGCACTCTAAGACGTACGGAAGCTCCATCAAGACGCTCTCGATCTCGAACGGTCCAATCCGGTAGCCGGAAGACTTGATGACATCGTCCTTGCGGCCCACATACCAGTAGAAGCCATCCTCGTCTCTCCAGGCAAGGTCTCCGGTGTGATACCAGCCATTCTTCCAGGTCTCCTTCGTCTCCTGCGGATCCTGATAATACATGACCGCAAGTCCGGCAGGCAGGCCCTTCTTGATGTTGATGCAGATCTCTCCCTCTTCACCGGAAGAAACTGGCTTTCCTTCATCGTCAAGCAGCGCGACATCGTAGATCGGTGCAGGACGTCCCATCGATCCGATCTTGTGCGGCGCACCGGCCATATTGCCGATGATCAGGCCGGACTCGGACTGACCGAAGCCCTCCATGATACGAAGCCCTGTCGCCTTCTCGAACTGTCTGTAAACCTCCGGGTTGAGCGCTTCTCCAGCGGTCGTCATATGCTTGACCGATGAGAAATCGTACTGCGAAATGTCTTGCTTGATCATCATACGCAGCATCGTCGGCGGCGCACAGAAGCTCGTGATATTATATTTTGCAAACATCGGCAGGATCTTCGACGCATCGAAACGGTCGAAGTCGTAGACAAAGATCGCACCTTCGCACAGCCACTGTCCCCAGAGCTTGCCCCAGGCTGCCTTCGCCCAGCCGGTATCAGAAATCGTGAAATGCAGTCCGTTCGGATCCACGGTCTGCCAATATCTGGCCGTGTGGAAATGTCCCAGCGGATACTTATAATTATGCGTAGCGATCTTCGGATACCCGGAAGTGCCCGAAGTAAAGTACATTAACATCAGATCGTCGCCGCACGGAGAAAGATCGGTTCTGCGATATCTGGAAGAATACATCTGGTACTCTTCATCGAAATTGCGCCAGCCCTCACGCTCACCGTTGACGATGATCATATTATTCAGACATCCGCAGGCCTCCTGCGCGATCTCCACCTGATGCGCGGTATCTCCGTCCGCGGTACACAAAATGGATGTGACCCCCGCCGCCTTAAACCGGTACTCCAGGTCATGCGCCAGCAGCTGATTCGTCGCAGGAATCGCGATCGCACCGAGCTTTACAAGACCCATCATCGCGTACCAGAACTGGTAATGCCGCTTTAAGATCAGCATGACGCGGTCGCCCTTCTTGATCCCTAAGGACTTAAAGTAGTTCGCGCATCTTGCGGACTCTTTCTTCACATTTTCGAAGGTAATTCTGCGCTCCGTACCGTCCTCGGAAATGTGCAGCATTGCGAGCTTTTCCGGCTCTCTCTTTGCCAGCTCATCGACCAGATCGAAGGCAAAATTAAACTTCTGAATGTTCTTAAACTTGATCGAGACAGGCGTTCCCTTCTCGTTCTCCTCGACATCGATGAACTGATGCCAGATGCGATCCTTATCATCATAGACCGCCTTGGACTCCTCCTCGATGATCTCGGTGTTTTGCAGCTCCGGAATCGGCTCGCCCGCCGGATTTAAGACGATCGCATAGAAGACACAGTCCTCTCCCCCAACTGCGATCATGCCGTGCGGTGTACCCGAATCATAATAAATGCTGTCGCCAGGCCCTAAGATCTCGCTGTGCGGACCGATCTGCACCTTCAGATGTCCCGAAATGACAATATCGCACTCCTGCCCGTCATGCTTGGTCAGATCGATCGGCTTTGCCTGCGCCTGCTCGTCATAAATACTGCGCACGAACAGAGGCTCCGCGATACGATTCTGAAATGCATACGCGAGGTTATAATACGTCATGCCATGGGCTCTTGAAATCTTCTGCCCCTCACCCGCTCTTGTCATGGTATAAGAACGCAGCACCGGGCTGTAGCCTTCCAAAATATCCGTGATCGTTACGTTAAGCGCTAGCGCGCACCGGTAAATGAACGTGAAGTTTAAGTCCCTGTGGCCTGCCTCACAGGCCAGGTACTCTTCCACCGTACTGTCCGTGGCCTTCGCCATCTCCTCCGGTGTCTTGTTCTCCAGTTCGCGCAGCTCGCGAATTCGGCCGGATATCTCCTGAATCTTATAATCCAGTTCCTGTTCCATAATTCCCTCTCAGATTTCTTCCTAATATCAACCCCTGAGGCTTACATTTGCCCCATAAACGCCCTGATTTCTAATGACTTCAGAGTTTAAGCGGTATTTTAGCATATTTTTGCAAATAGTTAAATATCTTTTTTCTTGAAATTCCCTGCTTTGTCCGATTTTGGGCGTATAAATATGCATTTCTCTGCGATTACAGCTGATTTCGCTGGATCTTTCCGCTGATGGTCTTAGGCAGAGAGTCACGGAACACAACGATTCTCGGATATTTATAAGGCGCTGTGTGGGACTTGACGTAGTTCTGGATTTCTTTCTTTAACTCGTCGGTCGGCTCGGTGCCCTTCACCAGAACGATGCTTGCCTTGACCACCTGGCCTCTGACCGGATCGGGCTCGGCACTGACGCCGCACTCCAGCACGTAAGGCAGCTCCATGATCACGCTCTCGATCTCGAACGGTCCGATGCGGTAGCCGGAGGACTTGATCACGTCATCCACGCGGCCGATGTACCATAAGAAGCCATCCTCATCACGCCAAGCCTGATCTCTGGTGTGATACCAGCCATCATGCCAGACTTCCTTCGTGGCCTCTTCATTTCCATAATAGCCCTTAAAGAGTCCGCAAGGAATCTTATCCTCCGCACGGATCACGATTTCGCCAGGTTCACCGTCTTCTACGAAGTTGCCATCCTCATCCATCAGTTCCACATCGTAGAGCGGTGAAGGCTTACCCATGGATCCCAGTTTATGCGTACCGCCAAGCAGGTTTCCGATACTCATCGTCGTCTCGGTCTGGCCAAAGCCTTCCATGATCTGCAGGCCTGTCGCCTTCTCAAACTGCACGTAAACCTCCGGGTTTAATGCCTCGCCCGCGGTCGTCATATGCACTACGGAAGAGAGATCGTACTGCGACAAATCTTCCTTGATCAGCATGCGCAGGATCGTCGGAGGTGCGCAGAAGGTTGTGATATGATATTTCGCGAACATCGGCAGGATATCTGCCGCTTTAAAGCGTTCGAAATCGTAGGTAAAGACCGCGCCTTCGCACAGCCACTGGCCGTATAATTTGCCCCACAAAGCCTTGCCCCAGCCGGTATCGGAGATCGTAAAATGCAGTCCGTCATCACTGACACCGTGCCAGTATTTCGCGGTGATGTAATGTCCCAGCGGATAGGTGTAAGAATGCACCGCAAGCTTCGGGTAACCGGTCGTGCCGGAGGTAAAGAACGCTACCATCGGATCATTTCCGCAAGGGGTATCCGCTTTCCGGTAATAATGCGCGCTGAACTGGTTGATCTCCGTCTCGTAATCATGCCAGCCCTCTCTGCTGCCGCCGACCAAAATCTTGGTCGTCAATGTCGGACAGGCCGCCTCGCAAAGCTCTACCTGGTTCGGAACATCATCCTCGGTCGTCGCCACGATCGCCTTGATGTCCGCCGCATTGAAGCGATACTCAAAATCATGCGCCTGCAGCTGGCTCGTCGCAGGGATCGCAATCGCACCAAGCTTGTGCAGACCGACAATCGCATGCCAGAACTGGTAGTGACGCTTCAGGACAAGCATCACCTTGTCGCCCTTGCCGATGCCAAGCGACTGGAAATAATTCGCGCACTGGTTCGACGCACGCTTCATATCGCGGAAGCTAAATCTCCGCTCGGTTCCATCCGTCGCAATGTGCAGCATCGCAAGCTTATCCGGGCTCTTTCTGGCGATCGCATCGACCACATCAAATCCAAAATTGAAGGTCTCTTCATTCTTAAACTCGATCTTCTGAAGCAAGCCCTTCTCATCCTCCACCGTATCGATGAAACGGTCGCAGACCATGCTCTTCTTTGTCCGCTTCGCGCCGGTCAGGGTATCGCGGATGACGATCTCCTTCTCCCCGGAACCAGGCATGACAAAGGCAAGGAAGACACAGTCTCTGCCGTCCACGGCAATCATTCCGTGAGGCGTCGAGCTGTTATAGAAAATGCTGTCGCCTTCGCTTAAGTACTCGACATTGTTGCCAACTTGGACTTTGAGTCTGCCGGACAAAATATAGTCAAACTCCTGGCCGGAGTGCTTCGTTGTATGAATCGGCTGATCCTGCAACTCCTCCGAATACTCATATCTCACCCAGTAAGGCTCCGCAATCTTGCGCAGGAACATCGGCGCCATATTCACGATCTGGATGCCATCCTCCGTGATCTGATCCTGTAAATGTCCCTTTCTGGAAACCGTGTACGAAGAAAGTCTCGCACTCTGGCCTTCCAGCAAGTCACTCATTCCAATGTGGAACGTCAGCGCACACTTGTGGATAAACGTAAACGGAAGATCCACCGCACCGGACTCGTACTCCATGTACTTCTCCAGGCTCACCTCTGTCTTCTCCGCCATGTCGGCCACGGAATACCCTGTGATCTCACGCATCTCACGGATACGCTGGGCAACTTCCTTCAAATTCTGTTCATCGACTGCAGCCATGATTCTTCT